>CATNDJ010000036.1:0-13111 GCA_950097265.1 uncultured Oscillibacter sp.
TGCCCTTCCTGATGCCCGTCGAGGACGTGTTCACCATCTCCGGCCGCGGCACCGTCGCCACCGGCCGTGTGGAGCGCGGCCAGCTGAAGCTGAGCGAGGAAGTTGAGATCGTGGGCCTTGCCGACGAGACCAAGAAGACCGTTGTTACCGGAATCGAGATGTTCCACAAGCTGCTGGACTTCGCTGAGGCCGGAGACAACATCGGCGTTCTGCTCCGCGGTATCGACCGCAACGGAATTGAGCGCGGCCAGGTTCTGGCGAAGCCCAAGTCCATCAACCCCCACACCAAGTTCAAGGGTCAGGTCTACGTCCTGTCCAAGGACGAGGGCGGCCGTCACACCCCCTTCTTCAACAACTATCGTCCCCAGTTCTACTTCCGCACCACCGACGTGACCGGCGTCATCTCCCTGCCCGAGGGCACCGAGATGTGCATGCCCGGCGATAACGTCGAGATGTCCGTGGAACTGATCACCCCCATCGCCATCGAGAAGGGCCTCCGCTTCGCTATCCGCGAGGGCGGCCGCACCGTTGGCTCCGGCGCTGTCACCGACATCGCTGAGTAATTTCCCGTGCATAAAAAGGACTGCCGTATTTTGCGGCAGTCCTTTTTCTCATTCTTCCGGCCGGAGCAGCGGTTCCTGGAACCCCTTGGCTCCGGAAGAGCAGACGTCCCCGGCCACCGGCGTGTCCTCGCAGATGTAGAGGTTTGCCTGGACGCCGTCGGGCCGGCCCGGATAATTCGTTACGGTGTAGGTACAGCGGCTCACCTGCTTGCCGCAGCATCCCGCCAGGTCGAAGCCCTGGCTGAGCTGAAGCTCATTGTAGGAGCGGTAGGGCTCTTCAAGCTCCGCGGGCAGCAGAAATTGCAGAGTTTCAATGGGCTCCGGTTCCACCTCCCAGCCCAGGGACTGAAGATAGGCCACCCGCTCTTCGTTGGTGGTGAGCTTGGGCAGGGAAATCTCCGGTTCCTCCGGAGACCGGCCCATTAAGACGATCAGCGCCGCCATGACCACGCCCATGAGGACGACGGCGGCCACGGCTCTCTTTCGGGAAAATTTTGCGGTCCAAATTAACATGTCGATCCCTCCTGACAGTTCCTTATTCATTTTTCCATAAAAATATGCTACAATCAAACAAGCAATCGCCGGGCCCCGGGGAAAGGGGCCGGAAGGAGGAGCGCTATGGAACAGCAGCGGCTGGACAAAATCATCGCCTCCACAGGAAAGTGGTCCCGCAGGGAGGCAAAGGAACTGGCCCGCCTGGGACTGGTAACGGTGGACGGCCGCGCCGTCTGTTCGGTGGAGGAAAAGTTTGATCCGGAGGCGGCGAGGATTTTCGTAAACGGCGAGGCGCTGTTCTACCGCCGCTATACCTGGATTATGCTGAACAAGCCGGCGGGCTACCTCTCCGCCACAGAGGACGGCAGGGGAAAGACGGTGCTGGACCTGCTGCCCCGGGAGCTCCGGAGGCAGGAGCTCTTTCCCGTGGGCCGCCTGGACAAGGATACCGAGGGTCTGCTGCTGCTGACCAACGAGGGCGGCCTGGCCCACGCCCTGCTGTCCCCGAAGCGGCATGTGGACAAGGTCTACTACGTCCGGACGGTGGGACGGCTTACGGAGGAGGACCGCCGGGCCTTTGCCGCCGGAATGTCCCTGGAGGACGGACTGCAGTGTCTTCCCGCCGGGCTGGAAATTCTCGCGGCAGGGGAGGAGAGCGAGGCCCAGGTTACCCTCCGGGAGGGAAAATTTCACCAGGTGAAGCGCATGCTGGCGGCCAGAGGGAAGCCGGTGACCTACCTGGAGCGGATAAAGATGGGAAATCTGCCCTTGGACCGGGGGCTTTCCCGGGGGGCCTTTCGCTTTTTGACCGAGGAGGAGATTGCAGAGCTCCGTGTCCTTGTGTAGTTCTGAGAAAAAGCCCGAATACTTACCAAAAAGGGAATGAGTTTTTTGTTGAAAAAAGAAAAAACATCTTGCAATTTGGTAAACTTGACGATATAATAGAGATGTTAAAAAAAATGGTATTTATGCTTCCCCGGTATTTTAGGTGAGGAGGACGGCCATGTCTGGAAGAATTTATCAAAATGTAGTATTGCAGTTAAAGGAAAACACGGACCGCACAATCGGTGTCATTGATGGGGAAGGTGTGGTCATTGCCTGCAGCGAGCTCTCCCTGATTGGTCAGCGGTGGACAGAGTATGTCCCGGTGGTGAACAATGCCGCCGGAGCCTTGATTTCCTCCGACGGGAAGACCTTTAAGGCTTTGAACGGCTGGGGAAACCAATTCGATTACGCGGCCTTCGCCTTTGGGGAGAACGACGTGAGCAAGGCGGTGTGCTCCGTGGCCACGGTGGCGCTGAACGCCGCCAAGGCCTATTATGAAGAAAAGCATGACCGGGGATCTTTTATCAAGGATATTATCTCAGATAACATTATGCTGGGCGATATCTATATGCGGGCCAAGGAACTGCGGGTCACCGCCGACGTGGCCCGGGGCGTCTTTGTGGTCCGGGCGCTGAAGAAGGGAGAGTCCGTTCCCACCGACGTGGTGCAGGCCATGTTCCCCGACCGGCAGAACGACTTCGTGCTGAACATCGGCGACGGGGACGTGGTGCTGGTCCGGCAGATGCCTGAGGGAGCGGGTTTCCGGGAGCTGAATAAAATTGCCTCTTCTATTGAAGAAAGCCTTCGCTCCGGCACGGAAAGCACCGTCGTCGTGGGCATCGGCACCATCGCCACCCACCTGCGGGACCTGGCCAAGTCCTATAAGGAAGCCCAGATCTCCATCGACGTGGGCAAGGTCTTTGACACGGAAAAATATGTCATCAACTATGAAAACCTGGGCATTGGCCGCCTGATCTACCAGCTTCCCACTACGCTCTGCGAGATGTTCCTCCAGGAGGTCTTTAAAAAGAACCCCATCGACGCTTTGGACAAGGAGACCCTCTTTACCATCCACCGCTTCTTCGAGAATAACCTGAACGTCTCGGAGACGGCCCGAAAGCTCTTTGTCCACCGGAATACCCTGGTTTACCGTCTGGAGAAGATCAAGAAGCTGACGGGCCTGGACCTGCGGGAGTTCGACGACGCCATCACCTTCAAGGTGGCGCTGATGGTCAAAAAATACCTGACATCCCGGGGCATCGATTCCTGAACCTGAGACCGGAGCGGCGGACAGAGGTCCGCCGCTTTTTTCCGCCGGTAATGCTGGAGACGGTAAGGCCGGGGGAATATCATGAAGACTCGATATATGGAGAAAAGGAGGGAGCCGCCATGAGCGAGGTCTTGGAATTTTCCAGCAGGGAAGCGTTTCGGAACTGGCTCTATGAGAACTGCAGGTCCAGCGGCGGCGTCTGGCTCCTGTTCGGCAAGGTGGGCGGGCCGGAGACGATCAAAGCGGGGGAAGCCCTGGAAGAGGCCCTTTGTTTTGGCTGGATAGATGGACAGATGCAAAGCATTGACGAGAGAACCTACAAGAAATATTTTTCCATGCGCCGGGAGAAGAGCAAGTGGTCGGAGAAGAACAAGGCACTGGCGAAAGACTTGGAAGAACGGGGCCTTATGACGGAGTTTGGCAGAGAGAAAATCCGGGAGGCCCGGAAAAACGGCCGGTGGGACGCGCCGAAACCGGCGGCGGTCACGGCGGAAGAGATCGGCAGCCTGTCCGCGCTGCTGGAGGGACACGAGTCCGCCTGGGCGAATTTTCAAGCCATGTCCTTGTCCGTAAAGAAGACCTATACGCGGGCCTATTTGGACGCGAAGACGGATGCCGGGCGGGAAAGGCGGCTTGCTTGGATTGTGGACAGGCTCAACAGAAATCTAAAGCCGATGTAAGTGCCCGGCGGGGCGTTTTTTAATTCGCCCTTGACAAGCGCCGGCCCCCATGCCAAACTGGGGCAGTAGTTTTCTTGCCTTTTCAAGGTTCCCCGCATTGACGGACCTCGTCGTTTATGCTACAATAACATCCGAATTATGTCGACCGCCTATGCAGTCCCCAGCTTTCGACGCCAATTGGAGGTGCCCCTATGCTAGAATCAGAAAGCGCCCTCATTGAACTGAAGGACGTGGAAATGGAATACGACAACGGGACCAAGGCCATCCGGGGAATCTCCCTGCGGATCGATCCCGGCGAGTTCGTCTTCCTGGTGGGCCCCTCCGGCTCCGGCAAGTCCACCATCATCAAGCTGCTTACCGGCGAGGTGGAGCCCAACGCCGGCCGGGTCCGGGTCAACGGCTTTTCCACCCGGAACATCTCCGAGCGGCAGATTCCCCTGATGCGCCGGACCCTGGGAGTTATCTTCCAGGATTTCCGCCTCATCGAGAAGAAGACGGTATACGACAACCTGGCCTTCGTCATGCGGGCCGTGGGCGCCTCCGCCAAGGAGAGCCGGAAGCGCATTCCCTACGTGCTGGAGCTGGTGGGCCTGGAGAAGAAGGCCTACAGCTACCCGGACGAGCTCTCCGGCGGGGAACAGCAGCGAGTGGCCATCGCCCGGGCCCTGGTGAACAACCCGGCCACCATCATCGCCGACGAGCCCACGGGCAACCTGGACCCGGAGCGGTCCCTGGAGCTGATGGACCTGCTGGTGAAAATCAACGAGCTGGGTACCACCATGGTGGTGGTGACCCACGAGAAGGACCTGGTGGATCACTTCGGCAAGCGGGTGGTCACCATTGATTCCGGCCGGGTGGTCAATGACAGCGTCGGCGGCTATGTGGGAGGACGCATCCATGTCTAAACACAATTTCGGATATTTCATCCATGAGGGCGTCTCCAACATGTTCAGCCACGGCTTCATGAGCTTCGCGGCTATCGGCATTACGGTGGCCTGTCTCCTCATCATGGGCACGTTCACCCTGGTGGCGGTGAACGCCAACGGGCTCCTGGAGGATCTGGAACGGGAGAACGAGATGCTGGCCTTTGTGGAGGAGGATTTCACGGATACCGCCGGTCTCCAGAAGAAGCTGGCGGCCATTCCCAATGTGGCTTCCGTGTCCTTTATCAGCCGCCAGCAGGCCATGGAGCGCTTTGTGGAGCAGTACCCCGACGAGGAGATCTTCCAGGGCCTGGACCCCAACATTTTAAGAGACCGCTTTTCCATCAAGGTTCTGGATCTGGAGCGTATCTCTCAGACCAGGGCGGCGGTGGACGCGGTGGACGGCATAGCCAGGGTCAACGCCTCCGAGGAGGTGGCCGGGGGCTTTATCACCATCCGCAATGTGGCCACGGTGGTTTGTGTAGCCTTGATCGCCATTTTGTTCGTGGTGTCCGTGTTCATTATCTCCAACACGATCCGCCTCACCACGTTCGACCGGCGGGAGGAAATCGCCATCATGCGGATGGTGGGCGCCACCAACGGCTTCATCCGCTGGCCCTTTGTCTACGAGGGCTTTTTAATGGGCTTCCTGGGGGCCTCCATCGCCTTCCTGATGCAGTGGGGATTCTACGAGGCCGTGGCCCGGGGGGTCAGCAGCAACGACGCTTTGCAGCTCATCGAGGTGATTCCGTTCAAGGAGTTGTGGGCCCCGGTGGCCGGTTTCTTCGCGGGCGCGGGCATCTTCATCGGCGTGGGGGGCAGCCTCTCCGCCATTCGGAAGTACTTACAGGTTTGAGGAGGGCGGCATGAAGCGAAACTGCAAACGGTTCCTCCTCCGGTCTCTCCCGCTCCTGATGCTGGCGCTGTGCCTGGTTCTGGCGGACCTGGCTCCCGCCGCCGCTGCGGTGACCCAGGCGGATATCGACGCGCTGAAAAGCGACGCCAAGGACCTGGCCCAGGAGAAAAAGGACATCCAGGCCCAAATCGACAAGCTGTCCTCGGACATCAGCAATACCATGGAGCGCAAACGCCTCCTGGATGGTCAGATCAGCGTGACGGAACAGGAGATTGGAAACAAGGAAGAGGAGATCGCCACCTACGAGGATCTGATTGCTCAGACGGCGGCGGAGCTGGCGGAGGCCGAGGCCAAGGAAGAGGCCCAGTACGAGCTTTTCTGCAAGCGGGTCCGGGCCATGGAGGAACAGGGGAAGGTGGAATATTGGTCTGTCCTCTTCCGAGCCGGCAGCTTTTCGGACCTCCTGGGTCGGCTGGACGTGGTCAACGAAATCATGGAATACGACCAGCGGGTCATCGACGACCTGAAAACCCTCCAGGCTGTCACCGCCGAAAAGAAGGCGGAGCTGGAGGGACAGAAAGCCGCCTCCGAGGAGGCCAAGGCGGAGCTGGAGGGCAAAAAGCGGGACCTGGATTCTCAGCGGGATGTGGCCAACGCTCTGGTTGCCAAGCTCCGCCAGCAGCAGCAGGAGCAGGAGGACGCCCTGGACGACCTCTCCGAAGAGGAAGAGGCGGTCCAGGCCCGCATCAAGGCTCTGATTAAGAAGATGGAGGAGGAGGAAGCGGCCCGGCGGGCCGCGGCGGGCCAGTCCGGCCCCACGTCCAACCCCGGCGGGTACATCTGGCCGGTGAACAGCCACTACGTCACCTCCACCGTGGGCGGCCGGGCCTCTCCCGGAGGCATCGGCTCCACGAACCACAAGGGGACCGACATCGGCCGGGTAGGCTACAACAGCAGCATCTACGCCGCCAAGTCGGGGCAGGTCATCATCTCCGAATACTCCAAGTCCTACGGAAATTATGTGGTGGTTTATCACGGTCCCGGCAACACCACTCTCTACGGGCATATGAGCAGCCGGAAGGTCAGCGTGGGCCAGCAGGTGAAGCAGGGCGACGTGCTGGGGATTACCGGGTCCACGGGCAATTCTACCGGACCCCACCTCCATTTTGAAATCAAGGAAAACAACACGATTATCAATCCGCTGAGCGACGGGGCGGAGCCGAAAAAAGGCTACTTGACCGGCTATACTCTCAGCGATTAACAGCGCATAATTCAGCCTCCCGTCCCATATCATGGGGCGGGAGGTAGTGTTTTATGGTAGGTTATTTCGCCTGGGCGGAGCCCGGGAAGGGACAAAAAAGCGTCCGGCTGGAGGAACGGCACATCCTGCGGATGCGGTTTTTACAGGCGGAGGTCGCCAAGAGCCCCCACATGGCGATTCTCCGCCGCCGCTGTGTGGCGGCGGGGAAGAGGCTGCGGAAGCGGGGCGTAACCCAGGTTGTGCTGCCGGAAGACTTTCCGTTCCGGGAGGAGCTGGCAAAATGCGGTCTGCGGCCCGTGTCCACCCTGGCCCTCCGGCGGTCGGTGGCGGCGGACTGGGTCCGGGCGGGACTGGCGGCCAAGGACCAGCCGGTGGCGGGGGCCCGGGTGGCTGTCGCCGCGGCGGCCCTGACGGGGGAGGTGGTGCGGACGGTGACGGAACTGTGCCTCCGCCATCGTTACGTGCTGCTGGACCTGCCCTACGGCGGGGAGGAGCTCTGCCGCCAGCTCCGGCGGGAGTACGGCGTGTCTTTGCTGCTGGGCCCGTCCAAGGACCAGTTGGAAGGGGCGGAAGCCCTGGTCCTCTTCGACCCGCGGACAGACCTGTCCCGGAAAAATCCCGTAGCCCTGCGGCTCTACGATGAAAACCAGGCCCTGCCGCCCCTGATGCTGCCGCCAAGCATGGAAGAGGCTCTGCCGGAGGGGGCGGACCGGGGGCAGCTTCTGGCGGTCCTCCGGGAGGCGGGCGCGCTGAAGCGGGAGCAGATTGCCCTGGGAATGGGGTAAGGCTTGACATTCCGGAACTCCTTCTATATAATATCATCTTGTAAAATTGCGTCCTGGGGAACATTTCCTCCGGGTAAAGCATATTGAGAAGAAAGGAACTGTCCGACATGGCAAAAGAATACAAGATGAGTCAGGCCCGTTACGACGAGCTGCAGGAGGAGCTGAATTACCTAAAAACCACCCGGTCCGACGAGGTGGCGGAGCAGATTAAGGTGGCCCGGGGCTTCGGCGACCTCAGCGAAAACAGCGAGTACGACGAGGCCAAAAATGAACAGGGCAAGCTCTATTCCCACATCGCCGAGGTGGAGGAAATTTTGCAGCATGCCGTCATTGTGGACGAAAGCAGCAGCACCGACGTGGTGGCCATCGGCTGCAAGGTAACGGTGGAAGGCCCCGACGGCAAGGCCCTGCCCACGCCCTACACCATCGTGGGCTCTCAGGAGTCCGACCCTATGCACGGCATTATTTCCGAGGAGTCCCCCTTTGGTAAGGCCCTCATTGGCAAGAAGGAAGGGGAGACCGCCGTGGTGGAGGCGCCCCGGGGAAACATCCGCTACAAGGTGCTGAAAATCGAGCGCTGAGCCGCTGTTCAGGAAGGAGAAAGAGCATGGCTGAACAAATGAAGAAGCCCGAGCCGGACCTGAGCGAGCAGACCAAGGTCCGCCGGGAGAAGCTGGCGGAGCTTCAGGCCGCCGGGGAAGACCCCTTTCAGCTGACCCGCTTCGACTGGGACGCCACGTCCCGGCAGATTAAGGAAAATTTCGACGCCATGGAGGGCAAACCGGTCAAAATCGCGGGCCGCCTCATGAGCAAGCGGGGCATGGGCAAGGTCAGCTTCTGCGACCTGCAGGACAAGGACGGCCGCATCCAGCTCTACGCCCGGCAGGATGAAATGGACGAGGCGGTTTATAAGAAGTTCAAAAAGTTTGATATCGGGGACATCGTGGGCGTGGACGGCGAGGTCTTCCGCACCCAGCGGGGAGAGATGAGCGTCCGGGCGAAGAACATCACCCTGCTCTCTAAGTCCCTGCTGCCCCTGCCGGAGAAGTTCCACGGCCTCCAGGACAAGGAGCTGCGCTACCGCCAGCGCTACGTGGACCTGATGGTGAATCCGGACGTGAAGAGCAACTTCCTCATCCGGTCCAAATTTATTCAGTTCATGCGCCGCTATCTGGACGATATGGGCTACATCGAGGTGGAGACCCCCGTGCTGAATACCCTGGCGGGAGGCGCGGCGGCCCGGCCCTTCGTCACCCACCACAACACCCTGGACATCGACATGTATATGCGCATCGCCACGGAGCTGCCTTTGAAAAGGCTGATTGTGGGCGGCATGGACCGGGTGTATGAGATTGGCCGCATCTTCCGCAACGAGGGCATGGACCCCAAGCACAACCCGGAGTTTACCACCGTGGAGCTGTACCAGGCCTACACCGATTTCCACGGCATGATGGACATCGCCGAGGGCATCCTCTCCGGCGCGGCTAAGGAGATTTTGGGGAGCTACCAGGTGGAGTGGCTGGGCCAGCAGCTGGACCTGACCCCCGGCTGGCGGCGGCTGACCATGGTAGACGCTGTGCGGGAGTACGCCGGGGTGGACTTTGCCGCCGTCTCGGACGACGCGAAAGCCGTGGCCGCCGCAAAAGCCATTGGCGTGGAGCTGGCGGAGACGGCGGACAAAACCTGGGGCAACGCCCTCTACGCCTGCTTTGACCAGAAGGTGGAGGAAAAGCTGATTCAGCCCACCTTCATCACCATGTACCCGGTGGAGGTCTCCCCGCTGACGAAACGGAGCCCGGAGGATCCCCGGCTGACGGAGCGCTTTGAGCTCTTCGTTTGCCACAGCGAACTGGCCAACGCCTACTCCGAGCTGAACGACCCCATTGACCAGCGCCGCCGCTTCGAGAAGCAGGCGGAGCTCCGGGACCGGGGAGACGACGAGACGGAGATGCTGGACGAGGATTTCCTGACGGCCCTGGAGTACGGCATGCCGCCTACCGGGGGCATGGGCATGGGCATCGACCGCTGCGTCATGCTGCTGACCGGGGCGGATACCATCCGGGACGTGATTTTGTTCCCCACGATGAAGCCGCTGGACTGAGACTCCCCCAAGATAGAAACCGCCCCAGGCTATGCAAAGCGCATGGCCTGGGGCGGTTACTTTTTATTCTGGAACTGGGAGCGTTTTACCCGGCGTTTTCCAGGGGGAAGGTAATCCGCCAATCCCCGTCAATCCGGGCGGCGGCGGTCCAAAAGTCACCGTGGAGCGTATAGTTTGCCAGTTCCTCTGGGGAAACGTCAAAGACAAACTCCTGATAATCCAGCCGGACGTCCTCTTTTGAGAAATCCGCGAAATAGACGACAGCAAGATCCTCCAGACGCTCTCCCTCGCCGTTCTCCAGCCATAGAAAGCCGTGGTTGTCCAATTCCCCGGCGTCGCCCTGGCAGAGCTGGACGTGGAAAAGCCCATCCGCGTATCCGGCGGCGGTGACGGTAAGGCCGGGGGCCGGTTCCGCCAGGACTGCGCCGGGCCGGAGCATGGATACGGAGTCTAATAGCTCCAGGTTTCCGCCGCCGCGATAAAGGCCCTCCGCCGTCTCCGCCTCCGCGGCGTAGTCCGACAGCTCCAAGGGAATCGCCGCGCCCTCCAGCGCCTGTTTGCCGGAGAGGAAACAGCCCAGAGAGAAGGTCATTTTTCTCCCCAGGGGAATGTCCGCGCCGTCCATGGTCCGGGTGGTCGCCAGGAAGAATACGGTGTTGGTCTCAGAATCGAAGCCGGCCCGCTCACAGTGGCTGGTCTGGTCAAAAGGAAAGTGGAAGCTGTAGCTGTCGAAAAGGTCGATGTTGGCGTCTACCGCGGCCCCCCGAAGGGCAATGTACGCCTGGGCGGTATCCCCCTCCACGCGGACGGAGGACACCTCCACCGTCACGCCGTTGTCCGTGCAGGACCGCCGTACCGGCTGGAAGAACTGGGCATAGGCGGGGGAGAGGGCGTAAAGCAGGTAGTAGCCCGGTTCCGTCTGCGCCGCCAGGGCCGGGGTGGCCAGGAGCACCGCCGCCGCTGCCGCAATGGCCGCCAGACGGCGGAGGGGAAAAGACGGCCTTCGGGCTTTGGTTTTCTCCAGGGTCTTTTCGATTAAACGGGGAGAGGAAACAACCGGCGCGCTGACGCGCGCGTAGGTCTCTGAAAAATTCATAAATCCTCCTTCAACAGACGGGCCAGCATCTGCCGGGCCCGGGTCAGCTGGGCGCGGACGGTGGAGGGCCTGCGTCCCAGAATGCGGGCGGTTTCCTCCGTGTTATAGCCCTCGTAATAGTAGAGATGGATGGCTGCCCGATACTTGGAAGGGAGCCGGGCCAGGGCGGCGTCCAGGCCAGATTCCTCCGGCTGGCTGTACGAATACACGTCCTCCAGGGCTACGTGCCGCTTCCGCCAGGGAGCGGCGGCAAGGCTTCTGGCACAGTTGGCCGTTACCCGCAGGAGCCAGGCCTTGCGGTGCTCCTCGCCTTCAAAGGGCGGGGCGGAGCGGTGGTAGCGGAGAAAGACTTCCTGAAACACATCGTCGGCGTCCTGGCGGCTGCGAAGCTGGGCGTAGGCCAGGCGGTAGACCATGGTTCCATACAGCTCCACGGCGGATTCTGTGTCCATTCTGCACCTTCTTCCTGTTCATCGGATGGCGAGCGCTCTATAAGGAATACCGTTCAAAAGGGGAAAATGCTGCACGGTCAGACAAATTTTTTAGGACCCGGCTGAAAACCGGCGTTCCGCCGTTTTCCAACCGAGTCCTAGAACAAGCTGAGCTGGTCCGTCTCGTGCCCCCGCCGGGAGGCGGCAACGATGCGGCCCATGGAATACAGCAGCCCCCGGCGATTGCACGCCTCCTGAAAAACCTCCCACAGCGCCCGGGCCCTGGGGCTGGGGCACTCGTACCGGGGACCGTAGCGCCTCCGGTACTTTTCCGCCAGGCCCTGGCCGGGGAACTGCACCTCTAATTTCCGGTAAAAATATTCTCGCTGGCCCGCCCGGCAGGTCATGCCCAGGGCGGGGTAGACGAACCGGGCCCCCGCGTCCGCCGCCCGGTCTATAATGTCTCGGATGTTCTCCGGGCGGTCCTCCAGGAAGGGGAGAATGGGCATCATCAGAATGCCCGTGAACAGCCCCGCCGCGCTGAGCCGCTCCACCGCCGCCAGACGGCGGGAAGGGGAGGGGGCATAAGGTTCCACTTTAGCGGCCAGCTCATCGTCGCAGGTGGTGAGGGTTATTTTGCAGATGGCGGGCATGGTCCGGTGGATGGAGGACAGCACGTCGGCATCCCGGACAATGAGGTCGCTTTTTGTGGCGATTGCCACTCCGAAGCCATAGGCCTCCAGCAGGGTCAAGGCGTGGCGGGTAAGCAAGAGCTCCTTCTCAAAGGGGTTGTAGGGGTCGCTCATGGAGCCGGTGCCCACCACGCCCACCTTGGCCTTACTTTCCAGGTCGTCCCGGATGATGCGCAGGGCGTCGGCCTTGACCTTCACTTGGTCAAATTGGTCGTTGTGGTAGCAGTCGCTCCGGCTGTCGCAGTAGATGCACCCGTGGCAGCAGCCCCGGTAGATGTTCATATTGTACTCTGTGCCGAACCAGCTGGAATCCTTGGTCCGGTTCACGATGGACTTGGCGGGAATGGTCTCCATTGGCGCCTCCTCTTGCGTTGACAGGGATGCTCCAATGATAGCACGATTTCCCTCGGTCTACAAGACCGCTCGCCCTGGAATTTGCTACGCGAAGCAAGATAAGGCGGCTTCGCCCTCCGCCGGGGCGGAGGAGATCTCGCCGGACTCCGTATAAAAGACCGGCTCGCTGTCGGTCTCCGCCTCTGTGGGTTTGTCCCTCAGGGCCGCCTTCGCCTCTTCACTGATCTGAACGAGATCGGCTGCCCGGGGACCGTCGGGCTCTTTGCCCTCTTCCGCCCGTTTGCGTTCCTCCCGGCGCTTTTCGATGGCGGCTTCCCGTTCCAGCTTTATTTTCTCCCGCTCAGCCTCAGCCTCGGCCTTCATGCCCTTGTCCAGCTTTTCCTGGTATTTGACCGCCTTTTCCGCACACTCGCCGGTGTATCCCAGCGCCCGCTTCATCTTTTCCGTGTCGCCCTCGGCGCTGGCCTGATGGTATACGCTCATAGGGGTGCCCGACATTTTGATGCTGGTGCTCGCACCCACAAGCCCTTCCATCATCTGGATGTTCATAGTGAACCTTCCTTTCCTTGTAAGAATTTTCGGGGCTCTCTGACTTTTATCAGTCTATAGGTTCGGGAGAACCGTTTCAATCCTTTCGTAATGAGATGTCGTGGATTTGCTTTATAAGGTCTTTCTCTGTTTAGTTTGTATTGACAATTCCGGTCGGGTCTGCTACAATACGCCTTACAGTGATGAAAAGGACCAGTACCCGTCATGTCCTCCGCAAAGAGAGCCCCCGG
>CATNDJ010000036.1:13211-21317 GCA_950097265.1 uncultured Oscillibacter sp.
TACAGTGATGAAAAGGACCAGTACCCGTCATGTCCTCCGCAAAGAGAGCCCCCGGCTTGGTGGAAGGGGGAGGGAGGCGGACGGCGAATACCCCTTGGAGCTGGCGCCCGAACGGAAGGGGGCCCTTCCCAGTAGGCGCGCGCCGGGTGCGCCCGTTACCGCGCGGGAGTGTGTTGGCACTCCACGAGGCCGCTTTCGTGAGGAGGCGGCGAACCAGAGGTGGTACCGCGAAGTTGTTTCGCCCTCTGTCCCCACCGGGACGGGGGCGTTTTTTCGTTCCGGAAACACGACAAAGGAGAAGATGCAACATGCAGATTTACGAAGAACTCAAGGCCCGGGGCCTCATCGCCCAGGTCACCGACGAGGCGGAGATCCGGGAGCTGGTGAACAACGGCAAGGCCGTGTTCTACATCGGCTTCGATCCCACGGCGGACAGTCTCCACGTGGGCCACTTCATGGCCCTGTGCCTGATGAAGCGGCTTCAGATGGCGGGCAACCGGCCCATCGCCTTGATTGGCGGCGGTACCGGCATGGTGGGGGACCCCTCCGGCCGGTCGGATATGCGGCAGATGATGACCACGGAGACCATCGCCCACAACTGCGCCTGCTTCAAAAAGCAGATGGAGCGCTTTATTGAATTTGGCCCGGACAAAGCCATTATGGTAAACAACGCGGACTGGCTGATGAAGCTGAACTACATTGAGCTTTTGAGGGAAGTCGGAGCCTGCTTCTCCGTGAACAACATGCTGCGGGCGGAGTGCTACAAGCAGCGGATGGAGAAGGGCCTGAGCTTCCTGGAGTTCAACTATATGATCATGCAGTCCTACGACTTCTACCACATGTTCCAGACCCTGGGCTGCAACATGCAGTTCGGCGGGGACGACCAGTGGAGCAACATGCTGGGCGGCACGGAGCTCATCCGCCGGAAGCTGGGCAAGGACGCCTACGCCATGACCATCACCCTCCTCATGAACTCCGAGGGCAAAAAAATGGGCAAGACCGCCAAGGGCGCGGTGTGGCTGGATCCCAACAAGACCACCCCCTTTGAGTTTTACCAGTACTGGCGGAACGTGGGGGACGCGGACGTTTTGAAGTGCATCCGTATGCTGACCTTCCTGCCCCTGGAGGAGATCGACGCCATGGACAAGTGGGAGGGCAGCCAGCTGAACCGGGCCAAGGAAATTCTGGCCTACGAGCTGACCAAGCTGGTCCACGGCCAGGAGGAGGCGGAGAAGGCTCAGGAGACCGCAAGGGGCCTCTTTGCCGGGGCGGGTTCCACGGAGCATATGCCCTCCACGGAGCTGCCCGCCGCCAAGTTCGAGGGCGGGAAAATCGGGGCCATCGCGCTGCTGGTGTCCTGCGGCCTGTGTCCCTCCAACGGGGAGGCCCGGCGGCTCATCCAGCAGGGCGGCATGATGGTAAATGACCGGAAGGTGACGGACATCGCCGCAGCCTTCGACCAGGCGGACTTCCAGGGCGAGGGCGTCATCATCAAAAAGGGCAAGAAGGTATTCCACCGGGCCTATATCCGGTGAGCGGAAAAGGAGGGCGAAAGCCCTCCTTTTCGCTTAAAAAAAGAGGGCGCCTGCTGGCCGGCAGGCGCTTTTTTCCGCCCAAAAATTTTTTGGACAAACCCGGCATAGATTGGGACGGGCCCTCATAGAGTGGAGTAACCAAAGAAAGGGGGAATCTCCCTTGCCAAAAAATGAACTTGTTTCCCGCTTTGAACAGGCCGCCGCCGTCCTGCCCAGCCGCCTCCGCAAGGCAGCGCTGGCCCTCTCCGATGAGGAGAAGGCTCAGGCGGAGGAAATTCGCCTCCGGGCGGGACGGCCTTTGACCGTGCTTCTGCCAGCGGGAGAGCTGCCGCTGGAGGCGGAGGTGGAGCCGGAGGAGCTGGAGACCCTGTGCGACCTCGCCACGGAGTTTTCCCGCTACGCTGCGGCGGAGACCATCCGGGAGGGCTTTCTCCCTGTCCGGGGGGGCTTCCGGGTGGGGCTCTGCGGCACGGCGGTGATGAAGGACGGGGTAAACACGAACCTGAAAAACCTCTCCTCGGCGGCAATCCGTATTGCCCGGGAGCGGAAAGGCGTGGCCGGGGACATTGCCCCCAGGCTATTCCAAAACGGCGGCTTTATCAATACTCTGATTCTCTCCCCGCCGGGGGGCGGGAAGACCACCCTGCTCCGGGATCTGGTCCGCTGCCTCTCTGAGGGCGGGCCGGACTGTCCACCCCAGAGGATTTCCCTCATCGACGAGCGGGGAGAGGTGGCGGTGGTCCACCGGGGAATCCCGCAAATGGACGTGGGCCCCCGGACCGACGTGCTGGACGCCTGCCCCAAGGCCCTGGGCATTCCTATCGTCCTCCGGGCTATGAATCCGCAGATTATCGCCGTGGACGAAATCACCGTCCGGGAGGATCTGTCCGCCATGAACCTGGCGGCGGGCTGCGGCGTGGGGCTGCTGGCCACCATCCACGCCTCCGGCGTGCCGGAGCTGCTGGGAAAGCCCCTCTACCGGCAGCTCCTGGAAAACCAGGTCTTCCGCCTGGCGGTCCGCATTGTGCGGAACGAAAAGGGACGGGCCTATGCGCTGGAGGAGCTGCCATGCTGAAGCTGCTGGGGAGCCTCTGCGTTGCCTCCGGGGGGGCTCTGGCCTGGTACGTCCAGCGGGCGGAGCGCTGCCGGGAGCGGGACGCGCTGTCGGACCTCCAGCTGGCTTTCCGCCGGATGGGCGAGGAGGTCCGCCTGGCCAGGACGCCCCTGCCGGCGCTGCTGAGCGCCCTGGCCGGAGACTGCGGCGGACCCGCCTCCGCCTTTTTTGAGGCCGTTTCCAAAGCCGCCGCCGGTGGAGAGGATCTCCCCCGGGCCTGGCGGGAGCGGGCGGCGGCCCTGCCCCTGCGGGAGCGGGATAAGGCCGCCGTCTCCGCCCTGGCTGGAGACCTGCAGGGCGACGAGGAGAAGGTGTGTAAAGCAATATCTCATGTCACCTATACCCTGGCAAACAGCGCCGGGGAGGCGGAACGGAAGCGGCCCGAGAAGGAGAAACGGGCCGCCGCGCTGTGGTTTTCCGCCGCCGCGCTGCTGGTGATTTTACTGATATAGGGGAACGAACGCATGGATGTGGATTTGATTTTCAAGATAGCCGCCATCGGCATCCTGGTGGCGGTGCTGAACCAGCTTTTGGTCCGCTCCGGCCGGGAGGAGCAGGCCATGATGACGACCCTGGCGGGGCTGGTGGTGGTCTTGATGATGATGGTTCAGGAGATCAGCGATCTCTTTAACCTCATCAAGACCCTGTTCAACTTCTAGCCGTGGAGCTGTCGGTTCAGGCGGCGGCGCTGTGCGTCGTGGCGGCGCTGCTGGCGCTGGTGGTGCGGCGGGGGAGCCCGGAGGCCGCGCTGCTGCTGACCCTGGGGGCCACGGCGGCAGTGCTTTTGTCCCTGGCGGCAAGCCTGGAGCTGTTGATGGACTTCCTGGGCGAGCTGGTGGAGGAGAGCGGCTTGTCCAGGGAGCTCTTCATTCCCCTTTATAAGACCGTAGGCATCGCCCTGGTGGTGAAGCTGGGGGGGAGCCTCTGCCGGGACGCAGGGGAGTCGGCCCTGGCCTCGGTGGTGGAGACGGCGGGGGCGGTCTGCGCGCTTATCGCCGCCCTGCCCCTGCTGCGGACGGTGCTGGCGCTGCTGTTGGAGCTGATGCGATGAAAAAATGGATTTGCCTGCTGTTCCTCCTCCTGGCCTTAACCGGGGAGGTCCGGGCGGCGGAGCTGCCGGGGGAGCTGACGGACGCCCTGCCGGAGGCGTCGGAGGATGTTTTGGAGATTGGCGATCTCTCCGGCCCGGAGGGCTTTTCCCAGGGTTTGGCGGGAATCGCGGAGCGGTTATCCGGGGAGGTCAAGGCCGTCCTGCGCCAGCGCCTTCGGGGCGCGGCGTCCATTTTGTTGGTGGCGGTGGCCTGCGGCGCGGTGGACGGCTTCGCCCAGGGGACCGGGGAGGGAAAGGCAGCCGCCTTTCTCCCCATGGCCGGAGCCCTGGCCGTCACTCTGCTGACGGCGGGAAGCCTGGAAGACCTCATCGGCCTGGGGGCGGAGACCATCCGAGAACTGAACGTATTTTCCAAGGCCCTGCTGCCCACTCTGGCGGCGGCCACGGCGGCCTCCGGTTCGGTGACCACCGCCACCTTCCAGCAGGTGACCACCGTCTTTCTGGCGGACCTTTTGATGGAGCTCATCGACGGGCTTTTGATACCTCTGGTCTATCTGTACATCGGAGCCCTGGCCGCCGGGGCCTGCATGCCGGAGAACCGGCTGGGGGCCATCGCCGAGGCGCTGAAAAAAATTGTCACCTGGGTGCTGACCTCCTCCCTGCTGCTGTTCACCGTGTACCTCTCCACCGTCCGCATCATCGCCGGGGCGGCGGACGGGGCCTCGGTGAAGGTGGCCAAGGCCGCCATTTCCGGCGCGGTGCCGGTGGTGGGGGGTATCATCGCCGAGGCGGCGGAGACGGTGCTGGCCGGTGCGGGGATGCTGAAAAACACCATCGGCGTCTTCGGGATGCTGGCCATCCTGGCCGCCTGCGCCTATCCCTTTTTGCAGCTGGGGGTGCAGTATCTGCTGTACAAGCTCTCCGCCTTCCTGGCGGCGGCGGTGGGGGCCCCGGAGCTCTGCAAGCTCATCGACGGCCTGGGCGGGGCCTTCGGTCTGGTGCTGGGCATGACGGGGAGCTGCGCCCTGCTGCTGCTGGTGTCCGTGCTCAGCTCCGTGGCGGCGGTGACGCCATGATCGGGGCGGTGCGGAGCTGGCTCACCTCCATCGCGGCGGTGACGCTGATGCTGACCGTGGTCCAGACCCTGGTGCCGGAGGGTACGCTGCGGAAAATCTCCGGCTTCACCGGGGGACTGCTGCTGCTGGCGGCGCTGCTCCAGCCGGTGCTGAAAACGGACCTGGGGCGGCTGCGGCTGGACTTCTCCGACTATGAGGCCGCCATCGAGATCCGGGCAGCGGAGCTGGACGCCTCCGGAAAAGAAGAGCTGGCGGCAATCATAGCCGGGCGGACTGCGGCATATATATCGGACAAAGCGGACGCGCTGGGGCTTGGGAGCATCACGGCCCGGGTGGAGACGGAGCCGGGGGCGGACGGGGAAACGCCCGTCCCGGCCTCGGTGGTCCTGACGGGACCCTATTCCCAGGCTCTGGCGGACTGGATCGCGGGAGAGCTTGGAATTCCGGCGGAGAGGCAGGTTTGGCATGAAGGAAAAAACTGAAGGAGCGCGAAAGATATGGAACAAGTACAAGTACGCGGCGCTGGTGGCGCTGATCGGCGCGGGGCTGCTGCTGTGGCCGGGGCTGGGGAACGGCGTCTCCCGGCCGGAGCGGGAGGACCAGTCTGCCCAGACCGCCGGGAGCGGCTGGGACCTCCAGGCCGTCCAGAGGGAGATGGAGGAGATTTTGGGCGCCATGGACGGCGTGGGCCAGGCGAAGGTGATGCTGACGGTGGATTCCGACGGGGAGCGGCAGCTGGCCCAGGATACCCAGCTGAGCTACAGCGGGGACACCGCCGCGCCGGAGGACTATTCCCGCAAATCGGAGACGGTCCGCTTGGACGGCTCCGGAGGAGACGAGGCGGTGGTGGTGCGGACCACGTATCCCACCTACCGGGGGGCCCTGGTGGTATGCCAGGGCGGCGGCAGCGCGGAGGTCCGGCTGGCGGTGACGGGGGCGGTGGCCGCCCTCACCGGCCTGCCCACCGACCGGGTCACGGTGGCAAAATGGCAGTAATTATTTGGAGGAGGAAAGGGACTATGAGCGCAAGATGGAAGCGGAACGCCGTGGTGGCGGTGATGGCGGTGCTGGTGTGCTCGGCGGTGGCGCTGAATTGGGTGTACACCGGGCAGGAGGTTCAGGAGGCCGCCGGAGGCAAGCTGCTGGGAGAGGCGCAGCTGGTCTCCGGCAAGGGCGGGGACGCCAAGTCCGGCGAAGACGCAAAGACGGACGAGGCCGCAGAGTCCGGCGAGGAAGCGAATCCCGGCCCGTCGGAGGAGACCGGGGCCCCGCCGGACGAGGGAATGATCTACACCGGCTCGGACTACTTCGCCTCCGCCCGGCTCACCCGGCAGCAGGCCCGGGACAACGCGATTTCTCTTCTTCAGGAGGCGGCGGAGCAGGAGAACGCCGACGCGGCCGTGGCCAACGAGGCGTCCCAGGGCATCCAGGTCCTGGCGTCCTATACGCTGGCGGAAGCTCAGATTGAAAACCTGGTCACCGCCAAGGGATATACGGACTGCGTGGCCTTCATGGGGGATGAGAGCGTCAGCGTGGTGGTGTCCACCAAGAGCGGGGAGCTCACCGCCGAGGACGTGGCGAAAATCACCGATATCACCATGACGGAAACAGGGTTCCCGGCGGGGAATATTAAGATTATGGCGGCAAATTAGTGGTTGTAATTTCCGGCGGGATATGGTATAATCACTCAGCATGATTTTAACGGAAAGGCCCGCCAAAAAACGGCGGCCGTTTCACGAAGGAAAGAATAAGGAGAGGTACAGCATGGCCGAGAGTAAAGAGTATATGACCCTGCCGGAGGAAAACGGCAGCATTAACATCTCGGAGGAGGTCATAGCCGCCATCGCCGTGGGCGCGGTCCGGGAGGTGGAGGGCG
Source organism: uncultured Oscillibacter sp. (assembly GCA_950097265.1). Taxonomy (GTDB): domain Bacteria; phylum Bacillota; class Clostridia; order Oscillospirales; family Oscillospiraceae; genus Oscillibacter. The sequence goes on from CATNDJ010000036.1 coordinate 19,864, forward strand.
TCTCCGGGATGATGACCAACCTGGGCGGCAGCGTCACGGACCTGGTAAACAACCGGAAAAACGCCCAGAAGGGCGTCCGTGGCGTGAAAATCGACATGACCGGCGCGGCGCTGGTCCTGGACCTGTATCTGACCGTCCGGTACGGCCACCCCATCCCCGAGGTGGCGGGAAACGCCCAAAAGACCGTCGCCTCCGCCGTGGAGGCCATGACCGGCTGCGCCGTGGAGGCGGTGAACATCCACGTGGGCGGCGTGTCCCTGAATTGAGAGCCCAACGAAAGATAAAGGACGGAAGACTATGGTACGGAACACCGCCCGGGAGATTGCCATCCATCTCTCTTATGAACTGAGCTTTACCGACAAGACCGCGGAGGAGCTGCTGGACCGGCGGCTGACGGCGGAGTCCTTCTCCGAACTGGCGGAGGAGGACGACGTGTACCAGGAGGCCCCCAACGCCAAGCAGGCGGCCTATATCCGCCGTCTGGTCCGGGGCGTCGACGAGCACGGCGCGGAGCTGGACGGCTATATTGAGAAATACGCCAAGGGCTGGAAGTTCTCCCGCATTCCCCTGGTGGCCTCCGCCATCATGCGGGTGGCCATGTACGAGGTGATGTACATGCCGGACGTACCCGACGCCGCCGCCATCAACGAGGCGGTGGAAATCGCCAAAAAGTATGAGACGCCGGAAACGGTGAAATTCATCAACGGCATCCTGGGCAGCTTCTCCCGGCAGGAGCTCTCCCAATAAAAACAGCAGAGCGGGCATGGCGCTTCGTCCATGTCCGGCTCTGCTTTTTCCCGTTGCGCCGTCACGCGGGCCGGGACACGCTGTCCGCCAGGCCCGCCCCGGTTTTGAGGCCCAGGGAGAAGGCCCGTATGGCGGCATACTCCAGGCATTTGTCCATGGAGGACCAGACGGCGGACGGCAGGGTGTTTCGCACCAGGTCGAAGTGGAACGCGTAGTCTCCTTTTTCCTCCGCGTCGATCTGGGGCCGGATGTAGTTGGCGTGGAGCCAGAGCATGAAGTCGGACATAGAAACCACCTTTCCTTTGCGATATTTGCGAGACATGAAATGCATTTCGTGTCCGTAGTATAACATGAAATGCATTTCGTGTCAAGGAGTTATCATGGAGTTTTCGGAAAGATTACGGGCCTTACGGGCCGAGAGGCAGGAGACCCAGGTCCAGGTTGCGGCGGCGGTTGGAATCACAGCCCGTCAATATCAGGGCCTTGAAGGCGGAACCAGCGTACCGAATTTTTACAATCTCTGCGCCCTGGCGGACCACTTCGGCGTCAGCCTGGACTACCTGGCGGGGCGCAGCGACGAGAGGTGAGCGATGGAGCGGCACATTTTCGGCGTGGCCGAGGTCAACCAGCTGGTGAAGCTCCTGCTGGACGGCGAGCCCATGCTCCAGGACGTGTACGTCCGGGGCGAGCTCTCCAATTATAAAATG
>CATNDJ010000037.1 GCA_950097265.1 uncultured Oscillibacter sp.
ACCATGAAGCGCAAGCAGTTCATCAAGGGCACGGAGCAGATCGCCCAGGAGGGCGCGATTCAGATTTTCAAGCGCCCCGGCGGCGGCCTGGAGGAGGTCGTGGTGGGGGTCGTGGGCACCCTCCAGTTCGACGTGTTCCAGTACCGCATGAAGGCGGAGTACGGCGTGGAGCTCTACATGGAGGGCCTGCCCTACGACCACCTGCGGCTGATTGCGGAGTGCCCCTGCAAGCCCGACGAGCTGGTCCTGTGTACCGGGGCCGCCATTCTGGAGGACTTCAAGGGCCGTCTTCTGGTGGCCTTCGGCGGCGAGTGGTCCGTGGGCTTCCTCACCAAGCACAACCCCGGCCTGGTGCTGGAGGACGCGCTGTCGGTCTCATGAAACGAATTTTAATTGCGGAGGACGACCGGGCCCTGGGGGACGGGCTCTGCCTGGCCCTCAAGAGCCCCGAGGCGGAGCCCTCCCTGTGCCGGACCCTCTCCGCCGCCCGGGCCGCCCTGGCGGCGGGGAATTTCGACCTGCTGGTCCTGGACGTGAACCTGCCCGACGGGAACGGCCTCAGCTTCCTCCGGGAGCTCCGGGGCGCGTCCAGCCGGATCCCCGTCATCCTGCTCACCGCCAACGACATGGAAACGGATATCGTGGCGGGGCTGGAATCCGGGGCCGACGACTACGTCACCAAGCCCTTCTCCCTGGCGGTGCTCCGGGCTCGGGTGAACGCCCAGCTGCGCCGGACAGCGGCCGTCTGCCGGGGCGAAAGCGCGGCCGCGGGCGGGCCCGTCGTTCTGGACGGGTTCTCCTTCGACTTTGAGCGCATGGAGTTCCGCCGGGACGGGCGGCTCGTGGACCTGAGCAAGACGGAGCAGAAGCTCCTCCGGGTACTGGTGGAAAACCGGGGCCGGACCCTGCCCCGGGAGCTGCTGGTGGACCGGGTGTGGACCGACGGGGCGGAGTACGTGGATGAGAACGCCCTGTCCGTGACGGTGAAGCGCCTCCGGGGCAAGCTGGAGGAGACCCCCTCCAAGCCCCGGTTCCTGAAGACCGTCTACGGCATCGGATACACGTGGACTGCCGGGGAGAAAGAGAGTTAAGCCATGACGGGAACGGGATACGCGTGCCTCGCGGCCCTGGCCTTCCTGGCGGCGTTCCTCTGGGAGCGCCGGAGGACGCGCCGGCTCCTCCGCCGCCTGGACCGGATGCTGGACGAGGCCGCCCGGGGGGACTTTCAGGAGGAGCGCTTCGACGAGACCCTGTTGTCCAACCTGGAGACAAAGCTGGCCCACTACCTCAGCGCCTCCGCCGTCTCCGCCAGGAATCTCCAGGGGGAGCGGGACAAGATCAAATCCCTCATCGCCGACATCTCCCACCAGACGAAAACTCCTATCGCCAACGTGCTCCTCTACACCCAGCTTTTGGACGAGCAGGCCCCGGAGAACTGCCGGGCCTACACCGCCGCCCTGGGGGAGCAGGCCCGGAAGCTCCAGTCCCTCATCGACGCGCTGGTGAAGACCTCCCGGCTGGAGGCGGGGGTGCTGGTCCTCCATCCCCGGCCCGGCCCCCTGGGGCCCATGCTGGAGGAGGCGGTGAACCAGTTCGCCCCCAAGGCGGCGGAGAAGGGCCTGGACCTGCGTTTGGAACCCACGGGGGCGGAGGCGGTCTTCGACCCCAAGTGGACGGCGGAGGCGGTGTGCAACCTCATCGACAACGCGATCAAGTACACCCCCTCCGGAAGCGTCGCCGTCAGCGCCCGGACCTACGAGCTTTTCGCCCGGGTGGACGTGGAGGACACCGGGCCCGGCGTCCCGGAGGAGGAGCTGGGAAAGCTCTTCCAGCGGTTCTACCGGGGCGGCGCGGCCTCCCAGGCGGAGGGCGTGGGCGTGGGGCTCTACCTGGTCCGGCAGATCGCCCAGGGCCAGGGGGGCTATGTAAAGGCCTTCTCCCGGCCCGGGAAGGGAGCCAAGTTCTCCCTGTTCCTGCCCAGGAATTGATTGACTGCAAAGGAGCGTCCTTATGAAATGTGAGTTTGTCCCCGCGGGCCGGATTGTGAGCGTCCACGGCATCCGGGGGGAACTGCGGGTCCTGCCCCTGGAGGGGGACGCGGAGTTCCTCTCGGGCTTTCAGACCTTCTACCTGGAGGGGCGGGCCGTTTCCGCCGCGTCCTGCCGGGTCCACAAGGGCATGGCCCTTTTGAAGCTTGCAGGCGTGGAGGACCGCACCGCCGCCGAGGGACTCCGGGGAAAAGAGCTGCTGGTCCGCCGGGCCGACGCCCGGCTGCCCGCCGGGGAGTACTTCGACGCCGAGCTCATCGGCCTGGATGTGTACGACGGGGAGACCGGGCAGTGCGTGGGAGAACTGACGAAAGTGGAGCGCTACCCCGCCAGCAAGGTCTACACCGTCCGGGGGGTCAAGGAATTTCTGGTCCCGGCGGTGAAGGACGCCTTCATCCTGGGGGTGGACCTGGAGAACAACCGGATGGACATCCGGGTCTGGGAGGGGCTGACGGAGTGAACATCGACATTCTGACCCTCTTCCCCGGCTCCGTGGACGCCATGCTGAACGTCAGCATTCTGGGCCGGGCTCAGGAGCGGGGGTACATCGCCATTCGGACCCACCAGATTCGGGAATACACCACCAACAAGCAGATGCAGGTGGACGACTACCCCTACGGCGGGGGCCGGGGGGCCGTTATGCAGGCGGATCCCCTCTACCGCTGCTGGGCCCACGTGGTGGAGGCCCACGGGCCGGGGCGGACCGTCTTCCTCTCCCCCTGCGGGCGGACCTTCACTCAGGACGTGGCCCGGGAGCTGAAGGAACGCTACGAACACCTGATTCTGGTCTGCGGCCACTACGAGGGCGTGGACCAGCGTTTTCTGGACGAGTGCGTGGACGAGGAGATTTCCATGGGCGACTTTGTCCTCACCGGGGGCGAGATTCCCGCCATGGCGGTAGCCGACGCGGTGTGCCGCATGGTGCCCGGGGTCCTGCCGGACGAGGAGTGCTTCCAGGAGGAGTCCCACTGGAACGGGCTCCTGGAGTACCCCCAGTACTCCCGGCCCGCCGTCTGGCACGACCGGGCGGTGCCGGAAATCCTCCTCTCCGGGGACCACGGGAAGGTAGCGGCTTGGCGGAGGAAGGAGAGCTATAAGCGGACCATGCGCCGCCGCCCGGACCTCTTTGCCAGGTTTGACGAGAGCCAATTGGCCACCAAGGCGGAAAAAAAGATCCTCCAGGAGGCCAGAGACGAGTTGGCCCGGGAGGACGGAGAGACGTAAAAAACCCCGTCCGGCGGATTTCGCCGGACGGGGTTTGGTTTTAATACGCGGTCGTTGCGAAGATGCCGGTGGGGCCGTCGGCTCCGCCCAGGATCTCCTCAAAGCCGGAGAAGTCGGGGAAGCTGATTTTCACAGCCTTGCCCATGGCCTTGACGTCCATGGTCATGTCCATGCCCATAGAAACGCCGACCGTCAGGCTGTCCTTCCCGTCGGAGGCTTTCATGTCCGCTTTCAGGGTCAGGTCCGCCGCGGCGCTTTTCAGGATTCCGGCCTTGTCCACGGTGTAGGTGACGGTACTGCCGTCCAGGGTAAGGGACATGTCCATGTCCAGCCCTTCCTCCTCGCTCATCAGCACGCCAAGAATCTGGTCCGCCAGGCCGTTGATCATTCCGGCGAAGGCGTTGTTCAGCTTCAGAGTGTAGACCGTATTTTCCCCGGAGGGCTTGGCGGTGATGGAATCGATGAAGGGCAGCATGGCGGCGTAGTTCTGGCCGGTTGACTGCTCCATCAGGGCCGTGAGGGACTCCATGTCCATTCCGCTCAAGCTCATGGGCATCTGGTAGGCCTCCTCGCCGGAGCGGACGTAGGCCGTGCCGTCCTTCAGCCAGTATTCCATTTTCTCGGTCTCGGTGGTCTCCCCGTCGGTGGCGGTAACGGTCATATCCATGGCCATTTGGATATCCTTGTCCAGGACCATCTGGATGCGGCCTTGAACCGCGGCTTCCGCCTTCTGGGTCATGTCCAGGGAGGTTCCACCGTCGGTGCCCTTGACGCTGAAGCTCATGGCCACTTTGGCGTCCACGGTGGTGTCCAGCCCTTGGGCCGCCCCCGCGCCGGAGGCCTGAAGGGCCCGGTAGGCCTCGATTTTATCCGTCATGGGCTTGGCAGCCGCCGCGTCCACGGCCCCGCTCTCAATGAGGCTTTTCAGCAGGTAGGTCTTGCCGTCCTTCAGGTCCATGCCCAGGGCCTGATAGGTCATGGCCGCCAGGTCGTCCCGGAGGAAGGTCCCGGTGAAAGCCGAGGTATCCAGCAGGCCCAGCCCCATGGCGAACTCCTGGGCGGTGGCGGCGGTGAAGTCCACGTTGTCCTGATAGCCCAGGGCCCGGAGGAGGAAGATGGTGTAGGCCTTGGCGGAGCAGGGGCTGTCCCCGCCGAAGGCGGTCTCGGAGGTGCCGCTGGCAAGGCCCTTATCCGCCAGCCACGCGGCGAAGGGAGCGGCGGTGCCGTTCACGTCGGTGAAGGGGCACTTCAATTCCCCGGCGGCGTAGGCGGCCTTGGCCTCCTCCTCCGCGCCGAAGAGGCGGACCAGCATGATGGCGGCCTGGGACCGGGTGGGGGCCTTATCCAGGTCAAAGCCGCCGGCCCCGCCCTTGAGCATGCCGATGGCCGCCAGCTCCGCCGCCGGGCCGTCGAAGCTGGCGGCGGAGGCGGTGACGCACAGCAGCCCCGCCAGCGCCAGGGTGGTGAGCAGGATCGTCAAAAAGCGTTTCATGAAAAATCTCCTCTCTTTTCCGGCGCGGTCCGCCGGGGTTTGATATGACTATTGTATACCTGGAAAAATCCCCCGTCAAGGGCGGCCTTGCTGGAAAGATTTTCAGAACACGCACAGGGCCGTGAAGCAGACGCCCCGGGGGCCCAGGCCCTCCACGAAATAGCCCTCTCCGCTCCGGCGGCCCTCCAGCTTCAGGGTATCCCCCAGGACGGCCTCCCGGCTGTAGTTAATGTGGAATTCCCGGGGGGTCAGGGGCTGCAGATCCTCCGGCAGGGCGTCCCAGACGATGTCGCCGTAGTTCCCGCTGAAGAGGTGCCCGTTGCCGTCCAGGTCGGACCAGCGGACGGTCCGGGTCCCTAAGGACTCCCGGTCCCCGGTGGGCAGGGCGATCTTCCGGGGCTCCGGGCAGTCCAGGGGCCGGTCCGAGCTCGCCAGCGGCTTGGCCGTGAAGGCCGAGGGCCGCAGGATCTTCCGCGTCACGGGATCCACCAGGATCCAGTCCGTCTTGGCGGAAACCCGGGGGCGGCCCGCCTGGTCCTTCATCTCATAGTACCGCCGCATGTGGGCCGCCCGGGTCCCGGCCTCCCAGGTGGTGATGTCCAGCAGGTCCCGGGCCCGGGGGCAGTCGTGGATCTTCATGGCCGCCCGGGAGAGAAGAAATACCTCCCGGTTGGCCCAGAGCACTTCATGGGTCAAGCCCCGGGCGTCGTAGTCGTATCCGGCAAAGGCCCCCAGGCGGCTCAGCAGCGCCGCCACCCGGGCCCGCTGGTCCGGGCCGCAGTCCCAGAAGACCAGCTCTTCCTGGCGGAAATATCCGTTTTCATACAGTTCCTGTTTAAAGCTTTCCATGGTAAATTCGCATCCTCCGTTGTTCACTTCTTGGACGGCCGCAGCCGGGGAAACACCGTGCGGAACGCCGACGAGGCCAGCATGGCCCCCACCGCCAGGGCTGCTGCCATGCCAAAGGTGTGGAGCAGAGTGCTGAGAAATTGATCCGTCTCCCCCGCCACACAGTGGCGCATGGCGTAATAGACGCCCCCTCCGGGCACCAGGGGCAGCAGGGCCACCAGCACATAGCCCGTCACCGGGCAGCGCCGGACCCGGCTCATGACCTCGGCGAACACGCCGATGGCCGCCGCCGCCAGGAAGGCCGCGAAAATGGTCTTTCCCCCCAGCAGGTACACCAGCCACCCCAGGGCCCCGCCCGCCCCGGCGATGAGCTTCCCCACGCCGTGGATGTTGAACATCAGCGTGAAGCCCACGCAGGCCAGGAAGGCGCAGACACAGGGCAGCACGTAATTCAGAAACATACCCTTCCCCCCTCCTTACAAAAGCCCGCCCAGGGCCTGTCCCGCCGCCGCCCCCAGGGCGATGGCGGAGGCCACCAGAATCGCGTCCGCCGTGCGGCTCAGCGCGGAGAAGGTGTCCCCGGCCATGATCTCCCGCATGGCGTTGGTCAGCGCCACGCCGGGGACCAGGACCATCAGGGTGGAGATGGTCACCACATCCACGCTCCCCCCCAACCCCGCCTCCACCAGCGCCAGGGCCAGGAAAGCCGCCAGGGCGCTGCACACCGCCGTTCGGAAGAAGCTGTTGGCCCCGATGAACCGCCCGCCGTAGAGCAGGCACAGGCCCACCGCCAGGCCGCAGAAAAAGGAACAGGCCGCGTCCCGCGGCCCCCCGCCGAACAGCGGGGCGAAAAAGGCCGGGGCCGCCCCGTAGCCCAGCAGCATCAGCCGGGGGGAGTGCCTGGGGACGTCCGTCCCCAGGGCGGCCACGGCGGCCAGGGCCTCGTCCGGGGGCGGAACCTCCGCGCAGAGGCGGCGGCAGAGGCCGTTGCACCGCTCCAGCAGCTCGATGTCCGTGCCGTGGGGCGGGACCCGGCGCATCCGGGTGACGGGCCGGCCCTCCGGGGTGGATACGCTGACAATGATGCAGTTGGGAATGGCGAAGACCTCCGGGGCCTCCAGCCCATAGGCCCGGAGCAGCCGCCGGGCGGACTCCTCCACCCGGTAAATCTCCGCGCCGCTGTACATGAGCTGGTAGCCCAGCTCCGCCGCCATGTTCAATAGCTTCTCGTAATCCATAACCGCCGCAGGCTCTCCTTATCCTAAAAAACTTTTCTTCTATCCTACTCCTTTTCCGCCCCGCCGGCAATTGTTTTTTCGCCGGGGATGCGGTACAATAGAGGGCGTCGAAAATCTCAAGATTCAAAAGAGGTGCTTATTATGAAACTGGTTTCCTGGAACGTCAACGGCCTCCGGGCCTGCCTGAAAAAGGGCTTTCTGGACTTCTGCGCCTTCGCCGACGCGGACGTCATCTGCCTCCAAGAGACGAAGATGCGCCCGGAGCAGGCGGAATTTGACCTCCCCGGCTACCAGCGCTTCTGGAACAGCGCGGACAAGGCGGGCTACTCCGGCACCGCCGTCTTCACCCGGAGGGAGCCTTTGAACGTCACCTATGACCACGGCTCTGACGAGCACCGCCACGAGGGGCGGATCATCACGGCGGAGTTCCCCGACTTCTATCTGGTCTGCTGCTACACTCCCAACTCCAAGGACCAGCTTCTGCGCCTGGACTACCGGATGGCCTGGGAAGACGACCTCCGGGAGTACCTGTGCGAGCTGGACGCGGTCAAGCCGGTGGTCTACTGCGGGGATTTGAACGTGGCCCACCAGGAGATCGACCTGAAGAACCCCGGCCCCAACCGCCGGAATCCCGGCTTCACCGACGAGGAGCGGGAGAAGATGACCCGGCTCCTGGACTCCGGCTTTGTGGACACCTTCCGGGCCCTGTACCCGGACAAGACCGGGGCCTACTCCTGGTGGAGCTACCGGGGCCGGGCCCGGGAGAACAACACGGGGTGGAGAATCGACTATTTTCTCGTCTCGGAGCGGCTCCGCAGCCGCATCCGAAACGCCGACATCTGGAGCGAGGTCCACGGCAGCGACCACTGTCCCGTGGTGCTGGAGCTCTCTGAGGAATGAGGAACGGAGGAGGGGCCTTCCCCTCCTCCGTTTTGCTTAGGGTCACTCCACCGCCTCCTCCAGCTCCAGGGTGACCTCCAGGGTCTCCCCGTTCCGGAGAAGGGTCAGGGTCAGCGTGTCGCCCACGTAGAGGGTCCGCCGGACGCGGAACAGGTCCTGATTCGTCCGCATCTCTTCTCCCTGGGCGGCGACAATATAGTCTCCCGCCCGGACCCCCGCCGCCTCTGCGGCGGTGCCGGGGTCCACGGAGCTGACGAAAAGGCCCGGTCCCTCCGCCTGCACCCAGATGCCAAGTCTCGGTTCCGGCCGGACCTCGCCCCACTTCAAAAGGTCGTTGACAATGCGTTCCAGGTAGGCGGAGGGAATGGCGAAGCCCAGCCCCTCCACGCTGTCCCGGTTCCAGTCGGACATATACTTGGCCACGTTGATGCCCACCACCTGGCCGCTCTCGCTGATGAGGGGCCCTCCGGAGTTCCCGGAGTTCAGGGCGGCGTTGGTCTGGAGGAGGGTCATGGTCCGGCCCTCCACCTCCACGTCCCGGTCGATGGCGGAGACGATACCGTTGGTCAGGGTGCCCCGGAGACGCCTAGGCGCGCCGATGGCGTAGACCGTGTCCCCCACCACCAGCTTCTCCGAGTCCCCGAAGGGGGCGAAGGGCAGCGCGGGCTCGGGCATCAGCGCCAGCTCCCCCGGGGGGACCTTCAAAACCGCCAGGTCGCTGTCCTCGTCCCCGGCCACGAAGCAGACCTCCGTCGTGTAGCCGCTGTCCAGGGTGACGTGGCACTTGCTGCCGCCCCGGACTACGTGGTGGTTCGTCAAAATATAGCCGTCCTCCGAGAAAATGACCCCGGTGCCCACGGAGACGCCCTCCCCGGTGAAGCACATCACCGTCACCACCGCCGGGTTCAGCCGGCGGTAGACCTCCTGGGCCGTCAGCGTCTCCCCCTGGTCCCGGGCGAGCGCCAGGGACGCGCCCTGGTCCACGGGCCAGCTTGGGATGGTGATTTCCGCCGTCCGGGCGGCGGCGGGGATGTCTTCTGGCACTCCCCGGTCCCGGGAGGCCAGATGGTCCACGGTCTTTCCCGCCGCCGTCAGGCCCGCCAGCACCGCCAGGCAGATCAAAAACCTGTAGAGGCCCGCCCGGCGGCTGCGGCTTTTCCGGCCCCGCCTCTTCCGGGAGGCGGCGGCCTTCTCCTTCCCCCTGCCGGGGACGGGGCGGCGGTAGGTCTCCACCACCTCCCGGCGGTCCGGCTGGCGGTAGACCTCCACCACCTCCCGGGGGTCCCGGGCGCTCCGAAGGGGGGCGCGGTATACCTCCACGATTTCGCCGGGCAGCCGCCCGGCCCGCTCACGTTCTCCCATGTTCCCTCATTTCGTGGTCAGCGAGAAGGAAAAAACGGTCACGCCGTTTTCGCTGGTGACGTTGATTTTCTCCTTGTGCTGCTCCAAAATCGTTTTGACGATGTAGAGCCCCAGGCCCACGCCGTCCTTGTCCTCGCTGCGGGATTTGTCGCTCTTGTGGAAGCGCTCGAAGAGCAGGGGCAGCTCCCCGGCGGGGATGGTGTCCCCGCAGTTGCGCACCGTCACCCGGGCCCGGCCCTCCCGGAGGCTCAGCCCCAGGTAGAGGGTGGAGCCCTTGTAGGCGAACTTGGCCGCGTTCTCCAGGAGGTTGTAAATCACCTGGGTAATCAAATCGTTGTCCCCCAGGACCAGGATGGGCCCCTCGGGGATGTCGGCTTCCACGTCCAGCTCCCGGTCCGTAATCTTCTTCTCCATGGAGATCAGCACCCGGCGCATGCTCTCGCAGAGGTCGAAGTGGGCCCCGCTCCGCAGGGGGTCGATGGCCTGGAGCTGGCTCACGTCCAGCATCCGGCGCACCAGGCGGCTGAGGCGGCGGCTCTCCCCGGCGATGATCCGGAGGTACTGTTCCTCGTTCTCCGGGGGGATGGCCCCGTCCAGGATGGCGTCGGTGTACCCGGCGATGGTGGTCATGGGGGTCTTCAGCTCGTGGGAGATGTTGGCGATGAACTCCCGGCGCTGCCGCTCCGTCTGCTGGAGGCTTTCCGCCATGGCGTTGAAGGAGGCCGCCAGCTCTCCCACCTCGTCGCTGCGTCCGTAGTCGTTCATGCGGATGTCAAAGTCCCCCTCGGCATAGCGCCGGGTGGCCTCCACCATCTCCCGGATGGGCTTGACCTGCCGCATGGCGGTGACGGAGGAGGCCATGAAAGCGATCATCAGCACCACAAAGGCCGTCATGAAAAAGAGGCCGATGAAGCCCTGCCACATGGAGTCCAGGGAGGCCATGGTGGACACCGCCACCACCTCCCCCGCCTTCTCCAGGGTGACGGGGTTCACGGCGGCCACGCCCACAGAGAACCGCTTCTGGGGATAGAGCCCCCCGAAGTTGTCCCGCCAGGAGTCGCTTCCCCGCTCCATGATTTTCGCCGTCCGCTCGGGGGGGATGGTCACCGTCTTCCCGTCCAGGGCCTTGTCGGTGGAGAGAAGCACATGACCCTCTGTGTCGCAGATCATAAAGTGCACGTCGGAGACCACGGCGGCAAAGCTGGCCAGGCGCTGGAAGTCCAGGTCGTTCTGGAGGTTCTCGATGTCCAGGTACCGTCCGCTCTCCAGGTAGCTCAGGGAAAGCTGGCTCATCACCCGGGCCTTGGAGGCGATCTCCTCCCCCTGCTGGCTCCGGGCATAGTTGTAGCTCAGGGAGAAGAAGGACGCGCCCAGCAGGCACAGCGTCAGAAGCACCATGCCCGCGGTGACGAAGAGCTGCCGCCAGTAGAGGCTCTGGGTCTGTTCCCGTATGCGCTTCATCCCTCCGCCTTCTCCGTCGTCAGCTCAAATTTATAGCCCACGCCCCAGACGGTCTTCAGGGCCCACTTCTCGCTGACGCCCTCCACTTTCTCCCGCAGGCGCTTAATGTGTACGTCCACCGTCCGGCTGTCGCCGAAGTAGTCGAAGCCCCAGACCTCGTCCAAGAGCTGGTTCCGGGTGTAGACCCGGTTGGGAGTGGAGGCCAGGTGGTACAGCAGCTCCAGCTCCTTGGGCGGGGTGTCGATTTTCTTCCCGTCCACAATGAGCTCGTAGGAGTCCAGGTTGATGACCAGCTTGTCGAAGGTCAGCTTTTTGCTGGTGTCGTTGGGGATCTCCGTCCGGCGCAGGACGGCGTTGATCCGGGCGATGAGCTCTTTCATCTCGAAGGGCTTGACGATGTAGTCGTCCGCGCCCATCTCCAGGCCCTGGATGCGGTCGAAGACCTCGCTCTTGGCGGTGAGCATGATAATGGGAACCTGGGAGGTCTCCCGGATCTTGGCGCAGACGGCCCAGCCGTCCATAACGGGCAGCATGATGTCCAGCAGGATCAGGTCCGGCGCGGCTTTCTGGAATTCCTCGATGGCCTTTCCGCCGTCCCCGGCGATGCGGACGTCGAAGCCCTCCTTCACCAGGTACATGTGGATGAGATCGGAGATATTGCGGTCGTCCTCGACCACCAGAATGTTACGTCCCATGGCGGACCCTCCCCAGCTTCCAAATCTTTCTTTTCTTTATTATACCCGCTCTTCGGCGGGGGTGTTGAATTTTCTGTAAAGATTCCCGCTTCTTACCGGAGACCGGCTTCCGTGTAGGCGGCGCACACGCCTCCCCCCTCCTGGACGGCGGAGAGGAGGGACCGCAGCCCCGTGGCGCCCGCGGCGTCCCCCAGCCAGACGGAGGCGTTTCCCTGCCAGGAGCCCAGCTGCCGGACCAGCTCCAGGGCCCCGGAGGCGTTGCGCAGGGCGTGCCCGCTCCGGTCCAGCTCCGGCCGGAGGCAGCGGAAGCCCGCCTCCTCTGCGGCCTGGAGGACCTGGGAGCCCCCGCCCCGGACATAGGCCAGGCGGGTCTTGCCGCAGGTGGCCCGGAAGAGGGCGGCATTGCCCGCCTCCAGCTGCTCGGCCACGGTCCGGTCCGGGTCCCCGGCGTCCGCCAGGATGCCGATGCTCTGCCCCTGGGCGGCGAGGCGGCGGAGGGTCCCCCCCTGCCGCTCCATCTCCTCCGGCGTGAAGAAGAAGGCGGCCCCGGCGTCATAGCTCTCCAGGGCGTCCGCCAGGAGGGAGGCGCCGGCCCCCGCCTGGAAGCACAGGGCGATCCGCTTCCCCTCCAGCCCGGCGGCGGGGTCCTGGGCCCCGGAGGGGGAAGAGGGCCTGGTATTCCCGCCGGGGGCTCCCTCCGGCGGGGCCGACTCCTTGGCCCGGATATAGTCGGCGTAGACGGAGTTCATGGGATACCGGGCGGCGTCGGCGTAGAGCTTGTCCGACACGCCGTAGTCCGGCTGGCGGAGCCAGACCATGCTTCCGTGATTCACCTCAATCACGGAGTAGACCAGATCGAAGTAACGGGACACGGTGTTGGCGGGAACGAATACCGTCCCGTTCCGCTGGATGGCCCCGGGATAATAGGCCGTGCCGTCGTTGTCCAGGGCGCAGTTGGAGGAGAGGCTGTAGGTCAGGGACCGCCCGCCGCTGTAGAGCACCAACCGCCCCTGGTCGCTGTTGAACACCTGGGAGATGCCCAGGGACTCCCGGGCCGCGCCGGTGAAGATGGAGCTGGCAATGTAGACGTAGCCCCCGCTCCAGAAGGGCATGGTATTGTCCGACAGGGGCAGGACGTAGCTGCCCACGGCGGTGAAGTAGACCCGGTCCGCCGCCCGGGCGGGGGGGAGGGAGAGCTGGAACGCCAGCAGAAGGCACAAAATCAGAGCCGCCGCCCGCCGTTTCATAAGCCGTCCCTCCTTCGTAGAATCTGTTGAAAATCAGTATATTTTATCACACCCGGGCGGGGTTTGTAAAGCCCGCCGTTTAACCCCGGTAGGGCTCCACCGTGACGCCGGTGTAGTAGTGGGTCAGGATCTCCCGGTAGTCCGCCCCCGCCGCCGCCATGGCGCTGGCCCCGTACTGGCTCAGGCCCACGCCGTGGCCGTAGCCGGTGACAAAGAAAACCGCCTTGTCTCCCTGCACCTCCCAGGTGAAGCAGGCGGAGCGGAGCCCCAGGGCTGTCCGCACCTGGGTTCCCTTCGCCGTCACGCCGCCCACGGAGAGCGTGGCCACGCTCCCGGCGCCGTCGGCGGCGGGATCCCTCAGCCAGCCCTCCATGCTGCCGGACAGGTCCGCCTCCGGGAAGGCGGCCAGGAGCTTGGCTTTCAGCTCCTCCTCCGTGAACTCCACCCGGCTGTAGTAGTTGGGGATGCGCTCCCCGGGCTCCGGAGAGCTGACGGCCTGGAGATAGGGCAGGTCGTTCAGCCAGACCTCCCCCGCCGCCCGGGTCAGCCCCGCGGAGGAGGAGTGGAACACCGCCAGAATGGGTACGCCTCCGTAAAGGGCGGCCTCGCCGTCGGTGTCCCGCACCGCGGCCTCCACCTTGGCTTCGTACGCACCGGCGTTCTCCCCCCAATTGGCCCGGGCGCTTTCCTCATCAATATACGCCTGACAGCAGGTGTGGTCCGTGCACACATCGGCGGCCTCCCCGTGGTTCCCGCCGGACTGGAGCTTGTACAGCGTGTAGGTCCTGGCGGCCACCGCCTGGGCCTTCAGGGCCTCGGGCTCAAAGGAAGCGGGCATCTCCGCCCGGACCACCCCCACCAGGTAGGTCCCCAAGTCCATCTCCAGAATCTCCTCTCCATCCAGCACCCGGAGGGGCCTGGCGGCGTCCAGCTCGCCGGCGGCAAAGGGGGGAAGCGGGGGCTCCCGCTCCGCCTCGTCCGCCGGCTCCTCCCGGCGGTCGAGGGCCGAACGGAAAGGCGCCACCACCGCCAGCGGCAGCAGGAACAGCGCCGCCAGCAGCAGCGCCGACACGGCGACGGCCTGGTCGGCCTGGCTTTTCCGTCTGTTTCGTCTCATGGGCTTCCTCCTTTGTGGCGGGGCGGTATCTTCCACTTTATGCGGCGGCGGGCGGGAACATGCCCGGACTGGGGGATTTTGGAAGACCCCCGCATTCTCCGCCATAGTATATGCCAAAGCGCGGCGGCTTATCGACAGCGTTCCCCGGATTTCCCCATCATAGCACAGCGCCGGAGGGAGCGCAAGGCGGCGGGACCGGGCCCGCCTTGAAATAGGGCTTGAAACCGCCTCCCGGATTCGCTATACTAGGCCTTATCAAGATGCCTAACAGAAAGGAAGGATTTTTATGAAGCCTTACGCCGCGCTCACCCTGGCGGAACGGAAAGAGGAGTACGGCCGCCTGCAAGCCGAGTTTGAAGCCCTGAAGGCCCGGGGCCTGTCCCTGAACATGGCCCGGGGAAAGCCCGGAAAGCAGCAGCTGGACCTGGTCAGCGACATCTTCGGCCTGATGCAGAAGCCGGAGGACTACGTGTCCGGCGGCCTCGACGTGCGGAACTACGGCGAGATGAACGGTCTCCCCGCCGCCCGGCGGCTCTTCGCGGATATCCTGGGCTGCAAACCGGAGCAGGTCTTCGTGGGGGGCAACTCCAGCTTGCAGCTCATGTACGACACCATCGCCAAGGCTTACACCCACGGCCTGCTTCACAGCCCCCGGCCCTGGTGCAAAGAGGAAACCGTCAAGTGGCTCTGCCCCGCCCCCGGCTATGACCGGCATTTCCGGGTCACGGAGGTTTTTGGCTTTGAGCTGATTGCCATCCCCATGACGGACGGCGGCCCGGACATGGACGCCGTGGAGGAGGCCGTGAAGGACCCGGCGGTGAAGGGAATCTGGTGCGTCCCCAAGTACTCCAACCCCGACGGCGTCATCTACTCCCAGGAGACCATCCGCCGCCTGGCGGCCCTGTCCCCCGCCGCGCCGGATTTCACCATCATGTGGGACAACGCCTACTGCGTCCACGAGTTCGAAGGGGACTACGTGCCCTTCCCCGACATCCTCGCCATCTGCGCGGAGGCAGGGCGTCCCGACATGGTCTTCGAGTTCGCCTCCACGTCGAAAATCACCCTCCCCGGCGCGGGCGTGGCCTGCTTCGCCTGTTCCGAGGCCAACATGGCCCACATGGAAACGCTCCTCACCCCCCAGGTCATCAGCTTTGACAAGGTGAACCAGCAGCGCCACGTCCTCTATCTCAAGGACAAGGCCCACACCCTGGAGCTGATGAAAAAGCACGCCGCCGTCATGGGCCCCAAGTTCCGCTGCGTGACGGATATGCTGGACCGGGAAATCGCCCCCCTGGACATCGCCTCCTGGCGGCGGCCCAAGGGCGGGTACTTCGTCTCCTTCAACGCCATGCCCGGCACGGCCAAGCGGGCCCTGGCCCTGTGCAAAGAGGCGGGGGTCGCCATGACCGGCGCCGGGGCCACCTTCCCCTATGGGAAAGACCCCCAGGACAGCAACATCCGCATCGCCCCCTCCCTGCCCCCGGTGGAGGAGCTGGAGCAGGCCATGGAGGTCTTCTGCGTCTGCGTGAAGCTGGCGGCGCTGGAGAAATTAGGCGTATGAGATACCACGGCAGCGTATACCGCCCGCCCTCCGAGGCCCGGAGCCTCATCGTCCAGGTGACCTACGGGTGCAGCCACAACACCTGCGCCTTTTGCAGCATGTACAAGGAGAAGCGCTTTGCCGTCCGGCCCCTGGAGGAAGTGCTGGAGGACTTCCGGGTGGCCCGGCAGGTCTACCACCACATTGAAAAGGTCTTCCTGGCGGACGGGGACGCCCTGGTGCGGAAGGCGGAAGAGCTGTACGTCATCCTGGACACGGTGCGGGAGCTGTTCCCGGAGTGCCGCCAGGTGACCAGCTACGCCTCCCCGGCCTCCATCCGCATCCGGACCGAGGAGGAGCTGCGGACCCTGCGGGAGAAGGGGCTGGCCATGGTCTACATGGGCCTGGAGTCCGGCAGCGATGAGGTGCTGGCCCTGATGCGCAAGGGCCACCCGGCGGCGGAGATCATCGAGATGGGGCGGAAAGTCCGGAACTGCGGCATGGCCCTGTCCGTCACGGCCATCACGGGCCTGGGCGGGCCGGAGCTGCTGGAGCGCCACGCCCTGGACACCGCCGCAGCCTTCAACGCCATGAACCCGGAGTATATCGGGATGCTGACGCTGATGGTGGAGCCGGGGACGCCCCTCTATGACTGGGTTCACGAGGGAAAATTCCAGCTCCTCACCCAGCCTCAGGTGCTGGAGGAAACCCGGCTGCTGGTCGCGAACCTGGACAGCCCCGGCAGCGTCTTCCGCATGAATCACGCCAGCAACTACCTGTCCCTGCGGGGAACGCTGAACAAGGATAAGGCCGCCATGCTGGCGGAGATCGACCGGGCGGAACAGGACCTGACCCGCCTCAAGCCCGAGGCCTGGCGGGCGCTGTAATGAAAAAACGGGCTCCCCTCTCGGGGAGTCCGTTTCTCATTTTGAAGGAGGGAATTACAGGGTGTTGGCCTCGTCCACGACTTTTTTGATGGCCGCGGCGGCGTCTTCCGGGAGCTTGTTGAAGCCGCCCTCGTCGGTGTCCAGCTTGGTGACGTAGTTCAGCCGGTCCTGCATGCGGGCCTTGAGCTGTGCCACATATTCCTTGTCGCTCAGGTCGGGCACGAAGCCCTCCCACTTGAAGATTTCGATATCCTCGAAGGGGCCCCAGGTCTCGAACTTGGCCTTGCCCTCGACCACGGCTTCCAGGATGCCCAGGGTGTCTTCCTTCTGGACCTTTTTGCCCATGAAGTCGCCGGTGTTGATGATATAGCAGGCCACGTTCTTTTCCGCCACCAGCTTCTTGAACTTCTCATAGTCGTTCACCAGCGGATAGGTGCGGAAGGGGTTGGCGTAGGGCTCGACGACCAGGGCGTTGGGGTCCACGCCCTCCTTCAGCCGCTCGGCGCTGGAGCGCTTGGTGGCCAGGGTGGCGCCCATGACGGAGGCCAGGGACGCGCCGCTGAGCTTCACGATGGGGGGGATGGTGGGGTCCTTCATGATCCAGAAGATAGCGTTGACCGGGGCGTCGATTTTATCCACCCGGTTGGGGGACCAGAGCTTGGACTTGATGGCCCGGCCGTTGCCGTTCCGCACGTCCTCGGTGACCAGGACGATTTTGCCCTCGTCGTCCAGGGTGGCGGAGCAGTTCTGGGCGGTCAGCAGATACTTGTTGTCCTCGGCGGGGACGGGGTAATCGGCGGTCTTGTCAAAGTAGGTGGGCTCCAGGGCGATGGAGGCGCAGGTGTCGGAGTTGATGACAAAGGCGTCGTCGTGGAGGACCTTGATGGAGGGGTATTTGCCCCCGTGCTTGGCGTGGGTCAGGGTGGACTTGCCGGAGCCGGAGAGGCCGAAGACCGCCGCCACGTACTTGCTTCCGTCGTCCAGGGTGTATTCCTTCTGTCCGCCGTGGCAGGAGGCGTAGCCGTTCCGGTTGGCGATGGCCCAGGCCAGGGTCAGCGTGCCTTTCTTATGCTCGCCGAAGTAGCGCATGCCCAGGATGGCCGCGCAGTTGGTATCCGTGTTGAAGTAGCACAGGCACTTGGGGTCGCAGATGTCGTCCTTGCCCGGCGCGCCGGTCCACTGGGGATCGGAGAAGATATAGATGTCGGGTTCCTTGCCGTCTCCCACGGGCTTGGACTTCTTGTACATCTTGACGTACTCGTCGGACTGATACTGGAAATTCAGCATCCAGTTGTAGAGCAGGTTCTCCTCCCCCTCGGGGATGAGCAGGTGGGCCTTGACCATGAACTCGGGATCCAGGCCGATGAAGACCTCGGCGTGGTACATGGTCTTCCAGCGGGTGTCATAGACGGCGTCCATGACGATTTTATCCAGCTCTGTGGTGTTCACGCCGGGCTTTCCGGTGATCCGGCGGGCGGCGGCGTAGCGGCCGGTGATGGAGCCGTCGTTGAACAGCAGGACTTTGGCGTCGGGCTCCAGGCCGAACTCCTCGCCCCGGTAGACGGGCATGTCGGTGACCACGGTGCCCGGGGAGTTCTTGGCCATGTCATAGGCTTCCCGGAGGGAGTTGATTTTTACAACGTTGTTGCCGTAGAAGGGGGCCTCGATGATGGAGCGGGTCTTGGAGAACCCGACCTTGCCGGGCCCGATTTCAGTTCTGGGGTAATAGGCTTTCGTAGACATACTCTGTTCCTCCTTCAAAGTTTCCAAGCGCCTGCGCGGGAGGGCGTCAGGTTCGCCGCGTATACCCTGTTACTATACCCCTTTTTTTCTTAAAAAGCAAGAGCGAAAATTCGGCTTCGTTCCCCGGGGCGCCTCACTCGCTCTGCCGCAGGAGGCCCTGCTTGATGTCCCACAGCTTCTGGCTGAGATCCACGTAGTAGGTGTGGGGATTCTCGAAGCGCTTCACCTCGTCCCACAGGGTCTCCACCTGGGCCCGGCAGTAGGCCTGAATCTCCTTGAGACCGGGCCGCTCATAGACCAGCTTTCCCCCCTGGAAAACAGGGACCTGGAGAAGCTTGGCGGTAAAGTCCGTGTAGGTCTTCCGCTTCCAGGTGGCCCGGGGGTCGAAGAGCTCCAGGCTCCGGGTCTCGTCCACCTTCTCGTCCCAGACGGCGATATAGTCCGCCTCCGCCTTGCCGGTGGCCCGGTCGAAAATCCGGTAGACCTTTTTAAAGTGGGGATTCGTGATCTTGTCCACGTTTTCGCTGACCTTGATCTTGGGGACGATCCTCCCCGCCCCGTCCTCCACCGCCACCAGCTTGTACACCCCGCCGAAGACCGGCTGGCTGCTGGCGGTGATCATCCGTTCGCCCACGCCGAACATGTCGATTTGGGCCCCCTGGATCAGCAGATCCCGGATGATGTACTCATCCAGGGAGTTGGAGGCGGAGATTTGGCACTCGGTCCAGCCCGCGCCGTCCAGCATCTTCCGGGCTTTCTGCGTCAAATAGGCGATGTCTCCCGAGTCCAGGCGGATGCCGCATTTTTTGATGCCCAGGGGCTTCAGCACCGCGTCGAAGGCCCGGATGGCGTCGGGCACGCCGGACTTCAGGGTGTTGTAAGTGTCCACCAAAAGCGTCGCGTTGTTCGGATACAGCTTGCAGTAGGTCTCGAAGGCCTCGTACTGGGTGTCGAACATCTGGACCCAGGCGTGAGCCATGGTGCCCCCGGCGGGCACGCCGTAGAGCTGGTCGGAGATGGTGCAGGCCGTCCCGGCGCAGCCGCCGATGTAGGCCGCCCGGGCCCCGGTGATGGCCCCGTCGGTTCCCTGGGCCCGGCGGGAGCCGAACTCCAGCACCGTCCGCCCCTGGGCCGCCCGGACGATGCGGTTGGCCTTGGTGGCGATGAGGCTCTGGTGGTTGATGGCAAGCAAAGTGAAGGTCTCAATGAGCTGGGCCTGGATGGCGGGGGCCCGGACGGTCACCACTGGCTCCTGGGGGAAAATGGGGGTCCCCTCAGGGATGGCCCAGATATCCCCGGTAAAGCGGAAGTCCTTCAGGTAGGCCAGGAACTCCTCGGAGAACAGATTCCGGCCCCGGAGGTAGGCGATGTCCTCCTCGTCGAAGTGCAGGTCAAGGATATACTCGATGAGCTGGTCCAGGCCCGCGCAGATGGCAAAGCCCCCCTTGTCCGGCACGTCCCGGAAGAACACGTCGAAATAGGTCATGCGGTCCTGGAAGCCTGCCTGGAAGTAGCCGTTGCCCATGGTCAGCTCGTAGAAGTCGCAGAGCATGGTCATGTTCAGCTTTTGTTCGGTGCGCATGGTGGGTAACACCCTCTTTTCGATTTATTCCCTTGATTATAAGCAAAGCGCCCCGGAAATGCAATCTCTTTTTTGGCCAAACCTTCAGAAATCTCCGCCGCCCCGAAAGCCGTCCTTCACCGGCCGCCGTCCAGGCCCCGGAACACCCCCCGGGAATACGCCGCCGCCAAGGCCGCGGCTCCCGCCGCCCCCAGCAGCACGGCCCAGGCCGGGCAGTTCTCGAACAGCGCCCCGTAGACCGCCTGGCCCAAGGGGGCCGCGCAGTTGGACACCGCCATGATGAAGGCCATCACCTTCCCCAGCAGCTCCGGCGGCGTCCGGCTCTGGACGGCGGCGCTGAGAACCACCACCAGCAGGGTGGACAGCACCATGACGGCGAAGCTCATGGCCGTCACCCCCCACCAGCCAAGGAGCGCCGGGACTCCCGGCAGCAGCGCCGCCCCCATGCCCGCCGCCGTCAGGCTGGCGGCCAGCAGCACGGCGCTCCCCCGCCGGAGGCGCAGCCGGGGCCCCAAAAGCGCCGCCAGCACGCCGCCAAATAACCCGCCCAGGCCCATGGCTCCCTGGGTCAGCCCCAGGCGGCTGTCGCTCATGCCCAAGGTCTGGACCACCGCCACGGGGATGCCCACCACCAGAGCCGCGGACAGCACCAGGTTAAAAAGGGCCAGCACCAGCATGACGGAGAGGAACACCGGGCGCTCCCGGCGGATAAAGCGCCAGCTCTCCCCCAGGTCCCGCCGGACCGTGGACAGCACGCCTCCCGCCGCCGCCCGGGGACTGTGGGGAATGCGGATGAACAGTTCCATGACGGCGGAGAGAAAGAAGCACGCCATGCCCACCCAAAGAATGGGCCGGAGGCCGAAGGCCCCGAACAGCACGCCGCCGGTGACCGGCCCCAGCAGGGCGGACAGGGTCTGCACCATGTTGATGACGGCGTTGGCCCGGGTCAGTTGCTCCTCCGCCGCCAGGAGGGGAATGCTGGCTTGAACCGCGGGCTGGTAGGCCCCGGCGATGCCGTAGAGCAGCATGAGGCAGGCGGCGGTCAGGGGGACCAGCGGCGTTCGGCCCAGGAGGAGGGCAAAGACCAGAATCAGGCCCGCCGTGGAGAAATCCAGGACAACCATGATGGTCCGCTTGTTCACCCGGTCCGCCGCCACGCCGCCGACGGGGGCGCACAGCACGGCGGGAATGAACGCCGCCGCCCCCACCGCGCCGAACAGGGCCGGGGATTCCGTCTGCCGCAGCAGGTACAGCGGCAGGGCAAAGCGCAGGATGGCGTTGCCGAAGAGGGAGATAATCTGCCCCAGGACCACCAGGGTGAAGTCCCGGCGGAACAGAGGCGCTTGAGTTGTGTTCATAGTGACGCTCCTTTTTTAATCATTTTTAGAAACCGACCGTCGGTTTTTATATCTCCAAAAAGAAACTGCCCGCGCGCGGCAGCCTCTTTTCAGACGCGTTCTTTTTCCCCCGCCGGGGGGCGCCGGCCCAGTCCGGCGTAGTGTTCCAGCATCTCGATACTCTCCTGGTCAATCATCTCGGGAATGCCGAAGCGGAAGAACAGCTGGTTGTAGATCTCACACCGGGCCCGGAGCTCCTCCGGGGTGGTGGGCTGGACCACGGGGTTGACCCAGCCGTCGGC
>CATNDJ010000038.1 GCA_950097265.1 uncultured Oscillibacter sp.
GCTGCGGCCCTCCATGTGGTGGGTCAGCTCATGGGAGAGGGTCTGGCGGAGCTCGGTCCGCCAGTCCTCCTCCGTCCACTTCTCCCGCTCCGCCGCCGCGGCGAAGGAGCCGTAATAGAGGTTGATATACCGGCCCAGCAGGTCCTCGTGGTACTCCCCCATAATATACAGCTCCGCCTGGGGGAACTCCGGGTCCGGCAGGGCCTCCTCCACCAGATGGACGCCGCCGTTGAGGCCTTCGAACAACGCCTCGGGAAACGCATCCGCCAGCTCGTCCAGCAGATCTCCCGCCTGGTCAAACGTCAGAACCATGGCCCCTCCAGAATGGCGGCCTCCAGCTCCTCCACGGTGTCCGCCAGCCGGTCCGCTCCGGCCTCCTCCAGGGAGGCCCGGGGCCGGAAGCCCCAGGTGACGCCGCAGGCCTTCAGCCCGGCGTTATGGCCGGTCCGCACGTCCACACTGCTGTCCCCCACGAAAAGGGTATCCTCCGGCCGTGCGTCCAGCTCCTTCATGATGTTGTGGATGCCCGCCGGATCCGGCTTCACGGGCACGCCGTCCACCTTCCCCCGGACCAGGTCGAAGAAGCCCGGCAGGTAGTGGCCGATGATCTCCCGGCTGAAGCCGTCGGCCTTGTTGGAGTAGACGGCCATCCGGACCCCGGCGGCCTTCAGCCGCCCCAGCAGGTCCTGGATGCCGGGATAGGGCACGGTGGCCTCCATGTTGTGCTCTCCGTAGTAGTCGCTGAACTGGGAAATGGTATTCATTAAAATTAGGGGGCTCTGGCAGCCCTCGGGGGAAAATTTGGAGACCAGGTTGGGGATGCCGTGGCCCACCATGGCCCGGAACTCCTCCAGGGAGTGCTCCGGCCAGCCGTTGCGGCGGCAGACCCAGTTCCCGGCGGCGGCCAGGTCCTCGATGGTGTTCAGCAGGGTCCCGTCCAGGTCAAAAATCACGGTATGATACATATACACCTCATGCTCAATCGTTGGTATGGTAAAGGGGTTCTTTTTGAATATTCTATCAAGCCCCCTCTCCCTTTGCAAGTGACGAAGGGACTGAAAGCCGGGGCCGGCGGCGGCTTCTTTTTTAGTCCATATGGCAAAAAGGCGGGGGAAACCGGCCCGGCGGCCCTTGACTTTTCCTCCTAAACCGTGGATAATGGCAATGTCTTACGACCAGACCCGCCGGGGCTCTCCCCGGCTTGAACATGGAGGTATCCCTATGGCGACCGAAAGCCGCTTTTTTGAGGACATGGAAGCCCGCATTCCCAAGGGGACGGTCCGCACCCGCTTCGCCCCCTCCCCCACGGGCTATATGCACGTGGGCAATCTCCGCACCGCCCTGTACACCTGGCTCATCGCCCGGCACCACCGCGGCACCTTCATTCTCCGCATTGAGGACACGGACCAGGGCCGCCTGGTGGAGGGCGCTACGGACGTCATCTACCGCACCATGGCCGAGTGCGGCCTGACCCACGACGAGGGCCCCGACGTGGGCGGCCCCACGGGGCCCTACATCCAGTCGGAGCGGCGGGACCTCTACGGGAAGTACGCCAAGCTGCTGGTGGAGAAAGGCGCGGCCTACTACTGCTTCTGCGAGAAAGCCGAGTCCGAGGAGGACAGCGGAGACTGGGACCGGGCGGCGGACCCCTGCCGGGAGCTCTCCCAGGAGGAGATTGACGCGAACCTCATGGCGGGCATGCCCTACGTCATCCGCCAGCGCATTCCCCAGGAGGGGACCACCACCTTCCACGACGTGAGCTTCGGGGACATCACCGTGGAGAACAAGACCCTGGACGACCAGGTCCTCCTCAAGCGGGACGGCCTGCCCACCTACAACTTCGCCAACGTGGTGGACGACCACCTCATGGGCATCACCCACGTGGTCCGGGGCAGCGAGTACCTCTCCTCCGCCCCCAAGTACAACCTCCTCTATGAGGCGTTCGGCTGGGAGATTCCCACCTACGTCCACTGCTCCCCCGTCATGCGGGACCAGCACAACAAGATGAGCAAGCGCCACGGGGATCCCTCCTATGAGGATTTGATCGCCCAGGGCTACCTGACCCCCGCCGTGCTGAACTACGTGGCCCTTCTGGGCTGGGCCCCCAAGGGGGAGCGCAGCGAGCAGGAGATCTTCTCCCTGGAGGAGCTGGTGGACGCCTTCGACATCGCGGGCATCTCCAAGTCCCCCGCCATCTTCGACATCGACAAGCTGACCTATTTCAACGCCCAGTATCTGCGGGCTATGACTCCGGAGGACTTCGCCAAAACCGCCGGGCCCTATATCCGGCAGGCCGTGAAGAACCCCGCCATTGACCCGGCGGCGGTGGCCGCCCTGCTCCAGGCCCGGTGCGAAAAGCTGACGGACATCCCGGAAAAGGTGGACTTCTTCGACGCGCTTCCCGACTACGACGCCGCCCTTTTCACCAATAAGAAATCCAAGACCGACGCGGAGGTCTCCAAACGGATGCTGGAAGCCGCCGTCCCCGCCCTGGAGAGCCTGGCGGAGTGGACCCAGGAGTCCGTTCACGACTGCCTCACCGGCCTGGCGGAAAGCCTTGGCGTGAAGAACGCCACGCTGATGTGGCCCGTGCGCATCGCCGCGGCGGGCAGGCAGGTGACTCCCGGCGGCGCGGTGGAAATCTGCCACATCCTGGGCAGGGAAGAGACGCTCCGGCGGCTCCGGCTTGGTCTTGAGAAGCTCTAACCTCTTCGACCCTATATTTTGAATAAAGGACTGGTTTTATCACATGAGCAAGCTCACCATTCCCCAGGGCTACAAAATGCCCCTGAGCAACAACGAGCTCCAGCGGGCCATCGAGCTCATCCACGAGGACTTCCAGCGAAACCTCACCCTGCGGCTGAACCTCCACCGGGTCTCCGCTCCCCTGTTCGTGGACGGGCGCACGGGACTGAACGACGATTTGAACGGCGTGGAGCGCCCCGTGACCTTCGACATCCCCGACGTGGGGGCCGAGGGCCAGGTGGTCCACTCCCTGGCCAAGTGGAAGCGCCTGGCTTTGAAGCGCTACGAGTTCCCCGTGGGCATGGGCCTTTTCACAGATATGAACGCCATCCGCCGGGACGAGATCGTGGACAATCTCCACTCCATCTACGTGGACCAGTGGGACTGGGAAAAGCACATCTCCCCCAAGGACCGGAATTTACAGTATTTAAAGGACACGGTCCGGGACATTGTAGGGGCCCTGTGCGACACCGCCTCGGTGCTGCGCAATCACTTCCCCGCCCTGAACTTCCGGCCCGACCGGGATGTGTACTTCATCACCACCCAGGAGCTGGAGGACCGCTATCCCCACCTGGAACCCGCGGACCGGGAAACCGAGGTCTGCCGGAAGCACCGGACGGTCTTCCTCATGCAGATCGGCAAGACCCTGAAATCCGGCCGGCGTCACGACGGCCGGGCCCCGGACTACGACGACTGGGAGCTCAACGGGGACATCCTCATGTGGAATCCCACCCTCCAGCGGGCCTTTGAGGTCTCCTCCATGGGCATCCGGGTGGATGCGGCGGCCATGGACCGCCAGCTTACCGCCGCCGGGTGCGACCAGCGGCGGAAGCTGCCCTTCCATCAGATGCTGCTGAACGGGGAGCTGCCCCAGTCCATCGGCGGCGGCATCGGCATGAGCCGGGTGTGCATGCTCCTCCTGGGAGCCTGCCACATCGGCGAGGTCCAGGCCAGCCTGTGGGACAAGGAAACCCTTGAGGGCTGTGAAAAGGCGGGGATTACCCTCCTGTAAAGTTTATGAACATAAGAAGGACCGGCGGGGATGTTTCCCCGCCGGTCCTTTCCGTTCCGCGCGTTATTGCTCTCCCTTGGGGGTGAGGAAAATCTCCTCGCCGTCCTCCGTCTCATGGCGCTCCATGTTCCATTCCCCCTCCGGGTCCGACCGCTCGTTGGTCCAGCCGTTCATGCCGGTGGATTCCACGAAGGCGTCCGCCGCCGCCCGGTCCGCCTTGGCGGGGTCCAGGGGCAGGGTGAACATGGCGTGGACCCCGGTGAAATCGTCCGCAAAGGCGATAGTCCCGTCCTCCGCCACGGTGAAGGTGTCGTTATTCGGGGCAAAGCCCTCGTAGAAGGCCATGTAGACCGTGCGGTCCGCGAACATCTCAATGCTCTGGGTATCCAGCAGGTAGTAATATGCGCCGTCCTTGGCAAAGCCCTGGGCAAAGGCGCTCAGGGTCCAGTTGTTCACCGCCGCAGGGGAACACCCCGCCACCAGGGGCGTCATGGTGTAGCCGCTGAAATCGAAGGTCTCGTTTTCCAGGGACTCCCCGTCCAGCCGCCGAAGGGCCAGGACGGAATAGGTGTGGTCCGCCTCCAGGTCTGGGTTCAAAACGTCCAGGTTCCGCCCGGAAACCAGGCCCAGCAGGGTGATGGAGAAATCCCCGCTCTCCTGGGTCTCATTGATGGTGATGGCATCCGGTCCGCCGAACGCCTCCGCCAGCAGGGGCTGATTATGCTCCTCCGCCACCTGGGCGGGGGTGAGCCAAGCGTAAGCGGCGGACACGGACACCGCCAGCAGGGCGATGCAGGCGGCGGCGAGTACCGCCATTTTTCTAGGTTTACTGAAAGTCATCTTGGTACGCTCCTTTTCCAATTCGCGGGCGCGTGTTCGCAGCAGGTTCGCCGTCCGCTCCTGAAAATCCGCGGAAAAGGAGAGCTCGTCAAAGGCCTTGCGATAGTCGTTCATACAACGTCCTCCCTCAGCATCTGCCGCAGCCGCTCCCGGCCGCGGGCCAGGCGGGTGCCCACCGTGGCGGCGGGCAGGCCCAGCAGTTTTCCGATCTCTTTGATGGAATATCCCTCGTAGTAGTGGAGGTGGACAACGGCCCCGTACATCTCCGGCAGGGCCCGGACGGCGGAGCGAAGCTCTTCGCCGGGGCTCTCCGGGGCCGCAGGCTCCGCCACGTCCTCCAGGGGGATGTTCCGCTGCTCCGCCTTCCGGCGGATGTCGCTGGCGCGCTGAAGGGTGGTGCGGATCAGCCAGGCCTTCTCGTGCTCCTCGTCCCGAAAGGCGGGCCGGGCGGTGAGCAGGCGGAGAAACGCCTCCTGCACCGCGTCCTCCGCGTCGGCGGCGGAACCCAGGCGGGTGCAGGCCAGACGCAGCAGCATGTCGCTGTAAGCTGAGACAATCCGGCTGACGGTTTCATCGGTACCAAATGGAACCACGTTCCTCACTCCCTTCTGCTTACAACACGGCCGGGGGCCGGGAAATTTTTCACGCCGCCGGAAAAATTTCCGGGACAGCCCTCCTATTATAAATCGTCCTTTCCTACAAACACTTTGTGAAATCTCACAAAAACGGAAAAAAGCTATGACAAATCTGAGGCCATGTTGTATAATAGCGTCGTATTCTACAGCCGCCAAACCGGCGAGGAAGGAGTTTCCGGTGGAAAAACAAGACTTGACCACAGCCCGCCAGGCCGTTTCCGAGGCGTCCGCCCCCTCGGTGGCCCTGCCCCGCACCATCCATCTGGTCCCCATGGACCATCTGAACGGCTTCGACGTGCGGCCGGGCTTTTACGAAATCAACGGCGCCACCGCCATCCCCGGCGGCGTGAACTTCACGGTTCACTCCCACGGGGCCACGTCCATCGAGCTGCTGCTCTTCCGCCGGGAGGAGGAGGAGCCCTACGCCGTCCTCCCCTTCCCGGAGCGCTACCGCATCGGCAACGTGTACTCCATGATCGTCTTCAAGCTGAACATTGAGGAGTTCGAGTACGCCTTCCGGGTGGACGGGCCCCGGGATGTGGAAAAGGGCCTGATCTTCGACAAGACGAAGTACCTGCTGGACCCCTATGCCCGGGCGGTGACGGGGCAGAGCCGGTGGGGCGAGAAGGCCGCCATGGACCAGCACTACAAGGCCCGGGTCGTCAAGGACGACTTCGACTGGGGCAACATGCCCCGGCCCCTCATCCCCATGGAGGACCTGGTGATCTACGAGCTCCATGTCCGGGGTTTCACCATCCACGAGTCCTCTGCCGTGGCCGCCCCGGGAACCTTCGAGGGCCTTCGGGAGAAGATCCCCTACTTGAAAGAGCTGGGCGTCAACGCCGTGGAGCTCATGCCCATCTTCGAGTTCGACGAGATGCAGGACGCCCGGCAGGTGGACGGGGTGCAGCTCTACAACTATTGGGGCTACAACACCGTCAGCTTCTTCGCCCCCAACACCAGCTACGCCTCCGGAATGGAGTACAACCGGGAGGGGAACGAACTCAAGCGCCTCATCCAGGACTGCAACGAAAACGGCATCGAGGTCTATCTGGATGTGGTCTTCAACCACACGGCGGAGGGAAACGAGGACGGGCCCTTCTTCTCCTTCAAGGGCTTCGACAACAACATCTACTACCTGCTGACCCCCGGCGGGCAGTACTACAATTTCAGCGGATGCGGGAACACCTTAAACTGCAACCATCCCATTGTCCACCAGATGATCATCGACTGCCTGCGGTACTGGGTCACCACCTACCACATCAGCGGCTTCCGCTTCGACCTGGCCTCTATCCTGGGGCGGAACGAGGACGGCACCCCCATGCACAAGCCCCCCCTGCTTCAGGCCATGGCCTTTGACCCCATCCTGGGAGATGTAAAGCTCATCGCCGAGGCCTGGGACGCCGGCGGGCTGTACCAGGTGGGCTCCTTCCCCGCCTGGAACCGCTGGGCGGAGTGGAACGGCCGCTACCGGGACGACATGCGCCGCTACCTGAAGGGCGACGCGGGCTGCGCCCAGGCCGCCGCCCTGCGGATGGTGGGTTCCCGGGACATCTACCAGTCCGGGGAGCGGAAGAACGCCTCCGTGAACTTCATCACCTGCCACGACGGCTTTACCCTCTGGGACCTGTACTCCTACAATGTGAAGCACAACGAAAAAAACGGCTGGGGAGGAACCGACGGAGCCAACGACAACAACAGCTGGAACTGCGGAATTGAAGGGCCGACGGACGACCCGGAAATCTCCGCCCTCCGGCGGCGCATGGTCCGCAACGCCTTCGCCCTTTTGATGTGCAGCCGGGGCATCCCCATGTTCCTGGCGGGAGACGAGTTCTGCAACACCCAGTTCGGAAACAACAACGCCTACTGCCAGGACAATCTGACAAGCTGGCTGGACTGGCGGATGCTGGAGGAGAACAAGGACATGTTCCGTTTCTTCCAGTTCATGATCGCCCTGCGCAAGCGCTTCCGCATCCTCCGGGCCAACCTCTCCGACGGGTACTACGGCTTTCCCGACGTCAGCTTCCACGGCGTGACCCCCTGGCACACCCAGTTTGAGGACCACGAGCGCTATGTGGGCGTGCTTTTCGCCGGACAGGCCGAGGGCGAGGCCCCCCAGATCGTCTACACAGCCTCCAACGCCTACTGGAAACCCCTGGAGGTGGAGCTGCCGGAGCTGCCCCGGAATCTGGTCTGGGAGCAGCTGGCGGACACCTGGAAGCCGGCCCAGGCCGCCGCAGATATCTCCGACGGGCGCTTCTCCATCGGCCCCCGGAGCGTGAAGGTCTTCGCCGCCCGGCCCCGGTGAGGGGGCAACAGACGGTTGCTTGACCTCCCGCCGCCTCCGTGGTAAGCTGGTACCACAAAGGAGGCGCATCCATGAACTTTAAAGAGAACTTTACGGACCTGCGGAAGAAGGCGGGCCTTTCCCAAAACGACATCGCGGAGCAGCTCTTCGTCACCCGCCAGGCCGTGTCCCGCTGGGAACAGGGGGACACCGTGCCGGAGATCGAGACCTTGCAGGCCGTCTCCCAGCTCTTCGGCGTAACCATCAACGACCTGCTGGGCTGCCCGGCGGACCTCAGGTGCCAGAGCTGCGGCATGCCCCTCACCCCCGAGCACATGGGCCGGGAGCAGGACGGAACTCTTAACGAGCACTACTGCGAGTGGTGCTGGAACAACGGGGCCTTTCTCCGGGAGTGTACCATGGAGGAGATGGTGGAACAGTGCCTCCCCCACATGCCCGGAGACCCGGAGGCCAACCGGAAGTACATGAAGGACCTGCTGCCCGCCTTGGACCGCTGGAAAAAGAAGGAAGGTTGAACAGAGCGCCCTCACGGGCGCTCTGCTTTTTGCGGGTAATTTTCAGATTTCTTCCGATTTCCGTTTTCGGAAATCTGGAAGAAATTCGTTTACTATCAGGAAAACCGTGTACGGATTCCAAAAAATAGCTATTACCGATTTTTGTCAAAACCTGCTATAATTTTGAACAAGAGAGAAGGAGACTCTCAGCGGAAAACTATGCAAACTATTCAATCAGAGGAAAGAAGGCGCATCCCAAAAGCGGTAAAGAAAAGGAGAAATGAAATGGAACACAACTTAAACAAAAAGAGCAGCGCCCTGGCACTGGTCCCCTTTCTGATTTTCGTTGTCATCTACCTGGGCGCGGGCCTGATCCTCCAGGCCCAGGGCGTCGAAATGGCGTTCTACCAGTTCCCCTCCGTCACCGCCATGTTCATCGCCCTGCTGGTGGCCTTCGCCATCACCAAGGGCTCCCTCGACGAGCGCTTCGCCATCTTCGCCCGGGGCGCGGCTAACATCGACGTGCTGACCATGCTGATGATTTACCTGCTGGCCGGTGCGTTCTCCAGCGTGGCCGCCGCCATGGGCGGCCGGGACGCCACCGTTAACCTGGGCCTGTCCCTGGTCCCGGTCCAGTTCCTCGCCGCCGGCGTATTCATCATCTCCGCCTTCATGGGCACGGCCACGGGCACCTCCATGGGCACCATCGGGGCCATCGTCCCCATCGCCGTGGGCGTGGCCGACAAGGGCGGATTGTCCATTCCCCTGCTGGTGGGCGCCTGTGTGGGCGGCGCCATGTTCGGCGACAACCTGTCCATGATCTCCGATACCACCATCGCCGCCACCCGCTCCCAGGGCTGCGAGATGCGGGATAAGTTCCGGGTGAACTTCTTCATTGCCCTGCCCGCGGCCCTCATCACCCTGGTGGTCCTGCTGATCGTGGGCCGCCCCGAGACCGCCGTCCCCATGGACGACCTCGAGTTCAGCATCATCAAGGTGGTGCCCTACCTGCTGGTCCTGATCCTGGCCCTCATCGGCATGAACGTGTTCCTGGTGCTGACCATCGGCATCTTCGTGGCGGGCCTGGTGGGCATCGTCACCGGCTCCATCGACCTGTTCGGCTTCGCCCAGGCCATTTGGAACGGCTTCACCGGCATGAACGAGGTCTTCTTCCTGACCCTGTTCTGCGGCGGCATGGGAGAAATGGTGACCCACAACGGAGGCATCAACTGGCTGATCAACAGCCTCCGGGGCATGATGAAGGGCAACAAATCCGCCCAGGTGGGCATTGCCGCCCTGGTCTCCCTGGCGGACTGCGCCACGGCCAACAACACGGTGGCCATCGTCCTCAGCGGAAACATGGCCAAGGAAATCAGCCACGAGTACAAGGTGGATCCCCGCCGGACCGCCTCTTTGCTGGACGTCTTCTCCTGCGTGTTCCAGGGCATCATCCCCTACGGCGCGCAGCTGCTGTCCGCCGCGTCCCTGACGGTGGCCTGCGGCGTGGCCATCAACCCCACGGACATCATCCCCAACCTGTGGTACTGCTGGGTGCTGGCCATCGTGGGCATCGCGTCCATCTTTATTCCCTTCGCCGACGGGACCTGCAAAAAGGACCCCTGGAACTGGGAGTACGACGTGGCCGAGTCCGGCGTGGCCGCCAAGAAGGCCCTGCTGGAGGCCGAGAAGGCCATTGAGAAAGAGCATACCGTCTGATAAAATCCAAAAGCGCGCCGGTCCTCCGGCGCGCTCTCTTTCAAGACATAGTCCCTTTTCCGCCCGGCGGTCCCACTCTCCTCACAGAGTCTCCTCCTTCCGGGACTGCCGGGCCCTGCTTGTAAAGCGGATGGACTCCAGGATGTTCTTTTCCAGCAGCTTTAAAAACCGCTCCGCCTGGGCCGAGAGCTTGCCGCCCTTCAGGGCTATCCAGCCGATGCGGATGCCGCTTTTCTCCGCCAGGGGCAGGGTGATGATCTTCCGGTAGCCGCTGCTTTTCGTAATCAGGCCGCTGCCGGTGGTAAACCCGTCGGTATAAGACAGTACCCGCAGCATGGCGCTGCGGCTGTTCACCCGGATATGCCGGGCAGGCTTTTTCAGGGACAGCATCCGGTACTCCTCGGAGAAATCCACCGCCACGCCCTGCTCCCGCTCGAAGGACACGTAGGGATAGCCCGACAGGTCCGCCTCCGTCACCGCCAGCCGCTCCGCCAAAGGGTGGCCACGGCGGACATAGACGCAGGGGTCCACCTCCGCAATCTCGTGGAAGACCAGGGCCCGGGAGTCCAGATAGCGGAAGATGATCTTTTCCGTCAGCTCCGTCAGGCAGATCACGCCCACGTCCGCCCGGTGGTCGTACACGTCGTCGATCACCGCATCCATATCCACCTCCCGGATGGAAAACTGATAGCGGGCGGCCTCCGGGGACTGGAGCAGCTCGATGAAGGCGTCCTCCGTAAAGGGATACCGCTGGGAGGACACGGAGAGATGGGTGGCCGGGGCGGCGTTCCGCGCGTCGCCATAGCGGGTCTCAATCCACTGCTTCTGCTCCAGCAGGGACGCGGCGTAGCTCAAAAATTCCCGCCCGTCCGACGTGAACTCTACGCCCCGGTTGCTGCGGACGAAGAACTGAATGCCCAGCTCCTCCTCCAGCTCCCGGATCGCGGTGGAGATGCCCGACTGGGAGAGAAACAGCTTGTTCGCCGCCTTGTTGATGGAGCCGCATTTGGATATTTCCACTACATAGGTTAGCTGCTGAAAGTTCATAACGCCTCTCCCCTCTATCAATATCTCTCAGGTATTATAGAGTACTTTTTCCGGAATGTCAAATGGTTATCACTTAAAACGCTAACAAATTCAAAAAAACTCATACTAACACCCCGGCGGAAAAAATGGTATGATATCTATTGGAAGTCGACAAAAAATCGGAGCGCCGCTCTCCGGTCACTGGTCAACATTACCGTAAATTCCGCTGTACAACCGTCTCTCCACACACTCTCACAAAGCCGTCCCGTGCCGCCGGGGAAAAGCGTTCAATAGCAGAAAAACTGAACCCCAACTTTTTCCAACAAAATGCGGCGCCGGGCGCCTCAAAAAAGAAAGGCAGGTAAACATTTATGAACTGTAAGAACAAGGGCTTCGCCACCCGTCAGATTCACGTGGGCAAGGTTGAAAACGCCGCCGGTTCCCTGTGCGCCCCCATTTACCAGACCTCCACCTTTGAGTTTGAGTCCGTGGAGCAGGGCGGCGCCCGCTTCGCCGGCAAGGAAGAGGGCTACATCTACAGCCGCCTGGGCAACCCCACCACCGCGCTGGTAGAGGCTAAGATGGCCGACCTGGAGGGCGGCGAGGACGCCCTGGTGGCCGCCTCCGGCATGGGCGCCATCTCCACCGCCCTGTGGAGCTCTGTGGTCTCCGGCGACGAGATCGTGGCGGACGAGACCCTGTACGGCTGCACCTACTCCCTGCTGGAGCACGGCATGCGCCAGTTCGGCGTCAAGGTCACCCTGACCGACCTGAGCGACATCGAAAACCTGAAAAAGGCCCTGACGGACAAGACCAAGGTGGTGTACTTCGAGACCCCCTGCAACCCCACCATGAAGGTCCTGGATATCGCCCTAATTGCCAAGACGGCCCATGACTTCAAGTCCAACATCCGGGTCATCGTGGACAACACCTTCTGCACGCCCTATCTCCAGCAGCCCCTGTCCCTGGGGGCCAACACTGTGGTCCACAGCGCCACGAAATACCTGAACGGCCACGGAGACGTCATCGCGGGCGTCATCGTGGGGGACAAGGAATTTGTGGGCAAGTGCCGCATGTTCGGCCTGAAGGACCTGACCGGCGCGGTCCTCAGCCCCTTCGACGCGTTCCTGATGGCCCGGGGCATGAAGACCCTGGACATCCGCATGGAGCGCCACTGCGCCAACGCCAAGAAGGTGGCCGAGTTCTTCGAGGCCCATCCCGCCGTCTCTAAGGTCTATTATCCGGGCCTGGAGAGCTTCGAGGGCCATGAAACCGCCAAGCGGCAGATGAAGCTCCCCGGCGGCATGATCTCCCTGGAGCTGAAGGCCGACAAGGCCGCCACCGCCGCCGCCCTGAACAAGCTGGAGCTGTGCACCGTGGCCGTCTCCCTGGGCGACGCCGAAACCCTGGTGGAACACCCCGCCACCATGACCCACTCCACCTACTCCGCCGAGGAGCTGAAGGCCGCCGGCATCTCCGAGGGCCTGGTCCGCGTCAGCGTGGGCCTGGAGGACCCCGAGGACATCATCGCCGACTTCAAGGCCGTGCTGGACCCCCTGGTGTAATTTTCTTACATTTCAGCGGCGGGCAGGTCTTTACCGCCCGCCGCCTTTCTGGTAGAATAGGCTTGGACGGAACCGGGGCCTGGGCTCCGCCGCCTCCAAGCACAGAAACGAAAGGAGACAACAGCGCATGAAAGACATCGTAGAGATCCGCTGGCACGGCCGGGGAGGCCAGGGTGCGAAGACCGCGTCCCTGCTGCTGGCGGACGCCGCCTTTAACACGGGCAAATACGTCCAGGGCTTCCCGGAGTACGGCCCGGAGCGGATGGGCGCGCCCATCACGGCGTACAACCGCATCAGCTCCGAGCGGAGCACGGTCCACTCCAACATCTATGAGCCGGACTACGTAGTGGTGGTGGACGAGACCTTGATTTCCGCCGTGGATGTGACGGCGGGCCTCAAGAAAGAAGGGGCCATCGTCATCAACTCCGGCAAGTCCCCCGACGAGCTCCGTCCCCTGCTCAAGGGCTATGAGGGCCGGGTGTGCACCATCGACGCGGGCAGGATCTCCGAGGAGGAGCTGGGGAAAAACTTCCCCAACACCCCCATGCTGGCCGCCATTGTGAAGGTCTCCGGCGTGGTGGAGGAACAGGAGTTCATTCAGGACATGGAGGCGTCCTTCAAGCACAAGTTCGCCACGAAACCCCAGGTCATCGAGGGCAACATGCGGGCCCTGAAACGCTCTATGGAGGAGGTCAAGGAAGGATGAGCCATTTAGCGAAGGATATGACCCCTCAGGTCACATGGAAGGACATCACCCCCGGCGGCGCCATCTTTGAAGGCGGCACCTCCCAGGTGGTGGAAACCGGCGACTGGCGGACCATGAAGCCGGTGCTGGACATGGACAAGTGCAAGCAGTGCCTGCTGTGCGTCCCGGTGTGCCCGGACATGTCCATCCCCGTCAATAAGGAAGGCAAGCGGGAGGACTTCAATTACTTCTTCTGCAAGGGCTGCGGCATCTGCGCCAATGTCTGCCCCTTCGGGGCCATCACCATGGTCAAGGACGAAAAGTAAGGAGGGGCTAGGATAAAATGAGTATCAGAGAAAGACTGTCCGGCAATGAAGCCGTCGCCTATGCGATGAAGCAGATCAACCCCGACGTCATGGGCGCTTACCCCATTACGCCGTCCACCGAGATTCCCCAGTACTTCTCCGCCTACGTGGATAACGGCGAGGTCGATACCGATTTCATCGCCGTGGAATCCGAGCACAGCGCCATGTCCACCTGCATCGGCGCGGAAGCCGCCGGCTGCCGGGCCATCAGCGCGACTTCTTCCTGCGGTCTCATCTACATGGCCGAAATGCTGTACGTGGCGGCCAGCGACCGTCTGCCCATCACCCTGGCGGTCTCCTGCCGCGCCCTGTCCGGCCCCATCAACATCAACAACGACCACTCCGACGCCATGGCGGTCCGGGACTCCGGCTGGCTGATGCTGTTCGCCGAAACCAACCAGGAGGCCTACGACAACTACCTCCAGGCCATGCGCATCGGCGAGGCCGTGTCCCTGCCCATCATGATCTGCCAGGACGGTTTCATTACCTCCCACGCCATCGAGAACATCGAGCTGGAGGAAACCGAGGCGGTTCGCAAGTTCGTGGGCGAATACAAGCCTGCGCATTACCTTCTCAACAAGGACGAGCCCATCGCGGTGGGACCCTACTCCACCCCGGTTTACTACATGGAGACCAAGCGCGCCCAGGCCCAGGCCATGATGGACGCGAAAAAGGTCATCCAGGACGTGGCGGACGAGTTCGCCGCCTGGACGGGCCGTCAGTATGGGCTCATCGAAAAATACGAGATGGACGACGCCGAGGAAGCCATCATTATCATCGGTTCCTCCGCCGGAACGGCCCGGGAAGCCATCAAGCAGCTGCGGGCCCAGGGCAAGAAGGTGGGCATGATCAAGATCCGCTCTTTCCGCCCCTTCCCCGCCGGGGAGATCGCCGAGGCCCTGAAAAACGTAAAGGCCTTTGCCGCCATGGACAAGGACGACAGCTTCAACGCCCACTGCGGACCCATCTTCGCGGAAACCTGCGCGGGCCTCTACGCCAACGGCGTGTTCGGCCCCAAGGGCATCAGCTACATCTACGGCCTGGGCGGCCGGGACGTGCGGGTGGAGAGCATCCAGCATGTGTTCGCGGACCTGGAGAAGATCGCCGAGACCGGCAGCGTGGGAGAGACCTACCGCTACCTGGACGTGCGGGAATAAGGAGGGAGACAGTCAACATGGCCTATAATCTGAAAGAGAACGTCATGAAGGAAGACCGCTTTACCGGCGGTCACAGAATGTGCGCGGGCTGCGGCTGCCCCATCGCCGTGCGGACCGTGCTGCGGGCCCTGGAGCCGGAGGACCACGCGGTGGTCTGCTCCGCCACCTGCTGCCTGGAGGTCTCCTCCTTCATGTACCCGTTCACGTCCTATAAGGACAGCTTCATCCACAACGCCTTTGAGAACGCGGCGGCAACTCTGTCCGGCGTCGAGACCGCCTACCATGCCATGAAAAAGCGGGGCAAAATCGACGCCACCTACAAGTTCATCGCCTTCGGCGGAGACGGCGGCACCTATGACATCGGCTTCCAGAGCCTGTCCGGCGCCATGGAGCGGGGACATGACCTGGTCTATGTCTGCTACGACAACGAGGCTTACATGAACACGGGCATTCAGCGCTCCAGCTCCACGCCCCACTTCGCCGACACCACCACCACCCCGGTGGGCAAGGTGGTCCCGGGCAAGCCCCAGCAGAAGAAGAACCTGACGAAAATCATGGTGGCCCATGGGATTCCGTATGTGGCCCAGACGACGTTTATTGGGAACTTTAAGGACATCACCGAGAAATCCCACAAGGCCATCTACACCCCCGGCGCGGCCTTCCTGAACGTCATGGCTCCCTGCCCCCGGGGCTGGCGGTATCCCAGCGAGAAGCTGATGGAAATCACGAAACTGGCCGTCGAGACCTGCGTGTGGCCGCTGTACGAGGTGGTCGAGGGCAAGTACATCCTGAGCTACAAGCCCAAGAACAAGCTCCCCGTTGAGGAGTACCTGAAGGCCCAGGGCCGCTTCGCCCACATGTTCAAGCCCGGCAACGAGTGGATGGTCGAAGAGGTCCAGAAGGAAGTCGACAAGAACTGGGAAGACCTGCTGAAGCTCTGCGAGCTGTAAGCGCTCTTGCTTACCTGCGATACACTCTCCAAAGCCGGGGGGAGGCCGTCAAAAGACGGCCTCCCCCGGCTTTCTAACCCCTCCTGTCCCCTGAATATCCGGTGATCCGCCCTCTGCAAAATTCGGGCTTGCTTTGCAGGGAATCCTGCGCTATACTGGTGCCTGTTCCACCTGAAGCGTATCCTCCCTGAAAGGAAGTCGTACCTATATGATCCGCCTCATCGCCAGCGACATCGACGGGACCCTGCTCCAGAACGGGGCCGCGGAGATTCCCCCGGAAATTTTTGACCACATCCACCGCCTGGAGAAACGGGGCGTTCTCTTTTGCCCCGCCAGCGGCCGGCAGTACACCAGCCTGCGCCGGCTCTTCGCCCCGGTGGCGGACAAGGTGCCCTTCCTCTGTGAGAACGGCGCGGTGGTCTACGGCCCTGGAAGCCCCGGTCCCGTTCTCAGCAAGACCGCCATGGACCGCCGCCTCTCCGAGGAGCTGTGCGGGGAAATTCTGGCCCTGCCCAGGGCCGAGGTGCTGATCTCCGGGGCCGACGTCAGCTATCTCTGTCCCAAGACCCCGGACCTGGAAGACCGGATCCGCTGGTTTCTCGGGAACCGCACCGCCGTCCTCCCCGCTCCGGCGGACGTACCGGAGGACATCATTAAGGTCTCCGCCTACTGCCCCGGGAACCTGGAGGAGGTCCGGGCGGCCCTGTTCCCCAAGTGGGAGCGGCACTTCCGCTGCGCCGTGGCCGGGGAGGTCTGGCTGGACTTCACCCTGGCGGACAAGGGCCTGGGAGTCCGGCGGCTCTGCGAGGCCCTGGGCCTCCGGCTGGAGGAGGTCATGGCCTTCGGGGACAACTATAACGACGTCTCCATGCTGGAGCAGGTGGGCCGCCCCTACCTGATGGAAACCGCCGCGCCGGAGCTCCGGGCCCGCTTTTCCACCCGCTGCCGGACCGTGGCGGAGGTGCTGGAGACCCTGTAAGGGCGGACAGCATTCCCCCAAAATTTGAACGGTTCCTGAATTTTTGTCATTTTTGCACCTTTCTTGCCCCGCCCGCCTTTACAAGGCGGGCAAAATTCTTTATAATGGATGTCTGCCAAATCCGCCCAGGCGGCGGTACGGCTGCAATCAAAGATGAAGAGACGGTTTGTCTCCGGAGGTTTTATGAAACTGTTTGTCAAGCGCCTGACGGCCCTGCTGCTGTCCGGGCTGCTGTGCGCCGCGGCGCTGTCCGGCTGCGCCAAGGACGGCGAGGGCATGGCCCTGTCCGTCTGCGTGGGCTCCGCCCCGGAGTCCCTGGACCCCATCTACGCCGAGGATACCGAGAGCCAGACCGTCCTGGCCCACCTCTATGAAAACCTCATGCGGGTGACGGCGGACAGCACGGGGAAAACCAGCGTCCTCCCCGGCATGGCCAAGAGCGTGGACCAGGAGGAGGAAACCAAAGACGGCGCCGTTACCGTCACCTACACCTTCCGGCTCCGCAGCGCCCGCTGGTCCGACGGGCAGCCCGTCACCGCCGGGGACTTCGTCTACGCCTGGCAGCGGCTGGCCAACCCCGCCACCGGCTCCCGGTACGCGGACCTTCTCTCCGTGGTGAAGGGCTATCAGGAGGCCCGGGCCGCCAAGGACATGAGCCTGCTCCAGGTAACGGCGAAGAACGACTCCACTCTGGTGGTGGTGCTGAACGGGCGCTACGACTGGTTCTTAAAGGAGGTGTGCACCTCCCCCGCCGCCATGCCCCTGCGGCAGGACGTGGTTCAGCGGCTCAAGGCCGCCTCCGGGAACAAATCCTGGTGGGAGGGGGATCCTACCCAGCTGGTGACCAACGGGCCCTACACCGTCGCCGCCCTGGAGGAGGGCCGCTCCCTCCGGCTGGAGGCCAACGGCCGGTACTACGCCGCCCAGCCCGGCCCCCAGAGCGTCTCATTCCACTTCGCAGGCTCGGCGGAGGAGGCCTGGTCCCTCTATGAGAGCAAGACCGTGGACGCCGTATGGCCCCTGCCGGACGCGCGGCTGTCGGAGCTGGCGGCGGACCCGGAGTGGTCCCCCCTGCCGGAGCTGGCCACCTACGCCGTTTTGTTCAACTGCGCCTCGGACCTGTTCAGCGACCCCGCCCTGCGGGAGGCCATGAGTCTGGCCATCGACCGCAGCGCCCTGGCCCAGGCGGCCAAGGGCCTTCCCGCCGAAGGCGTGGTCCCGCCCGGCGTGCCGGAGAACGACGAGGGGGATTTCCGGGAGCGCAGCGCTCCCCTGCTGGACAACGACCCGGAGGGCTACGAGGAGCGCTGCCGGCAGGCCCGGGCTCTCCTGGAGGAGGCGGGGTACAACAGCGGCGCGGATTTAGGAGAGCTGGAGTTCCTGTACCTGAAAAACGACGTGAACGACGCCGTGGCCCTGCTCCTCTGCCAGCAGTGGCTGGAGGTCCTGGGGGTCCAGGCGGTCCCCAAGGGCCTGACGGAGCGGGGGCTGATGTCCGCCCTGCGGAACGGGGAATACACCCTGGCGGGCCGGACCCTCACCGCCTCCGCCAACGACGCAGAATGCTTTTTGATGTCCTGGACCACCGAGAGCCGGGAAAATCTGGTCCGCTATGAGAGCACCGCCTACGACACGCTGATGAAAATCGTGGCCGGAGCCGCCGACGGTACCGCCCGGATGGGCTGCCTCCACGACGCCGAGGCCCTGCTCTTGATGAATCACGCCTTGTCTCCCCTCTATACCAGGGGCGCCGCCTGGGAGCTGCGGGAGACCCTCACCGGAGCCTTCCGGGACCCCAGGGGCTGGTTCAGCTTCGCGGGCGTGGTGGCCCGGGCCGCTTAAGCGCATAGGAAAAGCCCCGCCTTCCGGCGGGGCTTTCACTATACGTCTTTCTCTACGCCAGGAAGCCCTTGAGGATGCAGTCCTCGGCCTCCTCCTCGGTGAGGCCCAGGGTCTCCAGCTTCAAAAGCTGGTCCCCGGCAATCTTGCCGATGGCCGCCTCGTGGACCAGCTGGGCCTCGGTGCAGTTGGCGGTGATAGCGGGGATGGACTTGATTTTCGCTTCCCCCATGATGATGGAGTCGCACTGAACGTGGCCGAAGCACTGAGCGTTGCCCACCATCCGGGGATAGAACACCTGCTCCGATTTGTCCTGGGCCACGGACCGGGAGATGACCCGGCCCTTGGAATCCTCGCCGTCCAGAACGATCTCCATGTCGCTCTCCGCCGTCTGCTCCCCGTGGGTCAGCAGCCGCTCGGTGACCACGGCCTCGGCTCCCTTGCCGCAGACAATTTTCGTCGTCCGCTTGGTGGAGTCGATGCCCCGGATCTGGACGGTCTCCATCTGGATGGAGGCCCCCTCCTCCAGATAAACCACCGTCTGGGGATTCATAATCCGGCCGCCGGTTCCGTCTCCCTCGCCGTAGTGCTTCTCCGTGTAGCGGACCTTGGCGCCCTTGCCCACGTAGAAGGTATGGACCCCGTCGTGGCGGGATTCCTCCCCGCCGCAGTTGTGGATTCCGCAGCCCGCCACAATGTCCACGTCGCAGCCCTCTCCAATGAAGAAGTCGTTGTAGACCATCTCCCGGAGGCCGGACTTCGTGATGATGACGGGAATGTAGCAGGTCTCTCCCACGGTGCCGGGCTTCACCCGGATGTCGATGCCGGGCTTGTCCTCCTTGGAGGTGATTTCGATGTGCTCCGTGGACTGCCGCCCGTCGCAGCCGGAGTCCTTGCGGATGTTGAAGGCCCCCACGGGCTTGCCGATGAGGTCCGCAATCTTTTCCAGTAAGCCCCGATCGATCTCGGTATCCATCATTGCGCCATCGCCTCCTTCGTCAGCACCGGGCAAGCGCCCAGGGTGTCCGCCAGAATCCGGGGCAGAATCTCCGCCGGGGTCCCCCGATGGCGAAGCCGCCCTTCACCCACCACGATGACCTCGTCCGCCAGGGAGATGATCCGTTCCTGATGGGAAATGATAATCATGGTGGCCCCCCCGGCGGCGTGGAGCTGCTCAAAGGTCTCCGTCAGCCGGGCGAAGGACCACAGGTCGATGCCCGCCTCAGGCTCGTCGAAAATCATCAGCTTCCCCTGGCGGGCCAGGATGGAGGCGATTTCAATGCGTTTCACCTCGCCGCCGGAGAGGGAGGCGTCCACCTCCCGGTCCAGATAGTCGTTGGCGCACAGGCCCACCCGGGTCAGATACTGGCAGCAGCGGTCCTTGGAGAGCCGCTCGTCCCCGCTGGCCAGGGTCAGCAGGTCCCGGACCGTCAGCCCCTTGAACCGGGGAGGCTGCTGGAAGCCGTAGCTGATGCCCAGCCGCGCCCGTTCCGTGATGCCGAGATCCGTGATATCCCGCCCGTTCCAGAAAATCTGCCCGGCGGTGGGCTTCACCAGGCCCATGATGCTCTTCGCCAGGGTGGTCTTTCCGCCGCCGTTGGGCCCGGTGAAAACCACCAGCCGCCCGTCGCCGACGGTGAGGGAAATATCGTTCAAAATGCCCAGCTCCCCGCCGTCCTCATGGACGGCGTAGCTGAGGTGCTTCAATTCCAGCATGAGGGTTCCTCCTTTGCTTGCTGTGTCAAAGAGCATTCTACCAGATATAGCGGGAGAATGCAACGAATGCCTTGGGATTTCCCCTACATTTTACCCAAAAGCGCCCCTCTTATCTGTTGCAGGCGCAACAGGAACCCTTTTTTTGCTCCCCGCATAAGCTGGGAAGAAAAGGAGGGACCCCTCATGGAACATACCACCCAAACACCGGAGGTCTACGATTTCCGCCAGTACGACCGCATTTGGCAGCGGGTAGCCCCAAACCTGGAGCCCTACCCCGGCATGTCCGTCCAGCAAGCGGCTTCCACCCAGCAGACGGCGGCCCGGTCGGAGGTTTCCGCCATGCCCACCGTCCCGGCGGCCGGCCGCCTCCCCGCCGCGCCGGAGGCCCCCGCCGTTCCCGTTCCCGCGGGCCCCGACGCCTCGCTTCCCGGCGCGGAACAAAATCCCTGCTGCATGGGCACCGAGGCGG
>CATNDJ010000039.1:0-16858 GCA_950097265.1 uncultured Oscillibacter sp.
GGGCGGGGCTCCACCAGGCGGAGGACCGCCTCCGCACGGAGAAGGACCGCCCGGAGCCCATCCCCAAGCCCAGCCGCCCCATTCAAAAGGGGGACCTGGTGGAGTTCCCCGGCGTGCGCCAGCCCGCGGAGGTTATTTCCGTTGGAAAGGACGGTACCCTGCAATTGAAGGCGGGGGTGCTGAAAATGAAGGCCAACGCCTCCGAGGTCCGCCTCATCGAGGACGACGAACGGGCCGCCCGGAAGCCCAAGACTCCCGTTCATTCCGGCGGAACCCGGACCCTCCGGGCCGCCGCCAGCCGGGAACTGGACATTCGGGGGCTGGAGACCCTGGAGGCGGAGAGCGTGGTGGAGAGCTTTTTGTCTGCCGCCGTCATGGGCAAGCTGGAAACCGTCACTATTATCCACGGTAAGGGAACCGGAGCCCTCCGCAAAGCTGTCCACGACATCCTCCGCCGGAGCAGGGCGGTGAAGAGCTTCCGCCTGGGTGTCTATGGCGAAGGCGAGACCGGCGTGACGGTAGTAACGATGAAATGAATTTTATAAAGATCCTATAAAATTGAAAAGCAGCAAAGGGTCCGCCTGAAATAGGTGGACCCTTTAAAAATTTTTCGTCGAATTGTTGCAAAGTCTACGGTT
This sequence comes from uncultured Oscillibacter sp., assembly GCA_950097265.1. Lineage (GTDB taxonomy): Bacteria > Bacillota > Clostridia > Oscillospirales > Oscillospiraceae > Oscillibacter. Next base: position 639 of record CATNDJ010000039.1, read on the forward strand.
ATTTGCTATACTGTTTTCACAATATCACGAGACTGAGGTGACGATCATGCAAAAACTGGAAAAACAGTTCCATATTGCCTGCGCCGCCGGCGACGTCGGCCGTTACTGCATCCTGCCCGGCGACCCCGGCCGGGTCCCCGCCATTGCCGCCTACTTCGACGACGCGAAGCAGGTGGCCTATAACCGGGAATACAACGTCTGGACCGGCACGTTGCTGGGGGAGAAGGTGACGGCCTGTTCCACCGGCATCGGCGGACCCTCCGCCTCCATCGCCATGGAGGAGCTCCACAAGTGCGGCGCGGATACCTTTATCCGGACCGGCACCTGCGGGGGCATCGACGTGAACGTCCAATCCGGGGACATCGTGGTGGCCACCGGGGCCATCCGGTATGAGCACACCAGCTTGGAGTACGCCCCCATTGAGTTCCCCGCCGTGGCGGATTTCGGCATCGTGGACTGCCTGGTCCGGGCCACGAAGGCCCTGGGCTACCCCCTCCACACGGGCATCGTCCAGTGCAAGGACAGCTTCTACGGCCAGCACGACCCCGCCGCCTCCCCCGTGTACTATGAGCTCCAGCAGAAGTGGGAGAGCTGGAAGCGCCTGGGGGTGAAGGCCAGCGAGATGGAGAGCGCCGCCCTCTTCGTAGTGGCCGCCGCCCTGGGCTGCCGCTGCGGAAGCTGCTTCCACGTGGTCTGGAACCAGGAGCGGGAGGCCGCGGGCCTGGACCAGAAGATGAGCGAGGACACCAGCACCTCCGTCCGGGTGGCGGTGGAGGCGCTGAAGCTGCAAATTGAAGCGGACCGTGCCGCCGGAAAGTAGCAAGAGCCCTTATATTTTCCAGAATCCGGCCGATATTCCAGGTGAAAGGAATCAAGACCGGAGCGGCTTCCATTGAACGGATTCAAGGACGGGGCCCTCGAAACCTATTGAATCTGTGAAATGGAGGAAAAGCGATGATTTCAGCAGCAAACACTTTTGGCTGTGGAAGGGCCGGAGCACCCCGCCCCTCTTCCTTCACCGGAATGGGACATCAGGCTCTTTTGTCGGGCTTCATGGAGGAGCTCCGGAAAGCGCAGGCCAAGTCCTGTGAGCGGGACGTGGAGGAGATCAAAAGAGCCGGGATGTCGGAAAAGCTGGCCGGAAAAGGGAAAGCGGACCGGGGAGAGGAATACGAGAAATTTACTTTCTAAAACTCCATAAAAAAGCGGACCGCCGCCCGGCGGTCCGCTTTTTCATGCTTGGGATTACTGAATACCCAGCACCTTGTAATCCTGGTCCTCCACGGCCTTCTTCAGCGCCTCGTCCGTGAGGGACCCGGAGAGGGTCACCACCGCCGTGCCGCTCTCGTGGCTGACGTTGGCGGCGCTGACTTCAGGCAGGGCCTCCAGGGCCTTTTTCACCCGGGCCTCGCAGTGCCCGCACATCATGCCTTCGATTTTCATGGTCTTTTCCATAGTCGTTACCTCCTTGGAATGTTTGGTTTTGATGGGTTTATCCTTTCTCGCGTCCCGCAGGTCGAACAGGTTCAGCCGCAGGGCGTTGGAGACGACGCAGAAGCTGGAGAGGCTCATGGCCGCCGCGCCGAACATGGGGTTCAGCGTCAGGCCGAAGGGGATGAAGAGCCCCGCCGCCAGGGGGATGCCGATGGTGTTGTAGAAGAAGGCCCAGAACAGGTTTTCATGGATGTTCCGCAGGGTGGCCCGGCTGAGCCGGATGGCGGCGGGCACGTCGGAAAGGCGGCTTTTCATCAGCACCACGTCCGCCGCGTCGATGGCCACGTCCGCCCCCGCGCCGATGGCGATGCCGGTGTCCGCCCGGGTCAGGGCCGGTGCGTCGTTGATGCCGTCGCCCACCATGGCCACCCTGCCCTGCTTTTTCAGGTCCCGGATGACGCTTTCCTTGCCATCGGGGAGGACCCCGGCGACGACCTCGTCCACTCCCGCCTGTCTGCCGATGGCCTGGGCGGTGCGCCGGTTGTCCCCGGTGAGCATCACCACCCGGATGCCCATATTTTGGAGCTCCTTCACCGCCTGGGGGCTGTCCTCCTTGATCACGTCCGCCACGGCGACGACGCCCAGCAGCTCCCCGTCCCGGCTGAAAAACAGCGGGGTCTTCCCCTGGCCCGCCAGCTTCTCGGCCTGAGCCTGGAAGTCCTGGGGGACGGCGGCTCTGGCGCTGATGAAGTCCAGGTTCCCGCCGCAGAGGGCCGCCCCGTCCAGGCGGGCCGCGAGGCCGTTCCCCGGCAGGGCCTGGAAGTCCGTGACCTCCTCCGCGGGAATGCCTTCCTCTTCCGCCCTTTGCAGGATGGCCTTTGCCAGGGGGTGCTCGCTTTTCTGCTCCAGGGCCCGGGCCAGGCGCAGGAGCTCCGCTTCGCCGAGCCCCGGGGACGGGAGAATGTCCGTCACCCTGGGTTCGCCCCGGGTGATGGTGCCCGTCTTGTCCAGGGCCACGATTTCGGTTCTGCCCGCGGCCTCCAGAGAGGCGGCGGTTTTAAAGAGGATGCCGTTTTTCGCCCCCATGCCGCTGCCCACCATAATGGCCACCGGCGTGGCCAGCCCCAGGGCGCAGGGACAGGAGATCACCAGCACGGAGATGCCCCGGGCCAGGGCGAAGCCCACGGACTGCCCCAGCAGCAGCCAGACGAGGGTGGTCACCGCGGCGATGGAGATCACCGCCGGGACGAAAACCCCGGACACCTTGTCGGCGATTTTCGCGATGGGGGCCTTGGTGGCCGCGGCGTCGCTGACCATCTGGATGATCTGAGAGAGGGTCGTATCCTCCCCCACCCGGGTTGCCCGGCACTTGAGGAAGCCGGACTGGTTCGTGGTGGCGGCGGAGACGCCGTCCCCCGGGGCCTTGTCCACGGGGATGCTCTCGCCGGTTAAGGCGGACTCGTTGACGGCGCTGGAGCCCTCCACCACCACGCCGTCCACCGGGATGTTCTCCCCCGGACGGACCAGGAAGAGGTCTCCCTTTTGGACCTGCTCGATGGGGACGGCAACCTCTTTCCCGTCCCGCTCCAGAACGGCGGTCTTGGGGGCCAGCTTCATGAGGCTCTTCAGCGCGTCGGTGGTCCTGCCCTTGGACCGGGCCTCCAGCATCTTGCCCACGGTGATGAGGGTCAGGATCATGGCGGCGGACTCGAAGTAGAACTCCATCATGTAGTCCATGACCGCTTCCATGTCCCCCCGGACCTGAGCTTCCGTCATGGCGAAGAGGGCGTAGGTGCTGTAGACGAAGGCCGCCGAGGCTCCCAGGGCCACCAGGGTGTCCATGTTCGGAGCCCTGTGCCAGAGGCTCTTGAAGCCGCTGACGAAGAATTTCTGGTTAATGACCATGACGGCCACCGTCAGCAGGAGCTGTAAAAGCCCCATGGCAATGTGGTTCCCGTGAAGGAAATGGGGGACGGGCCAGCCCCACATCATGTGGCCCATGGAGAAGTACATGAGGACCAGCAGAAAGCCCAGGGAGGTCCACAGCCGCCGCTTCAAAAGCGGGGTCTCATGGTCCGCCAGGGCCTCCTCGGGATTGGCGGGACCGGGGGCGGAAGCGGTTTTTTCCGCGCCCTTTTTGGAAGCGCCGTAGCCCGCGGCCTCCACGGCGGCGATGATCTCCGAGGGGCTGGCGCTGCCCTCCACGCCCATGGAGTTGGTCAGCAGGCTCACGGAGCAGGAGGCGACCCCCGGCACCTTGCCCACGGCCTTTTCCACCCGGGCGGAGCAGGCGGCGCAGCTCATGCCGGTGACATTGTATTGTTCCATCGAAGGGACCTCCTTTATTTCATCAGTTTTTGCAGGGTGGACAGCAGTTCGTCCACCGTCTCGTCCTTCCCCTCCCGGATGTCCCGGGTGACACAGGTGCGGATGTGCTCGGAGAGGAGCTCTTTGGCAAAGGCGTTCAGCGCCGCGTTGGCGGCGGCCACCTGGGCCAGGATGTCGGGACAGTAGACGCTGCGCTCCACCATGCCCCGGATGCCCCGGACCTGGCCTTCCACCCGGTTCAGGCGGTGGATGAGCCGCTTGACCTCCTCCTCGGAGCGCTGCTTGGTCTTGTGGCATTCACAGGTCTCCATGGCGGGCGCCTCCTTTTTCAATATACCCCTTAGGGGTATTTTTATCATATACCCCAAGGGGGTATTTGTCAAGCCCAAATTTGAAGAGAAAAACCCGGCACAGGGAGTGTTCCCCGTGCCGGGCCGCTGTATGAGCGCGATCAATCTTGATGGACGACGTTCCCCGGGGCCTTAAAGATGCTGTCCGGCGGGACGGCCCCCCGGACGGAGGACAGGGGATAGACCCTGGAGGACCGCCCGACGATGGTCCCGGGGTTCAGCACGCTGTTGCAGCCCACCTCTACGTGATCCCCCAGTATGGCCCCGAACTTCTTCCGGCCCGTCTCCAGGCGTTCTCCGCCGTTTCGGACAACGACCAGGGTCTTGTCGGATTTGACGTTGGAGGTGATGGACCCCGCGCCCATGTGGCTTTTGAAGCCCAGGATGGAGTCGCCCACGTAGTTGTAGTGGGGAGTCTGCACGCCGTCGAAGAGGATGACGTTTTTCAGCTCCACGGAGTTGCCCACCACGCAGCCCGCCCCGACGAGAGCGGAGCCCCGGATGAAGGCGCAGTGCCGGATCTCGGTATCCGGGCCGATGACGCAGGGCGCGCCCAGGAAGGCCGTGGGGGCCAGGCTGGCGGTCTTGTGGACCCAAACATGGGGAGAACGCTCCTCATACTCCGCCGGGTCCAGCCGGGGGCCAAGGTCCAGAATAAAGTCCTTAATGCCGTCCAGAGCCTCCCAGGGGTATTGGAATTGCGCCAGATAGTCCCCCGCCAGGGTGTGGGAGAGGTCCAGCAGGGCCGTAATCGTCAGATCCATAAAACGCGCCTCCTGTTTTCGCCGCCGGGGCGGCGTGCTGGCGTTATTATATACCAGTTTTCCAGGAGTTGCAAGGGGTCCTCAGGCCTCCGGAAGCTCCTCCAGGGAGGCGAAGCGGTAGCCCATGTCCTCCCACTTGGTCAGAAGCTCGTCCAGGATGTCCGCGTTGGTTTTGGACGTGGAGTGGAGGAGGACGATGGCCCCGTCGTGGATGCGGGGGAGAAGCTTGGCGTAGGCCTGCTCCGCCGTGGGCTGGTTGTCCGTGTACCAGTCCACATAGGCCAGGCTCCAGAACACCGTCTTGTAGCCCAGGGCCTGGGCCTGCTTCAGGTTTTCTTCGCTGTATTTCCCCTGGGGCGGGCGGTAGAAGTGGGGAAGGTCTTTCCCGGTGGTTTCCTTGTAGAGATCCGCCAGGCTGTCCAGCTCCTTCTGGAAGGCCGCCTGGCCGGAGATGGCGGACATGTCCGGGTGGTGGTAGGTGTGGTTGCCCACGATGTGGCCCTCTTCCGCCATGCGGCGGACAATGTCCGGGGCGGTTTCAATCATGTTGCCCACCACGAAGAAGGCCGCCGGAGCGCTGTGCTTCTTCAGGGCGTCCAGAATTTTCTCCGTGTAGCCGTTCTCATAGCCGCAGTCGAAGGTCAGATAGATGACCTTCTGGGACGTGTCCCCCAGGAACCAGGCGTCGTATTGGGCCAGGTCCTCCGCGCTGGCGTTGCCCACGGGAGACTGGCCCTCGTTGGGGAAGGAGAGGCCCCAGTTGTCGGTGGAGGCCGGAATGACGGCCGGGGCGGCGGCGGGGAGAGTCTTCCCCTGCCAGTAGAGCATCGCCCCCAGGAAGAGGACGGGGAGCATGAGGAGAAAGAAGTTTCGCATACGCTGGAACATAGGCGCCTCCTGTTGTTGAATGTTGTCACGATTCAGCATGTCCGGCGGCGGATGGATTATCGGTTGAAAAAGCTGGCGGAAAATGTTATATTTGGAGTGTCGGAATCTTGCGGTTCAAGGAGGATGGATATGGCGAAGAGCAAGTCGAGGCACCGGCAGGAGCTGACGGCGAAACAGCTCGTGGCGCTGCTGATCCTGTGCGCGGCAGCGGCGGCGGTCCGGTGGTACCTGCGGCCGGAGCCGGTGTCCCTGGAGGACATTCCGGAGTGGAGCGGCGCGGCTTACGTGGAGCTGGAGGAGAACCAGCCGGGCTTCACCAAGGAGGAGATGACCCTGGAGGCCTTTGAGTATTACAGCGAGCTGGACTATCTGGGCCGCTGCGGCGCAGCCTGGGCCAACATCTGCCCGGAGCTGATGCCCACGGAGGAGCGGGAGTCCATCGGGAACGTGAAGCCTACGGGCTGGGTTTCCGCCAAGTATGACTGCGTGGACGGGAAGTACCTCTACAACCGCTGCCACCTCATCGGCTTCCAGCTGGCGGGGGAGAACGCCAACGAGAAAAATCTGATTACCGGCACCCGGTATCTGAACGTCACCGGCATGCTGCCCTTTGAAAACGACGTGGCGGACTACGTCCAGCGGACGGATAACCACGTCCTCTACCGGGTGACGCCGGTGTTTGTGGGGACGGAGCTGGTGGCCCGGGGGGTGCAGATGGAGGCGTACTCCGTGGAGGACGCGGGGGACGGAATCTGCTTCAACGTCTTCGCCTACAACGTCCAGCCCGGCGTGACCATCGACTACGCCACCGGGGAGAGCCGGCTGGAGGAGGATGCGGCGTGAGGCTTTGGGAGCAGTTTGACCGAATCGTGGTCTTCGACACGGAGACCACGGGCGTTGACTTTGGAAGCGACCGGATCATCGAAATCGGCGCGGTGACCCTGGAGGCCGGGGCGGAGACCGGGGGAATGGACCTCTTCGTCCGCCTGCCGGAGGGGCGGCGGCTGGACCCCTTCATTACGGACCTGACCGGCATCACCGAGGAGCGCCTGGCCGCCGAGGGCGTGGGGGACCAAGAGGCCGCCGGGGCCTTCGCGGCGCTGCTGGAGGGGGCGGAGCGGCCGCTGATTGCGGCCTACAACGCCCAGTTCGACTTGAATTTCCTGTTTTACCTGCTCCAGCCCTGGGGCTTGGCGGAGGCGCTGAAAAAGCCCCGGTTTCTGGACGCGCTGACGGTGTACCGGGACCGGCGGGACTACCCCCACAGGCTGGAAAACGCCATCGCCGCCTATTGCCTGGAGGCGGTGAACAGCCACCGGGCCATCGACGACGCCCGGGCGGCGGCGCTGCTGCTGGAGGCCATGGCGGAGGAGCGGGACGATTTGGAGCGGTATGTGGACCTCTTCGGGACGCACCCCAAATACGGGCTGTCGGGACGGAAAATCGCCTCCGTCACCTACCGGGCCCAGCCCTATGAGCGGGTAAGGCCCCTGTATGAGCTTCCATAAAAGAGGGGCCCGGCTGAGGGCAGGGCGTCATAAAGAAGTTAAGGGCAGGACAGGCCGCTGCGGTCTGTCCTGCCCTTTTATTCTGTATAACCCACTATGACACTTTCGAGGAAAGTGTCCGTGGGGGAGAACTATAAACTGCTCTTTACCGTCCGTCTGTCCCCTTGTCGCAGCCATACCGGTAAAAATTGCGGAAAAGCCGCTGGGCCTCGGTACTGGTAAACAGCTCTGTAAAGGAGCCGGCAATTTTATACCAGAAGTCCCGGTCAAAAGTCATGGACTTCTCAGCCATATAAATGCCGGTGTCTGTTCCATCGTCTACATAGAAATAAACCACATCCCCGATATCATCCCCAAAGGGAAATCCATTAGGACAGTCCTCAAAGAAACCCACTGTGGCGTCAAAATCCTTCATATCGTCCCAAGTCCAAAATGACATCTCCGGTATGACCCAATTGGGGCGCTTGTCCTCAATACGACCGCCGCCGAATTTGCGGAAAATTTCACAGTAGTCCTCCGGCAGAGGAACCGGAAAATGATCCCTGATTACATTTAACTCTGTTTCCACTTCGTCTTTCCAGTTGGGTCTCCAGTGGGGATTGTACCCGTCACATGCTCTGCACATCTCATCTTGAAAACCACCAAAAAGGAGATTTATCCGCTCTACTAAATTCATAATTGCAATCTTCTCCATTCTGCGAATTCCAGTTTGCCGATGCGTTCATTATAAGGCAACACCCGCTGAAAAGCAACTTCTTTCCAGCGGGTGTTGGCTTCTTTACAGGAGCGGCCCCGACCGCCGGGCCCTTCTTTTATACTTTTATCATGTCCCTATAAATTCTTCCGCCTCCCGGACGGTATGGACCAGATATTCCATGGCCTCCACGGGGTACTTGCCCACGGCGGTCTCCCCGGTGACCATGACGGAGGACGCGCCGTCCAGCACGGCGTTGAAGATGTCGCTGACCTCCGCCCGGGTGGGGACGGGGCTCCGCTCCATAGAGGCCAGCATCTGGGTCACCACCATGAAGGGCCGCCCCGCCTCCCGGCAGGCGGCGGAAATGCGCTTTTGCAGGGCGGGGAGCTTCCAGAGGGGGCCGGAGTTCCCCAGGTCTCCCCGGGCGATGACGATTTCGTCGGCGGCGGGAATCAGCTCCGCTAATCTTTCCACACCGTCCAGGTTTTCGATTTTGGCGAACAGCCGGATATCCTGTCCCCCAGCGGCGCCCAGGGCCTCCCGGACAGCCGCCAGGTCCTCCCGGCCCCGGACGAAGGGCTGCATGACCCCGGTGACGCCGTAGCTCTTGGCCAGGCGGAGGTTCTCCCGGTCACTGTCCGTCATGGCGGGCAGACGGATTTCCGCGCCGGGGAGGGCGGCGCTCTTCCGGCTTTGGAGGATTCCGCCCCGCTCCACCCGGGCCAGGGCTCCGGTGGGCAGGGGCTCCGTTACCCGGAGGAGCAGCTTCCCGTCGTCCAGCAGGACCTCCCGGCCGGGGACCAGGAGGGGCAGGACGGCGGCGGGCAGGGGGACGTCCCCGCCCAGGCGCACCAGGGCCCCCTTTTCCAGCGGAAGGGGGGCCGGAAGGGCGCCCACCCGAAGCTCCGGGCCCTGCATGTCGATGAGGAGCCGGGGCGCAATCCCGTACAGCCGGGCGGCGGCGTGGAGATGCTCGATCTGCTCCGCCGCGCCGGGGAGGCCCACGTGGGAGAGGTTCAGCCGCACGCCGGTCATGCCCGCTTCGAAGAGCCGGGCCAGGGTCTCCGTGTCCGAGCAGGCGGGGCCCAGGGTACCGTAAATTTGGACCATGGGAATGCCTCCCCTCAGCGGAAAAGGGCCGCCAGGCTCTCCGTGTAGGGGGCCCGGCAGATCCCCCGTTCCGTGACGATGCCGGAGATCAGCCGGTGGTCTGTCACGTCGAAGGAGGGGTTGTAGCACTTCACCCCCGGCAGGGCCATGGGCTTTTCGTACCAGAGGGTTTTGATCTCTTCCGGGTCCCGGAGCTCGATGGGGATGCGGGCCCCGTCGGGGCAGCTCAGGTCGACGGTGCTGGTGGGACCCAGAACGTAAACGGGGATCCCGTAGTGCTTTGCCAGAATCGCCACGCCGCTGGTCCCGATTTTGTTGGCCGTGTCCCCGTTGGCGGCGATTCGGTCGCAGCCCACAAAGCAGGCCTGGACCCAGCCGTTTTTCATCACCATGGAGGCCATGTTGTCGCAGATCAGGGTCACGTCCACCCCCGCCCGGTGGAGCTCGTAGCTGGTGAGCCGGGCTCCCTGGAGCAGGGGCCGGGTCTCGTCGGCGAAGACATGGATATTTACGCCCCGCTCCGCCGCCAGGAAGAAGGGACCCTGGGCGGTGCCGTAGCGGGAGGTGGCCAGGGGCCCGGCGTTGCAGTGGGTGAGCACGCCGTCGCCCTCTTTTAAGAGGCTCAGGCCGTACTCGGAGATGGCCCGGCACTTGGCGATGTCGTCCTCGTGAATCTCCGCCGCCCTTTGGTACAGGGCCTCCAGCAGGGCGGGACGGGGGCCGTTCAAGTGAGCGGCGGCGGTCCTCTCCATCTCCCCCAGAGCCCAGCTGAGATTCACCGCCGTGGGGCGGGAGGCGTTTAATTGGGCGGAATAGGCCCGGAGGCGGGCCTGGAAGGCGGCAGGGTCCGGCTCCTCAATGGTCCGGGCCAGGACATAGAGGCAGTAGGCGGCGCAGATGCCGATGGCGGGCGCGCCCCGCACCCGGAGCTTCTGGATGGCCTCCACCATCTCCCCGGCGGTCTGGAGGCGGATTTCCCGTTCCTCGCCGGGAAGCAGGCTTTGGTCGATGATGTACAGGGCCTCCGCGGCCTTGTCATAGCGGATGTTCCGGGCGTGGGTGACGGCTTTCAGCGAATCGGTCATAGGGCGGCTCCTTTCTTTGGGGTTGTTTTCCAGATTGTAGCATAAACCGCCGCTCTTTGCAACGCCTCCCCGGCGGGACGGAAAAAGCGCCCGGACACTTTGTGTCCGGGCGCTTCTCTGCGGGAGAAGTCTCAGCGGAAGCCGCCGCCCACCTCGATGGCGCGGATGACTCCGTCTTCGCTGGCGTACATGTCGCATTCTTTGGCATAGGCGTGGGCGATGTCCACAACGGTTTTGCCTTCGGATGCGGAGATCCATTCGTGGGTGTCTCTGTTGTAGGCCATGACGGTGGAGGGGATGCTGTAGGTCCGCCCGTCCACCGTGACGGCGCTTTCGCCGCTCCAGGCGGAGTTGGGCACGTCCTTCAGGGCGGCGAGGGGCTTGAGGCTGGAGAAGCTGCCGGTGCCCGCGTTGTCCACCACCGCGGCCACGTAGACCCCGCCGCCGATGTCGTAGCGGCTGCGGAAGGGCCCGGCCACCTGGCCCTGGTCGCTGTAGATGGAGATATAGGCGAGATCCCGGTCGCCCATGCTGATGGAGGTGCGCCCGTAGACCACCACGTTTCTGCCGGTGGAGCCCAGGACGATGACGTCCACCTGGCCCGCCCAGTTGGTGTGGGCGTAGCTGATTTCACCGTTTGGAATGGGCCCGGCTCCCAGGTCGGTCAGGCTGAGGGACTCGATGCCGCTGGCGGTGTAGCGGAAGACGCTGACGGTCTCCGCCAGGTTGCTGGCGCCGAGGCGCCGCTTCTCCAGATCCAGCGCGCCGGAGACGCCGCCGCTCAGGCGGGCCAGGCCGATGGTGTTCTTTCCGGTGGAGGTGACCCGGACGATGCGGTTTTGCATGCGGGCCAGCTCCTCCAGCTGGAGCTGGGCAATCTTGTCGTTGGGCTGTTCGCCCAGGTCCACGGTGCCCTTGATTTCAATGCCGCAGAGCAGCTTTACTGTGGCGCTGGTTCCGGAGATGGAGGTGGCGATGCCGATGGCGTTGGCGCCGGCTCCGGAAGTGCCGGGCTTTACCGCTCCGGCCACCTTGTTGTCCTCCGTCAGGAGCAGGGTGATCTGCTCCCCGGGGCGGAACTTTGCCAGGGTGGACTGGGCCGTGGGCAGCACGTCGAAGTCGTTGCCCAGGATGCGGATGCTCACGGGCTCCGTGGGACTGGGCGTGCAGGACTCATAGAAGCCTGTCAGCCGGGTGTCGCAGACCCGGATGGTGTTGGTGGAGCTGGCATAGGTGGCCACGTCATAGGGCCGCATGTCCTTGGCGTTGGCCCGGCAGCCGTTTTTGTAGATGGTGTAGCCGCCCACTCCGCCAGTGAGGGAGTCGAAGCCCTTGACGGAGTTTTTCTCATAGACGATGACCGCCTCGGTGGAGCTGTCCCCGCCGCCGATGAAGATGAATTCCACGTTTCCGGCGGTGCCCAGGTACAGCGTCAGGGAGGTTCCGGGGTTCACCCAGGACCGGGCCTCGGCCCAGCTGGTCTCCGCGCCGTTCCGGTAGACCTTGGTCTTTCCGGTGATGGCGTACTTGACTCCGGAGCGGTCGGTGATCTGCGTGGCGTCCGCCTTGGCCACGGTGACAACCCGGCTGATGCCCTGGGCGTCGGGCAGGAAGGTGCGGACCTTCTGGCCCTCCAGCACCAGCGTGCCCTTCAGGCCGTTCAGGGAGCCGTTGGAGGCCTTATCCCCGGCCATCTGGTAGATGGAGCCGTCGGAGAAGAGCATGGCGGTTTCCTTGCCGTCGGGGCCCCGGGCGTTGGAGGACACCAGCACCATGTCGGACACGGTGGTGAGCCCGGCGGAGGCCAAAAAGCCGCTGGAGCCCTTCTCCCCCTGGACATCCGCCCGGAGGAGGTTGTTGAAGAGGATGGCGGCGTCGCTCCGGTTCAGGGGGGCGTTGCCCTGGGAGGTGTCCACGCCGTCGGTGAGGCCGATGGAGGCGGCGAAGGACAAATAGCTGTCCGGCCAGACGCCGCCGATGTTCTCGTCCTTATAGCCCAGGACCCGGAGGAGGATGGTGGCCGCCTGGCCCAGGGTGACGGTGCGGTCGGGGTAGAACTTGCCGTCGGAGAAGCCGGAGATGGCCTTTTTCCCCTTGGAGGCCATGTTGATGTAGGCCGCCGCCCAGTGGGAGGGCTTCACGTCCGGGTAGACGGTGACGGTGCGGTAGAGCCCCAGCTCGTCCTCGGCGTTCAGGGCGCAGACCACCATCTTGCAGAACTGGGCCCGGGTGAGCTGGCCGTAAGGGCGGAAGTTTCCGTCGGAATAGCCGTCCATCACGCCCATGAGCCGCAGGGATTCCACGGAGGCGTAGGCGTCGCCCCCCAGGTCGTAAAAGCGGTTGGCGGGGGGCGCGGCCTGGGCGGGCAGGACCAGCAGGGACGCCGCCATGGCCGCCAGGAGCAGCAGGGACAAAATGCGTTTTTTCATAGTCTTCCTCCTATTACTCTGCCCGCAGGGCTTCCACGGGCTGGAGATTGGACGCCTTGACCGCTGGGTAGCAGCCGAAGACCACGCCCAGCAGCACCGAGAGGCCGAAGGCGCCCGCCGTCACCGCGGCGGAGGGGTAGATGGTCATCTGGAACAGGATGTTTCCCAGGATGAAGCAGCCCAGGGTCCCGATCCCGATTCCGATGATGCCGCCGATGCCGCAGAGCATGGCCGCCTCAATGAGGAACTGGGTGACGATGCTGCTCCGCTGTGCGCCGATGGCCCGTCGGATGCCGATTTCCCGGGTGCGCTCCGTCACCGTCACCAGCATGATGTTCATGATGCCGATGCCGCCTACCATCAGCGAGATGGCGGCCACTCCCGCCAGCACTCCGCCGATGAGGCCCAGGGTTTCGTTCACATAGTCCATGTTCTGGTTTTCCGGATAGACGCTGAAGTCGTTGACCCCCTGCTGCAAAAGACCCTTCAGAAAGCCGTCCAGCTGGGTGACGATGTCGTCCATTTTCGTGGTGTCCTTGGCCACCACGATAAAGGAGCTGTCCCCGTCGTCCCCGCCCAGGACCCGCTTGCAGGTGTAGGGGGCCAGGACGAAGTTGTCCAGGGTGCTCATGGAGGTGCTGCCCTCCTTGATGCGGGAGGCGTAGACTCCGATGACCTCAAAATTCTGACCGTTGAGCTGCACGATTTCCCCCACCGGGTCCGCCGTGCCGAAAAAGACCTTGGCCGCCTGGGCCCCCAGGACGACGACCTGGTTGTAGTTCTGAATGTCCAGATAGCTCAGGTCCCGGCCCTTGGCGATCATCAGGTTGCTGCATACCGAATACTGGTCGCTGCCGTAGTAGAATTGGGGCGGGGCGCTGATGAGGTTCATCCCCGACTCGTCCCATTGGTAGTCCATATTCGCCGTGGTCTTGGCGCCGTAGACCATGGTGGCGCCGAAGCGCGCCTCAGGCGTGACGCCCACCACCAGGTCCTTCATGCCGGTGCAGTACTCGTAGATATCCGGGAAGTAGTCCTTCCCCAGGGGGACCATGTTGCCGTTTTCGTCCGAGGTGTAGGCGTAGCAGTAGACGCTGACGGAGATCCGGTTGGCCCCCATGGCCTCAAACTGCTCCATCATTTTGCTGGCGTAGCCCGTGATGACCGAGACGATGGTCATCACCGAGGCGATGCCTATGATGATGCCCAGCATGGTCAGCACCGCCCGGCCCTTCTTGCCCCAGATGGACTTCCAGGCCATTTTCACCGCTTGGCGGATGTTCAAAACCAGTCCACCTCCTGTTCCTTGTCCTCCACGATCTTCCCGTCCGTCAGGCGGACCACCCGGCGGGCCGTGGCGGCGATGCCGTTGTCGTGGGTGATCAGGATCACCGTGGTTCCCTCCCGGTTCAGCTGCTGGAGGAACTCCAGCACCTCGTGGCCCGTCCGGGAGTCCAGGGCGCCGGTGGGCTCGTCGGCCATGATGATGGGGGGCTTGGTGGCGATGGCCCGGGCGATGGCCACCCGCTGCTGCTGGCCGCCGGACATCTCCGTGGGCTTGTGCTTGATGCGCTTGGAAAGGCCCACCCGGTCCAGGGCCTCCAGGGCCAGGTCGTAGCGGTCGTCGGCGCCGATGCCCTGGTAAATCAGGGGCAGTTCCACGTTTTCCAGTACCGTCAGGCTCTGGATGAGGTTGTACTGCTGGAAGATGAATCCGATTTCCTTGTTGCGGATGCGGCTCAGTTCCTTGTCCGTCAGCTCCCGGACGTCGGTGCCCTCCAAGAGGTAGTCCCCCCGGGTGGGGATGTCCAGACAGCCCAGGACGTTCATCATGGTGGACTTGCCGGAGCCGGACTGGCCCACCACGGCGACGAACTCGCCCCGCTGGATGGTGAGCGTCACCCCGTCCAGGGCCCGAACCTCGCTTTCAAGACCCTCGCCGTAGATCTTGAAGACGTTTTTCAACTCTACTAAATTCGCCATATCAGAAACCCCAGGAGCTGGACTTCTGGATTTGGGTGAAGACCTCGGCGCCTTCCTCCACGCCGGATTTGATCTCCACGTTGTAGTTATCGGAGATGCCGATTTCCACGGGCACGGGCCAGTAGCCCTCGGGGATCATCTCGTCGATCATGACCCCTTCCACGGCCGTTTCGGGCTTGTCGCCGCCCACGTAGACCACCGTCAGGCTCTCGCCCTCCTCGGTGGAGACGGTACGGACGGACTGGAGGGGCAGGATGAGGCAGTTGTCGTTTTCGCTGGCCGTCAGGGAGTAGTTGATGTAGCTGTTGACCTGGAGGGTTTCTTCCGCGTTGTCCACCGAGATGACCATGGGGTAGGTCGCTACGCCGTTGTTGATGGTGCTGGAGAGGCTGACGCTTTCCACCATGCCCATCGCCACGGTGCCCCACTGGTCCAGCTCCACCATGGTGCCCACCTGGACGGCGCTGACGTTCCGCTCGTCTACGGTGGCGTTGACGATCAGGGAGGAGGTGTCCGAGATGGTGACTACCGTGGTGTTGGCGGCGATTTCGTCTCCCGGCTTCATGGTGAGGCCGATGACCTTCCCCGCAATGGAAGCCACGGCGGAGCAGTTCGCCAGGTTCTTCTCGGCGGTTTCCAGCTCCTTCTGGGCCTCCTCCAGGCTCTGCTGGGCGGAGTAGATCTCCGCCTCGCTGTCCTCGCCGTCCACCCGGACCAGCACCTGTCCGGCGCTGACCTGCAGGAAGTCCACCAGGGAGCTGGACAGCACCGTGCCGTTCACGGTGGATTTCAGGTCGCCGGTGCGGTAGTACTCCAGCTTCCCGGGTTCGTAGGGATAGACGGTCTCGCCCTCGGCGGTGGTCACCGTGGCGGAAGCCGCCATCTCCGCGGTGAGAGCCCCCTCGTTTTCCACCAGTATGTCGGCGGAGAAGAGCTTGGTGCCCTCCGGGGTGATGCGGCTGACCATGTGAACCGCCTCCACCGTGCCGGGGAGAGAGCTCATCAGGGCGGGGATGGACACGTCCATGCGCTGGCCCTGGAAAATCTGCCCCTCGTAGGCGTAGCTGTAGTACTGGGTGAGCCGCAGGCGGGTGTCGTCCGCCAGCACGGCCAGCTTCTGCTCCTTGCTGATGGTGTCCCCGGGATTCAGGTCCACCACTTCCATCAGCTTGCCGGAGTAGCCCGCCGCCAGGTTGAGGCCGGCCACGTCCTTTAAAAGGGCGTTGAGCTGCTTTTCCCGGCCCAGCACGTCCTGACGGGCCTTGTCCACGGCGGTGCGGGCGGCGTCGGAGTCGATGATGAAGAGGGGCGTGCCCGGCTCCACGGTGTCGCCCTCGTTGACGAAGACCTCGGACACCGTGCCCGTGGTGGCTATGGTGATGGTTTCGCTGTCCTTGGCCTTGGTCAGTCCGCTTCCGTCCACAGTAGAGGTGATGGAGCCGTATTGCACCGTGGCGGTGAGGACCTCGGCCTGTTCCTCGCCGCCCTTCTGGGACAGGAAGTAGCGGACCCCCAGGCCGATGGCGATAAGAATCAGGAGGAGGATAAACCACCGGACGATCTTCCGCCGCTTCTTCCGGGGCATGCCCTTCCACTTCTTCCAGAGGGAGGTTTTTTCCGGGGCGGGGGCCTCCGGCGCGAGAG
>CATNDJ010000039.1:16901-20223 GCA_950097265.1 uncultured Oscillibacter sp.
GTCTGCTGTTCGCGATCCATGACTTCTGACATAGGCGTTCTCCTTCAACGGTCGGATGAAATTTCTGAGACGGCGGCCCCTCTCCGGGGGGCCGCCGCTGTGACGGCACAGAAACAGGGTAACAGGGTCCTGCATCAAAACTGTATCATTGATACTAGAACAGTTTGCCAGGGAAAACAACAACAAAACGGTTACAGATTTCTTAAGAATTTCTGAAGATCTGGGAGGGGACTCCTTATAAGGTAGACGGATGAAGGGCTGGAAGGGTTTCCGGAAAACCTGCACAAAAATATGGAAGCAAAGGCGGGGATTTCCGTCAGGGGGCCCTCCCAGGAAAAAACCGCCCCAAAATGGGGCGGTTTTTGGAGGGAGCTCAGGCTTTTGCCTTTTTCGCCATGGTTCTCTGATAGAACACCATAGCCGCCAGGGCGATGAAGCCCACCACGTCCGTGGCGGAACCGGGGACCATCATGGCCAGGCCCGCGACGACCAGGGCCAGGCGCATCCACTTGGGGATGGGCCGGAACAGGTAGCCGTTCAGCGCCGCGGCCACGCCGAAGATGCCAAGCAATGCGCTGATGACGATCTGCACCACCTCAAATATGCTGGGGTCGTTGACAAAGAGCATGGCCGGGCTGTAGGCGAAGATATAGGGGACGATGAAAGCCGCTATGGCCAGTTTTGTGGCGTTGACGCCGGTTTTCATGGGGTCGGATTTGGCGATGGCGCTGCCGGCGTAGGCTGCCAGGGCCACGGGAGGCGTGATGTCCGCCACGATGCCGAAGTAGAACACGAAGAAGTGGGCGGGGATCTTGCCGATGCCCAGCTGAATCAGGATGGGAGCGCAGGTGGAGGCCATAATGCAGTAGTTGGCCGTAGTGGGCACGCCCATGCCCAGGACAATGCAGCAGAGCATGGTCAAAAACAGGGCGATGAACATGGAAACCGGCGGATAGGGGATCATGTTGCTGATGTTGATGACTCCGTTGATGAGCTTGGAGGCCAGGCCTGTCACGGTGATGCACCCGGCCACCATACCCGCCATGGAGCAGGCCACGGCCACGGTGATGCAGCTCCGGCCGCCGGCCTCCAGGGAGCCCACGACCATGGAGGCGGTATCCTTGAGGAAGTGGACCACGCCGCCCTCAGCATGCTGGGTCCGGCTGTCCATGAAGATGTGGGGCAGGCTCACCAGGATGGCCAGCAGGATGGCGATGGAGGCGGAAAACTGAAGGGTTCGGGTGTTGGTGGAGACCATCCACACCAGAACCACCAGGGGCAGCAGCAGGTAGATGCTGCGGATCAGAATGCCGAATTTGGGAAGCTGGTCCCGGGGGATGCCCTTCAGGTCCAGCCGCCGGGCCTCCAGATGGACGGCCAGGAAAATGCCCGTGAAGTACAGCAGAGCGGGGAGGATGGCCTTTACCGCCACGGTGGCGTAGGTGGTGTCCATATACTCCGCCATGAGGAAGGCCGCCGCGCCCATGATGGGGGGCATGATCTGCCCGCCGGTGGAGGCCGCGGCCTCCACGGCCCCGGCGAACTCGCCCTGGTAGCCGGTCCGCTTCATCATGGGGATGGTGACGGAGCCGGTGGTGACGGTGTTTCCAACAGAGGAGCCGGACACCATGCCGCACAGGGCGGAGGAGATGACCGCCACTTTCGCCGGGCCGCCGGAGGTGCTGCCCGCCAGGGAGTTGGCGAGATCAATGAAGAAGTTGGAAATGCCCGTCCGCTCCAGGAAGGCGCCGAAGATGATGAACACGGCGATGAACTTGGCGCAGACCTGGATGGGGGTGGCCATGACGCCGGAGGTGCCGTAAAAGAGGGTGTAGATAACCCGGGCCAGGTTCTGCCCGCTGGCAAAGGTGTAAATCAGCAGCGCGCCCACCACGCAGAGGATAGGCAGGCCCACGCAGCGGCGGCAGAGCTCCGCCAGCACCAGGATGGCCGCCACGCCGATGGCCAGATAAAACCAGGCGTTGGGAATGGCGTTTTCGCTGGCCGGGTTGATTTTCGCCGCGCTGGTGATGACCATGACCAGGGAGTTGTAGTTGACGCAGTAATAGAAGAAGGACCCGGCTCCCAGCAGCATCAACACAATGTCATACCAGGGCATGGAGTTGGGCTTCACGTGGTCCTTCCGGGCGGGGTAGGTCAAATAGCCCATAATGGTGATGAGCCCCAGGAAGGAGGTCAGCCGGATGGGCAGGTCCCAGGTGCAGCGCAGGGTCATCCAGATGCAGTACAGGGAGAACAGGGCCATGACGATACCGACGATGACCTTGGGTTTCCCCTCCCAGATGCGGGTGGCGGACTCCCGGTCGTACTTCCGCATGACCTCTTCCATGTCCGCCGCTGTGCCGATTTCCACGTCGGGAAGGTTCTTCTTGTCTTTTTCGCTCATTGGCGACGCCTCCTTATCAAGTGAAATAAGGCCCTTGCCGTATTGAAGGGACGGCGGAAAGAGCTGTCCTTTCAATGCGGCAAGGGCCGCGTAAAGCGGCCCTTGCCAAAGCCGGCTCGGGTTTTAAAATTAGTAGGTCCCGGCGGGGATAGTGTAGGCGCTGTAATAGGGGGAGGACTCCAGCAGGGCGTTGGTGTGCTCCTCATCCAGGCTGACCAGGTACACGGGGCCGCTGGTGGCCAGGTCCACGATGGCGGTGGTGGGCGCGCCGGCCACCACGAAGGCCGCGTCGATTTTCTTGTCCTTCAGGCTGTCCGCGCTGTCGCCGAAGCCCTGGTACACGGGGCTGATGCCGGAGTCGGGGTCGATGTCATAGGCGCCCAGCACGTCCACGGCGTTGAACCACACGCCGGAGCCCCGGTCGCCGATGGAGACGGACTTGCCCGCCAGGTCCGCCACAGACTTGATGTCCGGGTTGGTGGTGACGATCTGGACCTGCTCCATGTAGAGAGCGGCCACCACGGAGAAGTTCTCCACCTTGGCGTCGAACAGGCGCTCGCCGTTGTAGGCGTAGCTCATGACGTCGGACTGGACGAAGCCCAGCTGGATGTCCCCGGCGGCCAGGTCCTCGATGTTGGCCTTGGAGCCGCCGGAGGTGACGGCGGTGACGGAGACGCCGGTGTTGTTGGAGACGTAGCTGGACAGCACACCGCCAAAGCCATAGTAGGTGCCGGACTCACCGCCGGTGCCGAAGGTCAGGGCCTTGGACTCGCCCGCGCCGGCGCCGTCCTTCACGGCGGCCACGTCCTTGCCCTTCTCAGAGAAGTACTTGGCGGCGCCGGGGTGATAGGGAACGCTGGTGACGGAGGACGCGAACTCCAAGTCCAGCTCGCCGCCCTTGGCGTGCTGCTCGGT
>CATNDJ010000040.1 GCA_950097265.1 uncultured Oscillibacter sp.
CCAGATGGGCTCATAGGCGATGATGCAGCGGCGCAGCTTGTCGGCGGGCACGCCGAAGAGGGCGCTCTTCACCTGGAGGGCAATCCACTCGTTGGTGATGCCGGTTTCCCGCTGCTCCAGGCTCTCGCCCACGCAAATGATGGGGTTCATTCCGGCGTTCAGCACGGCGTGGACTTTTTTGTTGACGGTGACGTCGGTCTCTCCGAAGTACTGGCGGCGCTCGCTGTGGCCGATGATGACATATTTGACGGCCAGATCCTTCAGCATGTCGGCGGACACCTCTCCGGTGTAAGCGCCCTTCTCCTCAAAGTAGACGTTTTCGGCGCCCACGGAGATGCGCAGGTCCTTAAAGGCCTTGGCGGCGGTGGAGATGTTGCAGGCGGGGACGCAGATCAGGGTCTCGCACCACTTGGCCCGGGGCATGATCTTGCGGATATCTTCGGCAAACTTTTTGGTTTCGGTGGCGGTCATGTTCATTTTCCAGTTGCCGGCGATGACAGTTTTGCGGTATCTGCGGTTCATGATGTTCAAAACTCCTTTTATTTATGTTTTCGCATGGACGGGCGGAAAGCCCGCGGGAAAGCTGAGAAGCAATCAACTATTATATAGCCGAAATGAGAGAAAATGTCAAGGGCGCAGAGCGCTTTTCCTGAACTTTTTCCCTGAAATTACGGCTTTAGGCATCCAACAGGCACGCCACACCGGGCAGCTCCTTGCCCTCCAGGAATTCCAGGGAGGCTCCGCCGCCGGTAGAGATATGGCTCATCTTGTCGGCGTAGCCCAGTTGCTCCACCGCCGCCGCGCTGTCTCCTCCGCCGATGACGGTGATGGCGGAAGTTTTGCTCAGGGCCTCGGCCATGGCCTCGGTGCCCTTGGCGAAAGCGGGGAACTCGAACACGCCCATGGGGCCGTTCCAGATGACGGTGCCCGCGCCGGCCACGGCGTCGCAGTAGAGCTTCACGGTCTCAGGCCCGATGTCCAGGCCCTGCCAGCCGTCGGGAATCTCACCGGCCTTGACTGTCTTTGTCTGGGCGTCGGGAGCAAATTTGTCGCCGCAGACGGTGTCCACGGGCAGAAGGAACTTCACGCCCTTGGCCGCGGCCTTGGCGACCATCTCCTTGGAATAGTCCAGCCAGTCGGCCTCCAGCAGGCTGTCGCCCACCTTGCCGCCCTGGGCGGCGGAGAAGGTGTAGGACATGCCGCCGCCGATGATGATGGTGTCGGCGATTTCCAGCAGGTTGTTGATGACCCCGATTTTGGAGGAAACTTTGGCTCCGCCCAGGATGGCCACCAGGGGGCGCTTGGGGTTGGCGATGGCTCCGCCCAGGAAGTCCAGCTCCTTCTGAATCAGGAAGCCGGAGACGGCGGGCAGATAGTCGGCGACGCCCGCGGTGGAGGCGTGAGCCCGGTGCACCGCGCCGAAGGCGTCGGACACGTAGACCTCCGCCATGGAGGCCATGGCCTTGGCCAGCTCCGGGTCGTTTTTGGTCTCGCCCTTTTCAAAGCGGGTGTTCTCCAGCAGGAGAATCTCGCCGGGCTTCAGGGCGGCGGCCTTGGCCTTGGCGTCCTCGCCCACCACGTCGGCGGCCATGATGACCTCCTTGCCCAGCAGCTCGCCCAGGCGCTTGGCCACGGGGGCCAGGCTCAGCTTCGCCAGGGACTTCTTCCACTTCTCCTCGGTGAGAGAGGCGGGGTCCTTGCCCTTTTCGGTCTGCTTCTTGACCCATTTGTCAAAGCTGGCCTCGGGCTTGCCCAGATGGGAGCAGGCGATGACGGCGGCGCCCTTTTCCAGCAGATAGCGGATGGTAGGCAGGGCGGCCACGATGCGCTTGTCGCTGGTAATCGCACCGGTTTCCTTGTCCTGGGGGACGTTGAAATCGCAGCGGAGCAGCACTTTCTTTCCGGCCACTTCCACATCTTTGACGGTTTTCTTGTTGTAATTCATCTCAGGACTCCTCCTAAAAAGAACTTAATTTCTCGGCGCCAACGCCGGTTTAAACATCATCGCGGGCCATTTCCCCCGTTCCAAGCAGACCGGGGAAGCCGTTTTGCCGCAGGGCCTCGTATACGCAGACAGCCACGGCGTTGCTCAGATTCAAGGACCGGGCCTCGCTTGCCATGGGCAGACGGACGCAGCGGTCCCGAAAGCGCTCCCGAAAGGGGAGGGGCAGCCCGGCGGTCTCCTTACCGAAGAAGAGCCAGCTGTCCGCCGTGAACCGCGCGCCGGTGTAAGGCCGGGGAGCCTTGGTGGTGGTAAGCCAGAGGTCCGCCGCGGCTTCAGGATGGCGGTGAAACAGGTCCTCCAGATTCTCGTAGTCCGAGACCTCCACCAGATGCCAGTAATCCAGCCCGCAGCGCTTCATGTTCCGCCGGATGGCGTCCTGGGAGATATCGAAGCCCAGGGGACGGACCAGGTGGAGGCTGGAGCCGGTGGCGGCGCAGGTGCGGGCGATATTCCCGCAGTTCTGGGGAATTTCCGGTTCCACCAGCACAACGTGCAGCATAGGCCCTCCCGCTTTCTTTCAGAATAGTGTTATTGTAATCCATTACCTGAACAAATTCAACTACATTCTTTGAAAAAATTACAATTTTGAGAAAAACATACCATCAGAAAAAAAGAAATTCTGCGAAATGCCGAAAAAACAGGGAAGATTTGGGGACTTTTCGCCCTTTTTCCGTAAGCTCTGACAAAAAAGGAAAAGAAACAGGAAAAGATTTGGAAAAAATTCTAGGAACAAATTCACGGGAACCACTGGATTTTCCCCAAAAGTTTGATATAATGGAATTGCCTTTAGTAAAAATGTGCAAAGGAGGGGGAGTTTATGTGCCGCTTGAAACAGGCTGTTCTGATTTTTGAGGAAGACGCCGCCGTCCCGGCGGACGCCAAGCCGCTGATGCTGGAAACCGTGCTGTCCCGTCCCATCCTGTCCTGGGCATGCGGCCGATTGCGGAACGAAGGCGTTCGGCGGCTTTTCGTTGTCTGTGGACCCCGCTTTGCGGAGGAGGCCCGGGGCGTCCTGCCCCTGGGGGCCGCCGTTTCCGAGCAGTGGACGGACCTGGAGGCGTTTTTGGATACGGACGAGCCGGTGCTGGTGCTCCCCCGGGCCGCTTTTCCGATGGAGGAGGCCGGGCCGGGCTTTGCTTACGCCGCCCCGGGCCGGGAACTCCGGGAGACCTGGCGGGGGAAGATGACCAACAGCGTCCAGGGCGCGGAGCTGGTCTCCGGCTGGCTGCCGGTCTACGGCCCGGACACTGTGGCGGAGATTGAGGCGCTGCTGCGGCGGAGGGGAGTCTCCGGCGGGGAGTGAGGAACGTGAATATGTCCGGCGGCGCAGCCGGGCAAAAAATAAAATGACCGGGGCCCGGTCATGGAAAGAGAGCGTTTTAGGATATGATTTCACACGGGAAAGATATCAAGGTGTTCTCCGGCAACGCGAACCTGAAGCTGGCGAAGGAGATCTGCGCGCAGATGGGCACGAAGCTGGGGGAGGCCGAGGTCGGCGCCTTCTCCGACGGCGAGGTGTTCGTCTCCCTGTATGAGACCGTCCGGGGCAGCGACGTTTTCGTGGTCCAGCCCACGTGCAGCCCGGTCAACAACAACCTGATGGAGCTGCTCATTATCATCGACGCGCTGAAGCGGGCCTCCGCAGGCCGCATCACCGCCGTCATTCCCTACTACGGCTACGCCCGGCAGGACCGGAAGGCCAAGGCCCGGGACCCCATCACCGCCAAGCTGGTGGCCAACATGATTACCGCCGCCGGAGCGGACCGGGTGCTGACCATGGACCTCCATGCCGCCCAGATCCAGGGCTTTTTCGATATCCCTGTAGACAATCTGGCGGGGAACCCCATCTTCGTGGACTACTATGCCAAGAAGTTCGGCGGAAGCTGCGAGAACATGGTAGTGGTATCCCCGGACGTGGGCTCCGTGTCCCGGGCCCGGGCCTTTGCACAGAAGCTGCACATGCAGCTTGCCATCGTGGATAAGCGCCGCCAGCGTGCCAACCAGTGCGAGGTCATGAACGTCATCGGCGAAGTGGAGGGCCGGGACTGCATCCTCTTCGACGACCTGGTGGACACCGGCGGGTCCCTTTGCAACGCCGCTCAGGCGCTGATGGACAACGGGGCCCACAGCGTCCATGCCTGCGCCTCCCACGGCGTGCTCTCCGGCCCGGCCATCGACCGGATCAACGCCAGCCCGATTCAGGAGCTGGCCCTGCTGGATACCATTCCGGCCATCAAGCCGGAGCTGAGCAGCAAGGTGAAGTACCTCTCCGTGGCCCCCATGTTCTGCGAGGCCATTGAGCGGGTCTATCAGGAAGTCTCCATCTCCAAGCTCTTCCGTTAAGGCCCGGCGTTCGTATCTTTAAACTATAGAGCAATACAAGGCGGGGAAGCAGTGCTTCCCCGCCTAAGTGGGTTGTTGAGATTTGTCGAATTTTAAGTTTGTCAGGAAAGGCGGGACCGATATGCTGTTTGGCAACAAAGGCGGCTCCTCCGTAGAGTGGCTGATCGCAGGGCTGGGGAATCCCGGCGCCAAGTATGAAAATACCCGGCACAACATGGGCTTTCGCACGGTGGAGCTGCTGGCGGAGCAAAAGGGCGTAAAGCTGAACAAGGTAAAATTCAAGTCCGCGTATAATATCTGCGAGTTCGCCGGAGCCCGGTGCCTGGTGATGAAGCCTCAGACCTACATGAACCTCTCCGGCGAGGCGGTGCGGGAGGCGTCCCAGTTTTACAAGATTCCTCCGGACCACGTGCTGGTGATCTACGACGACGTGTCCCTGCCCGTGGGAAAACTGCGGGTCCGGCCCACGGGCTCCGCCGGGGGGCACAATGGGATCAAGAACATCATCGCGCATTTGGGGACTCAGGATTTTCCCCGGATTAAAATCGGCACCGGGGCCCCGGAGGACAAGGACGGCATGATCAACTGGGTCATCGGCGTTCCTTCCCAAAAGGAGCGGGAGATTCTGCTGGAGGCCTTCAAGCGGGCCATTGAGGCGGCGGCGTGCGTCATTGAGCACGGCTGCCAGAGGGCGATGAACGACTTTAACTGACTGCAAAGGGACTTATCATGAAGCATTTGCTGGAAAAACTGATGACCCTCCCGGAGGCGGGAGAGCTCCTCCGACGGGTGGAGGAGGGTGGCTGCCCCGCCGCGGTGACAGGGCTCCAGCCCGTCCAGCGGGCCTGTCTGGGGGCCGCCGTGGCCCGGGCGGCGGGCCGCCCCGCGGTCTTTGTCTGCGGCGATGAGGGGGAAGCCCGGCAGCTGGCGGGGGACCTGGAGGCCCTTCTGGGGGAACCCCCGGTGACGCTGCTTTCCCGGGAATGGCAGCTCCGCCCCGGGGCCGTTTCCTCCCGGGACTGGGAGCGGGGCCGCCTGGCGGCGCTGTACGCCATGGCCCAGGGCGCTCCCGGGGCCGTTGTGGCCACCGCCGATGCTCTGATGGCCCGGACGCTGCCCCCTGAGCTGCTAAAGGCGCTGTCCGTCACCCTGAAGGTGGGGGAGCGGCGGGATCTGCCGGAGCTGACGGACCGGCTTCTCTCCGCCGGGTATACCCGCTGCCAGCAGGTGGAGGGCGTGGGCCAGTTCGCCCTCCGGGGCGGCATCCTGGATGTGTTTTCCCCCCTGATGGACCAGCCGGTCCGCTGCGAGTTCTTTGACGATGAGATCGACTCTATGGGAGCCTTTGACCCCGGCACCCAGCGGAGGACGGCGAATCTGGACTCCGCCCTGCTGCTTCCCGCCGCCGAGGTTTTGCCCCGGCAGGCGGAGGGAGGGCTGGAGGGCTTGGGCGCCAAGCTGCTGGCCCTAGCGGCAAAGCTGGAGAAAAAAGGCGCTCCCGCCGCCGCACGCCTCCGGGAGGACGGAGAGCGGCTGAAAAACGGCTCTGTCCCCGAGGGGATGGACCGCTATCTGGCCGCCGTCTATTCGGACGCCGCCGCCGGCGTTCACTACCTGCCCCCGGACGCACTGGTGTTCCTCTGCGAGGCGGGCAGGGTAGACGAGCGGGTGAAGGGGACCCTGCTCCAGAACCGCCAGGACCTGGAGGCCTTGATGGAGGCGGGAATTTTGGCGGGGGACTGCACCAGGCTGCTCCTCTCCGCCGAAGAGCTCTACGCCGCCCTGTCGGATTTTCCCGCCGTCATGGCGAATGCACTGCCTACTTCCCGCTATCCTTATCCTCCCAAGGCCCTTCTGAGCGTCAACGCCCGGCAGCTCAGCTCCTACGGCGGCAGCCTGGAAACCGCCGTTGCGGACCTGGAGCAGTACCGGGAAACCGGCAGCGCCGTGCTGCTGCTCTGCGGCGGGGAGACCCGGGCGAAAAACCTTCATAATCTCCTCTCAGAGCGGGGTATTCCCGCGGCCCTGGATATCAAAGGAACGGCCATGCCCGCCCCGGGGGAGATCCGGATTTCCGTGGGGGCCCTTTCCGCCGGGTGCGAGTGGCCCGCCCTGAAGCTGGCGGTGCTGACGGAGGGCCAGCTGATCGCGCCTTCCCGAAAGCGGGCGCGGCTCAAAAAGGACTCCAGCCGCCAGAAAATCCAGTCGTATACGGATTTGAAGCCCGGGGACCTGGTGGTCCACGCCCACCACGGCGTGGGCCGCTTCGCGGGTATCCAGAGAATGCCGGTGGACGGCGTGGAGAAGGACTATATTAAGATAGACTACGCCGGAGGGGACTGCCTTTACGTCCCCGCCACGGCCCTGGATTTGGTGAGCAAATATATCGGCGGCGGAGAAGACGGCGAGGGCGGCCGGAAGCTGAACAAGCTGGGCGGGACCGAATGGGCCAAGCAGAAAACCCGGGCAAAAAAGGCCGTCAAGGACCTGGCCAAGGGCCTGACGAAGCTCTACGCCGAGCGTCAGCGCCGGCCCGGCTTCGCCTTCTCCCAGGACTCCCCCTGGCAGCGGGAGTTTGAGGAGGCGTTCCCCTACGCGGAAACCGACGACCAGCTCAGGGCAGTGACGGAGATCAAGCGGGACATGGAGCGTCCCCGGCCCATGGACCGCCTTTTATGCGGCGACGTGGGCTACGGCAAGACGGAGGTGGCCCTGCGGGCGGTGATGAAGTGCGTGCTGGACGGGAAGCAGGCGGCCATTCTGGTGCCCACCACCGTCCTGGCCCAGCAGCACTACGCCACGGCCATGGGGCGCTTCCGGGACTTCCCGGTGAAAATCGAGGTATTGTCCCGCTTCACGCCGCCCAAGGACCAGAAGCGCATCCTGGAGCTGGCGAAGGAGGGCCGGGTAGACCTGCTCATCGGCACCCACAAGCTGCTGCAGAAGGGCATGGAGTTCAAGGACCTGGGGCTGCTTATCATCGACGAGGAGCAGCGCTTCGGCGTCACCCACAAGGAGCGGCTGAAGGAGATGAGCCGCCAGGTGGACGTGCTGACCCTGTCCGCCACGCCCATCCCCCGGACGCTGAACATGGCCCTGTCGGGCCTACGGGATATGTCCACCATCGAGGAACCCCCGGCGGACCGGCAGCCGGTTCAGACCTATGTGCTGGAACACGACTGGGCTATTTTGGAGGACGCCATGCGGAAGGAGCTCAGCCGGGGCGGGCAGATTTACTACCTCCACAACCGGGTGGAGAGCATTGACCGCACGGCCTCCCGCATCCAGAAGATGCTGGGCCGGTCGGTTCACGTGGTCACGGGCCACGGAAAGATGAGCGAACAGGAGCTGTCCGCCGTCATGCGGGCTATGGTGGACGGGGAGGCGGACGTGCTGGTCTGCACCACCATCATAGAGACGGGAATCGACATTTCCAATGTCAATACTTTAATCATTGAGGACGCAGACAAAATGGGCCTGGCCCAGCTCCATCAGATTCGGGGCCGCATCGGCCGCAGCGCCCGGCGGGCTTACGCCTACCTGACCTTCCGAAAGGGAAAAGTCCTCCAGGAGATTGCCGCCAAGCGCCTTGCGGCCATCCGGGAGTATGTGGAGTTTGGCTCCGGCTTCCGCATCGCCATGCGGGATTTGGAGATCCGGGGAGCGGGAAACCTCCTGGGCCCGGAGCAGTCCGGGTATCTCATGAGCGTAGGCTACGACCTTTACTTGAAGCTGTTGGAGGAGGCGGTGCTGGAAGAGCGGGGCGAAGAGCGGCAGATTGAGACGGAGTGTTCCGCCGACCTGACCGTCAGCGCCAACATCCCGGAACGCTACGTGTCCTCCCCGGAGCAGCGGATGGACCTCTACCGCCGCATCGCCGCTATCCGCACGGACGATGACGCGTCGGACCTGCTGGACGAGCTGCTGGACCGCTATGGGGAGGTCCCCAAGCCGGTGCTGGCCCTGCTGGACGTGGCCCTGCTCCGGGCGGCGGCGGCGAAGGCGGGGGTGTCGGACATTACCCAGAAAAAAGACGTCCTGCGCTTTCAGCTGGCGGTCTTCCGCCCGGAGGCGGTGGTGCGGGTCTGCGGGCTGAACAAGTACCGCCAGCGCCTGACCGTGGCCGCCGGGGAGGACCCGGCCCTGACCCTGAAGCTGAAGCCCGGGGCGGACGCCCTGGAGAGCGCCATGGAGCTGGTGGAGGATTTGAAGCTGCAGCAGCAGGAGTAAAAGCGGAGCGGGGGGCTTTTGAGCCCCCCGCTTTGTCATATCTCCCGCCGCCTTCCCATATAATGGTTCGGACAACCTTCACGGAAGGAGTGGGAGCGATGGGGAAACGCATCATGGCCCTGGCCCTGGCCATTTGCCTGGGCCTCAGCGGCTGCGCCAAGAAAAAAGAGGAGGAGAACGCCTCCTTGCTGGGCCGGGCGGCGGAGCTGGGGGAAGAGCTGGTGCTGCTGACGGTGGACGGCCGGGAGATTCCGGCGTGGCGTTACCTCTACTGGCTGGCCTTTACCTGCGACCAGATCCGGGAGAAGTACAAGGACTCCGGTTTGACCCTGGACTGGGAAGCCCCTGTTTCGGGAGGCTCCCTGGCGGACTACGCCAAGGATCAGGCTTTGGCCGATACGGCCCTTTACGCCACGGTAGAGACTTTAGCGGAGCGGTATGGCTGCGCCCTCAGCGAGAAGGAGCGGGCGGCCCTGACGGAGCTTTGGGAGGAGCAGTCCGCGGCTCACGGCGGCGAGGCCGCGTACTTAAAGAAGCTGGCGGACCTGGGCTTGGACCGCCTCCGTTCAGAGGAGCTGGCGGAAGTGGGGCTGCTTTACGCCAAGCTGTACAACCTCTGTCTCACCGGGGGCAGCGAGCTGTCGGAGCTTCTGGGAACGGCGGACAGCCTGACGGTGGACCGCATTTTGATTTCCGCCGGGGAGGACCGGGAGGCGGCCAGGGAGCGGGCGGCGGAGGTCTTCTCCCGCCTCAACGGCGCGGAGGACCCGGAGGCCGTTTTCCCGATTCTCGCCGCGGAGGGGGACGACGCCGCCGGCCCCCGGACCCTGCTCCCCGGGGACGGGACCCTGCCCCCGGCGCTGGAGGAGGCGGCAAAGGCCCTGGAGGAGGGCCAGTGCTCCGGCATCCTGGAGTCGGAGGAGGGCTTTTCCATTCTCCGCCGCCTGGCTTCGGAAGGGGAAACGCTGGCGGGAGAGGCCTTTGACCGCATGCTGCAATCTGCGGCGGAGGAAGCCCTGATTCAAACCACCCCGGCCTATGAGAGCCTCAGTGCCGCCGCCTTTGACAGGGCGCTGGCGGAGCTGCGGGAGGCGGAGGAGTAGAGAAGCTCCATTTCTGGAAAATTTCGTCACCTTGACGAAAACAGCCCTGATTTTGTCAAAGATTTAACGAAATTGTAAAACCTGACGAAAGCCCATTGACGAAACGGGGAGGAATCTCTATAATGATACACAGAGAAAGGCGGCCGGCGGCTTGCTGAAAAGCCGGCAATCCGCGCCCCGTCTCACCCATTGAGACTCCGGCGGCCCGCGGAGCCGCCAAAATATTACAAAACGGAGGAACATCATGAAAGATCTTTATGTTGTGAACTGCTGCCGTACCGCCATCGGCTCCTTTGGCGGCAGTCTGAAAAACACTCCCGCTGCGGAGCTGGGCGCGATTGTGGTCAAAGAGGCCCTGAACCGCGCCGGTGTGAAGCCGGAGAATGTGGATGAGGTCATGTTCGGCTGCATCCTCACCGCCGCCCAGGGTCAGAACGTGGCCCGCCAGGTCTCCATCAAGGCCGGCATTCCCTATTCCGTTCCCGCCTACACCGTGGGCATGGTCTGCGGTTCCGGCATGAAGTCCCTCATTGAAGGCGCCCGCTCCATCCTGGCCGGGGATTCCGACATCGTGGTCTGCGGCGGCACCGAGAACATGAGCGCCGCTCCCTTCGCCTCCATGGATGCCCGCTGGGGCGCCCGCATGGGCGACAAAAAGCTGGTGGATACCATGATCAAAGACGGCCTCTGGGACGCCTACAACAACTATCACATGGGAACCACGGCGGAAAATATCAACGATATCTGGGGCATCACCCGCCAGGAGCAGGACGAGTTTGCCGCTGCCTCCCAGCAGAAGACCGAGGCTGCTCAGAAGGCCGGCAAGTTCGAAGCTGAGATCGTCCCCGTTCCCGTGAAGGTGAAAAAGCAGGTCGTGGACTTCAAGGTCGACGAGTTCCCCAAGGCCGGCGTCACCGCCGAGGGCATCGCGAAGCTGCGCGGCGCATTCCCCGTGGGCCCCGAGTCCCCCAATCCCGAGGTTGTCCACACCTTTGAGGTCACCGGCAAGAAGGAAACCGAGGATAAGGGCCAGCAGCGGGTCACCGCGGCCAACGCCTCCGGAATCAACGACGGCGCGGCCGCCATCATCCTGGCCTCCGGCGAGGCTGTGGAGAAGTACGGCCTGAAGCCCATGGCCAAGCTCATCGGCTGGGGCCAGGGCGGCGTGGATCCCAAGATCATGGGCGTGGGCCCCGTGCCCGCCTCCCGTCAGGCCATGGCGAAGGCCGGCGTGACCATCGACGACATTGACCTGATTGAAGCCAACGAGGCCTTTGCGGCTCAGTCCATCGCCGTGGGCCGGGAGCTGGGCTTCGACTCCGCCAAGCTGAACGTGAACGGCGGCGCCATTGCCCTGGGCCACCCTGTGGGCGCTTCCGGCGCGCGGATCATCGTCACCCTGCTCCATGAGATGCAGAAGCGCCCCGAGGCCAAGAAGGGCCTGGCTACCCTCTGCATCGGCGGCGGCATGGGCGTCGCCACCGTCTTCGAGAAATGCTGAGTTCCTTTTCTTGAAAGAAAAGGAACCAAAAGAACTTTAGTTCGCTCTGGTGGTTTGGAGATTAACCAAGCCGGAGCGGCGGCAACGGAGAACAGCTAAACTTACAAAGAGGGACCTTCGGGTCCCTCTTTGGCTGTGAGGAGAGATGTACATGAACGAGCATTATCGTGGTCTGGGTCATGTGGCCGTTTACACGCGGGATATCGAGGAGAGCATCGCCTTTTATGAGAAGCTGGGCGGCTCCGTAAAGGGCCGGGGCGAGGTCCCCACGCCGGAGGGGGAGAAGAAGCTGGCGCTGGTCTCCTTTGGCGGGATTACGCTGGAACTGATTCAGAGTCCCGGGGCCATGCCCATGGGAGAGGGGAACGTCCCTCACTTCGCCATCCTGGTGGACGATTTGGATGCCGCTGCCGGGGAGGTTCGGGCGGCGGGCGTCGATACCTTCCTGACGCCGGCGAAAAAGGTCCTGCCGGATCTCTTCGGGGGCTTGCAGAACTGGTTCTTTACCGGCCCCTCCGGGGAGCAGATTGAGTTATTGCAAATGCTGTAAAGGAAACGGGCTTTCACCTCTTGGTGAAAGCCCGTTTTGCTGTCCAGAGGGAGTCAGTGGAAAAGTTTCCGCCCCAGCCAGATGAACAGGCACGCGCCCGCCACGCTGACAATCAGATTAGC
This sequence comes from uncultured Oscillibacter sp., assembly GCA_950097265.1. Classification (GTDB taxonomy): domain Bacteria; phylum Bacillota; class Clostridia; order Oscillospirales; family Oscillospiraceae; genus Oscillibacter. The sequence goes on from CATNDJ010000040.1 coordinate 11,855, forward strand.
GATCCAGCCGTGAGCGTAAAAGCCCAGCAGCCCAAAGATCGCGCTGCCCACCGCGGAGCCCACGATGCCGATTAAAATGTTGCGGAGCAGGCTGCCTTCGGCGTCCATCAGCTTCCCGGCAATCCAGCCCACCAGCGCGCCCATAATCAGGGCGCCAAGCAGTCCAAATAAATGCATGTTTACACGCTCCTTCCTCAGTCTTCAATATATTCCCGCACCCGGTAGACCGCGCCGATTTCCTCCTCGCAGATTTTCCGGCAGGCTTCAATCTCCTCCTTGGGGATCGTGTCCACCACCGTCATCATCACCGTGGGCACGTACTGCCGGAGCTCCCTGGCGAAGGACTTCATGGCCTCATAGGCCCCCTCCTGAACCGGGTGGCAGAGGGCGTTATACTTCTCCGCCGTGTCGGTGTTCAGGGAGATGGATGCCATATCGAACCGCCCGGCGAAGTCCGGGCAGATGTCCCGGCCGTGGATCAGGTTTCCGGTGCCGTTGGTGTCCATGCGGATGAAGGGTTTTTTGCCCTTGGCCTTCAATTGGTCGATAACCCAGCAGATGTCGTCAATCCGGTAGCTGGGCTCGCCAAAGCCGCAGAACACCAGCTGCTTGTACTTCGAGAGGTCCCGGCTCTCGATATCCGCCAGGATTTCCTCCCTTGTGGGTTCCCGCTCCAGCCAGAGATTGTGGGTGTAAATGCTTCCTCCGTGCCCGTTGTGCCGTAGGCAGAATTCGCAGTTGAAGTTGCAGCGGTTGGTGACGTTGACATACAGGTTTTCCCCGTATTCGTAGGTGATGGTAAAGCCTTTTTCCATGGGTGGTACTCCTTTATTGGTCATAGCTGTAAAGGTGAAAATCTTGCAGGGTAAACACGCCGTTTTCATAGATAATCCCGGCGGATGTCTCCGCTACATAGCAGGGGATGGCGCTGTCCGGAGGGCTCAGGCAGAACGCGCCCCGGAATCGGAGGCCGCCCCAGTCCTCCGTGCTGAAATCAGCAATCATGCCGGAGGAGGTCTTCTCAAGGTCCAGCTCCAGGCCTTCATGGTGGAACTCCACCAGCTCATGGCCCAGGATGGCAAAGGTCCTGCCGCCAAATTCGGCGGTATCGAACAGGGCGGGGAGCTGTTCCTGCCAGAGGCTTTCCGGGAAGGTGTAAGCCGTCAGGGTCCCGTTGGGGCCCTTTTCCAAAATATGCAGTTCCGCGAGGGAGACTCCGGTGCCGGAGCCTACATGGCAGATGACGGCAAGTTTCTTCACCCCGCTGTCGGCATCAAGACATTTCATTTGAGGGAGGACCATGCTGGGACCGGGAAAGAGAGTCCAGTCGAACTCCGCCAGGCTGTCTCCCCAGCGGATGAGGGCGGTTTCCTGGGAGGTGTTGGCGTACAGGGGCAGGCCGTAAAGAACCGCGTCCGCCTCCCGGTCTTCCGCCAGGACGGCGATGTTGGGGTCGTCGGCGACCCAGCGCTCTGCGTTATTTCGGTATGTCGTCCAATCCGTATCCCGGGGAAGGGGCGGCAAATCGTATTCTTCCGCCGGTTTCCGTCCCTCTGTCACCACGGCAGGGGCGGAGATGGGCTCCAGCCGCCGGGGCTCCGGCAAGGTAATGGTTTCCACCTCTGCCGGGGGTTTCTCCGGCAAAGGCTCCGGCTCCGCCGGGGCGGAGGCGCAACCCGCCAAAAGCGCCAGGGCCAGCAGGAGGGGAAACACCTTTTTCATTTGCCGTCCTCCCGGTAGGTTTCCCGGATTTTTGGAAACAGCCGAAGTCCGTTCTCCCAGGTAATCCGGGTCATCTCCTCCGGCGTGACGCCTTTCCACTCCGCCAGCTTCTCTATGACATAGGGTAGATTCCGGCTGTCGTTCCGCTTTCCCCGGAAGGGGACCGGCGTGAGATAGGGCGAATCCGTCTCCACCACGATGCGGTCCAGCGGCGTGACGGCGGCCACCGACCGGGCTTTCTGAGCGTTCTTGTAGGTGATGGGCCCGTCGAAGCCCAGGTACCACCCCCGCTTCAGAAGCTCCTCCGCCATCTCAGGACTGCCGGAGAAGCAGTGGAACACCCCCCGGACCTCGGGGTAGTCCAGCACCACGGCCAGGGAATCCCCGTGGGCCTCCCGGTCGTGGACAATGACGGGCAGGTCAAGTTCAATGGCCAGCTCCATCTGCCGCCGGAAGACCATCTGCTGGAACTCCCGGGGAGGGTTGTCCTTCCAATAGTAGTCCAGGCCAATTTCCCCCACGGCCACGACCTTTTCGTGCCCGCAGAGCGCCCGGAGGGCGGTGAAGTCCTCCTCCTCCGTTCCGGCGCAGTCGGAGGGATGGATACCTGCGGCGGCGTAGACGAAGGGATACCGCTCCGTCAGTGCGGCGGCGGCCCGGGAGCTCTCCAGCTCACAGCCCGGATCCACCACCAGCTCTATCCCGGCGGCGGGGAGGGAGGAGAGGACTTCGTCCCGGTCGGCGTTGAAGCCGCCGGAGTCGTAGTGAGCGTGGGTGTCAAAAATAGGCACGGGAAAGCACCTCCTCAGCAAAACAAAAAGGACATCCGGAAGGATGCCCTTTTGGCCTGACGGCCTCCGGGCATTCACACGGAAGCGTCAATGCCCCGCAAGCGGAGCTATGTGGGGATTGTCAACCGATCCGATTGAGCTTCAGGGTCATGGCGCTCTTTTTGTGAGCGGCCGCGTTCTTGTGGAGAACGCCCTTCGCCACAGCCTGATCGACTTTTTTCACCGCAACCTTGTAAGCGCCATCGGCATCGGTGCGATTGCCCTCCGCCGCGGCGGCCTCAAACTTTTTAATCGCGGTTTTGAGATCGGATTTCGTGGCCTTGTTGCGGGCGTTCCTCGCTTTTCCGATGAGGACGCGCTTTTTGGCAGACTTGATATTCGGCAAACCAAACACCTCCTTTGGCCGTTGATTTCATACAGGCAAGGGAGCCCCTACCGTACAGACCTATATTTTAGCAGGGAAATCTCCAAAAAGCAAGGGTTTTTTTCATATTTTCTCGGGGTATTTCTCAGGGGCGTTTTCGGGGAAAAATCTGCCGCCGCGGCCGCCTTTGATACCCTCCTGCGGCGGCAAAAAAATTTTTTCCAATATACTACCAGAATAGTATTGACAGCGAGAAACTATCGTGATAGTATAGCCTCATAAACTACCGCGATAGTTTGGCGAGGAGGACTCGAAAGATGAAGCTGTTTGATTCGGAGTTAAAGGTTATGGACGTCCTCTGGCGGCTGGGGGACCGCACGGCCAAGGAAATCTCCGCCATTTTGGGGGAAGAGACCGGCTGGAATGTGAACACGACCTACACGGTGATCAAAAAATGTGTAGCCAAGGGAGCCGTCCGGCGGAGCGAACCGAATTTCCTCTGCCACGCCCTGGTGAGCAAAGCGGAAATTCAGGCGGCGGAGACGGAAGAGCTCATCGGCAGGCTGTTTGACGGCTCGCCGGATCTGCTCTTCGCGTCCCTGCTCAGCAGCCAGAAGCTCTCGCCGGAGCAGATTGGCCGTCTCCGGGAGATTGTGAACGAGATGAAATGAGGTGAGGCGGATATGACCTTTCTGGAACTGTCCCTTTCCGGCGGGGTCTTCGTCCTGGCCATCGCGGCCTTTCGGGCGCTGACCCTCCGCCGTCTGCCCAAGGGGACCTTTGTGGCCCTGTGGTGGCTGGCGGCGGCCCGGCTTCTGCTGCCGGTGGAGCTGGCCTCCCGGTTCAGCGTTTACACGCTGTTGGAGGCCCTGTACCCCAAGGCGGCCCCCGCTGCCCCGGTTGTCCCGGCGGGCCCCATGGTCCCCGCCGCACCTCCGGTTCTCATCGTGCCCACCCAGCCCGCGGCGGCGCCAACGCCTCAGCCCGCCCCCGCGCCTTTCCCGGTATGGACGGTCCTGTGGCTTTCCGTGGGCCTCCTGCTGGCGGCGTGGTTCCTGATTCGCTACGTCCGCTGGCGGCGGCGCTTCCGGGAGGCCCTTCCCGCGGACTGCCCGGGCCTGGAAACCTGGTTTCAGCTCCGCCGGAAAGTAGAAGTCCGGGTGACGGACCAGATCGCCGCCCCGCTGACCTACGGGCTGCTGCGCCCGGTGATTCTCCTGCCCAAGACCCTGGACCTCTCCGACGAGGAGGCCCTGACCTGCGTCCTGGCCCACGAGCGGGCCCACATCCGGCGGCTGGACGGGCTTTTGAAGCTGGCGCTGACGGCGGCGCTGTGCCTCCACTGGTTCAACCCCGCCGCATGGCTTCTCTACGTCCTGGGAAACCGGGACATGGAGCTGCGCTGCGACGAGGCGGCGGTACTGGCTTTGGGAGAGGGAAGCCGGGAGCGCTACGCCCTGGCCCTCATCCGCCTGGCGGAAAATCAATGCGCGCCTCTGTGCGGTTTCGCCCACCGGAACGGCATGGAAGAAAGGATACGAGCAATCATGAGCGTCAAGAAAAAATCCCTGCTGGCCTGCTGTCTTGCCCTGGCCCTGGTGCTGGGCATCACCACGGCCTTCGCCACCTCCGCCAAGCCTCAGGAGGCGGATCGGTACGGAACGATCACCGACGGCGAATTGCTGGCCGAGTCTTCGGCGGAGTCCGCCGCCCAGTGGGACGAGACCCTGGCCCCTTACGCCCCCTTCGGTCTCACCTGGACCTTCGACGACCCGGATTTGGACGGAAACGGGCTCACCATGACCTGGGAAGGCCACGAGGTCAGCGGCATCTACGACGAAGAAACCTTCACGTGGATCACTGAACACACCGGAAACGGCGCCTTCGGTCCTGACGCCGTGGAGCTTTACACCGTCTATGAGGACGGGAAGCTCGCCGGTCTCCGCCTGGCCACGGAGGTGGAGCAGAAAGAGTTCACCCGGCGGCGTAAGCTGTCCTCGGATACTCAGAAGACCATGCTTCTGGCGGACAGCGTTCGCTATGACAGCGGGCACATCTACTTCACCATCCCTGAGAGCGAGGAGCCTTGGAGCATCTTCATTCAGGGCCGGGTCCTGCTGGAGGACGGCTCCGGGCAGAGCTGCCACTACCTGGAGGAGGAGAGCGAGAGAGCGGAGTGGGTCCCCCGGATGACCTATTCCTTTGAGGTGGGCGACGCGGCCTTTGATGAGCTGTGGATGAATATTGGCTACGGAAACGCGGATTATGACTGCGAGCTGACCCGGCTCCTGCCGGAGCGCAAGCCCCTGGCCCCGGACCCTCTGCCGGAGGAAAAGGCAGACATGCCGGAGGACGAGTCGATGGTCTGGCCGGTGGACGGCGGCACGGTCACCGCCTCCTATGGGACCCTGCCCAACGGGACCGAGCACGCCGGGGTGGACATCGCCCTGGAACGGGGCGCGCCGGTCTACGCCGCCTCCACCGGGACCGTGACGGCGGCGGACTATGACGCCAGAGTCGGCTATTACGTGGCCCTGGACCACGGAAACGGGGTGGCGACCACCTATGCCCACTGCGACAGTCTCTTGGTGAAGCAAGGGGATGCGGTGAGAAGGGGGCAGACCATCGCCGCCGTGGGAAGTTCCGGCATGTCCACCGGACCCCACCTGCATTTCCGGGTGCTGGAAAATGATAAGGACCGCAATCCGCTGGAGTTTTTTCCCTACCAGGACGTGGCGAAAAGCATAACAGGGGAAGGATGGAAAGGCGAGGGCTACCCGGTCTACGCGGTGGACGTCGGGCATGTGGTCAGCACCGGGTGGGATGAGGAATACGGCTATTATGTAGAGATCAAGCAGGATGACTTTAATGAAAGGCGCCCTCAGAGCCTCACCCGCTATTCCAACTGCGGCGCAATACAGGTAAGGGCGGGTTCTCCCGTAAAGGCGGGGGATATCATTGCTAACGAGGGGGTTGATCCCCTGCGGGTGGAGTATGATGTGGAAAGTCTCTACGACATCCGTCGGCGGGAAGAAATAGTAGAAAAGTATCTGGTGGATGGGGAGTATCCCAGGAACAGCAAGGGGCAGACCTACGGGCCGCATGAGCCGTATACGTATGATTGTGTGGAAGACCTGCCGGACCTGCAAAGGCTCGGTATTTGGGACGTGAACACGCGTACAGATTTAGAGGAGGGGACCGAGGCCTATATGTCCACTCAGGCAAAATGGGTCTACAACTCCAAACTCGGGACTATGGCGCGGGACGACGTCATCATAAAAGAGAACGGAGAGAAATATATCCCTGTTTACGACGTTGAAGGGAATCAGATTGGACTGTACCAATGGCATTAACGCTCTGCAAAGGGGCCGCCTTAAGCGAGGCGGCCCTCTTTTATGTCAGACCATGGGATAGATTTTATTTAAAGAAAAATAAATCTTGACTTTCATAAAATTAAGGTTTATATTTAATATTATGAAAGGAGGCTGCGCCTATGACGACCCTGCCCCCCTGGATGGCGGACCTGGACGAACAGGACCTGACCTTCGTGAAGCGCTTCCTGCTGGCCTCCGGCTCCCTGAAGGAGGTGGCCGCCCAGTACGGCGTCAGCTACCCCACGGTCCGCCTGCGCCTGGACCGGCTGATACAGAAGATCCGCCTCAGCGACACGGCGGAGGCGGACCCTTACGTCTCCCTGGTGAAGCGCCTGGCGGTGGACGATAAGCTGGACTTCGACACCGCGAAGGTCCTGATTGCCGCCTACCGGGAGACCCGGAAAGAGAATGGAGGATGAGAAATGGTTACTGGATTTCGGATTATCATTGCTGGGCTGCTGCTCTTCCTGCTGGTTGTGGTGGGAGGCATTTTCCTGCAAATTTTCCTCTCCAGGCGGGAGAGCCGCTGGCCGGGGCTGGTTCTGCCGCTGCTGACGTTTTTGCAGTCCCTTCTGTTGGTGCTGAACATCAGGGACGCCGGCAGCGTGTCTCAAAATGTCCTTACGGTGCTGGTGACCCTGCTGGCGGGGAACATCCCCACGCTGGTGCTCCTGGCCATCTATTGGGCAGTCCGGGAGAAGCGCCGGGTGCGGGACCAGATTGACAGAATGAAAATTGACGAGCTGTGAAGCTTAAGAGCCTCCCGAAGGGGAGGCTTTTTTCCTGAAAATCACTGTCAGGTCAAGTCCCTCCGGCATAGCTTGAGCGTGTAGAAAATCTTTGGGAGGGCAGACCTATGGCACAAGTGACCAATTTTTTTGTAGGCGCCAACAGCGGCGAGGGGTTCCGGAATCTGTTCCCGGAAATGGTGGATATCGGGGATACATATGACTTCATGGTTTTGAAGGGCGGCCCCGGGGTGGGGAAGAACACCTTCATGCGGGAGATCGGTAGGACGATGGAGGAAGCGGGCACGGCGGTGGAGTACCTTTGGT
>CATNDJ010000041.1 GCA_950097265.1 uncultured Oscillibacter sp.
GACCCGCCCCCCGGTCAAGAAAGTTTCGGCCAAACGGCGTAATACCGCGGGCCCTACTGCACACAAAAAATTTTCCCCACCGGGGTTCAACCTCCGGCGGGCCCCCTCGACGGAGCGGAAAGGAGTTGAAAATATGCCTGGAAAGCGCCAGCCCACCGCGCTGGTGGCGGCCAACGGCCGGAAACACCTGAGCCGTTCAGAGACCGACGAACGGCTGGACCATGAGGTCCATGTGCCTTCCCCGGAGCAGGCCGCACCGCCCAAGTGGCTGCCGAAGCGGCTGCACGAGGAGTTCCACGAAGTGGGTGAGATTCTCCTTGCGGCGGGACTGTACGCCGAGCTGGACCGGGATGTTTTGGCCCAGTACTTCCTGGCCCGGGACCGCTGGCTGAAGGCAGACAAAAAGGCGGCGGCGGCCATTCGGGCAGACGATGAGAAGCTGGCCAGGGAATGGAGCGGCGTCCAGGGAACCTACTTCCGCCAGGCCCGCCAGTGCGCGGAGTCCATGGGCCTGTCTGTCACCTCCCGCTGCCGGATCGTGGTCCCCGCGGCAGTCGTCAACGCCGCCGGGGCCCCGGCGGAGGAGGATGACGAGTTCACCCGCCGCCTTCGAGCCCGCCAGGACGCGGCCATGGAGAAGGCGGGAGGCTGATCGGTGGCGGTACGGTTCGACCAGAAAGCCGGTGAGTTCGTCTGTGACTTTGTCTCCCGTCTGCCCACCACGGACACCGGTAAGCCCTTCTGCCTCTATGACTGGCAGCGGAGCGCCCTCATGAAGTTCTACGGGACCATGGAGGAGGAGGCTGGGGAACTGCTGCGAAAGTACTGGTACCTGTATCTGGAGATCCCTAAAAAGAACGGCAAGAGCGAGCTGGCGGCGGCCCTGGGCCTCTACCACCTTTTCGGTGACGGAGAGCTGAACGCGGAGGTCTACGTCTGCGCGGCGGACCGTGAGAACGCGGGCATTGTGTTCCGGGCGGCGGTGTTCATGCTGGAAACGGCTCCCTGGACGGCGAAGATGATCGCCCGGGGCGAGCTGAAGGTCAGCAAGTCCCAAAAGCGGATCGAGTACCGACGGAGAATCCGGGCCAAGAACGGCGGCTATGCCTGGGTCACGGTGGGCATCATGGCCGTCCTCTCCGCCGAGGCGTACAGTAAGCACGGGTACAAGCCCAGCTGCGTCATCTTTGACGAGCTCCACGCCCAGCCCGGCCGGGACCTGTGGGACGTCATGACCGCCGGCGCGGGCTCCGGACGGAAACAGCCCGTGTGGATCGTGCTGACTACCGCCGGAGATGACCCGGACCGGCTGTCCATCGGCTGGGAAATTCATGAGAAGGCCGTGGCCATCCGGGACGCCCGGCAGCTCCGGCGCGTCCAGGCGGAGAATGGAGACCCCCGCCAGGTCCTGTCCCTCCGGCATGTGGCGGAGGAGGACCTCCCGGAAGCCATGGACGCTCTGCTGGCGCGGGACCTCCCTAACTGGCTGCCCATCCTCTACGGTTTGACAGCAGTGTTCGGCGACGACCCGGACGATCTTAGCAAGGTGGACATCTGGGACGAAAACGTCTGGTTCCTCTGCAACCCGTCCCTGGGGAAACACCTGTCCCTGCGGAACATCCGCATGGAGGCCAGGGACGCCAGGCTCAGCGAGGCGGCGGAGAAGCTGTTCCGCTGGCTGAGGCTGAACCAGTGGATTTCCACCAAGGCCGTGGGCTGGCTGCCGCTGACCCTTTACGACAAGTGCCAATGGGGCCCCAGCAGGAAGGCGGACCGGGAAACGTGGCTGGAGCAGCTAAGGGGCAAGACCTGCTATGGCGGCGTGGACCTCTCCACCTCCCGGGATATGACGGCCTTCGTGCTGCTGTTCCCGCCCCAGCCGGGCCTGGAAACGGCGGTGCTGGTCCCCCATATTTGGAGACCGAAAGGCACCGTGGAGGAGGCGGAAAAGCGGGACCACGTTCCCTATCGGGACTGGGAGCGCGCCGGATTCCTGCGGCTGTGCGAGGGGGCCATCATCGACTATGACGATGTTGAGCGAACCATCCAGGAGGCGGCGGAGCGTTACGACCTCAAAATGGTGGGCTTCGACCCCTATCTCAGCCGGACCATCACCCAGCGGCTCATGGAGCATGTGACGACTATCGAAATCCCTCAGGACCTGAAGAATATGAGCCCGGCTATGAAGGAGATGGACACGATGATGGAGAAGCGGGAGCTGCTCCATGTACACAACACCTGCTTCCGCTGGACCTTTGGGAACGTGCGCTGTCACGTGGACGGCAACGGGAACATCAAGCCCCTGAAAAAACGCTCCATTGGCCGGATCGACCCAACGGTGGCGTCTATCATCGCCGTGGCGGTGTGGATGATCGCCCGGAACCAGCCGCCGGACCTGGCGGAGGCGATAGACCGGGCGGACTACAGCTTGTGAGAGGAGATTCGCATGGAACAATGGAAGGAATTTTTTGCCCGGCATGGGCCCGGCATGGTGCTGTTGGCTGGGGCCGGGGCGGTGGCCCTTGGAGCGGGGTTGATCTGCCTGCCCGCCGGGTTCATCGCCGGAGGCGTGCTGGCCATCGCCTGGTGGGCGCTGGATAGTTTGGACGGAAGAGGTGACGGGCTGTGAGCGCAAGGAACGGCCTCCGGGCCATTGTCCGGCCCGGCGTACAAAACGCCGTGACAGCGGCCGGGCTGACGGCGGCGGGCCTCCCGGCGGCGGGGGCGGAGGTGAATGAAACCACCGCCCGGAAGCTCAGCGCCGTGGACGCCTGCATGGAGATCCTCAGCAACTCCATGGCAAAGCTCCCCAGCTTCGTCATGGATGGCGCCACCCGGGAGCGTATCCCCCATGAAATCCTTCAGCTTCTGAACGTCCGCCCCAACGAGGCCATGACGCCCTCCATCCGCAAGAAGGTATTGGAAAACAGCCGGAACGAGGGCGGGAACGGCTACGACTGGATTGTCCGGGATCCCCGGACCATGAAGCCGGTGGAGCTGATCCCCATTCCCTGGCGGCTGGTGACGCCCTGGCGGGACGGGGCGGGGCATATCTGGTATACCGTCATCCACCCCGTCACCGGCGCGCCCATGGTACTGCCCAACGAGGACGTATGCCACTACAAATCGGCGACGCGGGACGGCCTGACGGGCATCTCCGTCCTGCGGCGGGCCGGGGAGGTCATCGCCTCCGCCGGGGCGGCCCAGCAGTTCGAGAAAGCCTACTACGAACGGGGCGGCCAGCCTCTGGGCGTTCTCTCCACCAGCACAGACCTTGGCGGCTACGCCCAGACCAGCGGCGGCGGAGTACTGCGGGACCCGGACGGCTCCGCCGTCACCAGACGGGAGAAGCTGCGCCGGGAATGGGAAAAGGTCCATGCCGGGCCCAGCGCGGCCCACCGGATTGCTGTCCTTGATAACGGTCTGACCTATACTCCGATCGCCGCCAGCAACCGGGACGCTCAGTTTGTGGAGAGCAAGGAGGTGTCCGTCCGGGACATTGCGAGATTCTTCGGCGTTCCGCTGTACAAATTGCAGGAGGGCAAGCAGTCCTATGAGAGCAACGAGCAGAACGCCATCGAGTATGTGGCGTCCACCCTCTCTCCCATCGTCTCCCAGTATGAGGAGGAGCAGACCTGGAAGCTGCTGCTCCCTTCGGACCGGCGGGCGGGACTGGAGCTCCGAATCAACCTTATGGCGGAGCTTCGAGGCGATATCAAGAGCCGGGCCGCCTGGTTCTCCACCATGCGAAATATCGGTGTGTTCTCTCCCAATGACATCCGGGCTCTGGAGGATATCCCGGATGTGGAGGGCGGAGACGACCGCTACGCCAGCTTGAACTACATCCCGCTGGCCGACTGGAAGCGGCTGAGCGAGCAGAGAAATGGAGGAAACCAAAATGCGAATCAGCCTTAACGGCATCGTGGCCGCCGACGACGACCAGCCAATCTACGACTGTTTCGGCATCGGCGCGTTCAGCCCCCGGACTGTCCGGCAGGCCCTGGCGGACAACCCGGAGGGGGAGGAGCTGGTGCTGGAGATCAACAGCCCCGGCGGCAGCGTCTTCGCCGGGGGAGAAATCTACAGCGTCCTGCGAGGCGCGGGGAACGTGCGGACCCGGGCGGAAATCCAGAGCCTTGCCGCCAGCGCGGCCAGCTACCTGTGCCTGGGCTGCGGCGAGGTCGCCATCTCCCCCGTGGCGCTGATGATGCTCCACCTCCCCGCGACCTCCACACAGGGAGACCGGGTGGAACACCTGCGGAGTGTCGGGCTGCTGGACGGCACCCGGGAGGCGATTCTGAACGCCTACGAGCTGCGGAGCGGCGGGCGGGCAGACCGGGCGGCCCTGCGGCGGATGATGAGCGCCGAGACCTGGCTGACGGCCCAGGAGGCGGTGGAGCTGGGGCTGGCGGACAGCGTGCTTTATCAGGAGGAGGCCGTCCCCCAGAACGTGATGAACGCCGCCGGAGCGGGGCTACGGGCCCTGGGCGGCGGGGGCGTGCCGGATATCGCGCTTTTGCGGGCGGAGTACCGGAAGGCAAAAGCCGCCGGCCGGCCCGAGCCGCCGGAGCTGGCGGCTCCTACATGGCAGGCCAAGGCCCGTTTGGACCTGGAAAAAATCAGATTTTGAGGAGGAACGATATGAAAGCGAGTTTAAGACAAAAGCTCATGGACATGGCCAAGGAGAGGGGCGATTTCCTCGCCTCGGCGGAGACTGCCCTGGAGGAGGGCCGGCAGGAGGACTATGCCTCCGCCATGGAGAAGGTGACGAACCTCAACGGCGAAATGGGCCGTGTCCAGGCCCTTATCCAGGAGCAGGACCGCAAGGCCCTGGAGGGCCCCGCCCCCGGAGCGGCGGAGGTCCGGGACATGGCGGAGGAGCGGGGGGCCCTTTTGATGAAGGGCGATCCGGTGACCTTTTCGGTGCACGAAATCCGCCGGGCGGTGATGAACGAGAGCGTGACGGCCGCGCCCTCCGGCACCACCCTGGCCACCGGCACCCTGGTGGAGCCCACCGGGGCGGGAAGCAACATCCGGGACCCCCTGGGCAACGGCGTCAGTTCCATCGTGGACCAGGTATACGTCCAGGACCTGACAGGCATGGGGGCTTTCATGGAGCCCTATGTGATTTCGGAGCTGGAGGCCAGCTCCGGGAGGGTGGAAGCCCTGGCGGGTACCGCCCGGCCCCAGTCCGTGGACCCCGCCTTCGGCATTGCGGAGATCAAGCCCTATGAGCTGAACGTCACCACCTTTGTGGACCGGAACATCTCCCGGCTGAGCCCCGCCAACTATTACGACAAAATTTTCGGCATGGCGATGCGGGCTATGCGGCGGAAGCTGGCGGGCTTCATCGTCAACGGAGACGGAGAAACCAGCCATGTGATGCACGGCATCAAAACGGCCTTGAACAAGGCGGGAAATCCCATTTATGCCACGCAGAATGTCTCCGGGGTGGATGTGGACCTGCTGGACACGCTGTATTTCGCCTACGGCTCCAGCTCGGAGATGGGTCCCCGTGCCCGGCTGCTGCTGACCAAGCAGGACCTGAAGGCCCTGGGCGCTCTGCGGGGAACCAACGAGAAGCGCCGCCTGCTGGAGGTCACGCCGGACGCCGGGAACCCCAACACCGGCGCCATCCGGGACGGCGGCATGGTCCTGAGCTACACCATCTGCCCGGACCTGACCAGCCTGGCCGGGGCCCCGGCCGGAGAGGCAGACCTCCAGACGATGCTTTACGGCGACCCCATGAACTACGAGCTGGGCCTCTTCGGCGGGTACACCGTCCGGGTGGACGAGAGCGTGAAGGCCGTGGAGCGGATGGTGGCCATCCTGGGCGACGCCATGGTGGGCGGCAATCTGATCGTGGACAAGGGCTTTGTGGTGGCGACGGTGCCCAAGAGCGGCGGCACCGCTGCGGGCTGAGAAAGGAGATCGTGATGGCCAAGAAGAAAGACCCGGCGGCCCCCGCTGAGACCGCCGCGCCTGCGGAGAAAATCCAGTCCTCCGGCGAAGTACAGGACGCATCCCAGGGAGAGCCGGAAGCCCCTCAGACGTCTCAGAGTCCCGAACTGGAACCCCAGCCTCCGGAACCCGCCAGGGCTGTTGTGCGGGCGGAAAACGGGTTGAATCTCCGGGCGGGCCCCGGACCTGGCTTTGAGGTGTGGGACGTTCTGCCGGGGGGCGCGGAGGTTTCTGTGCTGACGCTTCTGGCGGAGGGCGGGCCTCAGGGCGTATTTGATTTCCGGGTCCCCGGCTGGAGCTATATTTTTACAGGCAAATATGTCGGCTGGGTGGACAGCCGCTTCCTGGAACTGCCGGAGGCTGGACATGGCTGAGTACCTGGAGGCGGTCAAGCGTTACATGCGGGTGGACGGGGACGAGGACGACGGGGTGATCGCCGCGCTGTACGAGGCGGCGGTGCTGTACCTGAAAAATGCGGGCGTCAGGGAAACGGAGGCGTCCCTGCCGCTGTATAACCTCTGCGTGTGGTCCCTGACGCTGCATTACTACGACCACCGGGACGCCGTGGGTTCGGAGGCGGAAATCCCTGTTGGCCTCCGGCCTGTTCTGAACCAGCTAAAGCTGACGGCGGCAATTCAGGGTGATATTGACTAAAGGCATCGCGCCGGAGCCAGTCACAGCTGCGGGGCTCCGGCCTTTTGCCTGGAAAGGAGTTCTATGACAGACCCAGGCCAGCGCCGCCACCGCATCACCTTCCAGCGGTTCAACGGCGCGCGGGACCGCTATGGGGACCCGCTTCTGGGCGGAGACGAAAACTGGACGGACGCCGTGTCGGTGTGGGCCTCCATCAAGCCGCTGAGCGGGAGGGAGTTCTACGCCGCGGAGCAGAGCCAGAGCGAGGTGACCCACAAAATCGACTGCCGCTACCGGGCGGGGCTGACCACGGATATGCAGGTCCGCTTTGACTCCCGGCGGTTCGAAATCGTCTCCATCATCGACTGGGAGGAACGGCACGAGAGCCTTTTGATTATGTGTAAGGAGCTGGTACCGTGAGAGGCTTCGATTTGACCTTTGACGCAAGGGACCTGAAACGGTTTGAAAAGACGCTGGACAAGATGGGGAAACTTCCCCAGAAAGTGGTTACCAGTTCTGTGAACAAGGGAACCACGATTGTCCGGAGAGCGGTCCGCAGCGAGGTGCCCGTCCAGACCGGCGCACTAAAGCGGGGCATCATCCGCAAAGCGGAAAAAACAAAGGTCAAGGGCAAAAAGGTCAACGATTTGATGTTTGACCCCGCTATGAACGACATTTTCCAGAAGCCCATCAAAAACCCCGGCGAGGCGGGCGGAAAAAGTCCGACAGGCTATTATCCCGCCTCTATGGAATACGGCTTTCTGACCCGGAGCAAGGGCGGAGGCTACAGCTATGTGCCCGGCTATCACTTCATGCGGGACGAAACGGAGGCCAGCCGGGAGGCGTTCAACCGAACGGTTATCAGGGACGCGGCGGACAAGCTGGAAAAGGAGTGGGTAAAGAAACATGCAACCTGACGAAATGGTAAAAGCCGCCCTCTCCCGGCTTCCGGGGCTGGAGGTTTTCCCCCTGGAGGGCCTGAAAAACGCGGAAGCGCCCTTCGTCTTCTACCTCCAGGCCCAGGGGGACGAGGAAACCGCCCTGGACGGCCTCACCGGGCTGCGGTCCGCCAGCTTTGAAATCAACTGCGTGGCCCGGTCCTACGGGGAGCTGAAGGCCCTGGCAAACCGAGTCCGCCCGGCCCTGCAAAGCCTCCAGGGCGCGGAGCTGGAGGGGCTGAGCGTCCAGCGGGCAAAGGTCCGGCAGGCGTCCCCGGACCTTCTGGAGCGGGAGGTCCGGCTGTTCCGGAGAATGTACATATTAGAGCTTGATTATCAGGAGGAATGACCATGAAATCCAACGCAGTAGGTACCCAATTGCTTGTAAACGGAAAACCTGTAGGCGGCCTGACCAGCATCAACGGAATCGAGGTCTCCGCCGAAGCCATTGACGTGACGGACCTGGCCAACAAGGACGGATACCGGGAGAAGCTGCCGGGCTTCAAGGACGGCGGCGAGGTGGGGGCCTCCGGCTTCATGGACGGCGACAACGAGGGACAGGACGAGTGCTACGCCCTGCTGGAGTCCGGCGACGTGGTGGACTGCTCCATCGTCTTCCCCGCGAAAATCGGCAAGACGTGGAAGTTCAAGGCAGGCATCACGAAGTTCAGCACCAGCGCGGAGGTGGAGAACGCGGTGACCTTTGAAATTTCTCTGGCGGTGTCCGGCAAGCCTACGCTGACAGCTACGACCGCCAGCGCGGGCTGAATGGGAGGATATGACTATGAATAACCTGCCTAACAACAACGACACCGTCATCCTGGAGCTGGACCGCCCTCGGGAGCTGCGGCTGGGGCACAAAGCCCTCAAGCGGTTCAGCTCCATGACGGGCTGCTCCATGGAGAAGATGGAAAGCGCCGTCAACAACTATGAGACCATGTCCACGCTGATCTATGTGATGCTCTCTCAGGAGGACAAAGAGCTGACGCCGGAGCGGGTGGATGACCTGCTGGACGATGTGCCCATTGGCGAGATTGTTGGGAAGTGCTCTCAGGCCATTACTGCGGCCTTCGTGGGTCCAGGGGAGCCCGCGGTGGAAGCCGGAAGTCAGGAGAAAGCGGAGGGCCCTCCTACGAGCCCTGGAACTGGCGAGACAGCCAGCGCCTTGCAGCTTCCCTTGGAATCCCCCTTTGTGAATGGGAACGTATGACCCCTGCGGAGCTGAATCTCTATGCCGGCGCTTTCACGGAGCGGCGGCGGGAGGAGCAGCGCCTGACCCAGGTAAACATCTACTCCCTGGCGGCGCTGACCCGGGCCATGATCTGGGCTAAGCATCCTCCCAGCTTTGACCGGGTGTTCCCGGAGGAGCGCCGGCGGGATATGTCCGACGAGCAGATGTACGCCATGGTGCAGGGACTAAACGCCATGTTCGGCGGAGAGGAGGGTTAACGTGGCCGTTGTCAAGAATCTGATCGTCCGGGCGGGGGCGGACTTCTCCGCCATCAGCAGGCAGGCAAAGAAGGCGTCGGCCTCCATGCGGGGCATGGGGGCCAGCGTCAAGAGCTCCTGCTCCGCCATGACTGCCGCAGCGAGGAAGGTGAACAAGGCGTTCTCCCTCATCGGTGTGGGTTTGTCCGTGGCGGGAATCGCCGCTTTTTCCAAGAGCGCCAAGGAGGCCTACGATACCCAGGCCGAGGGTGAGGCCAAGCTGGCCCAGGTGATGCGGAACACCATCGGGGCCAGCGGGGCAGAAATTCAAAGCATCAAGGACCTGACCGCCGCTCAGCAGGCCCTAGGCGTCATCGGCGACGAGGTACAGCTGGCGGGTGCCCAGGAGCTGGCCACCTATGTGTCCATGACCTCCACGCTGAAAACACTGCTCCCGGTGCTGAACGACATGACGGCCCAGCAGTACGGCCTGGGGGCCACCATGGAGAACTCCACCAATATTGCCACCATGCTGGGCAAGGTCCTGTCCGGACAAACCAGCGGCCTGTCCCGGTACGGCTATTACTTCACGAAGGCTCAGGAGGCCGTCCTGAAGTTCGGCACGGAGGCCCAGAAGGCGGCGACCCTGGCGGCGGTGGTGGAGCAGTCCGTAGGCGGAATGAATGCCGCCCTGGCAGCCACGCCCAGTGGGCGGCTCAAGCAGGTATCCAACACCCTGGGGGACATCAAGGAGAACTTCGGCAAGGCGGTGACCACCATCGGCACCGTCTTCCTGCCAGGGCTGAACGCTGTGTGCTCCATACTGGCCAACGCGGCCACGCTGGCGAACAAGGTGGCACAGGCCATCGCCAACGTCTTCGGCGGCGGCGCCGTGAAGTCCACGGCGGCGGTGGTGAGCTACACGGTGGGGGCCGCCTCCGCCATGGACGATCTGACGGAGTCCACGGAGAAGGCCGGGGCCGCGGCGAAAAAGAGCTTGGGGACTTTCCAATTCGACAAGCTGCAAAAGCTCTCCGGCGGCTCCAGTGGCGGCGGTTCTTCCTCCGGCGGCGCTGAAGAGGCCGGAGGGGCCGCCGGGGGCGGGCTGATCACGGAGACCGCCGGGGAGAGCACGGAGGCGGCGGAGAGCATCGGCTGGCTGGAAAAGGCCCTGGAGCGGATCAAGAAGACCGCCGATTCTCTGAACTTCGGCAATCTGCTCGATTCCCTCCAGCGCCTGAAGGAGGCCGCGGCCCCCCTGGGGGAAACTTTATTCGCGGGGCTGAAGTGGGCATACGACAACATCCTGGAGCCCCTGGCCCATTGGACCATCGAAAGCGCCCTCCCGGCCTTTCTGGATATGCTGGCCAAAAGCGCGGCGGCGCTGAATCCGGCGCTGGAGAGACTGGGCGAGGCCCTGAAGCCCCTGGCAAAAGCGGCCTTTGACGGGCTCCGGTGGGCCTATGAAAATATTTTCATCCCCCTGGGTACATGGGTGGGGACCCAACTGCTCCCGGCCTTCCTGGACGTGCTGGCGGGCGCCTGCGATGTGCTGAGCGCAGCGGTGGAGGCGCTCAAGCCCCTGGGCCTGTGGCTCTGGGAAAAATTCCTCAAGCCCCTGGCGTCTTGGACCGGCGGCGTGATTGTCGACGTTCTGCATAAAGTGGCTGATGCGCTGCGGAGTGTGGCGGACTGGATTTCCAGGCATCAGACACTGGTGCAGAGCGTGGTGGTCGTGCTGGGTTCCTTCGTGGCAGCATGGAAGTTGGTCCACGGAGCCATCAGCCTCGGAAAAACGGTATTCAGCGCGGCGTCCGCGGCTGTGAAGCTGTTCGGCGCGGCGGTCAGCTGGCTGACTTCCCCCATCGGGATCGCTGTGGCGGCCATCGGCACGGTCATCGCCGTGCTTGCGCTGCTGGCGCTGAACTGGGACAAGGTGAAGGAGGCGGCCACAGCGGCTTGGGCGGCGGTGAAGAACGCCTGGAGCGCCGCCGGAGAGTGGTTCAGCACGAATGTGGTGGAACCGCTCAAGACGGCCTGGAACACGGCCATGGAGGCAATCAAGGGCTGGGCGTCCGATGCCTGGACGGCGGTCCAAAATGCC
This sequence comes from uncultured Oscillibacter sp., assembly GCA_950097265.1. Lineage (GTDB taxonomy): Bacteria > Bacillota > Clostridia > Oscillospirales > Oscillospiraceae > Oscillibacter. Next base: position 11,065 of record CATNDJ010000041.1, read on the forward strand.
TGGAGCGCTGCCGGGGAGTGGTTTAGCACGAGCGTAGTGGAACCGCTCAAAACGGCCTGGAACACGGGCATGGAGGCGGTGAAAACGGCGGCCTCCAACGCCTGGAACGCCGTGAAAAGCGCCTGGAACGCCGCCGGCAGCTGGTTCAGAAGCTCGGTGGCGGAGCCGGTAAAATCGGCTTGGAACACAGGCATGGAGGTGGTGAAAACGGCGGCCTCCAACGCCTGGAACGCCGTGAAAAGCGCCTGGAACGCTGCAGGCAGCTGGTTCAGAAGCTCGGTGGCGGAGCCGGTAAAATCGGCCTGGAGCGCGGGGATGGAGTCGGTGAAAACAGTGGCCTCCAGCGCCTGGAACGCTGTGAAAAGCGCCTGGGGCGCCGCCAGCGGCTGGTTCAAGTCCAATGTCACGGACCCCATTGCCAATGGGTTCAAGGGTTTCGCAAATTCTGCCATAGGATTTTTCGAGGGCCTCGCCAACGGGGCCATCAAGGGCGTCAACGGCATCATTAGCGCCCTGAACCGAATCCACATTGACATCCCGGACTGGGTGCCCGGCTTTGGCGGAAACTCCTGGGGATTCAACCTGCCCACCGTGTCCTCCGTCAGACTGCCCAGGCTGGCAAACGGCGCGGTGTTCGAGGGAGGACACCCGTATCTGGCCGTGGTGAACGACCAGAAGCACGGGGTCAACGTGGAATCCCCCCTGTCCACCATCGTGGAGGCCATGATGATCGCCCTGCGGCAGAGCGGCTCCGGCAGCGGAGACATCAACGTCAACGTCCGGGCGGTCTTCGAGGGACAGCTGGCGGCCCTGGCCCGGTATCTGCATCCCTATTTTGAGGCGGAAGCCTCCCGCATCGGCCCCAGGGCCTCGAAGGGAGGCGCGTGATGCAGAACCTTGTCAAGATCGCCGGGCGGTATTTCGACGTATACATCACCGCTGTCAAACGATCCCATGAGATTACCGACGGGGAAAACGCCGGGCGGACCATGCCGCCCCAGGCGCTGATGATCCGGGACATCATCGGCACCTTCATTCCCTACACCATCACCTTCGAGACCAAGAAGCTGGCTCCCGGGGAGTATGACGCCCTGGTGGAGACCCTGTCCCAGCCGGTGGATTCTATTTCCATCACCATGCCCTATGGGCAGTCGGAAATCAGCTTTGACGCCTATGTGACCAAGGTGGAGGATGAGCTTTTGAGCAACATCCACGGCATCCGGCGCTGGGGGAACCTCCAGGTGACCTTCACGCCCATGGCGCCAAACATCAAGCCATAGGGGCGGCCGAAAGGAGGAATTTACACGGGAAAGCTGACCTTGATCTACACCGACGAGCCCGCCGGGGCAAAAGAGGGGACCACGGCCCTCGCCAGCGGGGCTCAGCCTTTCTGCAATCCCGCCGACGTGCTGAAGTTCCAGAATACCGCTCCGCAGTGCGCTACCTTCGAAGACGGCTATTGGATCCTGGGCAAGGACTTTCACCTGTTCCCCAACGAGCCGGAGACGGTGAGCTGGGGCCTGTTCAGCAGTGTCATCTCCGGAGAGGACGGCTTGTTTGAGACGCCCGTCGTCCTGACGCTGGAACTGGACGCGTTGTATTCCAGCGTGGCCATATCCCTTTCCTTCGACCCTTATGGCCCCACCTGGTGCGACCGGCTGCACATTGACTGGCTGCGGAACGGTGTCGTGATCAGCGGCAAGGACTTTCAGCCGAATAATTGGCAGTACATCTGTTACAACGAGGTTCACAGCTTCAACAAGGTGGTCCTGACCTTTCAGCGTATGTCCCGGGCTCACCGCTTTCTGAAGCTCCAGGCCCTGACCTACGGCATCACCCGGGTGTTTGGCGGCGACGAGCTGTTCAGCCTGGACCTCTTTCAGGACACGGAGCTCATCAGCAACGAGGTGTCGGTCAACACCATGAGCTTTGCCCTGCGGAACAGGACGGACACGGCGTTTCTCTTCCAGCGCAAGCAGGTCATGCGGCTGATGGAGGACGAGGCCCTGCTGGGCCTTTACTATATCAGCGACCACGAGCGGACCGGCGTGAACCGCTATAACGTCAGCACCGTGGACATGGTGGGCCTGGCGGAGATGGCCGGGAACCATCTGGGCGGCGTCTATGAGGGCGTCCGGGCGGCGGCGCTGGCGGCGGAAATCCTGGGGGACATCCCCTGGAGCATGGACCCGGAGCTGGAGGACGTCCTGCTGTACGGCTGGCTTCCCATCGCGGGGAAGCGGGACAATCTACAGCAGCTGGCCTTTGCCCTTTGCGCCATGGTGCGCACGGCCCGGCGGGACCATATCGAAATTACCCGGATCTCCCGGGCGGAGCTGAAGGGCAGCTTCGGCGGGACGGACAAATATGAAAACGGCAAGGTGAAAACATCCACCCTGGTGACGGCGGTCAGGGTCACGGCCCACCACTACGCCAAAAAGCAGGACACAGAGACGCTTTATGAGGAGGCCCTGGACGGGGAGGAGGATCTGGAGTTTTCGGAGCCGGTGTGGGGCCTGTCCATCAGCGGCGGGACGCTGCTGGCATCCGGGGCCAATTACGCCCGCTTTTCCGGGACCGGAGGCGTGGTGACGCTCACCGGGCACAAATACGAACACAGCCAGCGCCTGCTCAGCAAGCGGAATCCTCTGGTCACCGCCAGCGACGCGGAGAAGCCGGTCAGCTACCCCAACATGACCCTGGTGTCTCCCCAGAACGCCGCCCAGGTCCTGGAGAGCTGCTACGCCCACAACCTGCGGGTGGATACGGTGCGCGGGAAGGTCCTGACCGGGACGGAAGCCCCGGGGGACTATGTTTCCATTTTGACGGAGACCGACGGGGTTCGGACCGGGCACATCATTTCCCTGGACTATACGTTTTCCGCCAAGACCGCGGCGGACGCGGTGGTGCTGGCGGACTATGAGGGGGAGGCTGCGGAATGACGATCTTAGACACCCTGGTGACCAACCGGGCCCCGGGGGCCTCCTACAGCTTCCAGGATATGAACCGGGTGGGGGAGGCCATGGAGTACATCTCCGCCCGGCTCAGGGAGTGCGGCTTTCGCATCCCCTGGCAGGCCAAGACGGATTTCACCCGGACGGACTTCCCCACGCCGGCGGTTTTCGGGCAGTACCTGGGGCAGCTTCAGGCGCTCCATGACGCGGTGGCGCTGTTCGTCACCACGCCGCCGGTCCCGGTGGTGGGGGAGGCCAAGGATTACATGACCGTCGAGGAAGCCAACGACATTGAGCGCATCCTGCTGGATATCCAGAAGATGCTGGGGAATATGGCCTGTACTTACCGCCACTGCGGCGTGCCGGTCTGCGGATTGGAGGATTTGAGAAGATGACGGATCGGGCACCTACGCAGGTATTGAAAAACGGCGCGCTGCGCTATGGGATCTACGACGAGACGACGGGGGCGCTCCTCCGTTATGAGTACATCCGGCCGGAGGATGAGCCGACACAGCCTGGAACGCCCCTGACGAAAATGACGCTGCTGTCCGACGAGACCGCCGCCGCCATCGAGCTGGAGCAGGAGGACCCCACGGTGAACCAGGCGCTGGCGGCGCTGGCGGCCCGGGGAGTTCTGCGGCTGGTCCCGATCACGCTGTCCGCTTCCGGCTGGGAGGGGACGGCAGCCCCGTTTACCCAGACGCTGGCGGTGAGCGGGGTCCTGGCGGACGAGACGAAGCAGGGCATCTGGCCCACGCCGGCGAGCGGATCTCTCACGGCGTGGAACGACGCCGTCATCCTGGCGGCGGAGCAGGGGCTGAACAGCCTGACCTTCCAGGCCAGGAGGAAGCCGGCGGCGGATATCAGCGGCTATGTGCTGATTTTGAAGGTGCACAAGGTGGAGGCGTGAGATGGCGATCATCAATGTGGGCGGCGCGCTGCCCAGCGAGCTGAAGGAAATTATTCTGGTCCCCAGCATCCCAGAGGGGGGAACCGTGTCCGGCGGAGGGCTGGCCTTTGAGGGAATGGTGGTAACCGTGGCGGTGGAAGTCGCCCAAGGGTACGTGTTCAAGGGTTGGAAGGAGAACGGGGCGGTTGTCCATTCGAATTCCCCGTATACATTCCAGGTCGCCGCTGACCGCACTCTGCTGGCAGCATTTGAAGCGTATTCACTGGAGTGGGTTGCTACTACGCTTCCGGCTTCCGCGTACTGGGATGGCATCGCTTATGGTAACGGAAAATATGTTGCGATTACGGGGTACAGCGACAAGGCCGCCTGGAGCGAAGACGGTATTACCTGGCATGCTTCCACACTGCCGTCTTCTGAAGCTTGGTCTAAAATTACCTATGGCGGCGGGAAGTTTGTCGCTGTCGCCAGAAACAGCAGTGACAAGTCCGCCTGGAGCGACGACGGTATTACCTGGCACGCTTCCACACTGCCGTTTTCCGCAAACTGGACTGATGTAGCGTATGGCAACGGGAAATTCGTGGCGACCGCCTTCAATGGCGGCGACAAAGGAGCCTGGAGCGAAGACGGCATAACCTGGAGTGTTTTCACATTTCCGCTTTCCGCGAAATGGGCCAATATCGCATACGGAAACGGAAAATTCGTAGCCCTTGCCAATAACAACGATAAAGCCGCCTGGAGCGAAGATTGTATTAACTGGACTATTGCCTCGCTTCCGTCTTCTGCGTACTGGGACAACATCGCTTATGGTGACGGGAAATTTGTCGCGATAGCACATAGCAGCAACAAAGGAGCTTTTGCCATCGGTTGAGGGGGAGGTGATGTTTGAGCTATACGCCAACAAGACCCAGCTTTGCGTCCGGCAGATGGAGCCCCTGACCAGCGGGAGCGTCAACGTCTACAATGTGCGCTTTGCGTTTTCGGAGGACTGGGAGGGGCTGGAGAAGACCGCCGTCTTCCGGGCGGGGGACAAGTCCGTTTCGGTGCTGCTGGGCCCGGAGGGGACCTGCGTGATTCTCTTGGCTTGATACCACAGCAGATTTCCCTGATACAGACATCTTTTTTGTCAGTACATTTTCCATAAACAAAATATTTACTGACTATCAATCTGTCGGATTTCGAGTTTACGGCGGAAAGCTGCAAATGAAAATGACCGGTGATTACCGGAACCAAGCAGTAACCGCTATTTGCATGTACACAAAAACTACAAATTAAAAGGAGGACCACATGACCGAAAAATGCACCGACCAGCCCCGGGACTGCCCGCTGGCTCCCAGGGTGGAGGCCTTGGAGGAGGTGACCAGTCTGTGAGCATGCAAGATATTATCACAAACGGGGGTGGAGGTCTGGCGATCATTATGACGCTGGTCCAAATCTCCCCCCTGAAAGTCAATCCGTGGACAGCTCTTGCAAAAGCGATTGGCAGGGCCATGGGGATCGAGGCCATTGAGAAAAAGCTGGACGCGCACATCACCATGGACGACCGCCGGAACGCGGACGGCCACCGGGCCCGCATCCTGCATTTTAACAATGAGCTGCTGCGGGACCTGCCCCACACCAAGGAGGAGTTTACTGAGGCGTTGTCGGAGATTGACGCATATGAGGCATACTGCATTTGCCATCCGGAATACCCCAATAACCGGGCAACACTGGCTATTGAGAACATCCGGGAGACCTACATGGAGCGCCTTAAACGGCGCGATTTCCTCCAGGAGAGCAGCGAGGCGCGGAGGGAGAGGGAAACGTGAGCGGGAAGCGGCGGAAGAGGGCCAAGACCTCCAATGTGATTCTGCTGGCCATGGGAGTCAGCACCCTGGCGTTTATCGTGGCCATGACCATTATTTTCTGCGTCAAGGGCTCTATCCCAGACACACTGGTGCAGTGCTATTTCGGCGGCGGCGGCGTGGAAGCTTTGCTCCTGGCGGGGATTAAGATTTCAAAGGTCCGGGCGGGAGACAAGCCCGGGGAAAGCGAGGATACATATCATGACGAATCTGTATGAGATTATCGGCAATCTACTGGCGGCCTTTGCCGTGGCGCTGCTGACCTACCTGACGCCGAAAGCGAAAGCGTGGTTTACGGCGCATACGGACGCCGCCGTGCGGGAGGATATCTGGAAGCTGGTGCAGTCCTTTGCCCGGGCGGCGGAGCAGCTGTATCATGACCAGGACCCGGCGGGTACGCAGCGCAAGCAGTTTGTCCAGGATCAGCTTCGGGCGCTGGGCGTGGAGGTCACTGAGGCGGTCATCAACATGATCGAGGGGGCCGTCTGGGAGATCAACACGGAGAACCGGAAGGCTCTGGTCCAGACCAAGGAAATTGTCTACGGGGGCGGCCATGAATAAAAAGCCCGCCTCCTACAAGCAGGGAGACCCTCGGTGGGGCCGAAAGCCCTACCGCGTCCCCGGGGAGACCTCTACTATTGGCAGCGCAGGGTGCGGGCCCACCTGCGCCGCCATGGTCATCGCCACGCTGAAGGACAAGCGCGTTACGCCGGAGACCACCTGCGCCTGGAGCGTAGCCCACGGGTACAAGGCCCTGAAACAGGGGACCTATTACAGCTATTTCCGGCCCCAGATGGCCGCCTATGGCATTGAGTGCCGCCAACTGCTGGGCAGCCGGATCATCAACCAGCCCAGTCACCCCATCCACGAGCAAGTGCGGGAATACCTGCGGCAGGGCTATTGGGTCGTTGCTCTGATGGGTCCCGGGACGTGGACCACGGGCGGACACTTTGTGCTGGTGTGGGACTGGGATAACAAGGTGCGCATCCTGGACCCGGCCAGCTCCGCAGAGAAGCGGCTCAACGGCGACCCGGCCGCGTTCCGGCGGGAGGTCCGCTGCTACTGGCTGGTGGATGCGAGAGACTATAACAACGAGGAGGACGACATGAACATCGACAAGATGACGGACGCGGAGCTGGTAAAGCTGGCGGAGCGGATGCAGGCGGCGCTGGCGAAGCAGCCGGTGAGCGCCCGGCTCTCGCCGGAGCTGGAGGAAGCCAAGGCCCGGGGCATCACCGACGGGACCAGGCCCAACGCCTTTTGTACCCGGGCCCAGGCGGCGGTGATGACCTTGAGAGCGGCGAAAACATGAGAAGGCGGAGGGCTACGGTCCTCCGCATCTCCGTTTTTTGTCGAGCGGTTTTTTCTAGGTACAGGCATCTTTGGAGGTGGGGGCACATATTCTGTAGCAATTACAGAAAGGGGCAGACCAGTTTTAGGCTTCATTCTCCTTGAGATTCTACATTTGAGTCTTCACAAACTTTTGTGCATTGCTGTTTTTCTTCCGCAGGGATAGAAGTAGTCGGTGATTTCTTTTTTTGTGTATCACCTTCTTTGTGTCCTCTTTTGTGTAAAATATCCCGAATAATGGGATATACTCCTACTACTAAACTCAAAACTCCAACA
>CATNDJ010000042.1 GCA_950097265.1 uncultured Oscillibacter sp.
CCGGTGTCCTCCTACTCCAAGGGGATGCGTCAGCGGGTGAGCATGGCGCGGGCATTGGTGAGCAATCCCCGGCTGCTGTTCCTGGACGAACCCACCAGCGGCCTTGACCCATCTGGTGCGGTGCTGTTCCGCAGAATCATTGAGCAGGAGCGCAAAAAGGGAACAACGGTTTTCGTGACTACTCATAACATGATGGACGCTGACTTGCTGTGCGACCGGGTAGCGTTCATCTCCAATGGGGACATTGTGGCCCTGGACACCCCCAAGCGTCTGAAGGAGAAAAACAGCAATCACCGAGTGGTCATCGACTATCTGTATCAAGGACAGCGGGAAACGAAAACCATAGAGGCCCCGGAACTGGAAGCAGGTATTCCCTTTGCCCACGACGAGATCATCAGCATCCACACCCAGGAACCGACTTTGGAAGATATGTTCATCCAGTACACAGGGAGGGGGCTGTCCTGATGAGGAAAGGCTTTTTGGCCCTGTTCAAAAAGGACTGCCGGATGCTGTCATCAGGGAAGTTCTTCCTCATGGCAATCGTCTTTCTGGCCCTCTACACGGCCTATGTGAACTTTGGCTATATCCGCTTCATGCAGATGGAGCCTTACAACGTCTATCTGTACGACCCAGCAGGGACACAGGCAGAAAAATCGCCCCTGGTGAAGACCGTTTCCTCTATGGAGGACATGGATGCCGCTCTGCTTGTCGATGCCAACGGCGTAGGGTTGGATGCCAGCGGCGGGGACGTGCGGGTGGTAGTCTACAAGGGGGCGGCGGCCATCGACCGTCACCGGACGGATTACGCTCTGTCCCTACTCCACCCTGCTGAAAACCCTGCCCCGGAGGTACTTGGCACAAACACGCCGGAACAAAAGGCGAGGAAAGAGATCACCTGCGAACTGCTGTTTTTTGAACTGGCCGCTGTGGGATTTTTGGGCATCGCCGCCGTACTGTTCAAGGAAAAGGGCATGGGGGTCATTCGTGTCCACGCCATTCTTCCGGTACGGAAAGACCTGTTTCTGCTGTCCAAGCTGGCGGTGTTCCTGCTCTCTGATTTAGTCTTTGCGGTACTGCTTACCCTGCTGAATACGGGGATTGCGGACGGAGTGGCCATACTGTCTGCTGTCTTGCTCCAGACGGCCATCCTGTCGCTGATGATGGCTCTGGTAGGTTTGCTCTGCGCCCTGCTGCTGAAGGATTTCCGGCAGTTTACGCTGGCCTATCTGGTGATTGCCATTTTCGCCGCGACCCCCGTATTTTTATCCGCCAATACCTCCATCAAGTTTGACTGGATCGGCTATCATCCGTTCTATCACGTCTACATGGGCCTGAAAAACGCCTATTTCGGAACGGCAATCTCGCCGGTCTACTATGCCAGCGCTGTGGGTGCGATCCTGCTGCTGTTTCTGGCGGTTCGGCTTGCGTTCCACCGGGAAATTGGGAAGGAGGGGTAAGGCGTGAAAGGGTTACAATATCAACTGAAAAGCGTTCTGCGGGATAAGTTCTGCCTGATGACTTTCCTGCTACCCATCCTGGTGGCGGTGGCGCTGAATTTCATGGGTTCCATTGATATGTCCAGTTTGGGCGAGCTGCACTTCGGCGTGCTGGAAAACGACCTGTCCCCGCAGACGATCACTTGGCTGGAGCGGTATGGCCCGGTGACGGCCTATGAAACGCCAGAAGAGCTGACCGCCGCCATCCGGGAGCCGTCCACCAACGTCATTGGCGTACAAACGGACGGGGACAGCCTCCAAACGGCCATTGCCGGGGACGAGCTGGATATTTTCCAGCAGGCGGCGGCTACCCTCCCGGTCCTCTATGAGCGGAGGGAGACAGCGGCACAGGTGGAAGTTCAGACACTGGATCGTCCCGACCTTCTGGAAAGTGTGCAGGGCATTTTCATCCCTGCCGTGCTGATCGTGGCTATGTTCATGGGCTGTACCTTCAACGCCATGAACATCATTTCCGAGAAGGAGGACGGCGTGGCTTTTGTCAATGAGATCCTGCCCATGACGCCCAGCCAGTACATTTTGCAGAAAGTAGTGGTGGGATTTCTCTTTGGAAGCCTGTCCTCCATTGTAACAGCGTGTATCTGTTTCCGGATGTCCGGACTGCATTTGGAGACGATGTTGCTATTGATCGTCCTGTCGGCCTTCGTGGCGTCATTGATTGGTCTCTTTATCGGTAAACTCTCCGAGGGCCTGATGACCGGCGTGGTCTATATCAAGATCGTCATGCTGCTGTTCCTGGCCGTGCCGCTTGTATGCACCCTGATTGGGGTAAGCGGGCCGCTGGCGGTCATTTGCAATCTTGTACCGTCCCAGCCTGCCTTTGACGGTATCATGGCCCTGTCTGCTGGGAATATGGGAACGGCGATAAAAGATATTGGTATCCTCGCAATCCACTGTGTCGCATGGTTCGCACTGTATGTTTTGATTTCCACCCGATGCAAAAAGCACGCAACTTAATAATCAGAAAAATGTCTGCCCAGCGGCAGAAAAGAAAAAAACCGCTGCTGGGCAGACCGATTCTCTATGCTCAATCTATTTTCTGCGGCGGTTTTGGTTATTCAAAGCCGCCGCTTTTCTTTTGCCTGTGCTGACAAGTGAAAGCCCAACGGCAGTTAGGAAGATGCCGTTATGCTTTCTATGCCTGGCGGGAACGCCCATAATGATTGTCAGTCAAAAAAATCCCGGTCCTCATGCAGGCGTACTCCACCCAAGAAGATGAACTATACCATGTAACGGAAGTTTATATTGCTTCTAACTGCGTCCGAACGGTCTCATGCCGTCCGGACGTTTTCATATTTCCAGACCGACAAAACCAGCCCCGGTGCCGCTCCCCGCCCCTGTTCAGATTTCGCAAAACCAAAATCTGAACAGGAGGAAAACATGATGGAGATCACCATCAAAATCAATGGGCACACGGTGTCCGTTGAAGTCAGCGATGAAGTGGCCGAGTGTTGCGACCAGGGCAGGAGGAAGGCCGAGAATCTTTCCCACGAAAAGCGGCGGCATTGGGATGACCGGGAGTTTGACGAATCCCATGCGATTATTCCGGGGTCATGGCTGTGCCCATTACGCTTATGAACTGCTATAATCCTGAGCAATTTGAGATATTCGGCAGAACAGGGGATATCGAATGGGCAACAAACGAATGTACCTTTTTCACGCCGCCGTCTGAAGAAAAGCAACGCATTTATAAAAATCAAAATAAAACTTGGCGTGTACAATACGGCTACTATGTCACAGAGGACGGCATTGCCCATACTGTTTATACTCGTTTGTTTATTCGCAACAAGCACCCGGAGGAGGCGAAGTGTCCATGACCATCGAGGAGCGCAAGGTCACCATAGGCGAGCTCTGTGAGGGCTATTTCAACGACGCTGAGGAGGGCGTGGTGGGCTACGGCGAGCGCCTGGATATCCGCCCGAAGTACCAGCGGGAATTTGTCTATAAGGACAAACAGCGGGACGAGGTCATCCGCACCGTGAAAAAGGGCTTGCCTCTGAACGTCATGTACTGGTGCCGCACCGGGGAGGATTCTTATGAGCTGCTGGACGGCCAGCAGCGCACCGTCTCCGTGTGCGAGTACGTGGACGGCGGCTTTTCCGTGGACAACCAGTATTTTTACAACCTGCCTGCCGACCAGAAACGGCGGTTTTTGGACTACGAGCTGTTTATCTACGTCTGCGACGGGACGGATTTGGAAAAGCTGGACTGGTTCCGCATCATCAACATCGCGGGGGAACAGCTCACGGACCAGGAATTGCGGAACGCCGTCTATGCCGGGTCCTGGACCTCCGATGCGAAGCGGTATTTTTCCAAGACGGGCTGTGCCGCCGACACCCTGGCCGGGGACTATCTGAAAGGCGCGTCCATCCGGCAGGAGTATCTGGAGACGGCGCTTTTCTGGGCGGCCTCCGCCCAGGGGCTGACCATCGAGGGCTGCATGGCCCGGCATCAGCTTGACCCCAGCGCCGTCCAGCTCTGGAATTACTTTCGTTCCGTCATCGACTGGGTACAGGCGATCTTCCCCAGAAAGCGGAAGGAGATGAAGGGCCTGCCCTGGGGCCTGCTGTTCAACGAGCACGGCCAGCGGACGGACCTGGACCCGAAGGCGTTGGAGCGGGAGGTCCAGCGGCTTCTGGGCGACGAGGACGTGACCCGGAAGAGCGGGATTTACGAGTACCTGCTGACGGGGGACCAGCGGAAGCTGAGCATCCGGGCCTTTGACCGCCGGGACGCACTGGCGGCTTACCAGCGGCAGGGCCATAAATGCGCCCTCTGCGGGGAGGAATTTGAGTTTGAGGAGATGCACGCCGACCACATCACGTCCTGGAGCAAGGGCGGGCACACCACGCCGGACAACTGCCAGATGCTCTGCCGGGATTGCAATTTGAAGAAAGGGGCCCGGTAAGTGCGAAGGGCCCAGCCGTTTCCGGCAAACGTTAGTTGACAAAACTTCACCTATACAAGATTTCTCCGTGATGATAAAATGAAACCGTATTCTAGGGCGGAGTAAGTTAGGGCGGAGTAAGTTAGGGCGGAGTAAGTTAGGGAGGAACGGCGAAGAAAGGGGCGTAGTGCGCCCTTTTGCCGCACCTGAGCGGCCTGGAATGGAATATAAAGGATTGGAAAGACCGTAATTGCCTATGATGTAGGCAGTTGCGGCCTTTTTTTGTCCCAAGAAAGAAAGGAGAACGCGCATGAATGGCAAGCAGTAAACTGATCGAGCTTACCTATTATGATCCCAAGTCCGATGTCCGGCTTACCGCCTACGCGGACACCATCATCCTGGACACCGACGGAAAGGACAAAATCATTAGCGCCGTCCGCTTCGGCGGATACCCGGAGATGGTACGGGCCATGTCGGACGCCATCTACGGCGGCGCGGCAATCGAGGCCGTCCAGGGCGAAACCTCGCTGTCCCTGAAAAGCAGGCCCAAGGGCTACCAGCGGCAGCTCTCCCACGACGGCGTGTATGCCACCGCGACCCTCATGGCTGGCGACGACATACATTCTGCGGACGAACAGGGAGACTCCGAAGATTCGGAGGAGGCCGGAGAGTCCGCGAAAGCGACGGAAAAGCTGGAGGCACAAAAGCAGCCCCGCAAATGCTACATCTTCTGTCCCGCCGGAGACCGGGACCGGCTCTTTGAGGAGCTGGACCGAAAGACCGCAGCGCCGCTGATCCCGGCCTTCCGGGATTATGTGCTGGACGCCCTGATCGACCAGGGCAGCCTGCACCCGCTGGAGGTGTACTCCATCAAGGAGCGCTTGGACGCCTGGGTCCTGGACCTTCTGCCGGATGACAAGAACGTGGTGGAAGTCCTGGAGCGGGGCCTGGAAAACGGCAATATCGTCATTCCCGGCGGCGACCCGGACCAGCCGGACGGTTTTGAGAACGTGACGAACGTCACCAGCTACCTCAACACCTTCGGCGTCACGGTGGCGGACCGTATCCGGGACCAGTTCCAGCCCCTGTTCGACCCGGCGTCGGAACCTCTGTCGGAGGAAGTCCTCGCGGTCAATGACTACATCCAGTCAAAGGCCGGGTACTCCCTCTACGACGCCCAGCTTGCCGTGGCGGAGGCCGTCAAGCGCCAGCTGGACCGCAAAAGCGCCGCGCTCATTATTGCGGAATGTGGAAGTGGAAAGACGAAGATCGGCTCTACTGCCCTGGGCGCGCTGTATGGCTTCTGGGCTTCCCAGCGTGGAAGGGGCAGGGAAAAGACCTTCAACGTGATCATGTCTCCCTCCCATGTCACCCAGAAGTGGGTACGGGAGATTGGCGAAACCCTGCCGGATACCTATGCCATGGTAGTCCGGAGCGTCGCGGACCTGAACCGGCTGTGCGCCATGTACGAGGCCGGGGACAAAAGCGTCTTCGCGGTCCTCAGCAAGGAGAAGGCCCGGGACGGCTATATGCGCTACCCCGCCGTCACCTGGAACCGGCGCAGGCGGGCGTTCCTCTGCCCGGACTGCATGGAGCCCCTGCAAATGGAGATCAGCGGGGACGGGAGCCGGTACATGGTCAATGCGGACCAATTCTTTTTCCAGACGGAGCACAAGCAGAACCACAAGTGCCCCCGCTGCGGCGCGGTGCTGTGGGCCCCGGTAACCCCGGAGCGGCAGCTCCCATGGGCGCGGATCGGCGGCTACGGCTGGGTGTACCGTGACAGGGCGGAAGCCCATATGCGGCGCACGAAAAACGAGGCCATCCTGGATCAGCTGCGAAACATCGCGGAAAACCCCGGCGGCTATTATCCCGTCAAGGGCGCTTACCGCCGCTTTCCCCTCAGTACCTACATCAAGAAAAAGCTGCGGGGAAAAATCAACGGCTTCCTGGCGGACGAACTTCATGAGTACAACAACGCCAGCGGCCAGGGCGACGCCATGGCGGAAATCTACGGTACGGCGAAACAGTTTGTGGGCATGACGGCTACCCTCATCAACGGTTACAGCTCCGGCATTTTTCATCTGCTGTACCGCATCGTGCCCGGCCTCATGCAAAAGGACGGCAAGCCCTACCGCCGTCCCGGCGACTTCGACGCGGAATATGGCGTCGTGGAAAACACCTACGAGGTGAGGGACGGGGACTACAACTCCAACCGCCGGACCACCAAGCGCAAGACAAAATCCAAGAAGCTCCCCGGCGTGTCCCCGCTGGTGTTCTCCCGTTTCCTGCTGGAGTACACCGCCTTCCTCTCCCTGTCGGATATGGGGAAGGACCTGCCGGACTATGAGGAGATACCGGTCCCCTTGAATATGCCGGAGAAGGTTTCCAAGGCTTACAGCCATGCGGAGAGCATCCTTCAGCGCATATTGAAATCCGACCGGAAGGCGGCGAGCAAGCTGCTGTCCGCCTATTTGAATCTGCTGACGGTATACCCGGACCAGCCCTATGACCAGCCGGATATCCTTGATCCACTTAGTGAGGGTAAGGTCGTGCTGGTCCACCCCGAAAACACGGCGGACTTTGACACCATCCTCCCCAAGGAGGAAAAGACGCTGGAAATCGTGCGGGAGAAGATCGCCGCCGGGGAGCGGGTGCTGATCTACACCAGCTGGACCCGGACGGATTCCCAGCAGAAGCTTATGGGCCTTCTCACCCGGGAGGGTATCCGCACGGAGATTCTCACGCCCCAGATTCCGCCGGAGAAGCGGGAGGCATGGGTGGAAAAACGGGTGAACTCCGGGCTCCAGGTGCTGATCACAAATCCTAAATGCGTGGAGACCGGCTTGGACCTCAACGCGTTCACCACCCTCATTTTCTACAGCATGGGCTATAACCTGTTCACGCTGCGGCAGGCGTCCCGGCGGTCCTGGCGCATCAACCAGACGGCGCCGAGGGTAGAGGTCTATATGCTTTACTACGCCGACACCATGCAGGCCAAGGCTATGAAGCTGATGGCCTCCAAGCTGGCGGTGGCGGGCATCATTGAGGGCACATTCTCCGAGGAGGGCCTCGCCGCCATGAGCGACGTGAAGGACCTGACCTCCCAAATGGCGAAGGAACTGGCCCTGGGCATCAAGGACAATGTGGAGGATATCGCCGCCGCGTTCAAGAAAATGGCGGTCATCAATCCTCAGCGAAAACGGGCCGCCCCTGCGGCGCGGATTACGGAATCCCCGGAAGTCACGGATATTGCAGAGATTTTGCAAGCCACAGCGGCGGAAGCTCCGGCGGAGACCAGCGCACGGTCCGCTGACAGCAATGAAAAACAGGCGCTTTATGAGGGCCTGCTGCAAAAATCCATAGAAGAGCAGAAGAAACGGAAACCGAAGAAGCGGACGGAGGTGGAAAACCAGCTGTCCCTCTTCGGCTTTGTTGCGTAAAGGAGGCTGTTTTGAAATTTACAATGAACCGTGCCGAACTTCTCGGCGCGGCCAAGCGGGGAGAGAATGTCGCTCCCCATGATTCTGTGCTGGATGTACTCAAGGGGCTGCTTATGGAGACGGACGCTGCCAGCGGCGTCCTCACCATGACGGCCACCAACCTGGAGGTCACGCTGGAGCAGAAGCTCCCCTGCGGGGCCTGTGACAGCGACGCCTTTGTGCTGAACGCCCGCCTCGCTGTCTCCATGCTGGAAAAGCTCGGGGGCGACACGGTGACCCTGGAGCACACTCCCGGCAGGCCGCAGCTGCGTCTTTCCAGCGGCGACGCGGAGTATCTGGTCCCCGTCTGGGAGCGGGCCAGCTACCCCAGGCTGGAGATTCCCTTCCCGGAGGACACGGTGAAGGTCAGCGGCATCCCCGGCATGGCAAAGCGGACGGTGTTCGCCGCCGCCCAGGACAACAGCAAGCCGCTGATGAAATGCGTCAACCTGAAATTCACCAGGGACGGCCTCCGGGCCGTTGTGGGCAATGGGAGCTGCATCGTCACCGCCAAGGGGGACGAAAGCAGCACAGGAGACGTCAGCCTCCTGGTTCCCGCCCTCTCTCTGGAGAAGCTGGCCCGGCTTTGCTCGGACAAGGATGAATTTCGCGTGGGCACCACCGGGAAGGCCATCGTGTTCCTGAAGGAGAACTTCACGTACAGCGCCCGCCTCCTGGAGGGGGACTACATTGACGCGGAGGGCCTGATCGGCAGCGTGCGGAATCAGTTCGTCGTCCTCACCGGGGTAGCGGAGCTGAAGAAGGCCCTGGAAATCGCCACCTGTGTAGAGGCGGGCGGGAAGGTCTGCCTGACTTTTGACGGCCAGCGGCTGACGTTCCGCTGTCAGGGTGAAAACGGAACCATTTCTTCCCCTTTGGATGTGATCCCTTTGACGGGAACGCCCCAGGGAGAGTTCTGGTATCTCTCCGAACAGCTTATGTCGTGCCTGAGATCCCTGTCCGGCACGGTAAAGCTGGGCGCGGCCCAGGGCGGTATGCTGACGCTGGAGGCGGAGGACGCCTGTTATTTGCAGACCGGCGTCCGGCCTGGGTTCGCCGTCGTCAAAGAGAAGAAGGAAAAGAAAAAGACGGTGAAGCAGCCCGCCAAAAAGGCGGCGTAAGAAGGAGGGGAGCGTTTGGAGATTCAAAAAAAGGGGCCCCCGCTGGAGCCCAGCGAAGCGGGTCCAGTGGGGAGAGGAGGAAGGAATGAAGCGGGCGCAGTCCTCGACGCAAAGCGGCGGGGACGAAGCGGAGCGGAATTTCTTCCGACGATCTGCCGCTATTGCGGCGGCGTGATCCGCCTGGTTTCCGCTGAGGCCGTTTACGACGAATATACGGAGCGGCGGGGAAAAAAGGGCGAAATGATCTACCAGTGCCAGAACTGCGGCGCGCGGGTCGGCTGCCACAAGGGTACGAACCGGCCCCTGGGCAAGGTTGCCAATGAGATGCTGCGCTGCAAGCGGGTGCAGGCCCACCGGGCTTTCGACAGCCTGTGGAAGCGGCGGGGCATGAAACGGAGGAACGCCTACCGCTGGCTGGCGAAGGAGATGGACCTGCCTATGAGCACCGCCCATATCGGCGGCTTCGAGATGGACCAATGCCAGAAGGTCATTGACCTTTGCAGAAATGAGAAGGAGGCGGCCTAGATGATTTATACCATCGTCCAAACGGCGGTGGATACCGACCGTGGCTTCTTCCCTGACCCGTTTGCCTGGGAAAGCTATTGCTCAATTGACCAGGCGCGGGAACGGCTGGCGGAACTGATTGGGGAGGAAAAGAAGAACCTGGATAGCCGTTTTGACGCGGAAAAACAGTCGGACGACTGCTGGGAAGTCTATGAGGCCGACTATGCCGCCGCCCATTTCCTGCGGATTGAGATTCTGTCCTCTGAGCTGTCCTGTGATGGGGAAGGAGGCACGCCATGAGCAACGGCCCGAGAAAACCGACTTGTTACGAGTGCCAGCATGATTTCCGTTATACTGACACAATTCCTATGCGGAGACAGGGCGTCATGATGCACATGAACGAGCGGTTCTGTCTTGGCGGCAAAAAGGCCCGTCGTTTTAAGAAAAGCGACCCCCAAAAATACGTGCCGGGCTGGTGCCCCAGGCGGAAAAACCCCTGTGAATGGAGGCTCTACGGATTCAAGAGCCACTGCGAAGAATTGCTGCATTTCAGGCTGTGCCAGGATATAGGCGAGACTTTGCTTCCAACGGAGCACCGTTACGCCCTGCTCTGCGAGGGCCGCACGGATTTGTCTCCCCGGGAGTTCTGGACGCGCTGTGAAACGACGCTTGACCCGACGGAGGGGATTCTTGAAAACCCCGTGGAGATGTATCAGGTCCTGGAGATTGACGACGGGCTGAAGCCCGCCTTCTTCTACAAAACGGAGCGGGGCTTTCAGTTTGTCTCCACGTTCAGGGCCGAGATCGCCAGGAAAAACAAGCTGGAGGAGGACTGAGTTTGCGGGAAGACGAAAAGAACTGCGCCACCTGCGCTCATTCTTTCATGGAGAGCGAGGGCCTCCGGCTGCGGCAGAAATGCCGCAGCCCGGAGTACAATTCGCCGGACTATACCTCCGACATGTTCATGGAGGACCAGGAGCGGGGCCTTTGCCGCTTCTGGTCCCCCGAAATACGGAAAGGAACTTGATATGAAAAACAATTACTCTTTTGACGAACGCAACCGAATCGTGGAGGAAAACCTCTACCGTATTGACGCCGTAATTCGCCGGAACCATGGACTTATGCGAGCGGCACACCTGGACTACGATGACGTGTACCAGCAGCTGGCCATCCGCCTGATCCGCTGCGTGGAGGGTTTCGACCCCGAGAAGGGCAAGCTGGACCAGCACATCTATGCCCAGCTTCAGTATGAGCTGCTGAACTGCAAGGACAGCCGGAGCCGCTATGGCTTCACCGGCGCCCCCCGTGACCTGCGGGGCGCAGTGGTGTCCCTGGACGGCTGCCATGAGCTTGCGGCGGCATGATAAAGCAAATGCTTACACGGCTGGCCCGCTTGGCAAGGCTGCGAAAGTATCGGTTTTTTCCTGGCGGCGAGACCTATGATCTGCGGGAAAAGCTGGAGAGGAACCGGAGAGACATCAGCTATTTGCAGTTCCAGCTCAAAAAAGCGAGGGCGGACAAATTCGACCTGGAGCAAAAGCCCTCGGAACTGCGGGATGTCTTTGCCGCGATTCTGAATGAGCCGATGGAACAGCTCGGACATGCGGCGCGGTTCCATGTGCGCGAAGCGGAGCCCGACCCCGGCTGGGAGGTCGTGACGGACCACTGCTGCCTCGGCGGCTGTGATATGAACGTCTATACCTTCCAATCGAAGCGGGACGCGCTGCTGTTCGCCCGGCTGCTGAAGGCCGTTGGCTACCGGCCCCCTCACAACATCGCCTGTCCGGCGTGCTATGAGGAGCACATGAAAGACTGTATTTGAATGGAGGAGATCTGAGTGAGCCTGTTATTTTCCGAAGTCTCGTTCCACTGGAAAGCCGGCATGAATACAGTCCTCTACGAAAGCGGCCACCCGGACGAATACGACATGCGGGAGCTGCTGAAGAACGAGGACCGCTATGCCGGTGTTCGTTCCTTCGGCCTGAGCGGTCTGTCCGTTGAGGTCCAGCACTACCGCTTCCTGGGAGGCAGCTCCCGGGACTGGCTGGCGGAACGGGAGCACGTTGCACTGATCGAGGCATATAACGCGATAACGCCCGACGCGCTGTTCACCCAGCGGGACGACGTGGAGGATCTGGATTGTTACAAATTTTGTATGTAGTACGAGGAGGAGCCATATGACACTCAAAGACAAAATGCTGGCCGTCTGCGCCGACGTCAACGCCCAAGTGGCGGAGCGGGAAGAGCTGGTGGAGCTCATCGCCGTCGCCCTGCTGACCCGGAAGAACCTCTTTCTCCTGGGCGCGCCGGGCCAGGCCAAGAGCTACGCCATCAACGCCTTCCGCAGCCGGATCACCGGCGCGCGGCAGTTTGAGCGCCTGCTCTCCAAGCAGACGGACGAAGAACAGCTTTTCGGCCGCGTCGACCTCTCCAGCCTGATTCCCGGCAGCGTGCCTCGGAATGTGTTGGAGCAGGACCCGCAGTACCAACGGATGCGGGACCGCTTGAGGGCCCAGCTCTCCAGTGGCCAGGGCGTCGGGGACTTGCCGGAACAGATGGAGCATCACCGGAAGGCCCTGGCGGAGTTACACGGCGGCGAACCGCAAGTGAATACCGCCGGGAAGATTCCGGAGGCGGACATCGTGTTCCTGGACGAATGCTTCAAGGCCAACGACGGGGTGCTCAACTCCCTGCTGACGGCTTTGAACGAGCGAAAGTACACCAACGAGGGCCGTACATATCCCATCCCCACTATCTCCTTCTTCGCGGCGTCCAACGAGATTCCCAACTTCGCGGACCCCCAGGAGAAGATTCTGGAGGCGCTGTACGACCGCCTGGAGCTGAAGGTGGTGACGGAGAACATTTCGGACCGGGCCAAACGGCTGGCTGTCCTGCGGGACAAGCAGGCCGGGCGTTCCGGCCAGATCAGCGCCTCCTTCACCCTGGAAGAACTGAAGCAGATGCAGGAACAGGTCTCGGCCATTCCGGTGCCGGATTCCGTCAATGAACTGGCGGATGATATTCTCTGCGAACTGCGAAAGGGCGGCGTTCCGGTGTCCGACCGGAAATATTTGAACTATTACCCCATCGCCCAGGCCAAGGCGTGGCTCTCCGGCCACACGTCCGTAGAGCCCATCGACCTGCTGGTGCTGAAGAACTACCTCTGGCAGAAGCCGGGAGACCGGCCCACGGTGGAGGTCACGCTGAACCGCATGTGCGTCAACCCCATGCAGGACAAGGTGAACGGCATCCGCGCCATGGCGCTGGAGGCCCAGGGCGATTTTGACGCCGCCCGGCAGGATGCCTCCAAACCCAGCATCGCCACCAGGGCTTTGCAGAAGCTGCGGGGCGAACTGGTGCGGCTGTACGGTATGCAGCAGGATCTGGCGAACGCCGCCCAGTCCGACAGCGAACGGACCTTGACGGACGGGCTGTTGGCGGACCTGGAGCAGATCAACCGGCAGGCCAGTGAGATCATTAACTTCACCCATGTGCCGCTGGAGCAGTTGGCGGCGATGCAGTAAAAAGCGAGGAGGAACGTCTATGCTGAACAAAATTGTGATTATGGGCCGTCTGACCCATGACCCGGAACTGAGACGGACCCAGGCCGGGACCGCCGTCACATCCTTCTCCATCGCCTGCGACCGGGATTTCAAGGCCCAGGATGGCGAGAGGGAAACGGATTTCGTGGACATCGTGGCCTGGCGGAGCACGGCGGAGTTTGTGAGCAAGTATTTCGCCAAGGGCCGCATGGCCGTGGTGGAGGGCCGCCTCCAGATTCGGGATTGGACTGACCGGGAGGGCGGCAAGCGCCGCAGAGCCGAGGTGGTGGCAAACAACGTCTACTTCGGCGACTCCAGGCCCAAGGAGGACCAGGGAGCCCAGGGCGCACCGACACCTTATGGCGGAAGGGCTGACGATTTGCCGGAGGGGTTTAACCCCTTTGCGGAAATCGGTGAGGAGGACGGCGAGCTGCCGTTCTGAAAAACGCTTGGCGGGAGGAGCATTCCTCCCGCCGCCAGTGGCAGGCTCTGAGTTTGATGAACTATACCTTTATGAGCCTGCGCTTTGTCAGGTAAGAGGTTAATCCGTATTGAAAAATTCGGATTGCGGCTTAAATCAGAAGGAGGCAATGTAAATGAAGCAGCTTGGTAATTTAGCGATGGTCTGCGCCCGACGGCGTTCCATCCTGTTTATGGTGGAGAACGGAGAGATGCGTGTCACCATCCGCAATGCCCCAGGGAGCCCCAGCTACTACCTGCGTTGGGATGATGATAAAAAAATCGAGGAAATTATTCACGAGTTGAACTTTGGAAAATACAGAAATTATTGAAAGAAGAGGAAAGGAGAAACGCATGAAGGATAACATTCTGGAACGCTTGAAAACGGAGTGCCCCTTTCCCCAGGTATTTGAGGATTTGGAGCGCAGCGAGGACGGATTTACCAATGTGCCCCGCCAAAAGATCGGACACCTTCGGGCCGACCACGACGGCCGCCGCTGGTGGAATACCGCCTGGCCCTGCCATCCGGCTTTGGCCACAGCGGAAATCAAGGCGGAGATCGACCGGGTGTATGAGGCCCTGACCGCCGCGGACGCGCTGAAAGACCTTCCCACGCTGACCCGGCTCTGCGAGGCCCACCCGGAAGCCTGCGTGGACTGGCAGTTCCGGCAGGAGTATAACTTTTACCTGGAGGGGGAGACCTGCGACTTCTGGATCAGGCTCATCACCCGGAGACAGGATTATAACATGTACCTGAACGTGTTTACGAAAAGCTGAGAGCTTCAAGAAATGGAGGAACATTCTATGTCCAATTTTGATAAGCACGCATACACCGGCAAATGCGATGTTTGCGGAAAAGAAACCCGGGTTGCCGACTGTGCCTCGACCATGGGGCCGGGGACCTTTGCCTACTGCAAGGACTGCCTTGAAAACGGGGCGGAACCCTACAGCTTCATGACCTCCTATATCGCCTGCGCCGGAGAGTGGCCGGACGATATCAGGCCGGAGGTACAGGAGCGGGTACGCAGGCTGCTGGCCTTCCATGGCAAAACGGAAGCGGAGTTCTCCGAAGATGTTTCCTCTTTGCAAAAAGAGGATTGGGAACAGATATGATCGACAAGTACCCGAAAGTCTGCAATCTCTGCGGCGGTAAGGTCATCTTCACCAGCAACGCGGAGATTTACGGGCGGGAATACGGAAGCGGCCGGTGCTACCTCGGGAAGCACATAGTCCAGAATGGGACGGGCTTTCTCAAAGTCGCCGTTTTCCTCCGCCAGCTTCAGCACCGCGCAGAAAAGACTGCCTCTGTACAAAATGCGGCGCATTTGTCGGGACCCATAAACCCCGGCCCAAGGAGGCCCTGGGACTGCTGGCGGACGAACGTATGCGCAAGGGAAAGAGGCTGTGCCACGGCTTGTTTGATCCCTTCTGGCAGGGGAAGCCGAAAGCGCGGAAGAAACGGCGGGACCTCTATTCCTGGCTGTCAAAGCAGCTGGGCATCCCCTTTGGAGACTGCCACTTCGGCTATTTCGATTTGGAACACCTGCGGGACGCCTATAGGCTTCTTCTGAAAATCCAGAGGCAGGAAATGCGGTATGACAATCATGGCCGTATTTATTTTACATCGGAATGAGAAAGGAATCGCCTATGAATGAAGAAAGAGCACAAGAACTGCTGAACACGCTGGTCAATGATATGGTGGAGAAATCGGGCCGTCAAATCTACAGCGTAGTTCAAACCCTGTTTGACCTCGGTTTTACCCGGCATGACCTGCTGGCGCTTTCCTTCCGCGAATCCGACATCTCACGCGAAAGCCCCGGCATTGGCAGCCCTTGCCGTGGTACCCCGGCCCTCGAACAGCAGAGGACGGCCTTGGCTGAAATTGCGGCCAAGCTCGATGTTGCCGTGACCCAGGTGGATTATCAAGAGAAATTGGACGCCAGGAATACGGCCTTGTTTTATCTCAAAGAGGATTACGAGTATAACAAGAAAGCCGATCAGCGATCCGGCCCGCAGTCTATCCCCGTCCTTATGGAGAGCGGGGCGCTCAAGACTGTACAGGGATATGTCCGCTGCGTCCCGTTCTGGACCTTTGAAAACAGCGACGTGAATGGACGTGTCAGCTATGATTTTGCCAATCATGGCCAGATAGATCTCCGGGACAGCCGCTGGAAGGAGGCGCTGGAGGGTCACGTCCGGTTCGCGCTTGCAGAACGGCGGCAGCTCCGGCACATGGGCCAAAGCGGCGGCTGGGGCGCGTTGAGAGAGGCGGACGACGTGTATAACGATCTGAACCGGCAGATGATCGAGGCAATGAAGCTGATGCACGGGACGGCCTTCCTGGGGAATGTGAATTTCCACGGCGAAGATCACAAGCTGGTGGCGCTGGGAGAAAAAAGCGTCTATGAGGAGTATACGGGGCAGCCGCTATATAACTTCTGCTGCTCGTTCTGCGTCCCCACAGCGGACAGAAAACTGGAAGAACTGATCCGGGCCTGGAATGCCGATGATACACTCCCTCAAAATCGGGTAAAGGTTGACGAGATCATGGACCGGATCAAAGCTGTTGGAGGTATAAACCTCATCTGGTATTGAGAGGAACGCTTATGGATAACCAGCATTATTTTCCCCCGCCATATGGCAAAGTAGAATGCGGAAAGTGTGATATGGCCTCCGTCTGCCACAGCCGCGGCAAGTACCAGCGTGACCGCCGTGACTTTACCTATACCTCGGGCCGCTGCCCCCGGCTGCCTGACAGAAGGGGCTTTGTCGACAAAAGCCAGAAGAAGCTATACGCGGAGACCTTTCCCCTGGTCCATGCGGAGCGGGGCGATGAATCGCTGACGTTTTCGTTGTCCCTCCCGGGAGAAAAGCGGCTCAAAAAAGTGTATCCGCGGAAAGGCGGATACTGGTATTTCCGTGAAAGGGCGGAGGGCCGCTCTTATATCAGGCGGCGTATCAGTTTCAACTGTTTTCAGACTGAGAAGGATGTTTTGGACTACATGAGCCTTTATGACGCGGATTACTGTCTGTTCCGGGCCGTAATTTGGGATGACTTCTTTTGATGGTTTTCATCTGCTGAATCCCATCCAAACTTACGAATCGAAGCGGTACAGAGCTGTGCCGCTTCGATTCCCTTTTATTCTGGAGGTGTTATGTACGAACAAATGACCCTGTTCCAGCCGCCTGAGCCGCCTGCCCGTGCCGTCTATGGCAGCGGTATCGGTCAAACCCCGATGCTGCCCGGGCGGAAGGACTCAGCCCATATGGAGGCAATCTTCTTGGACCGTCTCCTGCCCCTGGAGGACTACGACAAGATCATCGTCCTGTTCTCCGGCGGCAAGGACAGCCTCGCCTGCGTTCTGGACCTGCTGGAGCGGGGCGTACCTCGGGAGAAGATGGAGCTCTGGCACCACGACATCGACGGCGGGCATCCCACCCGGAAAATGGATTGGCCCGTGACGCAGAACTACGTCCGGGCCGTGGCGGAATACCTGGGCATTACCCTGCGGGTATCCTGGCGGGTCAACGGCTTCTGGGGTGAGGTCTACCGCGTCGGCGCAAGCTGGCCCATCCAGTATGTGGACCCGCTCAGCGGCGAGACGCTGGAGTGTCCGCTGTCTGAAAAGCAGGTCCGCTCCGCTCAGCTCCGGGAAAAAATCCTGGACGATCTGGAGCGGGAGGAGCTGGAGGGCATGGGCCTTCGCATGAAGTTCCCCGCCAAGAGCGGCAATCTGGCTGCCCGCTGGTGCAGTTCCATCCTCAAAATCATGGTTGCGGATACCGTTATCCGCAATCTGGACCTGGAAGAATTGAAGTCTATGGGAAGCAGCCAGCGGTTTCCCTCCAAAGGTTCTATCGCCAATGGCCGCTACTGCTCCCCAAACCTCAAACGGGAGGTGGGCGACAGCCTCATCCGAAACCTGGACCTGCTGAAGCGGGACGGCCAGCGCCTGAAGCTCCCGGCGAAATCCGGATGCCATCAAGGCCGCTGGTGCTCTGGTTCCCTCAAGGCCCAGGTGGAGAGCAAGCTGTACGCCGATATTGACGCTTTGGCGCAAAATGTCAAAATCCTGGTAGTTTCCGGCGAACGCCGCCAGGAGAGCGCCGGACGGTCCAAGTACAACGAGATGGAGGTCCACCGGACCAACGCCACGGCGAAGGCCCATAGGCTGGTCCACCAGTGGCGGAGCGTCATCGACTGGGACGAAGCCCAGGTTTGGGACATCATCCGCCGATGGCGTATTGCGCCGCACCCCTGCTACGCCGCCGGGTGGAACCGCTGCTCCTGCATGATGTGCATTTTCAGCCTGCCCGCCCATTGGGCCGGAATCCGGGAACTGTTCCCGGAGCGGTTCGTGGAGGTAGAGGAGGACGAACGGGTCCTGGGCTTCACCCTGGACAACAAGAAACCGCTGGCGGAGTACGTCGGCAGCGCGAAAAGCTGTGTTTGCCACGACGACCCGCAGGCGCTGCGTCAGTTGACCAGCGGCGAGTTCTCCGTGGCGGATGTAGAACAGCAGGAATGGACGCTGCCCGCCGGAGCCTTTCACGGCGCCGCCGGTGGGCCGTGCTGAACGAATTGGAGGAAATTTAGATGGAAAAATATTTTACTTAGGGAGTACTCCGCAACCACAAACCGCAAGGGATTCAAGCGAAAGGGACGGAA
>CATNDJ010000043.1 GCA_950097265.1 uncultured Oscillibacter sp.
TGGTGGTGGTCATGGGCCACGTGGACCACGGCAAGACCTCCCTGCTGGACACCATCCGGAACACGTCGGTTGCCTCCGGAGAGGCCGGCGGCATCACCCAGCACATCGGCGCCTATCAGGTCCAGGTGAACGGGAAGCCCATCACCTTCCTGGACACCCCGGGCCACGAGGCTTTTACCTCCATGCGCGCCCGGGGCGCCATGGTGACGGATATCGCCATCCTGATGGTGGCGGCGGACGACGGCATTATGCCCCAGACCATTGAGTCCATCTCCCATGCAAAAGCGGCCAATATCCCCATCGTAGTGGCCATCAATAAAATCGACAAAGAAAACGCCAACCCGGACCGGGTGATGCAGCAGCTGACGGAGCACGGCCTGGTTCCCGAGGACTGGGGCGGGGAGACCATCTGCTGCAAGGTCTCGGCCAAGAAAAACATCGGCATCGACAACCTGCTGGAAATGGTGACCCTCACCGCCGAAATGGCGGAGCTGAAGGCCAACCCCAACCGGGCGGGCCAGGGCACCGTTATCGAGGCCCGGCTGGACAAGGGCCGGGGCCCCGTGGCCACCCTGCTGGTCCAGAACGGCACGCTGAAGCAGGGGGACATCATCATCGCGGGCACCGCCGTGGGCCGGGTCCGGACCATGCTGGACTACAAGGGCGGGCGGCTCACCGAGGCGGGCCCCTCCGTCCCCGTGGAGATCGCGGGCCTCAGCGAGGCCCCCACCGCCGGGTCCCCCTTCTTCGCCGTCAGCGACGAGCGGATGGCCCGGGAGCTGGTGGAGCAGAGGAAGGCCGAGGAGCGGGCCAAGGCCGCCGCCCCGGTGCAGAAAGTCAGCCTGGAGAACCTCTTCGACCAGATTCAGGCCGGCGAACGGAAGGAGCTGGCCCTCATCGTCAAGGCCGACGTTCAGGGCAGCGTGGAGGCCGTCAAGGCCTCCCTGGAGAAGCTCAGCAACGACGAGGTCAACGTCCGGGTCATCCACGGCGGCGTGGGCGCGGTGAACGAATCCGACGTCATGCTGGCCTCCTCCTCTAACGCCATCATCGTGGGCTTCAACGTCCGGCCGGACGCCGCCGCCCGGGACGGCGCGGCGCGGCAGAACGTGGACATGCGGATGTACCGGGTCATCTACGACTGCATCGACGAAATCACCGCCGCCATGAAGGGCATGCTGGCCCCGAAGTACCGGGAGGCTTTGCTTGGCCACGCGGAGGTCCGGCAGACCTACAAGGTCTCCGGCGTGGGCACCGTGGCGGGCTGCTACGTCCAGGACGGCAAGATCGTCCGCAACTGCTCCATCCGCCTGGTCCGGGACGGCATCGTGATCCACGAGGGCCAGCTCGCCTCCCTCCAGCGCTTCAAGGACGCGGCCAAGGAAGTGGCCAGCGGCTACGAGTGCGGACTGACCATCGAAAAGTTCAACGACATCAAGGAAGGCGACATTGTGGAAGGCTATACCATGGAGGAAATTCCTCAGTGAGACACACAATAAAGGCGGCGGGCTGACCGCCGCCTTTATTAGAGAAGGAGAACAGCTATGGCCTCGAATCGAATCAACCGCATCAACGACGAAATCCAGCGGGAGCTGGCGGAGCAGCTCCGCCGCCTGAAGGATCCCCGGGTCTCCGGCACCGGCATGGTGTCCATCACCCGGGTGGACACCACGGGCGACCTGCGCTATGCCCGGGTCTATGTCAGCGTTTTGAACAAGGACCAGGAGAAAGATGTGCTCAAGGGCCTGAAGTCCGCCTCCGGCTTCCTCCGCCGGGAGCTGGGGCAGGCCCTCCAGCTCCGCTACACGCCGGAGCTCCAGTTCACCGGCGACGATTCCATCTCCCACGGGGCCCACATCCTGGAGCTTTTGCGCCGGGAGGAGGAGAAGGACGCCGCCCGGGGCCCCAGGCCGGAGGCGGAGGAATGACGGCCCTCACCGTGCGGGAGGCCGCAGGGCGGCTGCGGTCCTTCGACAACGTTTTGATTTTAACCCACGTGCGGCCCGACGGGGACACGGTGGGCTCCGCCGCCGCCCTGTGCGCGGGGCTCCGCCGCCTGGGGAAGACGGCCTATCTGCTGCCAAACCCGGAGCTGACGGAGACAACGGCCTCCTACTTCCTCCCCTACGCCGCCCCCGGGGGCTTCCGACCGGACAGGGTGGTCTCCGTAGACATCGCCACAACGGACCTGTTCCCGGAGAACGCCAGGCCCTATGCGGACCGGGTGGACCTGGCCGTCGACCACCACCCGTCCTTCGAGGGCTTCGGCAAAGAGAACCTGGCGCGCCCCTCCGCCGCCGCGGCGGGGGAGATTATTTACGACGTCCTGGCGGAGCTGGGGCCCATCACGGCGGAGACGGCCCTGCCCCTCTATGTGGCGATCTCCACGGACTGCGGTTGCTTCGCCTACAACAACACCACCGCCCGCACCCACGCCGTGGCCGCGGCCTTGCTTCAGACGGGCATTGATTTCCAGGCGGTGAACAAGACCTTCTTCCGCACCAAGACGAAAAAGCGCCTGGCCCTGGAGGCCGCCATGCTCAGCGAGATCGAGTACCACGACCGGGAGCGGGTGGCCGTGCTGGCCGTCCCCCTGTCCCTCATCGCAAAGGTTCAGGCCACGGAGACCGACGCGGAGGACCTCTCCGCCCTGGGCGGGCAGATCGAGGGAGTGGACTGCGCCGTTACCATGCGGGAGCTCCGGCCGGACGTGTGGAAATTCTCTCTCCGCACCGGGCCCCGGGTCAACGCCACGAAGGCCTGCGCCCTCTTGGGGGGCGGAGGGCACGCCGCCGCCGCGGGCTGCACCGTGGAGGCCCCCTTCCAGGAGGCGAAACGGCGGATGCTGGAGGCCATCGCCCAGGTGGTCCCGGACTTCACTCTGTAAATCAGGAGGTTCCCATGCCAAACGGGATACTCATCATCGACAAGCCCGCCGGGTGGACCTCCATGGACGTGTGCGCCAAGATACGGGGCCTCCTCCACGAGAAGCGGGTGGGCCACGGCGGCACCCTGGATCCCATGGCCACGGGGGTGCTGCCGGTCTTCGTGGGCCGGGCCACCCGGGCCGTGGAGTTCGCCGAGAATGGGCGGAAGGAGTACCTGGCGGGACTCCGGCTGGGGGTGACCACCGACACCCAGGATGTGACGGGCTCCGTGCTGGAGACCCGCCCCGTGACGGCGGGCCGGGAAGACCTGGAGGCCGCCCTGGGAAAATTCCGGGGGGACATTGAGCAGATCCCGCCTATGTATTCCGCCGTGAAAATCCAGGGGAAGAAACTCTACGAGCTGGCTAGGCGCGGAAAAGAGGTGGAGCGGAAGCCCCGGCCCGTCACCATCTATGAGCTGGAGCTTTTGGAGGCGGAGAGCGGGACGGACTATCGCGTCCGCTGCCGCTGCTCCAAGGGGACCTACATCCGGACGCTGTGCCACGACGTGGGACAGGCCTTGGGCTGCGGCGGGGCGCTGTACGAGCTCCGGCGGACCATGGCGGCGGGGTTCACCCTGGCGGACGCGGTGACTCTGGAGGAGGTGCAGGAACAGGGGGAAGCCCTGCTCCGGCCCCTGGACAGCCTCTTCGCCGGGTATCCCGCTTTAACGGTCCGGTCCCCGGGACAGGAAAAAAGGGTCCGCTGCGGCAGTCCCATCACCCTGCCGGGGACGGCGGAGGGTACTTACCGGGTCTATGGCCGGGAGGGGGAGTTCCTCTGCCTGTCCCGGGCCAGGGATGGGGAGCTGACATCCATCAAAAATTTCTTTGGAGCGTAGTATGAAAGAACGTGTGATTGCCCTGGGCTTCTTTGACGGAGTCCACCTGGGCCACGCCGCCCTCCTCCGGCGCACGGCGGAGGAGGCCGCCCGCCGGGGCTGCACCCCCGCCGTCTTCACCTTCGACCGGCCGCCGAAAGAGGTGGTCACCGGGATTCCCTGCCCCCTCATCAACTCCCCGGAGGACCGGCGGGACCTGGTGAGGCGGCTCTACGGCATCAAGGAGGTCATCCTGGCCCCCTTCGACCGGGAAATGATGACCACCAGCTGGGAGGACTTCGTGGAGACCCTGCTGGTGGGCCGCTGGCACGCCGTCCACCTGGTGGCGGGCCACGACCACCGCTTCGGCCACAAGAATCAGGGCACGCCGGAGCTTCTGATGGAGAAGTGCGCCGCTCTGGGCCTGGGCTGCGACATCATCCCCGAGGTGGAGATCGGCGGGGTTACCGTCAGCTCCACCTACATCCGCCGCCTGGTGGAGATGGGCCAGGTGGAGCGGGCGAACCGCTTCCTGGGCCACCCCCACACGCTGACGGGGACCGTCCGCCACGGGCGGGGCCTGGGGTCCTCCCGGCTCTTCCCCACGGCGAACCTGCCGGTGCCCCCCCACGTGCTGGTCCCCAGCCACGGGGTCTACGTCACCCGGGCCTACTTTGCCGACGGGAGGAGCTGCCCCGCCGTCACCAACGTGGGCACCCGGCCCACGGTGAACAGCGGGACGGACGTGACGGTGGAGGCGTGTCTGCTGGACTTCCGGGGGGACCTGTACGGGAGAAATCTGCGGCTGGAGTTCTACAAGCACCTGCGGGATGAGATCCGCTTCGACTCCCTGGACGCCCTCCGGGCCCAGATCGCCGCCGACGCGGAGACGACGAGGCGCTATTTTCTGGAGGAGCGGGCTTCTTCGGCCCTATGAAAAAACGCCGGACGGGAGTTCCCGTCCGGCGTTCGTGTTCACTTCTTGAACTCCTCCACGTGGAGGCAGCGCATGGCGTTCAGGATGGCGAGGAAGGCCACGCCCACGTCGGCGAAGACCGCCTCCCACATAGTCGCCACGCCGAAGGCCCCCAGCAGCAGCACCGCGCCCTTCACCCCAAGGGCGAACCAGATGTTCTGCTTGACGATGCGCAGGGTCTTCCGGGAGATGCGCATGGCCGTGGCAATTTTCGCCGGGTTGTCGTCCATCAGCACGACGTCCGCGGCCTCGATGGCCGCGTCGGAGCCCAGAGCTCCCATGGCGATGCCCACGTCCGCCCGGGTGAGGACCGGGGCGTCGTTGATGCCGTCCCCCACGAAAGCCAGGGCCGCCCCCGGGGATTTCTTCGCAAGCAAAGATTCCACCCGCTCCACCTTGTCCGCTGGGAGGAGCTGGGCGTGGTACTCGTCGATCCCCAAGTCCCGGGCCACGGCTTTCGCGGCGGCCTCCGCGTCCCCGGTGAGCATGACGGCCTTTTTCACCCCCGCGGCTTTCAGGCCCTCTACCAGGGTTTTCGCCTCGGGCTTGGGCAGGTCGGAGATGAGGATGTGCCCGGCGTAGCGCCCCTCCACCGTCACGTGGACGATGGTGCCCGGCAAATCGCAGGGCTCCCACTGAACGCCCTCCCGTTCCATCAGGCGGCTGTTGCCGGCGGAGACGGCTCTGCCGTCCACTTTGGCCTGTACGCCGTGCCCCGCGATTTCCTCCACGTCCGTCACCCGGTTGGGGTCGATGTCCCGGCCCCACGCCTTGCGGAGGGAGACGGAGATGGGATGGCTGGACCAGCTCTCCGCCAGGGCCGCGGCCTCCAGCAGGGCGTCCTCGGTGACGCCCTGGGCCGGGTGCAGGGCGGTGACGGTGAAGCTCCCCTGGGTCAGGGTGCCCGTCTTGTCGAAGACCACGGTTTCCGCCCGGGAGAGGAGTTCCAGGTAGTTGCTGCCCTTCACCAGGATGCCGCACTTGCTGGCCCCGCCGATGCCGCCGAAGAAGCTCAGCGGCACGGAGATGACCAGGGCGCAGGGGCAGGAGATGACCAGGAAGATGAGGGCCCGGTGAAGCCAGCCGGTCCAATCCGTCCCCGCCAGGAAGGCGGGCTGAGACCCCGCCGGAATCAGCGCCAGGGCGAGGGTGGGAACCAGGAACAGGGCCGTGGCCGCGATGACGACGCAGGGGGTGTAGTACCGGGCGAAGCGGGTGATGAAGGTTTCGCTGGCGGCCTTCTTCTCCCCGGCGTTCTCCACCAGGTCCAGGATTTTGGACACGGTGGACTCCTCGCAGGGCTTGGTGACCTTTACCCGCAGGAGGCCGGACTGGTTCACGCAGCCGCTGATGACCGGGTCGCCGGGGCCCACGTCCCGGGGCACGGACTCGCCGGTGAGGGCAGCGGTGTCCAGGGCGGAGGAGCCCTCCAGGACCTCGCCGTCCAGGGGGACCCGCTCGCCGGGCTTCACCACGATGACGGACCCGACTTCCACGTCCTCCGGGTCGACTTCCTCCAGGGAGCCGTCCTCCGTTTCCAGGTTGGCGACGTCGGGCCGGATGTCCATCAGGGCGGCGATGGACTGGCGGGAGCGGCCCACGGCGTAGTCCTGGAAGAGCTCGCCGGTCTGGTAGAAGAGCATGACGAAGACCGCCTCGGCGTATTCGCCGGTGGCGAAGGCCCCCACGGTGGCCAGGGCCATGAGGAAGTTCTCGTCGAAGACCTGGCCGTTTAAAATGTTGCGCACGGCCTTCCAGAGGACGTCCCAGCCGATGACGGCGTAGGGGGCCAGGTACAGGGCCCCGGCCGTCCAGCCGGAGACAGGCAGCAGCTTGACGGCGATCAGCAGGACAGCCGCCGCCAGGATTCGATACAGCATCTTCCGCTGCTTGCGGGTGAGGTTTTTCATAGCGCACCTCCGTCAGGAGAAATAAAAGGGCCCGCCGGGAGGCGGGCCCTGGATCTTACAGGTTGATCACGCAGTCGGGCTCCACCTTTTTGCAGACGGCCACGACCTCTTTCATGATGTCGTCAAACCGGGCGTCGTCCGCGTCTACGGTCATTTTCTGGGCCATGAAGCTGACGGTGGCGTCGTGGACTCCGTCGATCTTTTTGATGGCCTCTTCCATTTTCGCGGCGCAGTTGGCGCAGTCCAGGTCGGTGAGCTTGAAACGCTTTTTCATGGTGTGTTCCTCCTGATATGTTGAATATGTCTCGCATAGGGAAAACAACGTCACTCCCGCACGTGCTCCAGGCCCTGGTCGATGATGGTTTTCACGTGGTCGTCCGCCAGGGAGTAGAACACGGTTTTGCCCTCCCGGCGGGATTTCACCAGCCGGACGTTCTTCAGCGCCCGGAGCTGGTGGGAGATGGCGGACTGGGTCATCCCCAGCAGGGCCGCGATGTCGCAGACACACATTTCCGCCTCGAAGAGCACGTAGAGAATGCGGACCCGGGTGGAGTC
Source organism: uncultured Oscillibacter sp. (assembly GCA_950097265.1). Classification (GTDB taxonomy): domain Bacteria; phylum Bacillota; class Clostridia; order Oscillospirales; family Oscillospiraceae; genus Oscillibacter. The sequence goes on from CATNDJ010000043.1 coordinate 7,189, forward strand.
CCCGAAGATGCGAAAGAGCTCCGTCAGGTCGTAGAGCGTGTCCTCCCCCGGCAGTTCCCGCCGGACCCTCTCCACCACGTCCTCGTGGGCGTGGATGAAGTCGCAGCACTCCACGCTGTAGCGGTCCTCCATATGTCCGCCCCCCTTTCAAGTGAACGATTGAACGACTGTTCATACGTTCATTATACACGGCGGCTCCGGCTTGTCAAGCCCCTTTTTAAAAAAGTTGAAATGGGGCCGGGGCTATGGTATACTGACGCTGTTTTTCACCACTGGAGGAGGAGGCATTTTATGGAAAACCTGGAAAAGCTCCGGCTGGAGACGCTGAAGCTGGGGGCCAACGCCTTTACGGACCACAATTTTATCCGGCTGGAGTCCGTGGAGCCGGACTGCGCAGTGTACCGTCTGGAGATCCGCCCGGAGAGCCGGAATCCCTGGGGCATGGTTCACGGCGGGGCGCTGTACACCCTGGCGGACGATGCCGCCGGGGGCGCGGTCCACAGCGACGGGCGGCACTACGTCACCCAGCACGGGGATTTGCACTTCCTGGACAACCGGGCCCACGGGACCATCCGGGCCGCGGGGCGGGTCCGCCGCCGGGGGCGGTCCACGGTGCTGGTGGATGTGGAGATCACCGACGAGGCCGGGGCCCTGCTGGCCGCGGGGGCCTTTACCTATTTCTGTGTGGATCGGAAACGCATGGCGGAACGGGCGGAAGAGACATAAAAAAGAGCGTCCCACTGGGACGCTCTTTTTATGTCTCTTATTTAAAATGGTGCAGGAAACCCCTCCTGGGTTTCCCGCACACACCCTTCCTTCCCGTTAATCGAACTCTGCTTCCAGGCCCCGCCAAAATTCCACCAGCTTGCTTTTCAGCACGTAGCTCTGGTCCTCCTCGGTGATGAGGCCCACCTGAGAGGGGGACAAGCCGGCGGCCAGGGCGGTCTCCGGCACCTCCGCCGAGGCGGCGGCGCACAGGGGCGGGAACACCACGCACCACCAGTTCCGCCCCGCTCCCTCTCCGATGACCACCCGAAGGGCCAGGTACTTCCCGGCGGGGAGGGTGAAGCCCTCGTATTCCCGGGTGGGGAACACCGTGTCCTCCAGCTCCACGGCGACGCCGTAGTCATAGCCGGAGGCCCGGATTTCCGCGGCGGCGATGCGCTCCAGCTCCGGGACCCGGCCCCGGAGGAGGGCTTCCGCTTCCTCCCGCCCGGCGGAGCCCGCCAGCAGGGGTTCCGTATAGGCCAGGATGCGGTCCCGGACCTTCCGTTTCAGGGCCTGGTCCTCCTCCGAGTCGGAGTTGGCCAGGACGTGGAGGCGGACCACTTTATCGGATAACTCCTGCCCGGTCTGGAGGGCTAGGGCCCCGGTGGCCAGAAACGCCGCCAGGAACAGCAGCAGTACGATTTCCAAAAGCTTCAGCCGTCCGGCCTGTTCGGTTTTCATATGTCGTCCATTCCCTTCCCGGCCCGCCGTCGGGCCTTTGAGGGAAGCATGGACAGATTTTCCGGATCCTATTCCGGGCCCAGGAAATTTTTTTTGGCCCAGGCCTCCAGGGCCTCGTTCTCCGGGGGCTCCGGCGGGGCGGCCTCGCCGTGGGTTTCATCCAGGTCGGAGGTGTCGATGGGGGCGCTCTCCTCGAACTGGTCGTAGTAGTCCTCGTTCTGGAGGGTGGGGCGGCGCTTCCGGGCGATGGCGGTGATGGTGGGGTAGAGGACAATCGCGATGAGGCCGCCGGAGAAGCCGTTGTTGTAGAGGTTCAGACCCGCTACGGGACCGCCGGTCTGGAGGACCAGGGAGGCGTGGATGAAGCCCGCCAGGATGCCGTAGGGCCAGCCGAAGTGGCCGGAGATGGGGGCCAGGGTGGTGCCGAAGAGGCCCGCCAGCTGGAGGGAGGGATAGTCCGGGGTGTGGTGCATGCCGTAGGCCCCGATGAAGACCCCCAGCATGACGGGGAGGATGTTCCGCGCGTGCTTGCCGAAGGCGGAGAAGCCCATGATGGTGAAGATGCCCCCGATGGTGGGCCCGTTCAAATCGCCCCCTACTAAGAGGACGTAGGCCATGCCCAAAAAACCGTTGACGCCGATGTTGACCATGACGGGGCCGTAGCCGAACATGCGGAGGTAGTCGCTGGGGGCCCGGCCGGTGGTGGAGAGCAGGCGGCGGTAGCCCGCCCAGACGCTCCAGGCGGGAACCCCCGTGCCGAAAAAGCCGAAGAGGATCATGACGGAGCACAGCAGGCTCAGCACGGCGATGAAGCCGGTGTTGTACCCCTCGGCCCAGTAGAGGACGGAGTCCGGGCTGTCCCCGAAGGCGGTGAGCACCGGGACGATCATCATGGCGAAGAGGCCGCAGGCAAAGCCCATGTTGTACAGGTTCATGCCGTTTTGAACCTTGTAGGTATAGGCGGAAAGGGAGGGCAGGATGAAACCGATGAGGACCCCCGTGGCAATCCCCAGGGGAAGGCTGGCGTGGATGCTGCCCAAGGCCATGTAGCTCACCAGGGGAGCCAGGGAGGTGGCCAGGAGGGCCACGGAGGCGTGCTTGGAGAAGGGCTCCTTCTGGTACTTGGCGTAAAGCCAGGTGCCCAGAATGATGGGCCAGATGTTGAGGAAGTTCTTCCCGAAGAGGGAAAAGCCCGCCATCAGCCCCATCTCCACAATGGTGAAGCCGTTGTAGGGGTCCCCCGAAAGCTTAATGATGCAGATTGAGAGCGCCGTCACCAGTCCGGCGTTCACCAGGGCCGCCCCGGGACCGCCGATGGACACGTAGTCCGTAATCAGCAGGTCCTGCATGGTGACGATATGGTACAGCCCCTTTAGGATGTCCATCGGGGCCTCCAGGGTCAGGCCCAGGAGCATCAGGCCGATGGAAAACACCAGCGTGGCTGGAAATAGGTTTTTGTAACGGTCCTGCAAGGCGTTCCCTCCCCTGTAGCATGTCGCTGCGGAACCATTATACTGGAAAACTCCAAAGCGCGCAAGGCGGTTTTTGTGGATTGCGCCGAAGCGTGCGTAAAATTTGCGCAGAAAGACCGGCCCCGCCGGGGGCCGGTCCCGTTTGTTCAATGGCTGCGGATGCCGAATGCCTCGGGGGGCATGGAGTCCGACAGGGCCATAAGGGCGTGGTTGAAGCCCCCGCCGTAATCGAAGCGGACGTCGGAAAGCGTGGCCCCGCTGAGGCGGTCCGGCATGGAGAAGGTAAAGCGGCTCCCCTTCCCCTGGCGGGATTCCGCCGTCATGACGCCGCCATGGCCCTTGGCAATGCCCTGGCACAGGGCCAGGCCCAGGCCCAGGCCCTGGGACGGCGGGGCGGGATGGCCCGCTTGGTGGTAGCTGTCGAAGAGAGACTCCAGCCGCTCCGGAGCGATGCCGGGACCGGTGTCCTCCACAGAGAGAAGGACCCGCCCCCCGGTCAGCCGCAGTTCCACGGTGACAAGGCCGCCGGGAGGGGTAAATTTAAAGGCGTTGGACAGCAGCTGGTAGAGAAGCTGCTCCAGCGCATCGGGGCAGAAGGCGCAGATGTGGCTGTCCGCGGCGCAGACAAGGCGGGTCTCCAGCCCCCGGAGGGGGGCCAGGGAAGCGGCCTTGGCGAAGATGTCCGCCGTGAACTCCACAATGTCCCGGTCCCGCAGGGGCAGGGGCTCCTCGTTCAGGTAAACGGTGGCGGAGAGGTTGTTCACCAGGCGGATCAGGCGGTAATAGCTCTGGTCCACCAGGGCGGCTTTGCCGTCCAGCTCCGGGTCCAGCTCCCGGGCGGCGGCGGGGGCCAGCCGGGCGGCGGCGAAATAGAGATTGCTCAGGGCTCCCCGCATCTGTGCGGCGGCCTGGGGCAGCAGCGACAGGTCCAAATCCATGGGGCGTCTCCTTTCCGGCGAAACTCCCGAAGAGGCGGCCGCCCTCTGGAAGCGTCTGGGTTAGCATTTGCGGGGGAGGGCGGTCCCAGCCCAGGAAAAGACTGCCTCCCCCGGAAATATCATACCAAACAGCCGGGGAAAACACAAGGAATTTGTCGAAATTTGTCGGGCTTTGTCGAATGACGCAGGAGACAGAAAAAGGAAAACGCCGCCCCGGCGGGCGGCGTTTCAGGGGGCGCTTATTCCTCCGGCTCCTGGGCGGCGGGCTTTTTCCTCCGGCCGCCCCGGCGGGGGCGGGTCACCTTCACGGGCTTTTCCTCCGGCTCCGGGGCCTGGAAAATGCGCTTGAGATGGTTGTACAGGGCGCAGCCCTGGGCGGAGCCGTACTCCTTTACCAGGGCGTTGCACAGTTCCTGGCGGTCCGCCGAGCGGAGGACGAAGGGCAGGTGGAGGCAGCTTTCGATGGAGGGACGCAGGGCCACCTCCTGGAAGGCGCCCGCGTACCGGGCCTGGAGGGCGTCGATGGAGGCGGCGTAGCCCTTGTCCTGGCTGATGACATAGGCGTAGTCCGCCTCCCGCTTGCCCACCAAGACGCCCAGCTCGGTAATGATCTGGAAGTCGATGGAATTTTTGCCGCCCCGGACGCTCTCGATATACTGCACGTCCGCCGCCGTCCCGGCGCAGAGCTTCTGGAGCTTGCTGAGGGCCAGGCCCTTTTCCTTCTGGTAGAAGATAAGGACGGTGTCCTGATCCGAGAGCATGTCGATTCCCGTCAGGCCGGTGCCGATGTTGTTGTCTCCGTCCACAAGAAAGATTGTTTTCATGAGTTCGTTCCTTTGTATCGTATTCGCGCCGGCGGGCGGCGCGTGAGGTTACAAGGGGCAAGTATAGCAGGTTTCCGGCGGAAAGGCAAGGGGAAAATAGGACGGGCTCAAATCCGCTCCACCGGGAGGCCCTGGAGATAGCGCCGGACCACGTCGAAGGCGTGGTTGGCCGCCAGGCCCTGGATGCGGTCCCTCCGGCGGCGGCCGAAGTCCAGGGGGCGGCAGAAGGTCCCGTCCGGCGCGGCCAGGCCGATGTACACGACGCCCACGGGGACGCCCCGCTCGTCCGGATCCGGGCCCGCCGCGCCGGTGACGGAAACGCCCAGGTCCGCGCCGGTAATCTTCCGAACCCCTTCCGCCATGGCCCGGGCGCACTCCGCCGAGACGGGGCCGTATTTTTCCAGGATCTCCCGGGGAACGCGGAGCACATCGCCCTTGACGCTGGTCCAGTAGCTGACCACGCCGCCCCGGTAGACGGCGGAGGCCCCGGGAATGGCGGTGAGCTTTTCGGCAACCAGGCCGCCGGTGCAGCTCTCGGCGGTGGCCAGGGTCATGTTCCGCCGGAGGAGCTGGGCGTGGCAGCACTCCGCCAGGTCCGTTATATCCACGCCGTAGACCACGTCCCCCAGGGTATCCAGGACCATCTGTTCCACGGGGGCCAGCAGGGAATACGCCTCCTCCTCCGTGGGGGCCTTGGCCGTGGCCCGGAGGCGGACTTCGCAGGGCTTGGCGTAGGTGGCCAGGGTGGGGTTCGTCATATGGGCCATTTTCTCGTGCAGCAGCTCGTCCACGGAGGCCTCCCCCATGCCGAAGGTCATGATGCCCCGGGAGACGATGACCTCGTGGGAGAGGCGGCGCAGATAGGGCTCCACGTGGCGGCGGAGCATGGTTTCCATCTCGTGAGGGGGCCCGGGGAGCATGAGGACGTGGACGCCCTCCGCCTCGAAGGCGCAGCCGGGGGCGGTGCCTACGGGATTGTCGAAGACGGTGCAGCCCTGGGGCAGCTCCGCCTGCTGGGTGTTGTTCTCCGGCATGGGAACATGGAGGGCGGATTCGTAGAAGGCCCGGATGTCCTCCAGGATGTCGGGGTGGAGGATGAGGGGCTTGCCGAAGGCCTCGCAGATGGTCTGCTTGGTGAGGTCGTCGTAGGTGGGGCCCAGGCCGCCGGTGGTGATGAGGATGTCGGCCCGGCGGCGGGCGACGGCCAGGGCGTCTTTCAGGCGCTCGGGGTTGTCGCCCACGACGGTGTGCCAGAAGACGTTGACGCCCAGGGCGGAGAGGCTCTGGCTCAAAACCTGGGCGTTGGTGTTGGCGATGTTGCCGAGGAGCAGTTCGGTGCCCACGGCGATGAGTTCAGCGGTGTGGGACATGGCGTGACCTTCCTTTCTCAGGGTTTTACCCAGACCCATTCCTCTCCCTCCAGGGAGCGGGCCATGAGGGCTTCCACATCCAATTTGGACTCGGCGGCCCGAACCTCCTCCACCTTGGGCCGGGTGGCCGGATGCCGGGGGGTAAATACGGTGCAGCAGTCCTCATAGGGCAGGATGGAGGTGTCGTAGGTGCCGATTTCCCGGGCCATGCGGATGATCTCCACCTTGTCCATGCCAATGAGAGGCCGGAGGACCGGCATTTCCGCCACATCGTCCGTGGCCGCCAGGGCCATCATGGTCTGACTGGCCACCTGCCCTAAGGATTCGCCGGTGATCAGAGCCTTGGCCCCCGCCCGCCTGGCGATGGCCTGGGCCAGGCGCATCATAAAGCGGCGCATGATGAGGGTGAAGTACTCCTCGGGGCAGTTCTTCCGAATTTCCTCCTGGATTTCCGTGAAGGGCACGATGTGGACCCGGAGGCGGCCGCAGTATTTCGTCAGCAGATGAGCCAGCTCCAGAACCTTGTCCTGGGCCTGCTGGGAGGTGTAGGGCGGGGAGACAAAGTGGACCATCTCCAGCTCCACGCCCCGGCGGGCCATCATCCAGGAGGACACGGGGCTGTCCAGCCCCCCGGAGAGAAGGCTGACCGCGTGCCCCCCCATGCCCACGGGGAGGCCCCCCGCCCCGGGGACGGCGGGGGCGTGAACGTAAGCGTATTTCTCCCGGATCTCCACGTGGACCGTCAGGTCCGGGCTGTGGACGTCCACCGCCACGCGGGGAAACGCCTCCGCCAGCTCGCCGCCCACGGCCTGGGAGACCTGGATGGAGTTCAGGGGGTAGTTCTTGTCCGCCCGCTTGCTCTCCACCTTGAAGCTCTTTGCCGAGGCGAAGGCGTCCGCCAGGTAGTCCCTGGCAGTGGCCGCAATGGCCTCCACGGTTTTCTCGCAGGGCACCGCCCGGGCAACGGACACCACGCCGAAGACCTGCCGGGCGGCGGCGTAGGCCGCCTCCATGTCGCAGGTATCCGTGGTGGGCTCGGCGTAGATGGTGCTCTGGCGGATATAGACCTGGAAGCTGCCGCAGGACCGCAGGCGGCGGGCCACATTGGCCACCAGGCGGTCCTCGAAAGAGCGGCGGTTCAGGCCCTTCAGCACCACCTCGCCCAGCTTGAGCAGGAACATTTCATTTTGGCGCATGGAATCATCCTCCGTAGGTTTGAATTTACGGGTGCTATTATAGCGCACTTCGGGCGGAAGAAAAAGGGGGTTTCCCGAAATTCTTGCAATTTTGCCGGGGGTTCGATATAATCATTTTTATCAAACAGAAGGAGGGACCCCCTATGAAAATCGTCGCCATCAACGGAAGCCCCCGGAAAAACGGAAACACCGCCCTGGTCCTGGAGGCCGCGGGCAGGGAGATTCAAGCTGCCGGCGTGGAGTTCCAGGTTTTCCAGCCCGGGGCCAAGGTCCGGCCCTGCATGGCCTGCTATCACTGCCTGAATACCGGGAGCCTCCGCTGCGTCCAGGACGGGGACGGGGTGAACGAAATCATTGCGGCCTGCATCGAGGCCGACGGCATCCTGCTGGCCTCCCCGGTGTACCACGGGGGCATCGCCGGGGGCATGAAGTGCGTGCTGGACCGCCTGATGCTGGCGGCGGGCTGCGGGGTCAATCAGCTCCACCACAAGGTGGGAGGGGCGCTGTGCACCCTGCGCCGGAGCGGCGGTATGGAGACCTATCAGCAGCTTCTGGGCACCATGGACGCCATGGAGATGATTCTGATGACCTCCGACTACTGGGGCGTGGTCCACGGGGCGGACCCCGGAGAGGCCGGACAGGACGAGGAGGGCATGGCCGTGGCCGCCCGGCTGGGGCGGGACATGGCCTGGATGGTCAAGGTCCTCCATGAGACGAAGCTGCCCGCCCCGGAGGCCTCCCAGAGGCCCATGATGAACTTCATACGGTGATCTGCCCGGAATTTCCGGCAAAGGGAGAGAGGTCCGTCAAGGACCTCTCTTTTTTTGCGCCTTCAATCCCCCCGGAGGAGAAAGAGCTGGAGGACCTTTTCCGCCAGGCGCAGCTCCCGGGGCGTGCAGCCCTGCAGAATGGTTTCCAGGGAGCCCAGGTCCGCCCCCCCGCTCTCCTCGCCGGACAGTATGTACTCCATGGACAGCCGGGAGGTCCGGGACACTTTTATGAGGGTGTCGATGGACATCTGGGAGGTGCCCACTTCAATTTGCCCATAGTATCCGGCGCCAATATCCGCCAGTTCTGCGAACTGCTCCCGGGTCAGGCCCAGGCGGTTCCGCTGCTGCCGCAGGCGCTGGCCCATGGCGACGCGCTCTTGTTTTGTCATAGACTGACACTCCTTTCAACCTGTTTTGTTCAGTCTATCGTGGGGGACCAGCGCGCAAAATATGTTGAAAGATATTGATTTTTGTTATCTTTTGGCGTATGATGCAAAGGGACAAATCCTTGTATGAATTGCGGCACAATCATTTCATAGTTTCAACATGGAGATGTGATTGAGATAAATGAATGTAACAAATAGAGGCCGGGAGGAAACATGCCCGCTTCAGGGCTGAAGAGAGCACAGCGTTCCTTTAATTTCCATAAAGATATTTTATTTGTCAAATAAATGTAACATAACGGAAAGGGGCCGCTATGCAGGAGTACGTGGTGAACCGCCCTGACGAGGGGGCTATGGAACAGGCTCTGCGGGAAAATTCCGGAAACGCGGCGGGGACCGTGCTGCGCCTGGCCTGGCTGGCCGGGCTGCTGCGAGACGAAATCCAGCGCCTCACCTGGGAACAGGTGGACTTTCTGGACGGGGCCATTGTGCTTCCGGATCGAAAGGTCCCCATTGGACGGGAGCTGTCGGATTGGCTCCAGGCCCTGCGGGACGGGCGGGACCGGAGTCAAGAGGCCGTGGTCCTCTCCGACCGGGATCAAAAGCCCCTGACGCCCCAATCCATCTCCCGGCTGGCCCGGGCGGCCCTGGATAAGCAGGGGCAGACGGAGGTCCGGCTGATCGACCTGCGGCACGACTTTGTCCTCAGGCAGCTGGAGGAACACGACTGGCAGTACGTCTCCCGCATCACCGGCGTGGAGGCGGCGGGGCTCAACGTCCACTTTGCGGAGCACCTGGAGGAAAAGAAAATCTCTACCCGCATCCACCGGGGGGAGTCCGCCCAGATTGACGAGTTTGCCCTGGGGAAGCTCCTCCGAGCCGAGGGAGACAGTCCCGCCGGGATTGCCCTCTGGCTGACATGGCAGGCGGGGCTCCGGCTGGAGGAGATCGTGGCCCTGACCTGGGACCAAGTGCGGGGAGACCGGCTCTGCCTTTCCCAGCGGGAGGTTGCCCTGACCGGAGGGACCAAGAAGATATTGGAGGACCTAGCCCAGCGGGAGGGACGGGAAGGCCCCGTCCTCACCGCGCCCAGGAGCCGCCAGCCCTATGACCGGACCCGCCTGTCCAAGCTGGTCCGGGCGGCGCTGATCCGAGCGGGGCTGGACAACCTCACCCTGCGGGATTTGCGGGTGGACTGCGCCCTGCGTTCGGGGGGAGAAGGGCAGATTCTCTCCCAGGCCCGGCGGCAGGGGTGGATTACCCGGAACGAAGTCTGCGCCCTGCTGGACGTCTCCCGGACGACAGCCTATAACCGGCTCAAGCAGCTGGTGAGCCGGGGGCGCCTGACCCAGGTGGGGGCCCGGTACTACCTGCCGGAGAACGTGGTGCCGCCGGAAAAGCAGGAAGCCGCCGTTCTGGAGTACCTGGAGCGGGAGGGCTTCGCCTACCGCCAGGACGTGGCCCGGCTGCTGGGCATCGGCGTGAGCCAGTGCCGCCCGCTGCTCCAGCGGATGCTGGCCGAGGGCCGCATTTTCCAGGAGCGGCAGCGATACATATTAAGTAGTAAAAGCCTCTCCCGGAAGGAGGAGGACGGCCGGGCCGTCCCGGCCGGGGGAGAGGGCGAAAAGCGGGAGGTCTGACGGCGGAATCCAATTTTTGTTACAAACATTTTTCACATAAACTATATTAAATCTCGGCAATTATCAAACAAATTACAACTAAGGCAAATCTATAGACAAATGGGCAGGAGACTGGTACATTGAGCGTGCGGACGAAGGATGGAAGGGGCCAATTCCAGGCTTGATGTGGGAAGAGGCTAGC
>CATNDJ010000044.1:0-2027 GCA_950097265.1 uncultured Oscillibacter sp.
CCCGGGCCAGCTCCTTCATCACGTCCAGCACCTCGCCCACCATCTCCGGGTCCAGGGCGGAGGTGGGCTCGTCGAAGAGCATCACCTGGGGCTTCATGGCCAGGGCCCGGACGATGGCCACGCGCTGCTTCTGCCCGCCGGAGAGCTGGCTGGGATAGGCGTCCGCCTTGTCCGTCAGGCCCACCCGCTCCAGCAGGGCGTCCGCCTGGGCGTCGGCCTCCTCCTGCTTCATCAGGCCCGTCCGAACCGGGGCCAGGGTGATGTTCTTCCGAATGGTCATGTTGGGGAACAGGTTGAAGTGCTGGAAGACCATGCCCATGTGCTGGCGCACCTGGTCGATCTTCACCTTGGGGTCCGTGATGACGGTGCCCTGAAAGGAGATGGTTCCCCCGCTGGGGGTCTCCAGCAGGTTCAGGCACCGGAGGAAGGTGGACTTGCCGGAGCCGGAGGGCCCGATGACCACCACCTTTTCCCCGGGGCAGATGTGCTGGGAGATGTCGTCCAGCACCAGGTGGTCCCCGAAGGACTTGGAGAGATTCTTAACGTCGATCACTTTCCCGCAGCCTCCTTTCCAGCCTCCCCTGGAGCCAGGTGAAGACGATGACGATGGCTAAGTACATGGCGGCGATGCCCAAGAGGGGCGGCATGTAGTCGAAGGTCCGGCCGCCGATGGTGCTGGCGTAGTAGAGCATTTCCGCGCCGCCGATGGCCTGGGCCAGGGAGGTGTCCTTGAACAGCGTGATGAACTCATTGCCCAGGGAGGGCAGGATGTTCTTGAACGCCTGGGGGATGACGATGAAGCGCATGGTGTCGAAGTACCCCAGGCCCAGGGACCGGCCCGCCTCGGACTGGCCCGCGTCCACGCTCATGAGTCCCCCGCGTATAATCTCGGCTACATATGCCCCGGAGTTGACTCCCAGGCCGATGAAAGCCACCAGAACCTTGTTCCGCTGGGTGGGGAAAATGACAAAGGTCCAGATGAAGAGCTGCACCAGCATGGGCGTACCCCGGATGACGGTGGTGTAAATCTGGCAGAGCACATTCAAAACACCCAGCACGAAGTTCCGCCGGCCGATGCGCTGCTGGTCGTGGGCGGAGCGGATGACAGCCACCACCAGCCCCAGCAGCACGCCGAAGATCAGGGCGATGACGGTCAGTTCCATGGTGGTGCCCAGGCCCTGAAGGTAGAGCTTCCAGCGGTCGCCCTCGATGAAAGCCCTTTGCAGCCGGGGCCCGATGCGGTCCAGCCAGTCAATGAGCGATTGGAACATGGGGTCCTCCTTTCTCTATTTCACGATAGGGGAGCGTTAAAAAAGGGCGGCCCGGAAGGCCGCCCTTCTCAGGGGTTTACTCAGCGGTAATATACTTGTCTACAATGCCCTGGAAGGTCCCGTCGGCCTTCAGGTCCGCCATGGCGGCGTTGACGGCCTCCAGCAGGGCGGTGTTCCCCTTGGCCAGGCCGATGGCGTAGTCCTCCACGGCGAACTCGGTATCCAGGATTTTCAGGCCGTCGTTTTCGGCCACAAAGCTCTTGGCGGGCTCGTTGTCGATAACCACCGCGTCCACCTGTCCGTTCACCAGGGCCATGACGGCCAGGGCGCCGGTGTCAAAGGCCGTCACATGGTCCTCTCCGTAGCCGCCGTTTTCCGGAGTGTCGGAGCAATAGATATAGCCGGTGGTGGCCTTCTGGCAGCCGATCATTTCCGCGTTCGCCAGGTCGTCCACCGTGGCGATGGGGGAGTCCTCTTTGACGATGACCACCTGAATACCCGTGGCGTAGCTGTCGGAGAAGTCCATGACTTCCTTCCGGTCCTCGGTGACGGTGATGCCCGCCATGGCGATGTCGCTCTGTCCGGTCTGGACGGCGGTCAGGGCCGCGTCGAAGCCCATGTCGTCCACCACCAGCTCCAGGCCCAGCTTCTCGGCAATGGCCCCGGCCACTTCCACGTCGATGCCCTCGAAGCCGCCGGCGTCGGTGGTCATCTCATAGGGAGGGAAGGCCGCGTTGGTGGACATGTGGAGCTTGC
>CATNDJ010000044.1:2107-17349 GCA_950097265.1 uncultured Oscillibacter sp.
GGTTCCGGCGTTGTCGGCGGGCTTGTCTCCGCCGCCGCAGGCGGCCAGGCTCAGCACCATGGCCAGAGCCAAAAGCAGAGTCACAAATTTCTTCATGATACCATCATCCTTTTCATCCAAAAGTCTTTGCCCGGCGGGCCGGGCGCTGGTTTCGAAGCTCCGGGAGACGGTTCCCCCGTGAACTGTGGCTACCTTAGCACGGACGCGCCCGTCTGTCAATACTTTTTCAGAAGCTGTGTATATTTATTTGGCGTATTTCTCCAAAATTGCCGAAAAATCCCGGAAGGCCCCGGGACCTTTGTGCATTTTTCAGGTTCAATGTTCAAACGAAAATGAATATCTGGATGAATATGCATTTTGGGGCAAACCGCCGCCCCGGAGGGTCCCGGCATTTTGCCCACCGGGAGGGGGGATTTCCCGGCGAGTTTCCCCGAATCCGACAGTTGCGAACCGGAGGGAAATGTGTTACCATGCTGGAAGGACAAATGGCCGCAATGGACGGACTGGATGCCGCCGGAGGGCGGCCCGTGATGGAGGGCGCGATGGCAAAGGCAATCAAGTATTATATCGTGGCGGCGGAGGCGCTGCCGGAAATCTTCGTCAAGGTGGCGGAGGCCAAGCGGATGATGCAGACCGGAGAGGCGGACACCGTGGGGGCCGCCACCAAGCTGGCGGGCATCAGCCGCAGCGCCTTCTATAAATATAAGGACTCCGTCCAGCCCTTCAACGACATGAAGGCGGAACACATCATCACCTTCTACGCCATGCTCAAGGACGTGGCGGGGGTGCTGTCCGGCGTGCTGGCGGTGTTCGCCGCCTCCGGGGCGAATATCCTGACCATCAACCAGAGCATCCCCACCAACGGCTGCGCGGCGGTGACCATCTCTGCCGAGACCAGCGGCCTTTCGGAGTCCCTGGAGCAGCTGATGGGGGACGTGACCGCCCTGGAGGGCGTGCTGAAATTTGAAATCCTGGCCGGATGACAGAGAGGTTTATGAGATGATACAAATTGCGATTCTGGGCCTGGGCACCGTGGGCACCGGCGTTGCCAAGGTGGTGGCGGAGAACGCCCGGCAGATTGAGCGGAAGCTGGGGGAGCCCTTACAGGTAAAGAGCGTGCTGGTGCGGCATTTTAAGGACGGGCCCTGCCGCCAGCTGATGACCGACGACTTTAAGAAAATCGAGGAGGACGACGGCATCCGGGTGGTGGTGGAGACCATCGGCGGCGTGGAGGCGGCCTACGAGTATACGAAGCGGGCCCTGTCCGCCGGAAAGCATGTGGTCACCGCCAACAAGCAGCTGGTGGCGGAGAGGGGCTGCGAGCTGCTGGCCCTGGCGAAGCGGAAGAACGTCAGTTATCTCTTCGAGGCCAGCGTGGGCGGAGGCATCCCGGTGCTCCACCCCCTGACCCAGTGCATGGCGGCCAACCGCATCGACGAGGTCTACGGCATCTTAAACGGGACCACAAACTATATCCTCACCCGGATGGTCCGCACCGGGGCCTTTTTCTCCGACGCCCTGCGGGAGGCCCAGGCCAAGGGCTACGCCGAGGCGGACCCCACCGCCGACGTGGAGGGCATGGACGCCGGGCGGAAAATCTGCATCCTGGGGGACCTGGCCTTCGGCAGCCAGATCGACCCGGAACGGGTGCCCATGGAGGGCATCAGCAGGCTGAGCCTCCGGGACGTGAAAATCGCCCAGCGGGCGGGCTACCGCATCAAGCTGCTGGGCCGGGCGGTGCGCCTCCCCGGCGGCGGGCGGACGGCCTACGTGGCCCCGCATTTAATTCCTGAGGACAACCCCATGGCCAACGTGGAGGACGTGTTCAACGCGGTGATGGTCCGGGGCAACGCCACCGGAGAGGTGATGTTCTACGGCCGGGGGGCCGGGGAGCTGCCCACGGCGTCGGCCTGCGTGGCGGACGTGATGGAGTGCCTCCAGGCCAGCCCCAAGCGGGAGGAGATCGGCTGGTCGGCGGATACGGCGGGCTTCCAGGAGCCCGGGGTGCTGAAAACCCGGCACTACTTCCGCATTGAGGGCAGCCTCACCGACGCGGCCCTGGCCTTCGGCCAGGTGGAGGTCCTCAGCGAGGACGGCGAGACCGCCTTTCTGACCGATCCCCTCAGCGGAGACGACGCGGCCCAGCAGTCCCGCTCCCTGAACGTGCTGGCCTGTATGCGGGTGCTGGAGGGCTGACGCGGCCCGGGGCGGGCCCGCATATGATAGAGCGGGGGAGAGTGCCTTCCCCGTCCAACCTGATTTCAAGCGGAAAAGGAAGACAGACACATGAGTTTGATTGTACAGAAATTCGGCGGCAGCTCCGTGAGGGACGCCCAGCGCATCCAAAATGTCGCCCGGATTATTGCGGAGACCTACGTAAAAGGCAACGACGTCATCGTGGTCCTGTCCGCCCAGGGGGACACCACCGACGACCTGATTGAAAAGGCGAGGGAAGTCAACCCCAACGCCTCCAAGCGGGAGCTGGATATGCTCCTCTCTACCGGGGAACAGATCTCCGTGGCCCTCTGCGCCATGGCGCTGGAGGCCATGGGCCTGCCCTGCGTGTCTCTGGCGGCCTGGCAGGTGGGCATCCAGTCCACCACCGTCCACGCCGACGCCCGCATCAAGAAAATAGACTCCGAGCGCATCCAGGCGGAGCTGGACCAGCACCGCATTGTCATCGTCACGGGCTTCCAGGGCGTGGACCGGAACGGAGACGTGACCACCCTGGGCCGGGGGGGCTCCGATACCAGCGCCGTGGCCCTGGCGGCGGCCTTCCGGGCAAACCTCTGCCAGATCTATACGGACGTGGACGGCGTGTACACCACGGATCCCCGCATCGTCCCCACGGCCCGGAAGCTGGAGGAGATCACCTACGACGAGATGCTGGAGCTGGCGTCCCAGGGGGCCCAGGTGCTCCACAACCGCAGCGTAGAGCTGGCCAAGAAATTCAGAGTGAATTTGGAAGTGCTTTCCAGCCTGGAGCGGAAGCCCGGCACGAAAGTCAAGGAGGTTACGAAAGTGGAAAAGACCAACATTGCCGGAGTTGCTAAGGATACCAGCATCGCCCGGGTGGCCCTGGTGGGCCTGCAGCACAACCCCGGCGTCGCCTTCCAGGTCTTCGACCTGCTGAGCAAACATAACATCAACGTAGACGTCATCCTGCAATCCATCGGGCGGGAGGACACCAAGGATATCACCTTTACCATCCACCGGAAGGACCAGCAGGAGGTGGAGGCCATCCTGAACGAGCACAAGGAGGCCCTGCGCTTCGACCACATCGAGGCCGACGACCAAATCGGCAAGGTTTCCATCGTGGGCGTGGGACTGATGAGCAACTGCGGCGTAGCCGCCAAAATGTTTGAGGCCCTCTATGAGGCGGGCATCAACATCCAGATGATCAACACCTCGGAAATCCGGGTTTCCGTCCTCCTGGACGAGATGGACGTGAACCGGGCGGTGCGGGCCATCCACGACAAATTCTTCGACGAGATGTAAATTCCGCGTCCGGCGGGGGGATTTGGGTCCCCTCGCCGGAGACCGTTTTATAAAATGAATGAAAATAAAGGAGGAGCTGCCATGAACGCCATCGTTACCGTCCTGGGGCAGGACCGGGTGGGCATCATCGCCGCCGTCTGCAACCGCCTGGCAAATCACAATGTCAACATCCTGGACATCTCCCAGACCATCCTTCAGGGGGCCTTCACCATGGTCATGGCCGTGGACGTGAGCAAATCCACCGCCAGCTTCGGCGAGCTGAAGGAGAGCCTGGGCGGCCTGGGGACGGAAATGGGCCTCTCCATCCGCATCCAGCGGGAGGAGATCTTTGACGCCATGCACAGCATTTAAGGAGGGGCCCTCATGCTGAATCAGAAGGAAATTCTCTCCACCATTGAGATGATCGACCAGCAGCACCTGGATATCCGGACCATCACCATGGGAATCTCCCTGCTCTCCTGCTGCGACCCGGACCCCAAGCGGGCCTGTGAGAAGGTCTATGAGAAAATCTGCCGCTGCGCCGAAACGTTGGTGAAAACCGGCCAGGACATCGAGGACGAGTTCGGCATCCCCATTGTCAACAAGCGCATCTCCGTCACTCCCATGGCCCTGGTGGCCGGGGCCAGCGAGACGGAGGACTATGTTCCCTTCGCCCTGGCCCTGGACCGGGCGGCCCAGAGCTGCGGGGTGAACTTCATCGGCGGCTATTCCGCCCTGGTGCAGAAGGGGCTGACGCGCGCCGACGAGCGCCTGATCCGCTCCATCCCCGAGGCCCTGGCCCGGACGGAGCTGGTCTGCTCCTCCGTCAACGTGGGCTCCACCCGGGCGGGGATCAACATGGACGCCGTCAGCCTCATGGGCCGCACCATCCGGGAGACCGCGGACCGCACGGCGGATCGGGAGGCCTTGGGCTGCGCGAAGCTGGTGGTGTTCTGCAACGCCGTGGAGGACAACCCCTTTATGGCCGGGGCCTTCCACGGCGCCGGGGAGGCGGAGGAGGTCATTAACGTGGGCGTCTCCGGCCCCGGCGTGGTTTACCACGCGCTCCAGGCCGTGAAGGGACAGCCCCTGGACGTGGCGGCGGAGACCATTAAGAAGACCGCCTTCCGGGTGACCCGCATGGGCCAGCTGGTGGCCCAGGAGGCCAGCCGGAGGCTGGGAGTTCCCTTCGGCATTGTGGATTTGAGCCTGGCCCCCACCCCGGCCATCGGGGACAGCGTGGCCCGCATCTTGGAGGAGCTGGGTCTGGAGACCTGCGGCGCCCACGGCACCACGGCGGCCCTGGCCATGCTGAACGACGCGGTGAAAAAGGGCGGCGTCATGGCCTCCTCCAGCGTGGGGGGCCTCTCCGGGGCCTTCATCCCCGTCAGCGAGGACGAGGGCATGATCGCCGCCGCCCGGGCCGGGACCCTCTGCATCGACAAGCTGGAGGCCATGACCTGCGTCTGCTCCGTGGGCTTGGACATGATCGCCATCCCCGGGGACACTCCGGCGGAGACCATCGCGGCCATCATCGCGGACGAGGCGGCCATCGGAATGGTGAACAACAAAACCACGGCGGTCCGCATCCTCCCCGCTCCGGGGAAGGACGTGGGGGACACCATCGAGATGGGGGGACTGCTTGGCAGCGCCCCGGTGATGCCCGTCCACAAAGAGTCCTCCGCCGCCTTCATTAACCGGGGCGGAAGAATCCCCGCGCCGCTCCACAGCCTGCGGAACTGAAAAACGGAACGAGAAAGGACCGCCCGTCGGGGCGGTCCTTAGTCTTCTTTCAAGCAGCTTTCAATCATGGAAATAACTACGTTGTTGAAGCTGGTTTTGTTTTCAGCGGCGATTTGTTCTATCCGTTCGGCGAGGGAGTGTTTTATATACAGCGTCTTGTAAACAGCCGGTTCTTTCTTTTGGGTGGATTTGATTTCAAATTTCATTCCCTCACCTCCGTTTCGCTTATAGTGCTAGTTTACCAGAAAAGTTATTATAAAAATAAATGAGAAATTTCTGTCTTATTTCAAATGTGTGTGCTATGATGAGAGAACGAAGGAGTGATGGAAGTGCGACTCAATCAGGATACTCTGGAAAGCATGGCTTGGAAGGACTACCATGCGCTTGAGGACCGGATGCGCGCCTGGACCTTGGCGGCGGAGGCGGAGCTGCAAAGCGGGGAGGCGCCCCGGAAAATCGTTTTTGACCTTCTGTTTTGGGCGAACGGGGAGTTTCACCGCCGCCGCCGTTACATGGAGCGGGAGGAGCCGGAAACAGAGCGGCGCGCCGGGGAAATTCTGCGGGCGCTGGCTGTGAAAATGCAGGAAGCAAAAAAAGAGCGGGAGCTGTAAATGATATGCTCCCGCTCTTCTTGTCAGTCCTCCGCAAACCTCACCCTGTCCCGGTCAATCTGCTTTTGATAGCGGTCCTGCTCGGAAAACACGCAGCCGCAGTACTTCTGCATATAGAACCCCAGCTCCCGGGCCCGCTGGTTCCCGGCCCGGAAACCCAGCCGGAAGTCCCGGTATAAAAATTCCACGCCGTACTCCGCCGCGAAGCGCTCCGCCGCCCGGGCGATGCCCGCGTGGTCCTGATAAAGGCTGGCCAGCAGCGTGGTGGTGAAGGCGGAAAAGCCGTGCTCCGCGGCGTATTTCGCCGTTCCCTCGATGCGGTGCTCGTAGCAGTAGGCGCAGCGGCGGTCGATATCCTCCGCCACGTGCCGGACGAAGTCCCGCAGGCCGTAGTCCTCCCGCACCCGCACCTCCATGCCGATGGAGGGGGCGTACTCCAGCAGGCAGTCCCGCCGGGCCTGGTACTCCTTCCAGGGGTGGATGTTGGGATTGTACCAAAAGGCCACGGGCTCGATTCCCTCGGAGCGGAGGGGGTCGATGCAGCTTAAGGAGCAGGGGGCGCAGCAGCAGTGGAGGAGAACGGTTTTCATGGTCATGCCTCGCTTCCGTTGTGAATAAGATGAGTATAGCACGTCCCGGCGGAATCCGCAAGCCCGGCCGGACAGGCCATTTTTAACGGGTTCTTTACAGTTTTGAAAAGGATTTCCGATTGAAAAATCCGTCGAAAGCGTGTATGATACCAAGGATATGATACCTTGCGATTCCTGCCGGAAAGGCGGCGGGTAATCGTTTACTCAAAGGAGGAGCGCGGCTTGAAGATTGGCCTTGACGTGGGGTCCACCACCATCAAATGCGTGGTGCTGGACGGCGCGGACAACATCGCATACAGCACCTACGAGCGGCACTTCAGCCACATCCTGGAGAAGTCCGAGGAGCTGCTGCGCCGGGTGGCGGAGCGGTATGTTCCATCCGGGAGGGCGGAACTGGCCATCTCCGGCTCCGCCGGTATGGGCATGGCGGAGAGCGTGGGCGTGCCCTTCGTTCAGGAGGTCTTCGCCACCCGGGTGGCCGCGGGGCGGCTGGTCCCGGGCACCGACGTGGTGATTGAGCTGGGAGGCGAGGACGCCAAGATCCTCTTCCTCACCGGGGGCATGGAGGTCCGCATGAACGGCTCCTGCGCCGGGGGCACCGGGGCCTTCATCGACCAGATGGCGACGCTCCTGAAAATGACCGCCGACGAAATGGACGAGGCCGCCTTAAAGGCGGAAAAGACCTACACCATCGCCTCCCGCTGCGGCGTCTTCGCCAAAAGCGACGTCCAGCCCCTCATCAACCAGGGGGCGAGGGCCACGGACATCGCCGCCAGCATCTATCAGGCGGTGGTCAACCAGACCATCGCGGGCCTGGCCCAGGGACGGCCCATTAAGGGAAACGTCCTGTATCTCGGCGGCCCGCTGACCTTCTCCAAGTGCCTCCGGGAGAGCTTCGACAAGACCCTGGGGGTGACCGGAACCTGCCCGGAGAACAGCCTGCTGTTCGTGGCCCTTGGGGCGGCGTTTTACGCCGACCAGAGCTTTGACCTAAAGGACGTGGCGGACCGCCTCCGGCAGCGGGGGGCCTCGGAGACCTACCGGAGCCAGCCGCCGCTGTTCCGGAATCAGGAGGAGTACGAAGACTTCCGGGCCCGCCACGCCAGGGCCAGGGTGGCCCGGGCCCCCTTCGGCCCGGACTACGCCGCCCCGGTTCACATCGGCATCGACTCCGGGTCCACCACCGTCAAGGTGGCGGTCATCGACCAGGAGGCCCGGCTGCTGTTCACGGACTACCGCCCCAACCTGGGCAACCCCGTGCCCCTGATCCGGGGCGTGCTCCAGCAGCTCTATGACGAACACCCGGCCCTCCACGTGGCCTCCGTCACCACCACCGGCTATGGGGAGGACCTGGCGAAAAACGCCTTTCACGCGGACTACGGCGTGGTGGAGACCGTGGCCCATTTCACCGCCGCCCGGCACTTCCTGCCCAATGTGGACTTTATCATCGACATCGGCGGGCAGGACATGAAATGCTTCAAAATCGAGGATGGGGCCATCAGCAACATCTTTTTGAACGAGGCCTGTTCCTCCGGCTGCGGTAGCTTCCTCCAGACCTTCGCCCAGGCCCTGGGCCACGACGTGAAGGACTTCGCCCAATTGGGCCTGTTCGCGGACCGGCCCGTGGACCTGGGGAGCCGCTGCACCGTCTTTATGAACTCCAGCGTGAAGCAGGCCCAGAAGGACGGGGCCAGCGTGGAGAATATCTCGGCGGGCCTCTCCATCTCCGTGGTGAAAAACGCCATCTATAAGGTCATCCGGGCCGCCAGCCCCGAGGAGCTGGGACGGAACGTGGTGGTTCAGGGAGGCACCTTTTATAACGAGGCCGTCCTGCGGGCCTTTGAGAAGGAGATGGGGGTGGAGGTCATCCGCCCGGACATCGCCGGGCTCATGGGGGCCTTCGGCGCGGCCCTTTACGGAAAGAGCAAGGCCGCTCCGGGCCAGACCAGCGCCCTGCTGGGCCGGGAGGCCCTGGCGGGCTTTACCCAGGAGACGGAGAGCCGGGTGTGCGGCCTGTGCGGCAACAACTGCCAGCTGACGGTGAACACCTTTGCGGGGGGAGAGACCTTCATCAGCGGGAACCGCTGCGACCGGCCCGTCACCGGCAAGGCCGACAGCGGGGAGCGGAACCTGTACGCCTACAAGCGGAAGCTGATTCTGGGCTACAAGCCCGTCCCCGGGAAGCGGGGAAAGATCGGGATTCCCCTGTGCCTGAACATGTGGGAGCTGCTGCCCTTCTGGCACACCTTCTTTACCAAGCTGGGCTTCGCCGTGTACCACAGCCCCCTCAGCAGCCGGGACCTGTACCTGAAGGGCCAGGCCACCATTCCCAGCGACACCGCCTGTTTCCCGGCCAAGCTGGCCCACGGGCACATCCAGTTCCTCTCCAGGCTGGGCCTGGACGCGATTTTCTACCCCTGCATGACCTATAACCTGGACGAGGGCCTGGGAGATAACCACTATAACTGCCCCGTGGTGGCCTACTACCCGGAGGTCATCGCCGGGAACTGCCCGGAAATCAAGGATACCAAATTCATCTACGACTATGTGGGCCTCCACCGGCCCAAGGACTTCACCAAGAAGATCACCGGCGTCCTCCGGCGGCACTTCCCGGATATCTCCAGGTCCGAGGTCCGGGAGGCCGGAGACGCGGCCTATGCCGAGTACGCCCACCACATGGCCCAGGTTCGAAAAGAGGGAGCCCGCATCATGGACCAGGCCCGGGCGGAGGGGCGGCGCATCATCGTCCTGGCGGGCCGGCCCTATCACGTGGATCCGGAGGTCAACCACGGCATCGACACCCTGATTACCCGTTTCGGCGCGGCGGTGGTGACGGAGGATTCCGTGTCCGGCCTGGTGGACAAATTCCCCACCACCGTACTGAACCAGTGGACCTACCATTCCCGGCTCTACGCCGCCGCCCGGTACTGCGTGGAGCACCGGGACTGCGACCTGGTGCAGCTGGTCAGCTTCGGCTGCGGCGTGGACGCCATCACTACCGATGAGACCCAGGCCATTTTACAGGCCGGGGGGAAGCTGTACACGGAATTGAAGATCGACGAAATCACCAACCTGGGCGCGGTGCGCATCCGCCTGCGGAGCCTTTTCGCTGCTTTGGAAGAACAGGAGTGAGACTATGGAAGCCTTGAATTATCCCAAATTCACGCCGGAGATGAAGAAGACCCACAAGATCCTCATCCCCAATATGGCCCCGGTGCAGTTCCGCATCCTGGCGGCGGTCATGGAGCAGGCGGGCTACACCTGCGAGCTGCTGGAGAACTGCGGCAGTCAGGTCAGCGAGCTGGGGCTCAAGTACGTACATAACGACACCTGCTACCCGGCGCTGCTGGTCATCGGCCAGTTCCTGGACGCCCTGGCCTCCGGGAAGTACGACCTGGACCACACCGCCCTCATCATCACCCAGACCGGCGGAGGCTGCCGGGCCTCCAACTACATCCACCTGCTGCGCAAGGCGCTGGTGAAGGCGGGCTATCCCCAGGTGCCCGTGGTGAGCCTGAACTTCTCGGGCCTGGAGAAGGACTCCGGTTTCCCCATGACCCTGGACCTGCTGCGCAAGCTGCTGGCGGTCATCTACTACGGCGATCTGCTGGCGGCCCTCCGGGCCCAGACGGAGCCCTATGAGGTCCGGAGGGGGGACGCGGAGCGCCTCCAGGAGAAATGGCTGGATACCATCTGCGGCTGGATCCACCAGGACAAGGGCTGGACCAACCGGGAGATGAAGTCCGCCATGCCCGTCATCGCCCGGGAGTTCGCCGCGGTTCCCGTCCGCCGGGTCCCCAAGGTGAAGGTGGGCGTGGTCGGCGAAATCTACGTGAAGTACTCCCCCCTGGGGAACAACGACCTGGAGCGCTTCCTGGCCTCTCAGGACTGCGAGGTGAATCTGCCGGGGCTGATGGGCTTCGTGCAGTACTGCGCCTACAACCCCTCGGAGACCGCCCGGCTGTACGGCGGGACCTTCCTGGAAAAGCACCTGTCCGATTTCGTGCTGGGGTACATCGAGGGCATGGAAAGCGTGGTCATCAAAGTCCTGAAGGACAACGGCTACCACGCGCCCCTGCCCTTCCGGGAGCTCATCAAGCTCACCGACGGAGTCATCAGCACTGGGGACAAAATGGGGGAGGGCTGGCTGCTCACCGCCGAGATGATCGAGCTGGTCCGGGCAGGGTACGAGAACATCGTCTGCGCCCAGCCCTTCGGCTGCCTGCCCAACCACATCTGCGGAAAGGGCATGATCAATAAAATCCGGGAGCTGTACCCCCAGGCCAACATCACTCCCATCGACTACGATCCCAGCGCCACCCGGGTGAACCAGGAAAACCGCATCAAGCTGATGCTGGCTGTGGCCCGGGAGCGCCTGGCGGAACAGGCCCCGGCGGAAGCGCCCCGCCGGACCGCCGCGGAGAGGCCTTCCCCGGAGCGCCTGGGAAGGCGGGCCAAGGCCGTGGTATGAAGGTCCTGATTCTCATGGGCAGTCCCCGGAAAAACGGGAACACAGCCGCTCTGCCGACTCCGTTTCGCGGGGAGCTGGCGGCGGCGGGCCTGGAGACGGAGACGGTATGGCTCTATGACCGGGATATCCGCCCCTGTACGGCCTGCCGCCGGTGTCAGGAGGACTGGAGCGTCTTCGGCTGTCCCCAGGCGGACGGCGTCTCAGAGCTGTTTGACAGGATTTTGGACAGCAGCCTGTTGATACTGGCCACACCGATTTACTCCTGGTACTGCACGCCGCCTATGAAGGCCCTGCTGGACCGGCTGGTCTACGGCATGAACAAGTTCTACGGCGAAGAGAAGGGCCCCTCCCTCTGGGCGGGAAAAGCCTTGTCCCTGCTGATGACCTGCGGCTACCGCCCGGAGAAGGGGGCGGACCTCTTTGAGGAGGGCATGCGGCGCTACTGCAAGCACTCCGGTCTCCGGTATCTGGGGAGCCATGTGGAACGGCACTTGGGATATGATACCACTTTCATAGACGGGGAAAAGGAAGCCCGAACAAGGGCCTTTGCCCGGGGATTGGCGGCGGCGATGTGAGACAGAGAAAAAGGCAGAGACGAAACGTCTCTGCCTTTTTATGCGCGTAGAGCCGCTCAGCCCTTCTTCACGGCGGCGGCGATGGCCTCGTCCTCCAGGCTGTGGGTCCGCAGGTAGTCCAGCCAGACCCGGCACCCGGCGGGGTTCAGGTGGATGCCGTCGAAGTTCAAATCCTTGGGCAGAAGGCCGTCCCCGCCGGTGAGGCAGGCCGCCACGTCCAGGAAATAGCACTCTTTCTCCTCCGCCAGAGTTTTGATGACCGCGTTGTATTCCGCGATGCGGGCGTTGTTGACGTAGGTTTTTTTGGCCTCCTGCTTGGCGCTGACGGGGGGGATGGACTGGAGGACGATTTTCGCGTCCGGGTGGTCCTCCCGGACCCGGTCGACAAGCTTGGCATATTGGTCGTGAAAGGTTTTGGTCTTGGTCCAGCCCAGCTCGTTGATGCCCAGCATGATGTAGACCTTGTCGCAGTCCTGCTCCGCCGCCGCGTCCAGCAGGGGGACCTTCTCGCCGCCCTCGGTCTCGAAGTTCTTCTTGGAGAACACGGACTCCACCGTGGCGCCCACGGCGGTATAGAAATGCCCGGTTTTCAGGCCGCTGTAGAGGGACAGGCCCTCCGTCCGGGAGTCCCCCAGGAAGACGGCGCCGTCGAAATATGTATCCTCCACCGCCTCCGTCTCCGGCAGGGGGCAGGGCAGGGGCTCCTCCGGGACCTCCGGCAGGGCCTTGGCCCTGGCCTCCGCTCCCGTTCCGATTTTCCCGGCGGCGGGGGCCGCTTTGTAAAGCACCGGCTCCGCCGCCTCCGCCAGCGGGGAGCTCACCGCCACGCCGCCGGACGACCCGGCGGTCAGCAGCAGCGCGGCCGCGGCCAGAGCCGCCGCGATGCCGGGCAGCCGGCGCGCCTTCTTTCCATTTCCCTCCATAGGCGATCCCTTCCTCATCTATCGTCATCCCGCCCCGGGGCGGGGAATCCTCTCTCCTTATTATACGCGAAAACCCGCGAAAAAAGTCGAAACAATTTGTTAAAATTTTGGTGACAAAATGTCTCCGGTTTTCCAATCCTATCCAGCATATGCGGGACCGCCCGCCGCTATGCCAGGGTCAGTCCCGCAGGCTCTCCGGGTACTCCCCGCTCTTGTGAAGCCGCCGCAGGGCCCGGGCCACGGCCTCCCGGTCTTCCCGGTAGGTCATGCCGAACCACCGGCCGGAAGAGGAGAGGAGGGAGACCCTCAGGTCCCCGCTCTGCAGATGGCTGTCCACCATCTCGGGCAGCAGCCGCTCGGCCTGGAGGTTGTCTCCGGCGCGGCCCAAAAAGTCCCGGAAGTCCTGCCGGAGGATGGGAAAAATAGAGGGCATGAAGCCCCAGAAGTTCATGGACACCACGGCGTCCGGGTCCAGGTCCCGGCCCGTGCCCAGGTCCCGCAGGGTCCCGTCGGGGTAGAGCTGGATATTCCGGGTCTCCCGGACGCTTTCCAGGAAGCCCTCCCTCCGGAAGCAGATTCCCCGGGCGACCGTGCCGTGAAGGCTGGCGGTGTTCTTTAAGAGATAGCCCACCATTGCGGCGTGGCCCGCCTCCGGCAGGCGGCGGAGGGCCTGGGCCATCTGGCGGTAGGCGTCAAAGCCGTAGAAGTCGTCGGCGTTGATGACGCAGCAGGGCTCCCGCACCGCCTCCGCGGCGCAGAGCAGGGCATGAACCGTGCCGAAGGGCCGGGTGCGCCCCTCCGGGATGGAATAGAAATCCGGGATGGAGGAGAAGTCCTGGTAGACATATTCCACCTCCACGGAGCCGCCGTCCGGGGCGGTCCTGTGGGAGAGGTAGCCGAAGAGCCGTTCCATCATCTCCCGCATCTCCGGCTTGATGATGAAGACCACCTTGCCGAAGCCCGCCCGCAGGGCGTCGTAAATGGAGTACTCCATTAAAAGTTCTCCGTGAGGGCCGATGCCGTCCACCTGCTTGCTTCCGCCGTAGCGGGACCCCAGGCCCGCCGCCATGATGACCAGAGAGAGTTTCATACCCGTATTCTCCTGCTTTTTCACCGGGCTCCGGCCCGGAAATATCCTTTCCCCTATGTTACCCCGCTTCGCCGGATTTTGCAAGGGGCTGTCTCATTCTCTCCCGCAGCGGAAGCGCCGGGCCTCGCCGGTCCAGGCCCAGAGGTCCTCCGGGAAGTCCGCCGGATCCGCCGGAAGAGACAAGTGGTTGGTGAACCGCCCGGGATACGCCTCCACCGCCAGGATGAGGCAGTCCGCCTCCAGGGGCCGGGGGAGGAACAGCGACAGCAGGGCCCCGGGGGTAGCTCTGCCCTTGACGCGTTTTCCCGGCGCGGTGAGGGCGCAGTAGGGGCGGGGGTCCCGGAGACCCACCTGGGACTTCTGGGTGACGATCTCCGTTCCGGGCCAGCGCTCCAGGGCCCCCAGAAGGAAGGCCCGGACAGAGGGCAGGGCCTCCGGCTTCCGGGCGAAGAACGCCTCCGCCAGGCGCAGGGCTTCCAGGTCCATCAGCGCACCGCCTTCTGTTCCAGGCTGTAGAGCCCCGCGCCGATGGCGGTGGCGAAGGTGGCCCGCTCCGGGATGATGTAGCGGATGCCGTAGAGCCGCTGGAAGTTCTCAAAATTGGGCTTCGCCTGGGACAGCGTGGTGACAGAGCCGGTGAGGACCACCGTGTCCGCCCCGCAGCACCGGCAGGCCAGCACCGTCATGGTGCCGATGGCCTGGAGCACCAGGTTTACCGCCCCGGCGGCCAGGTCCGCGGGGGCGGCGTCCTCCGAGAGGTTCCCGAAGTTGGCGGCGGTCAGGGTGGGGTCCAGGGTGGCGGCGGGGTCCGGCGTGATGTCCCGGATGGTCAGGTCCACCTTGCCCAGGTCTCCCTGTTCCGCCAGCTTCTTGATCTGGCCGAAGCGCTCCATGTCCACCAGCTTCCGGCACAGGCCCCCCAGGGTGCCCCCGCCGATGCCGCTGCCGCAGAGGTGCCGGACCCCCTTGCCCCTTTCCGCGAAGAGGAAGGCGGTGCCGGTGCCCATGGTGGCCACCACGGCCTTCTCCTGCCCGCTCATGGCCAGAGCCCCCGTGCCGCTGGCGGAAAACTCGTCCACCGTGCAGGTGGGCAGGCCGTAAATGTCCCCCTCCACGTAGGAGGCCCCCACGCCGGTGAGGACCACCCGTTCCACGTCCGCCAGGGAGAGCCCGTTTCCGGAGAGATAGCTGCCGAAGGCCCCGTAGAGGCTGGTGAGGGGGTCCCCCGCCTGGACCCGGAGGGTGGAAAGCAGGGTCCCGGTATGGTCAAGGCCCACGATTTTCGTCGTGGTGCCCCCGATGTCGATGCCCAGGATGGTTTTCATGGCGCGTCCTCCCGTGTTGATCTCCCTGTCATTATGGGACATGCGGGGAGAAAAGTCAACAGGACTTTGGGAACCGGGAAAAGGCGGATATCCCTTGACAAAACTTCCAAATAATGTTATGGTCATACTGGCCGGTTTTATGAAAAACGGCTAGGGCTCCCGGCCGCTTTGCGGCGGGGAGCCTCAAAAAAGGAAAGGGAAAGGAAGGAGGAGAAACGTGGACAAAACCGATCAGCGCTACCATCACTTTGTGCAGATCCTGCGGGAGGAGCTGGTGCCCGCCATGGGCTGTACGGAGCCCATCGCCATCGCCTACGGCGCGGCCAAGGCCCGGGAGGTCCTGGGCCGCCGGCCGGACAAAATCCTGGTGGAGGCCAGCGGGAACATCATCAAAAACGTCAAAAGCGTGGTGGTGCCCAACACCGGAGGGCTGAAGG
>CATNDJ010000045.1:0-11782 GCA_950097265.1 uncultured Oscillibacter sp.
AGCACGTAGTCCGCCAGGGCGGAGAAGGCCCCGCCGGAGGTGGAGTCCCGCCGGACGTCCGCCTCTTTATTCCAGGCGGCGAAGGCGGCGGGGAGGGGCTTGGATTCCCGGCTTTGGAGCATGGGGCAGGTGTTCGTGCAGATTCCGCAGCGGACGCACTTTTCCGGGTCCACGGCGGGAAAGGCGAAGCCCTCCTTGTCCCGGACCAGGGCGATGGCGTTTTTGGGACAGGCGGCGGCGCAGGCGGAGCAGCCGGTGCAATGGGTCCGGTCCGCCAGCAGGGGGCCGTCCCCTTGGGGTCGGGCCGTTCCGGCCTCCTCCCAGGGCTCGTCCGCCAGGGCCGCCTTCAGATAGGCCAGGGCCTCCGCCCGGGCGGCGGCCAGCCGGGCCTCCGCGGCGGGCCAGCCGGGCTCGTCCCGGAGTCCGGCGGTATCGCCCTTGCCCACGATTCGGTCCGTCAGCCCCAGGCGGCTCAAAAGGCTGAAGGTCCGGGACCGCTCCGGATCCTGGAGCTCCGCCGGGGCCACGGCGGTGAAGAAGGGCCGGTGGAACTGGACGGAAAACACCGTCCCGTGGAAGGAGTTGGTGCAGACGTAGGCGGCGTTTTGGAACAGGCTCAAAAATTCCGCAGGGCCCGCGTCGAAAATCAGCTTCGCCTTGGGGTGGAGCTTCCGCCGGGTGCCGCAGAGCTGGACCACCGGCAGGCCGGTCTCCTCCGCCAGGCGGCGGATATAGGGTTCCAGGGCCCCAGAGCGGGAGATGCAGTAGCAGAGGATATAATCCCCCCCCCGGGCGGCCCGGGCCGCCGCCAGGCGGGACCACTCCTCCGCCGTCAGCAGCAGCGTGGGGTCCAGCACCACCTGGGCCGCCCGTCCCGCGGCCTCCCGGACGATGTCCCGGCCGGAGGCCTCCCGGACGGAGAGGTGGGAAAAGGCCGCCAGATACCCCTTCAGCTCCTCCTCCATCCCCTCGGGCAGATGAGGCACGCCGAAGGAGGGGGCGTAGGCGATCTTCCGCAGGGGGGAGAAGGTTCCGAAGAACACAGGGTCGAAGCGCCCGTCGGGGAAAATGGTGGGATTCCAGATCTGGTCGCTGCCGGAGATCAGCAGGTCGTAGGGCAGCTTTGCGTCCCGCAGCGCCTCCCAGCTCTCATAGCGGCGGGCCGTCAGGTTCAGGTTCGCCTGGGAGAAGTCCTGAAACCGCTGCCAGCGCCGCCGCATGGCCGGGTAGTGCAGGGCGTTGTAGGCGTCGTTCGCCGCCCGGCCGGGAGAGGTGGGCGGCTTGAGGATGCGGGTGTCCTGATTGACGAAGTAGTCGATGGTCTCGCAGTCCCAGCCCAGGGAGGCCAGGGCCCGCTGGGTGGCCGCGGCCTGGAGAATGGCCCCGTAGTGGTGCAGGTGATAGAAGGTGACAAGTCCCGCTTTCAAGCAAATCCTTCCTTTCCGGCGAAAGAAATTCTGCGTTGCCGTCGCTTCGGCTTGGTGACCTACCAAACTTGGAGGCGCGCCAAAGTTCTTTTTGGTTACTTTTTCTTTCAAGAAAAAGTAACAGCGTCGTCTTCCTTGACCCAGTCCGCCACGGAGATGACTTCAAATTCCGTCTCCGTCCGGCGGATAACGACCCGTTCCAGGCCCGCGTTGATGACCATCCGGCGGCACATGGAGCAGGAGGTGGCGTCCCCCAGCAGCTCCCCGGTCTGCGCGTCCCGCCCCACCAGGTAGAGGGTTCCGCCCACCATGTCCCGCCGGGCGGCGGAGATGATGGCGTTGGCCTCGGCGTGAACGCTGCGGCAGAGCTCGTAGCGCTCCCCCCGGGGGACCTGAAGGGCCTCCCGGGAGCAGTAGCCCATGTCGGCGCAGTTGGCCCGCCCCCGGGGGGCGCCGTTGTAGCCGGTGGAAATGATCTCGTCGTTTTTCACGATGATGGCCCCGTAGACCCGCCGGAGGCACGTGGCCCGCTCCAGGACGGTCTGGGCGATGTCCAGGTAGTAGTTTTCCTTGCTGATGCGGTTCATAAACGGCCCCCTTTTTTTGATGCTCCATTGTACCACGGAGGAACGGGATTTGCAAGACTCCGCCCCAGGGCGGGAAGCAAAAACGGGACCGCCCCTCAGGGGCGGTCCCGCCGGCCGTTTTTCATTCAAATGTCTCCGCCCCCGCGCCTTCTCCCAGACAGCGGAGCTGACGGAGATTTTCTCCCCGGAGCCGGTGGGCGAAGGCCATCTTGCAGATGATGTTTTTCACCGTCTCCTCCAGGGCCCGGCCCTCCCGGTAGTCCGCCGGGAAGACGAAGTCCACCCGGCCCTTGGCCAGCAGCTCCTCCACCCCCGCCCGGTTGGCGGCCTGGTAGACGGCGATTGCCTGGCCCCCGTAGGCCCGCATCATCTTCATGCAGGGCACGTCCGAGAGGCCGTCCCCCATGTAGATCATGTTGGGGAAGGGCACCCGTTTGCTGTTGTCGGGCATGGAGTCGTTGAGAGCCTTGTCGTCGGAGACGTCCAGGACCCCCTTGTTGATCCGGTAGACAAACTGGGTCTTGGCCGTGAAGTTCACGGCCAGCTTGGGCCAGACGGGGCGGCCCGTCCCGTCGTAGTAGAACTCGCTGGCGTAAATCTCCTTGAACTCGCCGCTGATGGAGGACCCCTCGATGATCTCCCGGAGGCCGGAGGAGATGACGTAGTGCTCGACCCGGACGCCCTGGGCCCGGCCGAAGGCGTTGATGCGGGAAAACCAGTCCGCCACGCCGGGGAAAAGCTCGATCCCCCGGCCCTTCTCCACCAGGTCTCCCCGGGTAAAGGGCAGGTTTTTCCGCTCCGCCTCCCGCAGCATCATGTACATGTAGGCCAGCACGCCGTCCATCCGGCGGCTCCGGCCGAAGCCGTTGGCCTTGGCCCAAAATTCCGCCGGGGTCATCCCCAGGCTTGGGATAAAGGCGTAGTCCTGCATGTCCGTGGTGCAGAGGGTCTTGTCAAAGTCGTACAAAAAGGCGACGATAGGCTCTTGCCGGTTCATGGCGCTCCCCCTCGTAGGGCGGTCAGTCCGCCTCGCTGCGGTAGTTGGGGCCGAATTTCAGCTCGTTGATGTTCACCCGCCGGGTGGCGGTCAGGTCCTCCGCCGGGGACTCCTGCTCCGCCGCGGCCAGGGTGTCCAGCAGCTTCTCCGCCGTGGGCGCGGCGGGGGCGGCGGGGACCTCCTCCCGGGCCGCGGGCTGGGGGGCGGCCTCGGGGACGCTCTCGGGAACGGGAGCGGCGGCGGGCTCTCCGGCGGAGAGGATGTTCACCTCAATCTCCTCCGCCGTCACGGCGGGGGCGCTTTCCTCCTCCAGGGGGAGGCTGGGGAATTCCTCCAGAAAGCGGAGCTCCTTTTCGCACAGCGCCCGGCTCTCGGCCACGAAGCGCTGGATTTCCTCCTGCCCCTGCTGGAGGCGCTTGCCGTACTGTTCCGCCTCCTTGCGGTAGTCCTCCAGCTTGTCCCGGGCGGCGGCCTCGGCCTGCTTCAGGATGCCATCCCGCTTTTCCTCCGCCTCCTTGACGATGGAATCCGCCATCCGCTGGGCAGTGAGCAGGGTGGCCCGCATGGAATCCTCCGTGGCCCGGTACTCCTCCACCTTCTCAACCAAAACCTTCATCTTGGCCTTGAGCGAGGCGTTTTCCTTATAGAGGGACGTGTAGTCGTCGGTGAGCTCGTCCAGGAACTCGTCCACCATGGTCATGTTGTAGCCGCCCATCATCGTCTTGGTGAAAGAGCGGGCGGAAACCTCCTGCGGTGTCAGCATAGTCGCAAATCCTCCCCAGTCTGCCGGTCCAAATATCTTTCAGGAATCAGAAATACAGGCCGTTGTTTTCCAGTTCGTCGATCAGGTCGCCCTCGATGTCCACGTGGTAAGGCGTGATGATGTAGGTGTTGGCGGCCACTTTTTTAATTTTGCCCTCCCCGGCATAGGCCACGCCGGAGAGAAAGTCGATGAGCCGCCGGGCTACGTCCTTGTTGGTGGATTCCAGGTTCAAAACCACCGTCCGCTTGTCCTTGAGCTGGTCGGCGATCTCCGAGGCGTTCTCAAAGCGCTCCGGCTTCACCAGGATAACCTTCAGCTGGGTGGTGGCGTGGATGTTCACCACCTTGTTCCGGCGGTCGTCATAGCGGGAGGAGCGGCGCTCCTCGAACATGTCCCGCTCTTGGGGCTCGTCGTCGAACTCGGCGGGATCGTCGTCCTCGTCCTCGTAGGGGTGGGTCAGCTTTTTTATCTCGTCCAGGATGCTCATGGATGTACCTCCCGTTTGTAGTCTTATCGTGTTATGTGTAATGGCGGCTTCCGAAGATGGCGGTTCCCACCCGGACCATGGTGGCCCCGGCGCGGACGGCGTCCTCGTAGTCGCCGCTCATGCCCATAGACAGAACCTGAAGACTATTATGAAACAATTTCTCGTTCATGTCAAGGAACAGCGCCCGGACTTTGTCAAAATATCGGAGATTTTCTTCCCGGTCCGCGTCCGCGGGGGGGATGGTCATCAAGCCCAGCACCCGCACATGTTCCTTTTCCAGGGCCGCCTCCGCCCCGGGGAGGAGCTCCGCCGGGGCAAAGCCGCTCTTGGCCTCCTCTTCCCCGATGTTGACTTCCAGCAGAATATCCTGGACGGTTTCCAGCCGGGCGGCGGCCTTCTCGATTTCCTCCAGCAGCTCCGGAGAGCCCACGGACTGGATCAGGGAGACCTTTCCGGCAACTTGCTTCACCTTGTTCCGCTGGAGGTGGCCGATGAAGTGGAGGGGCGCGCCGCTGTAGGCGTTCTCCTGGAGCTTGGCCGTCATCTCCTGGACCCGGTTTTCCCCCAGGGCGTCGATGCCGGCGGCAATGGCCTCCCGGCAGGCGGCGGCGCCGTTCATCTTGCTGGCCCCCACCAGGGTGATTTCCTCCGGCCTCCGGCCCGCCTCCCGGGCGGCGGCGGCGATGTTCGCCCGGACCCGGGCGATGTTTTCGGCGATAGACATGGGTGCATCCCTCTTTCTGTGTAAATTGTAGGGGCCGGGCTCTGTCTCGGCCCGTCCTCTCCGGACGGCTGCGGCTCCAGGAGACGGGGCGGGACAGCGCCCGCAAGGGGCACGCCGCATCCCTAAGCGGCAAAGCCGCCAAGGGCTGAGCAGAGCCCGCCCCCTACTGGAGGACCTTCCCGTCGAAAAGCCCCCGGGCGGAGACGATGACCTGTTCCCCGGGGCGGATGATGCGTTTGGCGTCCCCGGACACCTCCGGGTTCAGCTCCGGCGCGGGTTCCACCAGCACGAAGCTCTCGGCGCTGTAGACCAGGCGCGCCGGCTTGAACCGGGCCTCCCGGCCCACCAGGCAGTAGATGCCGGTGCCCTCCTCGGAGACCACCTTCCCGTCCTCGTTCAGATAAGCCCTCTGGGCCCGCAGGCACTCCCGGGGCACCCGGATGCCGGCGGTGGACCCGGTGACGATCTGGGCCCGCTGCTGGCGCAGCAGCGTCAGCTCCCGGAGGTAGGCGCTCCCCCGGAAAACCGCAACTACGCGGCCGCTCTCCTGAGGCCCCACGGATTCCAGGGTCACCGGCAGGTCCCGGTCCGCCCCCTTGGAGAAGCGGAGAAGCAGGGCCCCCTCCCGTTCCCCCTGGAG
Source organism: uncultured Oscillibacter sp. (assembly GCA_950097265.1). Taxonomy (GTDB): domain Bacteria; phylum Bacillota; class Clostridia; order Oscillospirales; family Oscillospiraceae; genus Oscillibacter. The sequence continues at coordinate 5,626 of CATNDJ010000045.1, forward strand.
CTCCAGGAGGGCCGCGGCGTCCTCCACGGACAGGGCCGCGGCGTAATACCACTCGTCCCCCAGCACCAGCTTCCCCGTCCGGGAGGCCGCCGCCGGGTCCGCCGCCAGGGCGGAGAGGGCGGAGGGGGTCAGCCCCTCCAGCGTGTCCGGGGTCAGCACGGTCTCGAAGCCGTCCACCTCGGCGGAGTACAGCCCCGCCTCCGGGGCCGTAATGCGCCGGACGGAGCCCTCGGCCTGGGAGCGGAGCTCCAGGAGGCGGGCCCCCAGCTGCTGGAGCTCCGCGGCGATGTCCCCGCTTCCCGCGTCGCTGTAGTCCCGCTTGAGGACCAGGGCCCGGAGCTCCAGGGCCGTGCTCTCCGCGTCATAGAGCCTGTCCGCCGCCAGGAAGCGGCGGTACTCCAAAAGGTTCTGGGAGATCTGGGCGTCCAGCTTCCGGGTGGTCTCCGCCGCCAGGGCCAGGTCCTGGGCGTACTGGAGCTGCTCCACCCGGCTCTCCAGGCTGTCGATCTCCGCCTGGCGGTCCAGGGAGGCCTGGTCCGCGTAGACCGAGGCCACGGTTCCCCCGGCGGCCACCCGCTCGCCCTCCGCCCGCTGGACGCGCAGGAGGCCCCCGCCCTCGTCGGGCAGCACCCGCTCCTCCCGGGCCACGAAGCCCGTCAGGTCCAGGGTGTGCTCCACCTCGTAGCGGTAGGCCAGGGTGACGCCCAGGGGGTCGTCCAGATACTGGACGGCCTGGACGCCGAAATAGGCCGCCACCCCCAGGAAGAGGGCGGCCATCAGCAATTTGGTTCCAATGCCGCTTGGTTTCTTTTTCATAGCAATTCTACGCAGCCTGCCTTATGTAAGGTTCTCCGGTCACTCCTCCTCGGCGAGGGAGACCGCCCGGGTGGGGGCGATGGTGGAAATGGCGTGCTTGTAAATCACCTGCTGCCGCCCTTCGCTGTCCAGGATGACCACGAAGGGGTCGAAGCCGGTGATGGTCCCCCGCATCTGAAAGCCGTTCATCAAAAACATGGTGACGGGCACACGGTCCCGCTTGGCCCGGAGGAGGAAGAGGTCCTGTAGGTTCTGTTTGTTCTGCATATCGTCCGCTCCTTTTTCTTTTGTCCGCGCGCCGCCCAAAAGGGCGGCGCAGTTGTGTGGTACAGCGAAACGATGATCCTCGGCCTCCCCGAGAGGTTCCGGGCGAATCGTTTTGCCAGCTTCTAGGATACCCCCGCGGCGGAGAGAATTTCCGTCGAAACCTGTAGGGCCCGGGCAAAATCCCGGTCTTTTTCCCAAAAAATCCAGTGGATGTCCGGATTGCGCCGCAGCCAGGTCAGCTGCCGCTTGGCGTACTGCCGGGAGCGGAGCTTCACCTCCGCCAGGGCCTCCGCCTCCGTCTTCGTCCCCTCCAGGACGGCCAGGAACTCCTTGTACCCAATGGCCTGAAGGGCCGTGGCGTTTGGAGGCAGGCCCCGGGAGAGCAGGGCCCGTGCCTCCTCCAAAAGCCCCTCTTCCGCCATGCGGTCCACCCGCCGGTCGATCAGGCGCCGCATGTCCTCCCTATCCCGGAACTGAAGGCCGATCCAGACCGCGCCGTACCGGGGGGGCAGGGCCCTGGTCTCCTCGTTGTGGGCGGTGATGGTCTTCCCGGTCTCCCGCCAGACCTCCAGGGCCCGGAGGATGCGCTTTTCGTCCGCCGGGTGCAGGCGCTCCGCCGCCCGGGGGTCCACCTGCCGGAGCTCTTCCAGCAGCGGCCCGGCGCCTTCCGCCGCCAGGCGGTCCTCCAGTTCCCGCCGGACGGCTCCCCCGGCGCAGCCCGCCGCGAAGCCGTGGCCCCGGACCACCGCGTCGGTCCAAAGGCCCGTGCCCCCCGCCAGGATGGGCAGCTTTCCCCGGGCCAGAATGCCGTCCACAATGGGAACGGCCTCCTGGACGTACCGGGCGGCGGACCATTGCTCCTCCGGGTCCGCCACGGCCACCATGTGGTGGGGCACGCCCTTCATCTGCGCCTCGGTGGGGGCGGCGGTGCCGATGGTCAGCCCCCGGTAGATCTGCATAGAGTCGGCGGAGACCACCTCGCCGCCGTATTTCTTGGCCAGGAGGACTGCCAGGGTGGTCTTCCCGCAGGCCGTGGGGCCCACGACGCAGACGATTTTCCCCGCCACGTCAGAAGTCCCGCCCCAGGGCCCGGGCCTGTTCGCAGGCGGCGGCCATGATTTCCGGAACCTTGGAGGGGTCCACGTCCAGGCCCCCGGCGAAGACGTAGTCGAACCGGGGCACGCCGAACATGGCGGCAAGCTGCCTCCAGTAGAGGACCCCCAGGCTCTCGGGCCGCTCGAAGTCCCCGCCGGAGGTGAGGTACGCCAGCCGGGAGGCTTTGCAGTCCCCGTGGCAGCCGTCGGCCTCGTAATGATAGGTGAGGCCGTTGGCGGAGATGTGCTCGATATAGACCCGCATCGCCGCCGGGAAGCTCAAATCCCAGAAGGGGGCCGCCGCCACGATTTTATCCGCCTGCCGGAGCTGCCGGGCCAGGGCGAACACCGGCGCGTCGAAGGCCCCCACAGAGGCCAGGGCGTCCCGCTCGTCCAGGGCGGCGGGGGTGAAGGGCCTGATATCCAGTTCCTCCAGGCGGACGGTCTCGATTTCCGCCTCGGGATGGGCCTCCCGGAAGGCGGAGAGAAAGGCTTCCGCCAGGGCGCGGGTCCGGGACTCCGGCCCCCGCTGGCTGACGCAGCCGTCGATCAACAGCAGTTTCATGGCTCCTCCTTACGCGCGCTTAAACATCTTTTCGAGCTCGTATTTGGTCAGCTTCACCGCCACGGGCCTGCCGTGGGGGCAGTATTTGACCTCGCCGCTCTGCACCTTGGAAACCAAAGCCCGAAGCTCCGCGGGATCGCTCTTCCAGCCGCCCTTGACGGCGGCCTTGCAGGCCATGGTGTGGAGCAGGGCCTCCCGCCGCTCCGCCGGAGAGCGGCCCTCCCGGAGCTTTGCGGCGATCTCCTCCAGGGTGGCCGCCGCGTCGGCGGCGTCCAGGTCCGCCGGGACCTCCCGGACCAGCACGGCCCCGCCGCCGAAGTCCTCGCAGGAAAAGCCGAACTCCTCCAAAAGGGGCAGGTTCTCCAGCAGCAGCGCGGCCTCCTCCCGGCCCGGCTCCACGGCGGCGGGGGTCAGCAAGGTCTGGCGCATGGGGGGTTCCAGGGCGGCCTTCAGCCGGTCGAAGTTGATCCGCTCGTGGGCGGCGTGCTTGTCGATGAGGTAGACGCAGCCCCCTTCATCCTCGCAGACGATGTAGGTCCGCAGCACCTCCCCGGCGATGCGCCAGGGGGCCTCCTCTTGGGGCTCCAGGGCCTCCTGGCCCGGCAGCTCCTCCCCCGCCCGGGGAATGGCCGGGACCAGGGGTGGCTCCTCCTTTGGGGGCGTTTCCTCCGGTCCTTGCCGGACCACCGGGGGCGGCGCGTCCCCCCGCAGGGGCGGGAAGGGCGTTTCCCGCCGGGGAAGGGGCGGAACGCTGTCCGACAGCCGGGTCCCGCCCCGCTCCGTGTTCCAGGCGGACAGGGACCTCCCCGCCGGCGGGGAGACGGGCTTCGCCCCCTGGTCCCGGTAGGTTTTCGCGTCCATGGACTGGAAGAAATCGTCCCGGGGGTTCAGCGTTTTCCCCGGGTCCGCCCCGGGCGGCGGGGAAACCGGGCCGCCCTGCCGGGCCAGGCTGTCCAGGACGGTGTGATACACCGCGTCGAAGACCGCCTGTTCCCGGGCGAACTTCACCTGGGTTTTGGCGGGGTGGACGTTCACGTCCACCTGGGCCGCCGGGAGGGTCACCGCCAGCACGCAGCCGGGGAAGCGGCCCTTCATGATCTGATTCCGGTAGCCCTCCTCCAGGGCGGCGGTCAAAAGCTGGGACTTGATGAACCGCCCGTTGACGAAGAAGACCTGCATGGCCCGGGAACCCCGCCCCTGGAGGGGCCGGGTGACAAAGCCAGAAACCCGCACGCCGTCCCCGCCTCCCTCCACGGGGAGGAGGCTCCGGGCGAAGTCCCGGCCCAGGGCCGCGTAGACGGCGGAGTCCAGCCGCCCGTCCCCGGGGGTGTGAAGGGCCTCCTGGCCGTCCTTGATAAACTTGAAAGAGACAGCGGGGTGGGACAGGGCCAGGTGCTGCATGAGCCCGGCGGCAGCGGCCGTCTCGGCGCTGTCCTTCTTCATGAATTTCAGCCGGGCCGGGGTGTTGTAGAAGAGGTCCCGGACCAGGATGGTGGTGCCCTCCGGGGCCCCGGCCTCCTCCACCTCCCCGGGGACGCCCCCTTCCAGGCGCAGGACGGCCCCGGTCCGGTCCTCCCGGCGGCGGGTCCGGATTTCCACCCGGCTGACGGCGGAGATGGCCGCCAGGGCCTCCCCCCGGAAGCCCAGGGTGCCGATGCAGCCCAGGTCCTCAGGGCCTCGGAGCTTGCTGGTTGCGTGGCGCAGGAAGGCCGCGGGCAGCTCCGGCCGGGCGATGCCGCAGCCGTTGTCCGTCACCCGGATGAGGCCCATGCCGCCCCGGCGGAGCTCCGCCACCACGGCGGAGGCTCCCGCGTCCACGGCGTTTTCCACCAGCTCCTTCACCACGCTGGCGGGGCGCTCCACCACCTCTCCGGCGGCGATGAGGTCCGCCACGTGGGGGGGGAGCTGCTGAATATGGGGCATAGAAAGGCCCTCCTTTCCGGGGCGCTCAGAGCAGCAGCGCCGCCACAATGGGAATGGTCACGATGGACGCCAGGGTGGAAACGAACGTGATTTGCGCCATGCACTCCGCGTCCCCGCCGTACTCCATGCAAAGAAGGGACCCGTTCACCGCCGCGGGCATGGCCATCTGGGTGACGGCCACCCCCAGGATGAGAGAGTCCGTCCCCATCCGGCGGAGGAGGAAGCACAGCGCCGCGGGCAGGACCAGCAGCCGCACCGCCGTCAAAATCCACAGCCGGGGCGAGGCCAGCATCCGCCCCAGGGGCATCCCCGCCAGCAGGGAGCCCACGAAGAGCAGGGACAGCGGCACCGTGACCCCGCCCACAAATTCCAGGGCCTCCCCAATCATGGCCGGGGGCCGCAGCCGCCCCAGGGCCAGGACCAGCGCCAGGACGGAGGCCGCCACGCAAGGGGACAGCATCTGCCGGAGGCTGAACCGCTTCGCCCCGGCCAGCAGCAGCGGCCCCAGGGTGAAGGTCATCAGGTTAAAGGGCAGGACCAGGATGACGGCGTAGAACAACGCCTCCGGCCCGAAGAGGGCGGACACCACCGGATAGCCGATGAAGGCCACGTTGGGAAAGGCCAGGGTGTACCGCCAGACCCCCTTCTGCCCCGGCGTGCCCCCCAGCAGGGGCGGCGCCGCCAGAACGAAGGCGAACTCCAGCGCGTAGAACACCAGGGCCACCCCCAGAGTCCCCAGCACCACGGAAGCCTCCGGCAGGGCGTCCCCCGTGCAGACGGAACCCAGAATCATGGCGGGCAGGGTAAGGGTCAAAAGCAGCTTGGAGATCTTCTGGTCCGTCTCCCCGCCCAGGATCCCCAGGCGGTGGGCGGCGAAGCCGCAGGCGATGGCGAACAGGAGCACCAGCATCTCTGCCAGGGTATCGAAAAAACTCATGGTGAAAAACTTCTTTCCCGGGCGCGCCGCGCCCTTGCGTTATAGGGCTCCCGCCAGGGCCGCCAGGGCGTTGACCCCGGCGTGGAGGCCGATGGAGGCCCAGAGGGTCCCGGAGTGGTCGTAGGCCCAGGCCAGCACCAGACCGGGGATGAGGTACTGGACCATCAGCAGGAAGTAGGCCGGGTCCCGGTTCGCCAGGGCGAACTGCCACACGTGGAGCAGGGCGAAGAGGGCGCAGCTTACGGCGTAGGCCAGGAGGCGGCTTCGCTCCTTCAGCCCGCCGAAAACGAGCCCGCGGAACAAAAACTCCTCCACAAAGGGAGCCAGGAAAATCACGATCAGCAGCGTCATATGGGGGGCCGCGCCGGTCCGGGCGGAGATCACCGCGTCGTTCAGGTTTCCGGAGCGGTCCGCGAAGAGGCTCCCCAGCCGGGCCGCCAGCTCGCCGAGGCCGTAATAAGCCACCATGCCCACCCCCGCCGTCTTCAGGGCCAGGGCGGGGTCGTCTAAAAAGCGGCGGGTGGTCTTCCCCAGCAGGCGGTGGAAGAGGACGGC
>CATNDJ010000045.1:11875-17204 GCA_950097265.1 uncultured Oscillibacter sp.
GGGCCCCGCCGCCAGGGGAAGGAGGAGGAGATAGAACACAAAGAACATCGTGCCCCCGAAGCGCTCCAGGTTCGTCAGGCCCCCGGCGGGTTTCTTCTTAGCCATGGCCGTCCCCCCGGGCCAGCTTCCGCTTCAGCTCGTAGAGGAGGCCCATGGCCTCGATGGGGGTCAGCGTGTCCGGCTGGCAGCGGCGCAGGGCGTCCAGCACCTCCCCCTCGCTGATGGAGCCCAGGGAGACCTGCTCCGCCTCCCGCCGGGGGGCGGCGTACCGCACGCCGTGCTCGTTCTCCAGCTCCTCCAGCACCTGCCGGGCCCGCTGGAGGACCTTTTCCGGCAGGCCCGCCAGCTTGGCCACCTCGATGCCGTAGCTCCGGTCCGCCCCGCCGGGGAGGATTTTCCGGAGGAAGACGATGTCCTCTCCCCGGGCCTTCACCGCGATGTTATAGTTGACCGTCCCGGGCAGGGAGCTCTCCAGCTCCGTCAGCTCGTGGTAGTGGGTGGCAAACAAGGTCTTGGCCCCCAGGGTCTTGGGGTCCGCGCAGTGCTCCAGCACCGCCCGGGCGATGCTCATGCCGTCGAAGGTGGAGGTGCCCCGGCCGATCTCGTCCAGGATCAAAAGGGAGCGCTTCGTGGCGCAGCGGAGGATGTCCGCCACCTCCGTCATCTCCACCATGAAGGTGGACTGCCCGGCGGAGAGGTCGTCGCTGGCCCCCACCCGGGTAAAAATACGGTCCACCACGCCGATGCGGGCGTGGGAGGCGGGGACAAAGCTCCCCATCTGGGCCATGAGCACGATGAGGGCCACCTGGCGCATGTAGGTGGACTTGCCCGCCATGTTGGGGCCGGTGATAATGGCCGTCCGGCTCTCCTTCTCCCCCAGGAAGGTGTCGTTGGGAACGAAGAGGCTGTCCTTCAGCACCCGCTCCACCACGGGGTGGCGGCCCTCCTTGATTTCAATCACCCCGGACTCGTCCACGTCCGGGCGGCAGTAGCCGTTCCGCACCGCCACGGCGGCCAGGGACGCCAGCGCGTCCGCCTCCGCCACGGCCCCAGCGGTCTTTAAAACCCGGGCGGAGGCGGCGGAAATCTCCCGGCGGAGCTCCGTGAACAGCTCATACTCCAGGGCCGTCACCCGGTCGGAGGCGGTGAGGATGGAATTTTCCAGCTCCTTGAGCTCCTGGGTAATGTAGCGCTCCGCCCCCGCCAGGGTCTGCTTGCGGATATAGGTCTCGGGAACCTCCCCCTTGTAGCTGTTGGGGACCTCGATGGTGTAGCCGAAGACCTTGTTGTACTTGATTTTCAGCGTCCGGATGCCGGTGCGCTCCCGCTCCCGGGACTCCATCTCGGGGATGACCCCCTTGCCGCTTTTCAGGATGTGCCGCAGGCGGTCCACCTCCGGGTGGAAGCCGTCCCGGATCAAATCCCCCTCCCGGACGGAGAAAGGGGGCTCGTCACAGATGGTCTCGGCGATGCGCTTCCCCAGGTCCTCCAGGGGATCCAGCTCCTCCGCCAGCTCCAAGAGGCGGCGGTCGGAAAAGGCCCCCAGCCGGGCCCGGATTTCCGGCAGTTTTTCGATGGCGGACCGGAGGGCCGCCAGGTCCCGGCCCCCGGCGGAGCCGTAGACGATGCGGCCGATGAGCCGTTCCATGTCCCCCAGGCCGCCCAGGGCGGCGATGAGCTCTTCCCGGCCGATGGTGTCGTCCACCAGGGCGGCCACGGCCCCGCTGCGCCGGTTGATGGCGGCCACGTTCAAAAGCGGCCGCTCCAGCCAGCTCCGGAGGCGCCGGCCCCCCATGGAGGTCCGGGTGCGGTCCAGCACCCAGAGGAGGCTGCCCTTTTTGTCCTTGCCCCGCAGGGTCGCGGTCAGCTCCAGGTTCCGCCGGGCCGCCAGGTCCAGCTCCATAAACCGGCCCTGCTCGTAGTAGTCCAGGTCGTTGATGTAGGAGAGGTCCGTTTTCTGCGTGTCGTATAAGTAGCGCAGCAGGCCCCCCAGGGCCCTGGCGGCGGCGGGCGTTCCCGGGGGGAGGCGCTTCCAGGCCTCCTCCCCGAACTGCTTGCGGATGCTCCGTTCCGCCTCCGGCAGGAGGAAGGGCCGCTCCCCGGCGTTTTCCACCCGGCAGCGGAACTTCTCCCGCAGGGCCGACACCAAGGCCGCCTCGGAGTAGGCCCCGTCGTTCAGCACCGCCTCGGCGGGAGAGAAGCGGCCCAGCTCGTTAATCACATGCTCCACCCGGTCCTTCCCGGTAAAGGAGGTCAGGTGGGCCCGGCCCGTGGTGATGTCGCAGAAGGCGATTCCGGCGGACCGGGAGTCGGCGCAGACGGCGCAGATAAAGTTTCCGGCCTTCTCCTCCAGGCAGGCCGCGTCGGTGACGGTGCCCGGGGTGACCACCCGGATGATGTCCCGTTTCACCAGGCCCTTGGCCAGGGCCGGGTCCTCCAGCTGTTCGCAGATGGCCACCTTATAGCCCTTGGCGATGAGCCGGGCGATGTAGCTCTCGCTGGCGTGGTAGGGGATGCCGCACATGGGCACCTGCTCCTCCTCGGGCTTGGCCCGCTTGCCCTTGTCCCGGCTGGTCAGGGTCAGGTCCAGCTCCCGGGAGGCAAGCCGCGCGTCCTCGGCGAACATCTCGTAAAAGTCGCCCAGGCGGAAGAACAAAATGGAGTCCGGGTTCTGCTCCTTGATTTCCAGGTACTGCTTCATCATGGGGGTCAGCTCTGCCATGGGGCCCTCCTCTTTCTCACAGCTCCGCCGCCGCGCCGCAGTCCATGGGCCGCAGCCGGTCCCCCAGGGCCTCTTTCAGCCGCTCGTAAGCCCAGTCCCCGGTGCAGTGGCCGGTGTAGTAAATGGTATCGCCCTCCGCCATGGCCGCCGCCGTGGCGTTGATGAGCGCTTGGGACTCCGGGGCCTCCGGGTCCAGCTCGAAGAGGTGGAAGCCGCCAAAGACCACGTCGGGCATGCGGCCCAGGCGCTTTTTCGCCGCCCGGAGGGTGTTGACGATCCCCAAGTGCCCGCAGCCCGCAAGCAAAGCGGCTTTCCCGTTTTCTTCCACCAGCAGGTGCTGCTCGTGGGCGAAGCCGTCGGGCCGGAAGCCCGCCCCGGTCTTCTCCTGGAGCTTGGGGGCCACGGCCCGGACGCTTTTGTCGTCCTCCACGCCGGAAAACAGGGTCAGCCCGTCCCCCAGGTCCTCATACGCTTTCGTGAAATAGAAGCGGTCCGCCACCTTTGCCGCCTCCACGGGGAGACCGATATAATTGGGCTCCTGCCCCGGCAGCACGGCGTAATAGGCCCCCAGGGCCTCCCGGCGGAGGTAAATTTTCGCCTTGCCATTAACGGCGCAGAAGGCCGCAAGCCCTCCGCCGTGGTCCGAGTGCCCGTGGGACAGCACGGCGGTATCCACGCCGGCAAGGTCGATTCCCAGGGTCCGGGCGTTTTCCAGGAAGGACGCGTCGGGCCCCATGTCGAAGAGGACCCTGCGCCGCTGGGTCTCCGCATAGATGGAAAGCCCCCGGGCGGCGGCGAGGCCGGGACGGCGGGCGGTGTTCTCCAGAAGGGTGACGATTTTCATGGGGGGCCTCCTTATTCGTGCCGCCCCTTGACAGCCGGGGCGGCGTTGGTATTATTGTACCACATTTGTCAATCACTGCCTGGAAGACCCCGCGCCAAAGCGCGGGGTCTTTTCTTGCGGACGACATTCTATTGAGCTTTTTTCAAGGTCTCGATTTCCCGGGAATGCTGCTTCAGCACCGCTTCCGCCACGTCCATCCGGTCCTCCAGGTCTTCCAGCGCCCCGGCGGGAAGCATCTTCTCCTGAAGCAGCTTCATCTGGTCCCCCAGAAGATTGAAGCGGGGTTCAAAATAGGCCTCCATCATGGCCATCATTCTGGACTCGGACTCCTGCGCCCGGGTTTCCATGCGCTCCGTCATTCGGGCCTCGGACGCACCGATTTTTTCGTCCATCAGCTTTGCGATTGCCTGTAAATCCTTTTCATCCAGCATCTGGTCCGCCCCCTTTTCTATCCATTATAAAGTGGATGCCCTGTATTGTCAATCTTCTTCCTCCCCCCGGGGCCAGTCCCGGCAGACCAGCTCGTCCAGAGAGATGTCATAGAGGTCCGCCAGGGCGATGAGGGTGGACATGCGGGGCTCCTGCTGCCCATACTCAAACTGCTGGGACAAGCGCCAGGATATCGCTTGGGAGGCGCTGAAGAAAGCCCTGACCCCGGAGCAGCTCCAGCTGGTGGAGAACTACAAGGACGCCTACTGCGGCCTCCGGGACCTGGAAGACCGGCTTTTGTTCCAGGAGGCCGTCTCTCTGGGCAGGTGGATGACCCGGGCTTAGATTGGTTCCCCGTACAGGGCCCAGGTATTGCTCCCGGTAATCTTCACGTCCAGAAAGCGCCCGATCAGGGACTTGTCCCCCTTTAATCTCACCAGACGGTTTCCCTCCGTCCGGGAGGAGAGGGGGTATTCCCCGTCCCCGCTCTCGCCGTCCGCCAGGACCCGGACCGTCCTGCCCGCGTACCCGGCGTGAATCTTCGCCGAGCGGGCGTTCTGGACCTCCAGGAGCTTATCGAACCACCGCTGCTTCTCCTCCCGGGAGGCCGGGTCCGGCAGCTCCGCCGCCCTGGTGCCGGGCCGGGGGGAGTAAATAAAGGTGAAGAGAGCGTCGAAGCCCACCTCCTCCACCAAAGACACGGTGTCCATGGCCTCCGCCTCCGTCTCCCCGGGGAAGCCGATGATGACGTCGCTGGTCAAAACCAGCCCCGGCATGACGGACCGGGCGTAATTGATCAGCTCCAGGTATTTCTCCCGGGTATAGCGCCGGTTCATCTCCCCCAGCACCCGGTTGTTCCCGGACTGGAAGGGGAGGTGGAGCTGCCTGGCCACGTGGGAGCAGCCCGCCATCGTGTCGAAGAGCCGGGGGGTGGCGTCCTTGGGGTGGCTGGACATGAAGCGGATCCAATAGTCTCCCGGAATCTTATCAATATCCTCCAGCAGCTCCGGGAAGCGATACCCGGTATCCAGGTCGTTTCCGTAGGAGTTCACGTTCTGGCCCAGCAGGGTGATGTCCTTGTATCCGGCCTCCACCAGCTCCCGGACCTCCGCCAGCACGGCGGCGGGCTCCCGGCTCCGCTCCCGGCCCCGGACATAGGGCACGATGCAGTAGGAGCAGAAGTTGTTGCACCCGTACATGATGGACACCCAGGCCTTTACCCCCCGCTCCCGGACCACGGGGAGGCCCTCGGCGATGCACCCGTGCTCCTCGGCGGTGGAGAAGACCCGCTTCCTGGTCTCGTAGACCTGCCAGAGGAGCTCCGGGAAGCGCCA
>CATNDJ010000046.1 GCA_950097265.1 uncultured Oscillibacter sp.
GCGCGGCCTGGAACAGCCGCTGGGCGAAGTAGCGCAGGTGGACCACGAAGCGGTTGAAGTCCAGGGAGTCCCGGTCGAAGGTCTTCTGATAGAAGTATTCCACCACCTCCAGAGAGCCCTCAATCAGCTTTGTGATATCGTACATGACGCTCATGGAAGTGTTCAGTTCCGCGTTGACAATGTGCAGGGCGATGAAGGCCGCCTCGCTGGGGTTCAGGTCCACACAGGTCTCCTCCTGGATGACCCGGAGGCAGTGCTGGCCCAGGTGGTACTCGGCGGGGTAGTAGCTCATGATGGCCCCCTCCAGGGGGTTCGTGAACTCCACGCCCGCCTCCTTGCGTTTGATGGCAAAGCTGATGTGGTCCGCCAGGGTGATGAGGAGGGACTCGTTCAGCGGCGCGGTGATCCGGGTCTTGATATACTCAATCAGGTCCTGAGTGAGGCGCAGGTGCTCAATGGGAATCTGGGCGCACAGCTCCCGGAGCTTGCGCTGTTCGGCCTTGCCCTCCATGTGGTAGGTCTTTTCAAACAGCGCCGGGTCGATGCGCTCCCCGATTTTGCGCTTGAAGCCCAGGCCCTTCCCGGTAACGATCATTTCGCTTCCCCCGTCGTCCACCACGCAGAGGATGTTGTTGTTGATCACTTTTTTGATGCGCAACTCCCCTGCCTCCTCAAAAAAATAGACCGACCCTATCCCGATATCCCCGGCAAAGCTCCCCCCGGGGACAAGAGCGACAGAGTTGGTCAAGCCCGGCGGACCGGTAACATTCCAACATGAATTTACAGTTATCATAACTTCACCGCCGGGAGAAGTCAAGAGAGGATTGGGGGCGGCGGTGAGATTCTACCGATTCTATAATTTTGCCTCCCGTTTTTTGACAATAACGCCAAGCGGAACCGGAACCGCCGCCGGGGGCTGTACACAGTTGAAAAACATTTGTGCGCCTATGGAGAATTGCACAAAGGCGTTTTTTGCGGGGGCGTCAGTTTTGGCGTAGCTTCTGAAATTCGGCGGAGGGTCCGGTTTCCCAGGGGAAAACCGTTGACAGAGCGGCGTTTCCCCTCGTATAATCGGAAACACGAGAGAGAGCGCGGCGGCCCCCTCCGGGACCGCCGTGCTTTTTTCACCCAAAATTCGCCGCGTTAAAGCAGTGAACCGTCCCGCCGGGACCGCGTTCCCCCGGCGGGTAAGCCTAAGAGAAACGGAGTGATATACCCGTGAAAAATTCCTCTCCATTATATGACCCCCGCTTTGAGCACGACGCCTGCGGCATCGGCGCAGTTGTGGACGTGAAGGGCCGGCGGTCCTATGACACGGTGGACAGCGCCCTGAAAATCGTGGAAAAGCTGGAGCACCGGGCGGGCAAGGACGCCGCCGGGGAGACCGGCGACGGCGTGGGCCTGCTGCTTCAGGTGCCCCATAAGCTGATGGCGAAGGCCGCCGGGGACCTTGGGATCACCCTGGGGGAGCCCCGGGACTACGGCGTGGGGGTGTTCTTCTTCCCCACGGACCACCTGAAGCGGGCCCAGGCCAAGAAGATGCTGGAGATCATCGTGGCCAAGGAGGGCATGGAGTTCCTGGGCTGGCGGGACGTGCCCGTCCGCCCGGAGGTCCTGGGGGAGAAGGCCCGGTCCTGCATGCCCCACATCAGCCAGTGCTTCGTGAAGCGCCCGGCGGACTGCCCCCGGGGGCTGGACTTCGACCGGAAGCTGTTCGTTGCCCGGCGGGTCTTCGAGCAGTCCAACGTCAACACCTACATCCCCTCCTTCTCCAGCCGGACCATCGTCTACAAGGGCATGTTCCTGGTGGGTCAGCTCCGGAAGTTTTACGCCGATTTGACGGACCCGGACTGCGAGAGCGCCATCGCCCTGGTCCACTCCCGGTTTTCCACCAACACCACCCCCTCCTGGGAGCGGGCCCACCCCAACCGCTACATCCTTCACAATGGGGAGATCAACACCATCCGGGGCAACGCGGACCGGATGCTGGCCCGGGAGGAGACCGTGTTTTCCCCCATCATGGACGAGGACATGGACAAGATCCTGCCCGTCATCGACCAGAGCGGGTCCGACTCCTCCATGCTGGACAACACCCTGGAGTTTTTGATGATGAACGGCATGGAGCTGCCCCAGGCGGTGATGCTGTGCATCCCGGAGCCCTGGGCCCAGGACCGGCGGATGGACCGGGAGAAGCGGGACTTCTACCACTACTACGCCACCATGATGGAGCCCTGGGACGGCCCCGCCGCCATCGTCTTCTCCGACGGGGACACGGTGGGGGCCGTGCTGGACCGGAACGGCCTTCGCCCCTGCCGGTGGTATCTCACGGACGGCGGCAAGCTCATCCTCTCCTCCGAGGTGGGGGTGCTGGACGTCCCGCCGGAGAAGATTGTGAAGAAATCCCGCCTCCAGCCGGGGCGGATGCTGCTGGCGGACCTCCGGGAGGGCCGCCTGGTGGACGACGCCGAGCTGAAGGCCCGCTATGCCCGCCGGAGGCCCTACGGCGAGTGGCTGGACGCCAATCTGGTGCACCTCCGGGACCTCCCCATCCCGAACAAGCGGGTGGAGACCCACTCCCAGGAGCTCCGGGACCGGCTGTACAAGGCCTTCGGCTACACCTACGAGGAGATTAAGGACGCCATTCTGCCCATGGCCCGGGACGGCGTGGAGCCCACCTCCGCCATGGGGGTGGACACGCCTCTGGCGGTGCTCAGCGAGCGGCACCAGCCCCTGTTCAACTACTTCAAGCAGCTCTTCGCCCAGGTGACCAATCCCCCCATCGACGCCATCCGGGAAGAGATCGTCACCGATACCACCGTCTACGTGGGCCCCAGCGGAAATCTGCTGGAGGAGAAGGCCGGTAACTGCACGGTGCTCCAGATTCAAAATCCCATCCTGACCTCGGTGGACCTGATGAAGATCCGGCACATGGACCGCCCCGGCTTCCACGTGGAGACGGTGTCTTTGCTCTACTACAAGGGCTCCCCCCTGGCCAACGCCCTGGACCGCCTGGTGGTGAACGTGGACCGGGCCTATAAGAAGGGAGCCAACATCGTCATCCTCTCCGACCGGGGGGTGGACGAGAACCACGTGGCCATCCCCTCCCTGCTGGCGGTGAGCACCCTGGAGCAGCACCTGGTCCGCACGAAGAAGCGCACCGCCGTCTCCCTGCTGCTGGAGAGCGCCGAGCCCCGGGACGTGCACCATTTCGCCACCCTTCTGGGCTACGGCGCCCAGGCGATCAACCCCTATCTCGCCCAGGAGTGCGTGGAGGAGCTGGTGAGCCTGGGGATGCTGGACAAGGACCCGGGGGCGGCGGTGAACGACTACAACAGCGCCATCCTCCACGGCATCGTGAAAATCGCCTCGAAAATGGGCATCTCCACCATCCAGTCCTATCAGTCCGCCCAGATCTTCGAGTGCGTGGGCATCTGCAAGGCCGTGGTGGATCAGTACTTCACCAACACCGTCAGCCGGGTGGAGGGCGTGGGCCTGGAGGAAATCGGCGAGGGCGTGGAGTGGAACCACAGCCGGGCCTTCGACCCTCTGGGCCTGGGGGTGGACCCCACCCTGGACTCCATGGGGGGCCACAAGCTCCGCTCCGGCCCCGACAAGGAGGACCACATGTACAGCCCCCGGACCATCCTCCTGCTCCAGAAGGCAACCCGGGAGGGGGACTACGAGACCTTCCGGCAGTACAGCGCCCTGGTGGACTTCGCCGACAAGCCCCATACCCTCCGGGGGCTGCTGGACTTCAAATTCGACGAACATGGCGGCGTGCCCATAGAGGAGGTGGAGAGCGCGGATTCCATCGTCAAGCGCTTCAAGACCGGGGCCATGAGCTACGGATCCATCTCCCAGGAGGCCCACGAGTGCATGGCCGTTGCCATGAACCGCATCGGGGGCAAGTCCAACTCCGGCGAGGGCGGCGAGGCCCGGGAGCGCCTGGGGGACGAGCGCTGCTCCGCCATCAAGCAGGTGGCCTCCGGCCGCTTCGGCGTGACGGGGGAGTACCTGGCCAGCGCCCAGGAAATTCAAATTAAAATGGCCCAGGGGGCCAAGCCCGGGGAGGGCGGGCACCTGCCGGGGAAGAAGGTCTACCCCTGGATTGCCCGGACCCGGTGTTCCACCCCCGGCGTGACCCTGATTTCCCCTCCGCCCCACCACGACATCTACTCCATCGAGGATCTGGCCCAGCTCATCTACGACCTGAAAAACGCCAACCGCTACGCCCGGATCAGCGTCAAGCTGGTCTCCGAGGCGGGGGTAGGCACCATCGCCGCCGGCGTTGCCAAGGCCGGGGCCCAGGTGGTTCTCATCTCCGGCCACGACGGGGGCACCGGCGCGGCCCCCCGGAGCTCCATCCAGGGGGCGGGCCTGCCCTGGGAGCTGGGGGTGGCGGAGGCCCACCAGACCCTGATTCAAAACGGCCTGCGCAGCCAGGTGGCCATCGAGGCCGACGGCAAGCTGATGACGGGCCGGGACGTGGCCATCGCCTGCATGCTGGGGGCGGAGGAGTTCGGCTTCGCCACGGCCCCCCTGGTGACCCTGGGCTGCTGCATGATGCGGGCCTGCAACCTGGACACCTGCCCGGCGGGCATTGCCACCCAGGACCCGGAGCTGCGCAGGCGCTTTGCCGGGAAGCCGGAGTACGTGGTGAACTTCATGACCTTCGTGGCCCGGGAGCTGCGGGAGTATATGGCGAAATTGGGCGTCCGCACCGTGGATGAGCTGGTGGGCCGCTGCGACCTGCTGCGGGTCCGGGAGAAGCTGGTGACCCACCGGGCGGAGACCCTGGACCTGGGCGCCCTGCTGCAAAATCCATGGGGGGACCACGCGCCCCATTTCGACCCCGCCGCTGCTTACGACTTCCATCTGGAGCGGACGGCGGACATGAGCGTCCTTTTGAAGAAGCTGGGCGGAACGCTGAAGACGAAAAAAACGGGGCGGCTGGACGTCCGGGTTTCCTCCACGGACCGGGCCTTCGGCACGCTGTTCGGCTCCGAGATCACCCGGGCCTGGGGGAACACCCTGCCGGAGGACAGCTATGTGATTACCTGCCGCGGCGGCGGCGGGCAGTCCTTCGGGGCGTTCATCCCCAGGGGGCTGACCCTGGCGCTGGAGGGAGACTGCAACGACGGCTGCGGCAAGGGCCTCTCCGGCGGCAAGCTGGCCCTCTATCCCCCCAGGAACAGCGCCTTCCGGCCCGAGGAAAACATCATCGCGGGCAACGTGGCCCTCTACGGGGCCACCGGGGGCAAGGCCTTCTTCAACGGCATGGCGGGGGAGCGCTTCTGCGTCCGGAACTCCGGGGCCTCCGCCGTGGTGGAGGGCGTGGGGGACCACGGCTGCGAGTACATGACCGGGGGCCGGGTGGTCATCCTGGGCCCCACGGGGAAGAACTTCGCCGCGGGCATGAGCGGGGGCGTGGCCTACGTGCTGGATGAAAAACACGACCTCTACCTGCGGCTGAACAAAGAGCAGGTCCAGGCCGGGGAGCTGACGGAGCAGCACGATGTGGCGGAGCTCCGGACTCTCATCGAGGAGCACGTGGCCGCCACCGGATCCCCCCTGGGGAAGAAGATCCTGGCGGCGTTCCAGTCCTATGTCCCCTGCTTCAAAAAGGTCATGCCCCGGGACTACGACCGGATGCTCAGGGCCATGGCCCAGTGCGAGGAGCGGGGCATGGACCGGGAGCAGGCGGAAATCGAAGCGTTCTATTCCGTGACAAGAGGCTGAGGAGGTTGACCGGCATGGGAAAGACAACAGGATTTTTAGACTATGAGCGCCGGGAGGCCTCCGCCCGGGCGCCGGAAGAGCGGGTCCGGGACTGGGAACCCTTCCACATCCCCCTGCGGCGGCAGGAGCGGCGGGAGCAGGGGGGCCGGTGCATGAACTGCGGCGTGCCTTACTGCCAGGCGGGGATGCTCTGGGAGGGGCGGACCTTCGGCTGCCCCCTCCACAACCTCGTCCCCGAGTGGAACGACATGATTTGGGCGGGGAACCCCGTCCACGCCCTGAGCCGCCTGCTGAAGACCAACAATTTTCCGGAGTTCACCGGGCGGGTCTGCCCCGCCCCCTGCGAGGGGGCCTGCATCTGCGGGCTGTACGGGGACGCGGTGACCATCCGGGATAACGAGCTCAGCGTCATCGAGGACGCCTTCGCCGCCGGGGCGGTGAAGCGCCGGCGTCCGCCCCAGTGGTCCGGGAAGAAGGTCTGCGTGGTGGGCTCCGGCCCGGCGGGCCTGGCGGCGGCGGACCAGCTGAACCGCCGGGGCCACTCCGTCACCGTGGTGGAGCGGGAGGAGCGCTGCGGCGGCCTCCTGACCTACGGCATCCCCAATATGAAGCTGCCCAAGGACGTGGTCCGGCGGCGGATTGATCTGATGTGCGACGAGGGGGTCAGCTTCGTCACCGGCGTGGACGCGTCGGACCCGAATGTCGCCCGGCGGCTGCTGGGGGACTATGACGCGGTGATCCTTTGCTGCGGCGCGGAGCGCCCCCGGCCCCTGGGCCTGGAGACGGAGGGAATTTCCGGCGTTTACTACGGCACAGAGTTTTTGAAGGCCGCCGTAGAGCGGCAGAGCTTCGGCCGGGACCCGGCGGTCCCCACGGCGGAGGGCCGGGACGTGGTCATCGTGGGCACGGGGGACACCGCCTCCGACTGCGCGGCCACGGCCCTGCGGCAGGGCTGCAAATCGGTGACCCAGCTGGTCCGGCGGCCCGCGGAGGACTATCTGCGGGACGGGAAGCTGCCCCTGGACTACGCCCACGAGGAGGCTCTGGCCGTCCTCGGGAAGGACCCCCGGCGCTTTGGCGTCCAGGTCCGGGAGCTGAAGGCGGAAAACGGCGTTCTTACCGGGGTGGTCACCTCCGAAGGGGAGACCCTGCCCTGTACGCTGCTCATCGCCGCCACGGGCTTCGCCGGGTGCGCCCCGGCGGTGTGCGGAGCCTTCGGCGTGGACTGCGGCGAGACGGTCCGGACGGCGGAGGGCCGGTTCTCCACCAATGTGGAGAAGGTCTTCGCCGCCGGGGACATGCGCCGGGGCCAGTCCCTGGTGGTCTGGGCCATCGCCGAGGGCCGGAACGCCGCGGCGGAGGCGGACGCTTACCTGACGGGGTACACGAACCTCGTGCGCACGGTTTGAGATGGAAAAGGCGGAAGGGGGAACCCCCCTTCCGCCTTTTCGCCTTCCCCGCCTCCCCGCCCGGGAAGATTGACAGCGGCCGAAAGAGCCGGTATAATGTCGAATTAGGAAAAAGAGAACCGGGCGGAGGGCCCGGAGATGGGAGAGCGGGAGAGAATGGGAAAACGTTGGGCGGCGGGGGCGCTTTTGGCGCTGTCGCTTTTTTGGGCGGCTTCGGCCTCCCCGCCGGCGGGAGCCGAAGGGGACGTGGAAGAGGAAATCCCTCCGGCGGAAATCCTGGCGGAAACGGAGACCGGGGAGGACGGCCTGGTCCTGGTGGAAATCGCGGAGTCCCCGGGGAGCCTGGAGGAGCTGCGGAGCGTCCCTGTGACGGGGGTCCCGGCGGAGGGCCTGGACGCGGCCCGCTGGGCTGTGTACCGGGGGCTTTTGCCCCTGGGGGCGGACGGGGACTTCCGCGGCGACGAGCCGGCGAGCCGGGGGGAGGCCGTTCGGGCCCTCTACGGGCTCAGCGGCATTGGGATGCGGGTGGACGCCTGCCCCTATCCGGACGTGCCGGAGGAGTACCGGGACGCGGTGGCCTGGGCGGACAGCGTGGGGGTCAGCGGCGGCGTGGGGCCGGGGCGCTTCGCCCCCCACTCCCCGGCGACCCGGAGCCAGCTGGCGGCGATGCTGCGCCGCTTTGCCGCCTGGCGGGGAGAGGACGTGGAGAGCCGCCTGGCCGTGTACTGGGACGGCGGGGAGGTCCCCGCCTACGCGGAAGAGGCCGTCAACTGGGTGATGGACCGGGGACTGTACGAGGGCATGACGGACCGCGGACTGTACCCGGACCTGCCGGTGTCCCGGATGCAATTGGCGGAGATTCTGGCCCGGCTGCAAAGGGACCGGGACCCCCTGGCGGGGGCGCTGTCCCTTCCCGGCGGCGGGGCCGCCAGCCTCTCCCGGCAGAAGCACGAGGAGCTGAATCAGGCGATTGCCGCCGCAGCCCGCCGCCACGGGGCGGTGGGGGTTCAGGTGGCCGTCATCGAGGATGGGGCCGTCACCGACGCCTATCACTACGGCTGGGCGGTCAAAGAGAGCGTCCCCATGACCAACGCCCACAAGCTGCGCGCCGCCTCCCTCTCCAAGGTGGCGGTGGGCCTCTCCGCCGCCCTGCTGCGGGAGGAGGGAGTCGTGGACTACGACGCGGACGTCGGGGCCTACTGGGGCGTGAAAACCCGGAAGCCCGTCACCATCCGTTCGATGCTGACCCACACGTCAACCCTGCTGAACAGCGAGAGCATCGCCTGGGACTATCAGGGGGTGAAGGCCCAGCTGGGCAGCGCCTCCGGCTACGGCGGGGGCACGCCGGGGGACCTGCGGAATTGGAGCTACAACAACCACGCCTTCGGCGTCCTGGGCCAGACCCTGGAGCTGGCGGCGGGGCGGTATTTGGACGACGTGCTGGAGGAGCGGCTGCTGCGGCCCATGAGCGCGGACTGCGGCTTTGCCGCCGGGGATCTGGAGGAGCCGGAGCTGGTGACCCCGCTGTACCGGCGAAGCTCCCTGGGCCGCTCCGCCGGGAGCCAGCTGAAGGTCCGCCGCTGGGAGGCCCCGGGGGCCACGGGGCGGCAGTTCGCCGGGGGCTTCACCTCCAGCGCCCTTGACATGGGGAAGCTGACGGCCCTGCTGGCGGGGGACGGCTGCTTTGAGGGCGTGCGGCTGATGGACGCGGCCTCCGTCGCGCTGATGGAGAGCCACGGGAGTCGGGCCCTGCCCGGCGGGACCTATCAGGCCCTGCCCATGCGGCTGCGCTTCGGGGCCTATGGCCGGGAGCGGCTGTACTACCACACCGGCAGCGCCTACGGCGTGTACAACCTCCTCAGCTACGACCCGGACGCCGGGGACGGCGTGGTGGTGCTGACCATGGGGGCCGACGGCGGAAAGGATCGGTGCGATATCTACGCCGTCTGCGGCGAAATTAGCCGGGCGGTGTACCAGGCCATCGCCTGACGGGAAAAACAGCGAAGCGCTCCGGGATTTCCCGGAGCGCTTTTCACCGTCTTGGCGGGACTCAAAAGAGCTTTTTCAGGCCGCCCAGCTTGTCCCCCAGATCGGAGGCGGCCAGCTTGGCCTTGACGCCCGTCACCAGGGGCTGAAGCTGCTCCTCCGGCAGATTCACGCCGGTGAGCTGCTCCAGGGTTTTCACGGGGTCCTGCTGGAAGCTCTTCAGCAGGGCGGGGTCCTTCTGGAGCTTGGAGGCCAGCTCCTCAATCTTGGCTTTCACGTCGATGCTCATAGGTACGCTCCTTATTTCATATTCGGCGCGCCGGAAAGGCCCGGCGGCAGGACCATCATACGGAATTTGGGGATATTTGTCAATCCTTTTTGGGCAAAAACGGAGAAAATTTGAAAAATTGAAAATTTCTCTTACATATTTGCCCGAATTTGTGGTAAACTATAGGCAAGAGAAGAAAAAATTGCCGGAAGCGAGGTCCGGCGGAAAGGAGGATCCATGTTTCAAATCGGAGAGCTGGTGGTGTACGGCTCCACCGGCGTGTGCCGGGTAGAGGAAATTG
This sequence comes from uncultured Oscillibacter sp., assembly GCA_950097265.1. Classification (GTDB taxonomy): domain Bacteria; phylum Bacillota; class Clostridia; order Oscillospirales; family Oscillospiraceae; genus Oscillibacter. The sequence continues at coordinate 9,704 of CATNDJ010000046.1, forward strand.
CCGGCCTGGATCAGCCCGGCGGGGACCGGGGGAAGCGGTACTATCTCCTCAAGCCCCTGTGGCAGGACGGGGTCATTTACGCCCCGGTAGACAGCGGGAAGGTGCCCATGCGCCCGGTGATGGGCCGGGCGGAGGCGGAAGCCCTCATCGACCGGATGCCGGACATTCCGGCGGCGGCCTGCCGGGGGGGGACGGCCCAGGCCCTGGCCCAGCAGTACCAGTCCGCCGTCCGGGACGGGGGGCACCAGGCGCTGATCCAGATGATGAAGGCCATCCATCACAAGCGGGGCCTGGCGGAGGCGAAGAACCGGCGGCTGGGCATGATCGACGAGCGCTATATGAAGCAGGCGGAGCGCATGCTTTACGGCGAGCTGGCCACGGCGCTGGAAATACCCTATGACGGCGTGGAAGACTACATTTCCGCCCGGCTGGAGGGCGCGGCGGAGTCCGCGGGATAAAAACAGAAAAAGCGGGCCGCCCCCCTGGGCGGCCCGCTTTCCGTCACCGCACAATCTCCCGTACCAGCCGGGCGGTCATGCCCCAGACGACATGGCTCTGATAGTACCAAATCGGAATCTCCACCTGGCCGCGGCTCCAGGGGTAGTCCCGGGGGACGCCCACGGGGCCGTAGGGGAAGTCCTCCGGCACCTGGGGGACGAGCTCATAGCGCCGGAGGTCCGGCGGCGTCTCCCGGAAGAAGGCCAGGGGGACGGTGAAAACCTCCGCCACCTCCGCCGGGGAGGGGCGCAGGGCCGCCAGGCCCGCTTGGGACACCAGTCCCAGCACGGGGCGGAGGAGAAAGCCCCGCTGATTGCAGATGAAGTCCGGCGTGCCCAGCAGCGTCACTTCCTCCCGGGGGATGGACAGTTCCTCCTCCGTCTCCCGGAGGGCGCAGGCCTGGGGGGTCTCCCCGGGCTCCATCCGCCCGCCGGGGAAGCAGACCTCGCCCCCCTGGGAGACCTGGGAGGAGCGGACCTCGAAGAGGAAGCGGAGGCCGTCTTCCCCCTCGATTAGGGGGCAGAGGACGGCATAGCTCCGGGAGGCCCCCAGGAGGCCCGGCGCGTGATCCTGATAGCGGCGCCTCAGCCGCTCCAGCTCCCCGGTCACAGCAGCATGGTCAGCGCCTGGCGGCGGTTCTCAATCTCCACCACCGGGGCGCTGGGGGCGTACTCCCCGTCCAGGGACCAAGGCAGGTCCTCCTCCGTCTCCAGATGGATGGAGGAGACGTGGCGGAAGACCAGGCCCTGGCTGTCGTACTGCTGGTTCAAGAGGGCGTGGACCAGGCTCTGGAGGTCCGCCGCCGTCTTGGGATTGGGAATGAGCAGCAGCTCGAAGAGGCCGTCGTCCAGCACCACCCGCTCCGGGTCCAGTTTCATCAGCCCCCCGATGGAGGTGGAATTGCACACCGCGCCGAAGAGGTATTCCCCGTCCAGGACCTCCCCGCCGGCGGTGAGGCGGACCCGGTAGGGCCGGAGGGTGCTTAAGTCCTTCATGCCCTCCAGGATGTAGGCGAAGTGGCCCAGGGCGTTCTTGGCGTTCTGGGGGGCGGTGTAGCTGCTGCGGGTGAAAGCCCCGAAGGAGGCCACGTAGAGAAAGCTCCGCCCGTTCCAAAAGCCCACGTCCAGCAGCCGCGGGACGTTCCGGGCGATGGCGGCGGCGGCCTCCGCCGGGTCGCCGGAGATGCGGAGGCTGGAGGCGAAGTCGTTGGTGCTCCCCTGGGGCAGGTAGCCCAGGAGAGGGGGCCGCCGCAGCTGCACCAGGCCGGAGGCCACCTCGTTCAGCGTTCCGTCGCCGCCCACGGCCACCACCAGATCGTACTTTCCGCCCTCCCGTTTGGCGGTTTCGGCGGCGTCGCCGGGGGCGCTGGTCATGTGGATGGAGAGGAGATACCCCGCCTGGGAGAGGGCGGCGGCGGCGTCGAACAGGGGGCCCCGGGACTTGTTCTTCCCGGCCCGGGGATTGACAATCATCAGGAGCTTGCGGGACTTCATCGGTACATGCCACCTTCCGGAGTGTATTTTTTAAGTACAGTATAGCACGGCGCTTGTGAAATTACTGTTAAAATTCCCAGGCCACGGATTGCAATTCCTCCCGCCCCCGTGTAGAATGGAGGAAGAAAAGGGAGGCGAGGGCCATGGAACGGAAAAACAGCTATGTCAGCATGGGGGTGACGGCCTTCCTGACCGCCGCCGCCGTTTTGCTGTTCTACGATACCCTCTTCGGCGGGAAGGTCCTGCTGGACCTGCTGGAGACGGTGAAGCCCATCCTCTACGGGGCCTTCATCGCCTATCTGCTGGCCCCCATGGTGAACTTCTTCGAGAGGCATTTGTTCACCCTCCGCCCGGGACGGGAGCGGAAGCGGCCTCAGGCCATGCTGATTCGGACCGTGGGCATCCTGCTTGCCTGGCTGGTGGTCTGCTTCTTTTTCTATCTGCTGGCCTCCGTCCTCCTGCCGGAGCTCTATAAGAGTGTCCTCCAGCTCATCGCCAATGTGGACAACTACTACCAGACCATCAGCGGCTGGGTAATTGGCCTGTCCGACCATCTGCTGGAGACCTATCCCGACCTGTCCCAGCAGATTGTGGAAAAGCTGGGGGACTACTTCCAGGACTTCGACAAATGGCTGTCGGGCCTGCTGCCCCAGCTTCAGACGGTGATGACCACGGTGACCGGCGGCGTGTGGAGCGCGGTGAACTTTGTGATGGACCTGCTGGTGGGAATCATCGCTTCCGTGTACCTCCTGGCCACCAAGGAGCGCTGCGCCGCCTACGGGCGGAAGCTGATCTACAGCCTCTTCCCCCGGGAGCAGGTGGGCCTGGTCCTCCGGGGCGTCCGGCGGGCGGATCTGATCTTCTCCGGCTTCGTCCGGGGGAAGCTGCTGGATTCCATCATCATCGGCATTTTGTGCTTCGCCGGCTGCTCCATCCTGAAATTCCCCTACACGCCTTTGGTCTCCGTCTTCGTGGGCGTGACCAACGTCATTCCCTTCTTCGGGCCCTTCCTGGGGGCCATCCCCAGCACCTTCCTGATCCTGCTGGTCTCCCCCCGGCAGGCGCTGTACTTCGTCATCTTCGTCCTGGCTCTCCAGCAGCTGGACGGCAACGTGATCGGGCCCAAGATCTTGGGGAACACCACGGGCCTCTCCAGCCTGTGGGTCATCATCGCCATTCTGGTGGGGGGCGGCTTCTTCGGCGTGGCGGGCATGTTCTTCGGCGTGCCCGTGTGCGCCTGCCTCAACAGCCTCATGAACTTCTTCGTGGACGCCCGGCTGCGGAAAAAGAGGCTCTCCCCGAACTCCGAGGCCTACGCCACCGGGGGGGACTACGGCCCGGAATCGGACCTGAAAAATTTGTGAAAACTCTTGCAATCTCCTCCCCCTTCGTGTACAATACGGCCTTGTGGGCGGTCCGGTTCACGGACCGCCTGTTATTCTGTCCGGGCGGAACAATATCCGCTCAACACTGACCCGGAACGACGGGCAGTGATACGAGGAGAAGACCATGAAGACACGGAAGCTCTTGGCGCTTCTGCTTCTGCTGGGTCTCCTGAGCGCGGCACTCTGCGGATGCGGAGGCGGCAGCACAGGAAAGACCGCGGAAAGCAAGCCCACAGACGCCGGCACCGGGACGGAAGCCCCGGCGGACCCCCAGCCCGCGGAAGCGCATCCCAACGAGATCACCGTGGGCATCGCCCAGGACCTGGACGAGAGCCTTGACCCCCACAAGGCCGTGGCGGCAGGGACGAAGGAGGTTATGTTCAACGTATTCGAGGGCCTCATGAAGCCCACCCCGGAGGGGGATTTGATCCCCGCCGTGGCGGAGAAGTACGAAATTTCCGACGACCAGCTGGTCTATACCTTTACGATTCGGGACGGGATCAAGTTCCACAACGGCGCTCCCGTGACGGGAGCGGACGTAGGCGCGTCCCTGGCCCGCTGCGCGGACCCCTCGGACCCCAGCGTCCAGGGGATAGAGGCCTTTTCCAATATTGCGCACATCGAGAGCCCGGAGGACGGCCGGACGGTCGCCATTGTTCTCCGGGAGCCCGACAGCGAGTTTCTGTCCTATCTGACCACGGCCATCCTCCCGGCGGACTACGACGGGCAGGACGCCGCCCCCGTGGGCACGGGGCCCTTCAAGTTCGTCTCCCGGGCGGCCCAGGACAACATCATCCTGGAGCGCTTCGAGGACTACTGGGGCGAGCCCGCCTACCTGGATAAGGTCACCTACAAAATCATCGAGAACGCGGACAGCATTTTGATGAGCCTCCAGAGCGGGGCGGTGGACCTGTTCGCCCACCTGACCAGCACCCAGACGGCCCAGCTGGGGGACGAGTTCAACATTGAAGAGGGCACCATGAACCTGGTCCAGGCCATGTACCTGAACCACGCGGAAAAGCCCTTCGACGATGTGCGGGTCCGCCAGGCCCTGTGCTATGCCGTGGACCGGCAGCAGATTCTGGACCTGGCCTTCGACGGGTACGGCAGCCTGATCGGGTCCAGCATGTACCCCGCCTTCGGCAAGTACTTCGACGACTCCCTGACCAATTACTACCCCCACGACGTGGAGAAGGCCAAGTCCCTGCTGGCCGAGGCGGGCTATCCCGACGGCTTCTCCATGACGATCACCGTCCCCTCCAACTACCAGCCCCACATCGACACCGCCCAGGTCATCGTGGAGCAGCTGAAGGAAGTGGGCGTCAAGGCGGAAATTCAGCTGGTGGAGTGGGGCTCCTGGCTCTCCGACGTGTACGCCGGGCGGCAGTATCAGGCCACTGTGGTGGGCGTGGACGCCTCCACCATGACGGCCCGGGCCCTGCTGGAGCGCTTTACCTCTACGGCGGGTAATAACTTTATCAATTATAACAACGCGGAGTACGATGCCTTTTTCCAGCAGGCGGTGACGGCGGCGGACGGCGCCGCCCAGACGGCGGCCTATAAGCAGGCGCTGGCCAATTTGACGGAGAACGCCGCCAACGTGTACATCCAGGACCTGGCGGACTTGGTGGCGGTGCGGAAGGGCCTCACGGGCGTGCGGTTCTATCCCATTTACGTGCTGGACCTGTCCGGCATCCGGTATACAGACTGATAGAGAAACGGCGGGAGCGGAGTGTGAAGAGCGGGGAGGCCCGGAATCTTCACGCTCTGCTCTCCGCGCCTTTCAGAAGGGATGCTGCCTTATGAAATATGTACTCAAGCGGGTGCTGGCGGGGCTGGCCACCATGCTGATCGTCTCGTTTCTGACCTTCGCGGCTTTCAGCCTGATTTCCGGCGACGCCGCCACGGCCATGCTGGGCACCTCGGCCACGCCGGAGCGCCTGGCGGCCCTCCGGGCGGAGCTGGGACTGGACCGGCCCCTGCCGGTGCGGTACGGCGAGTGGCTGGCGGGCTTCTTCACCGGGGACCTGGGGGTCTCCACCAGCTACCGGCAGCCGGTATGGGACATCCTGGCTCCCAAGTTCCGCCTGACGCTGTGCCTGAGCCTTTTGAGCTTTCTTTTGATTGGGCTGGTCTCCATCCCCCTGGGGCTTCTCTCCGCCGGGCGGCAGAGGCTGGAGGGGGCCCGGACGGCTCTGAACCAGCTGGGCATGGCGGTGCCCCCCTTCTTCACGGGGATTCTCCTGTCCTGGGTCTTCGGCGTGGGGCTGAAGTGGTTCACCCCGGGGCAGTTCCCCGACGGGAGGAAGGACTTCGCCGGGGCGGCGGCGTACCTGCTCTTCGCCGCCGTGGCCCTGTCCATCCCCCGCATCGCCATGACGGCGCGGATGCTCCGCAGCACGGTTCAGGAGGAGCTGGGGCGGGACTACGTGCGCACGGCCATCTCCCGGGGCAGCGACCGCCGGACCGTCCTCCGGCGGCACGTGCTGAAAAACGCCCTGCCCCCGGTGGTCACCTTCCTGGCTCAGACCATGGCGGAGATTGTGGCGGGGAGCATCGTGGTGGAACAGGTCTTCGTCATCCCCGGCCTGGGGCAGATGCTGGTCACCTCCATTTCAAACCGGGACTACCCGGTGGTCCAGGCCATCGTGGTCATTCTGGCCCTCTGGGTGGTGCTGGCGGGGACGGCGGCGGACCTCATCAACGCGCGCATCGACCCCCGTCTGCGGTTGGGAGGCGCGTCATGAGGAAGCGGAACGGATTTTTGACCGCCGGGCTGGTTTTGACCTGCCTGCTGGCGGCGCTGATTCTCCTGGGCTTTTTCTGGACCCCCTGGGACCCCAACGCCATGGCGGCGGGACCCAAGTTCGACGGACCCTCGCTCGCCCACTGGATGGGCACGGACAACTTCGGCCGGGACATCTTCAGCCGGGTGCTGAAGGGCGCGGGGGCCACGGCCTCCATCGCCCTGGCCACGCTGGCCATCGGGGCGGTGTGCGGCTGCCTGATTGGGGCCCTGACGGGGTATTTCGGCGGGCCCGTGGACGAGGGTTTGATGCGCCTCAACGACGCGCTGACGGCCTTTCCCAGCATTCTCCTGGCGCTGGTGGTCATCTCCATCCTGGAGCCGGGGAAGAAACGCAATGTGATTATCGCCCTGGGGCTGGTGTTCATCCCCAGCTTCGCCCGGGTGACCCGGACGGCCTTCGCCTCCCTCCGGGATGTGAACTATGTCAAGAGCGCCCGCCTTCTGGGGGCCTCCAGCGCCCGGATTCTGGCGGTGCACATGCTGCCCAACATCCTGCCGGTGCTGCTGCCCGCCCTGACCATCGGCTTTAACAACGCGGTTTTGGCGGAGGCGTCCATGAGCTTCTTGGGGATCGGCGTGACGCCGCCGGACGCGTCCCTGGGGTACATGCTCTCCGAGGCCCAGGGGATGCTCTTCGCCGCCCCCTGGTACGCCGGGGGGACGGGCCTGGTGATCGTGCTGCTGGTGTTCAGCGTGGGCCTCTTGGGCGAGGGCCTGCGGCGGCGGGACAAGGGGGTGCTGTGATGCTGGAGATACAGGACCTCCACGTGAAGTTCCACACCCGGGACCGGGAGGCCGTGGCCGGGGTGTCCCTGTCCATCGGGGCGGGGGAGATCGTGGGCCTTGTGGGCGAGTCCGGGTCCGGGAAGACCGTCACCGCCATGAGCGTGGCGGGCCTGCTGCCCCGGAAGCAGTGCGA
>CATNDJ010000047.1:0-3168 GCA_950097265.1 uncultured Oscillibacter sp.
ACACCCACGGCTACTGCGCCGACCCCGCCGACTGCGCCGACGGCGGCATCCGCTTCAACGAGGACGAACGGTGGACCTGCCTCCTCCAGAAGGCCCTGGGGCCGGACGTGCTGGTGACGGAAGAGGGCCTCAGCGGCCGGACCACCGTATTTCAAGACCCTCTCCACGAGACCATGGACGCCCTCACCGTTCTCTACTCCCTGCTGAAAAGCCACGAGTTCCTGGATCTGCTCATCATCATGCTGGGCACCAACGACACCAAGGAGCGCCTGGGGGCCAACGCCGCCTGCATCGCCATCGGCATGGAACGCCTGGTCCGCAAGGCCCAGAGCGTGGACTGCTGGGGGGACCACGCGCCCAACATTCTGATTGTCTGCCCGCCCCCCATCCGCCCGGAGATGGAGCTGGCGGAGTGCGGCCAGCCCATGGGAAAGGGCTGCCTGGAGAAGTCCCGGGAGCTCCCCGCTTACTATGAGAAGACGGCGAAGCTGGTAGGGGCCCACTACCTGAACGCCAAAGACTGCGAGTTTAACGCTGTGGACGGAATGCACCTGACCCGGAAGGGCCACGCCCAGCTGGCGGCCCTGCTGGCGGAGGCCGTGCCGGGCCTGCTGCCGGATTGACCCCCCGGCGCGCTTCCCCCGTATCCTCCCCGCTCAACCGGACAGGCCCGGCGCGGTCTGCCCGGGTTGAGCGGGGCCGTTTTATTCCGCCGCGGCCATGCCGCCTCCCAGGGAGGCGGCGCGCTGAAGCGGTCGCTTTCGGCATCCCTGGATTTAAACAACATATTCACTGTTTTTCCCAACATTTTCTTCTCACATTTTTCCCGTCCGCTTGTTAGAGTTGGCGGTGAAAAATCAAGAAAGCTCCCAAGCGAAAAGGAGGCGGTTTCCCATGAGCGTCATCTATCACGAGAACACGAAAACCTTTCACCTGACCAACGGTCAAATCAGCTACATCATGAAGGTCCTTCCCAACGGGGCCCTGGGGCAGCTGTACTTCGGCCGGGCCATCCGGGACCGGGAGAGCTTCGACCACCTGCTGGAGATGAAACACCGGCCTTTGACCTCCTGGGTCTTCGAGGGCGACAAGTTCTTCTCCCTGGAGCACACCCGGCAGGAGTATCCCTCCTACGGCTCTACCGACTACCGCCATCCCGCCGTGCAGATTCTCCAGCCCGACGGCAGCCGCATCACGGACTTCGTGGTCCAATCCCACTCCGCCGCTCCCGGCAAGCCCGCCCTGGAGGGTCTGCCCGCCACCTACTGCGAGTCCCCCGAGGAGGCCGAAACCCTCACCGTCCGCCTCCGGGACGAGCTGCTGAACGTCTCCCTGGACCTGAACTACACAATTTTCGCGGACCGGCCCGCCCTGGCCCGCTCCGCCCGGATTGTCAACGAGGGCGGCCTGGACCTCCACCTGACTCACGCCATGAGCCTCTGCCTGGACCTGCCCGACAGCGACTATGAGTTCGTCCACTTCTCCGGGGCCTGGGCCCGGGAGCGCCGGATGAAGGTCCGCCGCCTGGAACAGGGCATCCAGTCTGTGGAGTCCGCCCGGGGGCACTCTTCCCCCAACCACAACCCCTTCGTCATGCTCCGCCGCCCCGGCACGGATGAGGAAAAGGGCGAGGTCATCGGCTTCTCCCTGGTCTACTCCGGCAACTTCCTGGCTCAGGCGGAGGTGGACGCCTGGGACACCACCCGGGTCACCCTGGGCGTCAACCCCTTCGGCTTCGATTGGAAGCTGGCCCCCGGAGAGTCCTTCCAGACTCCCGAGGCGGTGATGGTCTACTCTCACGAGGGCTGCAACGCCATGAGCCGGACCTTTCACCGGCTCTACCGCAGCCGCCTGGCCCGGGGCCAATGGCGGGACAGGCCCCGGCCCATCCTCATTAACAACTGGGAAGCCACCTACTTCGACTTCACCGAGGATCAGCTGGTCTCCATCGCCGAGGCCGCCCGCAAGGTGGGCGTAGAGCTCTTCGTCTTGGACGACGGCTGGTTCGGCAGCCGGTGCGGCGACTCCGCGGGCCTGGGGGACTGGACCCCTAACCGGCAGCGCCTGCCGGACGGCCTCACCGGCCTGGCCCGGCGCATCAACGATTTGGGCATGCAGTTCGGCCTGTGGTTCGAGCCGGAGATGGTCAACAAGGACTCCGATCTCTACCGGGCCCACCCGGACTGGATCATCCGTGTCCCGGGCCGCCGGGAGTCCCACGGGCGGAACCAGTATGTGCTGGACTTCTCCCGCCCCGAGGTGGTGGACTGCATCTACGGCCAGATGGCAAAGCTCCTTGGCGAGGCGCAGATTTCCTACGTCAAATGGGACATGAACCGGAGCATTACCGAGCCTTTCTCTCAGGCCCTGCCCCCGGACCGGCAGGGAGAGCTGTTCCACCGCTACATCCTGGGGGTTTACAGCCTCTACGAGCGGCTGACCCGCAATTTCCCCCATGTGCTCTTCGAGTCCTGCGCCTCCGGCGGCGGGCGGTTCGACCCCGGCATGCTCTACTACGCCCCCCAGGCCTGGGCCTCCGACGATTCCGACGCCGCAGAGCGGCTGAAAATCCAGTACGGCACCTCCTTCTGCTATCCCATCAGCTCCATCGGCGCCCACGTCTCCGCGGCGCCCAACCAGCAGGTAAACCGGGCCACCCCCCTGTCCACCCGGGCCAACGTTGCCTGCTTCGGCGCTTTCGGCTACGAGCTGGACCTGAACAAGCTGACGGAGGAAGAGCGCGAGCAGGTCCGGCAGCAGATTTCCTTCGTTAAGGAGTACCGCGAAATCCTCCAGTTCGGCGACTTCTACCGCCTTCTCTCCCCCTTCGACGGAAACTTCACCGCCTGGATGGCGGTAAGCCCGGATAAAAAAACCGCCCTGGTGGGCTGGTACCGCCTTCTCAGCGAGGCCAACGGTCCCTTCCGCCGGGTGAGGCTCCAGGGCTTGGACCCGGACCTCTGCTACCGCGTGGACGGCGGCGGGGAGCACTACGGCGACGAGCTCATGAACCTGGGCCTACTGACCACCGACAGCGGCGCGGGAGAACTCCAGCCCGGCGAACGGCCCATCTGCGACTTTGACTCCCGCATCTTCGTCTTAAAAGCCTGATTCTAAACGTGCCCCTTTTCAGGGGCCGTCCTCCGTCCCCCTATAGAACAGAGCCGG
>CATNDJ010000047.1:3197-10981 GCA_950097265.1 uncultured Oscillibacter sp.
CTGTTTTGCCTCAGGTTCACGGGACGGCCGGTTTTTCCCCGGCTTCCTTCAGGCGCTCCAGGCTGTTCAGCTCCTGTTCCCGGTCCTGTCTCCGGTACTTTGACGGCGTGACGCCGAAGCGCTGCTTGAAGGCCTTGGAGAAGACCTGAGGGTCCTGATAGCCGCAGCTCAGGGCGACTCCGGCGACGGGCGCGCCGGTCAAAGTCAGCTGCTCCTTGGCCCGGGTCAGGCGGAACTGCGTCAGGTACTCCTGGGGGGAGATTCCCAGCACCCGCCGGAACAGGGTAAAGAGATAGCTCCGGTTCAGCGCCACATGGGCCGCCACGCCGGAAACCGTGACGCCGTCGGCGTAGTTGTTGCGGATGTACTCCAAGGCCTGGTGGACATACAGGTTTTCCCGCTCCCGCCTGTTCAGGCGGCGCTCCGGCTCCCGGGAGACCCCCCGGGCGAGACAGGCGAAAAACCGGCACAGCAGGGACTGCAGCATGAAATCCGCCCCGGCGCCGGACCCGCCGCAGGCCAGCATGGACTCCACCAGCTCCAAAAGCTCTTCGCCGTTCCCGCAGCGGAACGTCAGCCGGCCGTTCCCCAGGCCCAGGCTCCGCAGGCAGCTCTCGCACCTGGCCCCGTCGAAGCCCACCCAGAGATAGGTCCAGGGGTTCTCCCCGTCGGCCTGGTAAAAGGTCTGCCGGTTGGGCTCAATCAAGAAGCCCTCCCCCCGGCCCAGGGTAAATTCCTGGTCCTCCGTCCGGTAGATTCCCCTGCCGTCCAGAATGTAGTGCAGGAGGTAATTGGGCCGGACCGCCGGGCCGTAACTGTGCAGGGGCTCGCAGCGGGCGCGGCCGCAAAAGCAGAGGTAAAAATCAGAGAACTTCTGGTACTGCTTCTGCAGGTGCAGAACATAGCTTTCTTCCATCGCTCCAGCCTCCTGTCCCTACGAATAAGCCCGTTTACCCGCCGCAGCGTCCTCCGTTTCCGGAGCAGCCGTGATGGTCTTCCCCGCAATGGCCGTGCTCTTCTCCATGGTGCTCGTGGTGACTGCACCGAACGTCGGCGCTGTAGTCCAGCGTCCCCGCCAGGAAGGCCCGGACCGCCTCGTCCGCCCCGCCGGTCACGCCGCCGAAAAGCCGGATCCCGGCCTGGGCCAGGGCCTCCTGCGCCCCCGCGCCGATGCCGCCGCAAATCAGCGTGTCCACCTCCAGGCCGGAGAGGAAGCCCGCCAGGGCGCCGTGTCCGCCGCCGTCGGGCTCCGCGATTCGTTCCCCGGCGATCTTCCCGTTTTCCACCTCGTAAAGCTTGAAGCTCCCGGTGTGGCCAAAGTGCTGGAACACCCGGCCGTCCTCATAGGGTACTGCAATTCTCATCATGCTCGCTCCTTTTCTTTTCATTCATCGTCTGCCCGCTTCCCGGCAGGGGAGGGGTCCCGTCCGTTTTTAGGATATCGCCTCAGGGCGGATCATAATCGCATTTCCGGCAGTAGGCCATGGCGCTGCCGTAGTCCTCCCGGTGATAGAATCCTGCCCACTGGCAGATGCTTCGCAGAATAGGCACCACGGACCGTCCCCGCTCCGTCAGGCTGTACTCCACCCGGGGCGGAATTTCGTCATAGGATCGCCGCTCCACAATTCCGGCGGACTGTAACTCCTTCAGCGCCGCCGCCAGTACCGCGTCCGTAATGTCTCCCATCTCCCGGCGCAGCTCACCATAGCGCAGAATCTCCTTCGCCGCCAGGACGCAGATAATCCGGGATTTCCACTTGCCGCCGAAGACCTCCAGACCATACTCCAGCGGGCAGCGGATGTCCTTTTCCAGCTTGCGCTGATACGCCACCGCTTCACCTCCTCCGTTTTTTCTATTGTAGAACGAAGCCATCGGATTTGCAAGTCACTATGAAATTTATGAGCAGCTCATAAATTTGCAAACGTTTTTACACTCCCCGGCCAAGCGCATACCACGAGGCCACATTCACGGGCGGAACCCGCCGCATCAAATCGTCACCACTCCCGGCCCGGACAACAAAAAGGCGCTCTAAGCAAGCCCCAGCCCCACTTTTCCGTTGCAATCAAAAAAGGGATATGTTACCATAACTGCGTCCACACAGAAACAAAACCGTTTGGAAAGGAAGGGGCATCTATGGCGAAACAGAAAATCATCTGCGACTGCGACCCCGGGCACGACGACGCCGTTGCCCTCATGCTGGCGGCAAACAGCCCGGAACTGGAGCTCCTGGGCGTCACCGTGGCGGCGGGAAACCAGACACTGGACAACACCGTCCGAAACGCCTGCCGCGTGCTGCAGTGGCTGGGGCGGGAAGAAATCCCCGTCTACGGGGGCTGCGGACGGCCCATGGTCCGGGACCGGGTGACGGCGGGGGACATCCACGGCGAGACGGGCCTGGACGGCCCGGTCTTCCCGCCCCTGCGCAAGGCCGCCGAAAGGGAGCACGCGGTAAGCTTCCTCGTCCGCACCCTGACGGCCTCGGAAGGGGATATCACCGTCGTCACCTCCGGCCCCATGACGAATTTAGCCATGGCTCTGCGGATGGAACCCGGCGCCGCGGAAAAAATCCGGAGAATCGTCCTGATGGGCGGCTCTTACACCAACGGCAACGTAACCCCGGCGGCGGAATTCAACATCCTGGCCGACCCGGAGGCCGCCCATATCTGCTTCACCTCCGGCCGCCCCATCACCATGATCGGCCTGGACGTGACGAGAAAGGTCCTTTGCTACCCCGAGATTGTGGAACGGATGGCAAAGGTGAACACCTGCGCCTCCCGGCTCTTCGTGGACCTGATGAAGCATTTCTGCAAGGCCCAGAAGGAGGTCTTCGGCTGGGAGGGCGGGCCGCTCCACGACCCCGTCACCATCGCCTCCCTGCTGGACCCGGGCCTAGTGGCCACAAGGCCCATGAACGTGCGCATTGACCTGAGCCACGGGGAGTCCTACGGCCGGACCAACTGCGACGCTTTCGGCTACTTAGGCCTGCCCCCCACGGCGGACGTGGCGGTGGACATTGACGTGGAGCGTTTTTGGAACATCATCGAAGCCGGACTACGGCGCTACGGCGAAACGGAGGCTGGGGCATGAAGGTTCTCTGCTTCGGCTCGCTGAACATCGACTACGTCTATCAGGTCCCCCATTTCGCCTCCGGCGGGGAGACCCTGGCCGCCGCGTCCCTCCAGCGCTTCAGCGGCGGCAAGGGCTTAAACCAGTCCATCGCCCTGGCCCGGGCCGGGCTGGAGGTCCGGCACGCCGGAGCCGTGGGAACCGACGGCCTGTTTCTCCTGGAGGAGCTCCGGGCGGCGGGAGCCGGCACCGGATATGTGGAGGTCCTGGAGGACGTCTCCACCGGCCACGCTATTATCCAGCGGACCCCGGCGGGGGAAAACTGCATTCTGCTCTACGGCGGGGCCAACCGCCGGATCACCCGGGAGCAGGTCGACCGGGTGCTGGCGGACTTTGGCCCCGGAGACGCCCTGGTCCTGCAAAATGAAATCAGCGAGCTTCCCTACCTGACGGAACGGGCCAAGGCCCGGGGTATGACCGTCGCCCTGAATCCCTCGCCCATGGAACGAGGCCTCCTCCCCCTGCTGCCCCGCGCCGATTATCTGCTTGTCAACGAGATTGAGGCCGCGCAGCTCCTGGAATACCTGGACAGGGCCGTCCCGGAAACGGCGGAGGGCCTGGCGGAGGCGCTGGCGGATCGCTTCCCCGCCGCGGCGGTCGTCCTGACCCTGGGGCCCCAGGGCTCCCTCTGCGCCGCCGGAGGCCGCCTTGTCAGGCAGGCGGCCCACCCCGCCCGGGCCGTGGACACCACGGCGGCGGGAGACGCCTACACCGGCTTCTTCCTGGCCGGCGTCCTGACCGGGCAGAGCGTGGAGCAAGCCATGGAATACGCCTCCGCCGCCGCGGCCATCGCCGTCTCCCGGCCCGGAGCCGCCCCCTCCATCCCCTCCCGGGAAGAGGTCCTGGCAAAGCCGAACGGCTGACATGATACAAACGGAGGCGGAGCCGCTGGCTCCGCCTCTTCTTATTTGTCCCCATAGCCAGGCCGCCGGGGCCGGTTCTTCCGCTCCCGCTGGTAGCACTCGTCGCACAGCCGTCCCCGGTGATAGAGCGGCAGGGCTTTCCCGCAGATTTGGCAGAAGCGGATGTTGTTCCGCAGGCGGTGAAGCAGGATTTCGTTGATCTCATCCGCCACCTCTTCCCGGCTCTCGTAGAGCCGGTCCTCGTCCACCGGGCAGCCGAAAGCCTTGGCAAAGGAAAAATAGAGGTCCAGCTTCCGGTAATGCAGCTCCAGCTCCGGCAGGGTGGGATCCCCCTCCGGAAGGCCGGGCTGCTCCACGTCCTCCCCCTGCTGCCAGCGGCGCAGGAAGGAGAAAAACAGCTCCCGCAGGGCCTCCTCCGTCTCGTCGAAGGGGATATTGGCCGCTTTCAGCTCCTGCTCCCGGGTGAGGGTGAAGCCCATCTCCCGCATCTTGGTAATCAGCGTGATATACCGGGTAATGTCCAGCTTCCGGTAGGGCTCCACCGTGGGCATTTTATTCCACTCCGTCAGCACCTCCAGCAGGTCGAACTCCGCCTGCAGCACCAGGTCGGAGAAGCCCGCCACAGCGTGATCCAGGGGCGGAATCACCGCCTCCAGGCCCGCCCGGATGATGGGCAGGCCCTGGGCCGCTCCCACGTAGCCCTTGTTGTACATGCCGAAACGCCCCGCCCGCCCGGCGATCTGGCGGATCTCCTCCGGCTTCAGCTCCCGGCGCTCCACGCCGTCAAACTTCTCCGTCTCCAGGAAGATGATCCGCCGTATGGGCAGGTTCAGTCCCATGCCGATGGCGTCGGTGGAGACGATGTATTCCATCTCCCCCTTCAAAAATCCCTCCATCTGCCGCCGCCGGGTGGAGTAGGGCAGGGCCCCGTAGATGATGGCGGGCTCTTTCCCGCTCTGGCGCAGGTCCTCCGCCACGCTGAGGACCCCCACCTTGGAAAAGGTAATGAGGGCGTCCCCCGGCTGGACCCGGTGATAGTCCACGGTGCGGGTCATGCACACCAGAGGCGTGGTCCGCTTGTGGATTTCCACTTCGTAACTGTCCCCACAGCTCTCGATGAGCCGGATCAGCAGGTCTTCCGCCTCCGGGGCGGCGCAGAGGTGCACCTCTGGAGACAGAACCCCCAGAATCGCCCGGGTCCAGGCATAGCCCCTCTGAGGGTCCGCAATCATCTGGCATTCGTCGATGACCGCCGCGTCATAATAACGCTTCAAGTCCAGCTTCTCGGCGGTGGCGGCGGTGTGGGTGTCCCAGGTGCGGGAGTCCTCCTCCTCCCCGGTGGTCAGGCTGCAGTCCACCCCCGCCTCCAGCAGGGTCTCCTGGGCTTCCAGGGCCAGGAGGCGCAGGGGGGCCAGGTACACGCCGCTTCGGACCTGCTTCAGCCGCTGGAATCCGGCGTAGGTCTTGCCGGTATTGGTGCCCCCCAGGTGGAGGATGAAATGGCGGCGCATGGCGCGGGCCTCCGGGTACTCGTCCTTCGGGTTCAGGGCGATGAGCAGGGACAAGCTGGTGCGGATGGCCTGGGGCACGTACCAGACGGACCAGACCGCCGCCAGGCCCTCCTTCACCAGCAGGTCCGCCGGGAAACCCGGGGCGCGCAGCATAGACGAAAGGTCCGCCTCCGGCTGGGCGGCGGCCAGATCCTCCAACGCCCGCCCGGCGGAGGCGAGCAGTACCTGAGGGTACCGGTCCCGGACCTTGCGGACCAGAGGCGCGCTCTCCCGTTCTCCCAGCCAGCCCCCGGCCCTGAGAAAGTTCTTCAGCACCGTGGAAAGGCTCTTGCTGTCTCCCCGCTCCTCCAGGGCCAGGAACTCCTTCAGCCAGCCCTGGGCCCGGGAGGAGGCCAGACTGCGCCCCTTGGCCGCCCCCGGCAGCAGGGCCAGCAATCCCTGGTGTATGAAGCTTGCCAGCATGGAGGCGTCGGAGGGCGTTTCCTCCAGGTTCCCTTCCTCCCAGGCCAGGGCCAGCAGCCTGCTGGCGTTCCCCGCCCCCCGGGCGGGGGTCTTCCGGGGTTCGATTCTCTGGGCCTGAAAGCGAGGGTGTTCCTCCGCCGCCTTCACCAATTTTTTGTTCCATATCCGGCGGCGGCCGCACTCCGTCACCTCGTATTCCGGCGGGGGAAGAAGCTCCCGAATCAAAGCGTTGGTCCAGCCCCGGCTTTTCAGCGTGGCGGCGGACCAGTTTTTGGCTGGGCGGCGTCTGGGCACGGCGGTTTCCCCCTTTCCCTCTCGAAGCATGTCGATTCCTATGGTTAGTATAGCCCAAATCCGGCAAATCTTCAACGGCGGATTTTACAGCGTTCCCCGGTCCTCCGGCAAAGTATGGGAAGCGTCTGGATTTTCCGCCGGCTTTATGTTATAATCAGTCATTAACAACCCACAGAAAGAGGTATCGCCATGGAAAGGGAGCCCCACGCCAAAATCATCAGCTGCAATGCCAACTGCGAAGAAGTCTGCGCCAGCGCCGCCCGTATCTCTACCACCGCCGGGGACGCCCACGAAATTTTTGAACGCGCCGGGGGAAACCCCAAAAACCGGGCCCTCATCGGCAAGGTTCTGGCCTCCGGCCACAAGTCCCTGATCGAGCACGCCGTGTTCTCCATCGCCCTGCGGGACGTGTCCGTCTTTGTGGAGCAGTTTTTCATCGAGTGCCGCCTGGCCTCGTTTACCGTCAAGTCCCGGCGCTACGTGGATTTCAGCCGCCTGGGTTACTACGTTCCCCCGGAGCTGGAGGGGGAGGACCTGGCCCTGTACCGCCGCTGTATGGACGGGCTCTTTGCCGCCTACGGGGACCTCCTGGAGGCCGGAGTGCCCCGGGAGGACGCCCGCTTCCTCCTGCCCTACGCCTTCCACAGCAATTTCTACTGCACCCTCAACGCCCGGGAGCTGGGCCATCTCCTCTGTGAAATCCGGTACGGCCGGGGCCGGGATATCCCGGAGCTCCAGGCCCTGGCGGACGAGCTCACGGAGCAGCTGGAGAAGCGGTTCCCCTGCCTCCTCCCGGAGCTCCGGCAGTTCTGTGAGGAGCTCCCCGAGGTCCTCCCTCTCCGCTGTTCTTCCCCCTCTCCCGCCTATCTCGCTCCCCGGGAGGCGGGCGCCGTCGCCCTGCTGAACGCCCCGGCGGAGCCCATGAAGCTGCTGGAAGCCGCCTGCCGCGTCCAGCGCCCCGGCGCGGAAGCGCCCTTCCGCCTGGAGTCCCTGCCGGGGTCCCGGCGGCCCCGGGAGCTGGAGCAGCTGGCCTACACCTTCACCGTCTCCGGCGTCACCCTCTCCGGCGTCACCCACCTGGTCCGCCACCGGATGCAGTCCATCATCGTCCCCCCCATCCAGAGCGTGGACCACAGCAGGATCATCCTCCCGGATACCGTCGCCGCCGGCCCGGCCGCGCTGGAGCGGTATCAGAGGGCCGCGGAAACCGCCCTCAGCCTGGTTCTCCGGCTCCACGAGCGCCCGACCCTGGAAAAATACCACTACTACTTCGCCCTCAGCGGCAATCTGATGGACGTCTTAACCACCATGAACGCCCGGGAGCTCCAGTGGTTCATCCGCCTGCGCTCCTGCAGCCGGGCCCAGTGGGAGGTCCGAAACATTGCGATAGAGCTGCTGCGCCAGCTCCGGCACAGCTTCCCGGAGCTTTTCAGCCGCTTCGGCCCCAGCTGCTTCGCCGATGGGCGCTGCCCCGAGGGGCGGCTGTCCTGCGGGCAGATGAGCGAGGTGGTGGAGCGCTTCAAAAACC
>CATNDJ010000047.1:11011-13848 GCA_950097265.1 uncultured Oscillibacter sp.
GGGGACCTGCCGGTCCCCGCCCTTCCGCCGTTTCTCTGACCTTATAATATTTTCAGATTCTGGCAATTTTATTATATTCAATCCTGTGCTATTATGGCCTCAATGCAAACGCCGGGCCCCGTCCGGCGGAGAAAGGAATGTCTGCTATGTCTACACTGACCACCACTCAAAAGCCCGGCTCTGTCCGCTCCGTGAAGTGGCTCACCGCCACCGCCATGCTGATGGCCATGAACATCGCCCTGAGCTCCTTCGGCGTTCCCGTGCCGGGGGGACATCTCTATTTGAACGACATCGTGATCTGCGCCGCCGCCATCCTGCTGGACCCCCTGGGAGCCTTCCTGGTGGGCGGCGTGGGGGCCTTCATCGGGGACTTCCTCTTTTACCCCGCCCCCATGTTCGTCTCCCTGGTCACCCATGGCCTTCAGGCTGCGGTCATCTCCCTCATTGTCCGCCGGGCCCCGGCGGAGAAGAAATTCCGCGCCGCCGTCCTGGGCGTCACCGTGGGGGCGGTTATCATGGTGGCGGGCTACTCCCTGGGCCGGGCTTTCATCTACAGCACGGTGGAATACGCCATTTTGAAGCTGCCCTTCCAGATTCTCCAGGCCGCCGTCGGCGCGGTGCTGGGCACGCTGCTGTGCTTCCAGGGCGGCCTGCTGAAGCTCTGGGGCAAAACCATGAAGTGAACTCTTGCAAGGACTGCGGATATCTGCTATAGTGAAAACCGTTCCAAAATAAGGGGGCGCGCCCCGCGCCCTGTGAGAAAGGAGCGGTAAGCTATGCTGCTGGGCGCCGACTATTATCCCGAGCAATGGGACCCCGCCCTGATGGACGCCGACATGGACGCCATCCGGGAAATGGGGGGCAATACGATTCGCGTGGCCGAGTTCGCTTGGCACCTGATGGAGCCGGAGGAGGGACGGTACGATTTCTCCTTCTTTGACCGCGTCATCGCCAAGGCGAAGGAAAAGGGGCTGCGGGTCATTCTGGGCACTCCCACTGCCTCCATCCCCGCCTGGCTGGCCGGGAAACACCCGGAGATTCTCTCCCAGTTTGAAAACGGGCAGCCCCGGACCTTCGGGGGCCGCCACGTCTGCTGCTACAACAGCCCCCGGCTTTACGAGTACTCCGAAAACATTATCCGGGCTATGGCAGGCCATTACCGGGGCGAACCGCAGATTGCCGCCTGGCAGATTGACAACGAAATCGGCCACGAGGGCAGCGACCTCTGCTGGTGTCCCCGGTGCCGGGAGGCGTTCCGGCGCTTCCTCCGGGACAAATTCGGCGGAGATATCCACCGGCTCAATGAAGCCTATGGGACCGCCTTCTGGTCCCAGGAGTACAACGGCTTTGACGAGATCCCCCTGCCCGCTCCTACGATCACCACCCATAATCCCGCCCTCCGGCTGGACTGGGAACGCTTTCGGAGCAAGAGCCTCTGCGATTTCCTGGACTTTCAGGCCCGCCTGATTCGGGAGCTCGACCCCCGGGCCGTTATCATCCACGACTTCCCAGGCGGTGGGCTGGACAAGAGCGTGGATTATTCCCAGGCGGCCAAGTGCCTGGATGTAGCTGCCTACAATAACTACCCTGTCTGGGGCGGGCAGAAGCAGCCTCTCCCACCCCACGAAATCGCCTTCGCCCTGGACCACATCCGGGGGCTGAAGCGCCGGAACTTCTGGATTACCGAGGCCATCATGGGTGCCCAGGGCCACGACGTCACCGGCTACCTCCCCCGGCCGAACCAGGCCAAGCTCTGGTCCTGGCAGAGCATGGCCCACGGCTGTGAGTCCCTGCTGTACTTCCGCTACCGGGGGGCGGCCAAGGGAGCGGAGCAGTTCTGCTACGGCATTTTGGATGCAGACAACCGGAAGGGCCGGAAATTCTACGAGGTTCAGAGCTTCTTCCGGGAGGTCCCCCGGTATGCTCAGGCCCTGGAGTCCCCCATTCACAGCGATGTGGCCATCATCTACGATTACGATTCCCTGGCCTCCTTCCGCATCCAGCGTCAGAGCTTCCTTCTGGACTGCCCGGGGGAGATGAAAAAGCTCTACAAGGCGTTCTACGACGTAAACGTCCCCGTGGACATCATCCCGGCGGAGGCGGATTTGGACGGCTATAAGGTCGTGCTCCTCCCCTATCTCACGATTGTCAAGCGGGAGTTCCTGGCCAAGGCGGAACGCTTCGTTCGGGAGGGGGGCACGCTGGTCCTCACCTGCCGGACCGGGGTGAAGGACCCGGACAACAACCTCTTCTTCGGAGAGGTTCTGCCTGTGGGTTACACCAGGCTCGCCGGGGTGACGGTGGCGGAGACGGAAAGCCTTCAGGATGAGAACGCTTTTCCCGTTGTGGGAGAGGGCGCGTTCTCCGGCACTGGCGGTCACGGCGGCGTCTTCCGGGACCTGCTGGAGGTTCAGGACGCCGAGGTCCTATACCGCTACGGCGACCGTTTCTATACCGGCTTCGCCGCCGTCACCCGGAAGCGGCACAGTACGGGGGCGGTGTACTATTTGGGTTGTTCTCTCGACGAAAAAACAACCGCCGGACTTATGGAAACCATTCTGGCGGACTGCCAGATCGAGACCGTCCCCTCTCCCGACGGCGTGGAAATCGTCACCCGGGGCGGAGGGGGACAGAGAATCCGCATGCTGATGAATCACAACGCCTATGAGGCGGAAGCCCTGGGCGTAAAGCTGCCGCCCTACGGCTGCGTGATTGAGACGTTATAAAAATAAAAGACCGAAGGGCTTATGCCCTTCGGTCTTTCAATTCTCTCAGAAATTATTTCGCAGCCTTGGCGGCCCGGATGGCCTCGGTGAGCAGCGGGGTCACCTTGAACA
>CATNDJ010000048.1 GCA_950097265.1 uncultured Oscillibacter sp.
GTTTGGCCGCATATGCCTGCTGGCCGTTTTGCCGAGGTTACGGAGTAGAGCCTACATAGAGCTACATCCAGTTCATCATCATGCAAGCGGGCCAACGCCATCTTGACCGCCGGCCAAACCATTCGCCCTACACCACCAAGTCCCTCATGTACCAGTTGAGGGAGTTCTCCCGTTGACGGATCGGGAAAGTCCCAAGTCCAGGCCGGATAAGAACGGCGTACTGTTTCTCCAATATAGGCTCCCCAGCCTAAAACCACCATGTTAAGCATTTGCTGGAAATTATCTTGAGGCCAGTCTTTCATCCCCGCTTTCAGTTCTCCCAAGCCCTGGTTGGCAAGTTTCAGGCTTTCCATGGAAAAATCCAAGCCAGCCTTATATTCAGGGTTGATAAACTCAAACGGAAATTCCATCCATTGTATAATCTGATCCGGGCAATTCATATCCATACTAAACACCTCTCTCGTATAGAATCCAAGTTTTCATAATATCCCTCAACTCATTTGTGTTTACTGTCAATTCTGTTTCTTGAACGGGAGGAACAGGCTCCAAAAACTCCGCTAATGTGTCTTTGATTTGTGTGGTAGCTCTCTCAATGTTCAGATAAAAGACGTCTCCGCAATCCTCTAAATGTTCATACTTCCCATTCAATACACTCTCTATATCTTGAAGAAATGTTGAAAGTATAGAAACACTTTCTGTAAGTAAAAAAGTCTCCAAAACTTCCATGCCTGGAGGAAGAACTATTCGCCACTTTACATTGTCATCTGTTTTAGAGGTATTGAAAATCTTATATTCCATACCCACTTCTCCAAATGAACAGCTATCTTTTCTTTCGTTTCATCAACCCATCCCCAAAGGCCCATAAGACAGCCCCGACCACGATGACGCCGGCCGTCACGCCCAGCCGTATCAGCAAGATCCGGCCGCTGTGTTCCTCATACCAGCCGTCGTCAAAGGCGTACAACACGTTTTCCAAGTCCGCCCCGTACTCGGCGCAGATGTCCTGCAAGTACGGCTTGGCGTATGTATTCACCCCTGCCCTTGCGCTGATGGGGAGCGTGACGGCTTTTCCCTTGGCGAGATCGGCGGCAAGCCCACGGTCAAACAGGGCCAGGGCATGGGTCCCGTCCGGGAACTCGATGATGGTGTATTCATTGTAGCCCGTCATGGCCCACAGGCGATTCGTGGTGGCCTGGGAGTAGTTTCGGATACGGCGGCCCACCAGGTTGGTGCTGCTCCGCCAGCGGGCCAACTCATAGACGCCGGTGGGAACGGCGTTCACCGGCTCCACCGTGAACTGCTCGAATGGGTACTGCGCCATAAAGCCCTCCGCCCCGGTGACCCGGGGGATGTCCGCCCCGGCCTTTTTCCCGGTGAAAGAAACGGTTGCCCCAGCGGCCTCCACCTCGGCCTGGGTCACAGCGGCCTCGTTCCGGCGAAGGAAGCCCCCCGGGCGGATGGAAAAGAAGACCGTCAGCACCACCAGCAGGGCCGCGATGGAGCCGATAGTATTGAGAATTTTAGAGCGCATCGTCAATCCTTTTCCTCCTTCTCCCAGGGGAAGCCGTACTTCGGTCTGGGCAGATCCAGGTGGCTGTAGTCCATCTGCGCGGGCTGAATCAGCGCCTGGGGACAGTCCATGGTGTCGATCGTGACCTGGAGGCCGTTCTTGACTGCCAGCTTCGCCAGGCCAAGGGCGGGATAAGCCATCATATAAGGCACCTCCGGGGGGCCGACGCGATACCGGCTCACCAAATCCGGCAGAATGATATTCAAAAATTCTTCATCATGGTCGGTGATCGCCTTAATGCCCTGGGCGTAATGCCGCCAAAAATAGAGCGGCTTTTTTCGCTTATCAGCAATCGCTTGTAGCTGCTCCGCGTGCTGATACGCCTCTTCAAACCTTCCGGCGGCGAGGAAAACAGTAGCCTTCCCCCGCGCGGTGGTGATCTTATCCCAATTCCTCTCCGGCGTCATCAATAGGTTTCCGAGTTCAGCTATAAAGTCCTCCGGCGCATCCGCTATGACAGCGTTCAGGAATGTCGGCATCTGCGCCAACGATACCCCGTCCTTTGTAACCTGGTTTTTGTCCACCAGCGGCCAGCCGCACAGGCATTTCAGGCAATAGGCAGTCAGATACAGGCACTCCTTGCAAAGAATCGTGTCATTCAGCGCAGTTTGTGCGTGTTCAGCCATAAAACGGTAAGCAGAACGCAGATTTAGAAACGCCTTATAGCCAACCAAAAAGGTGTTATCCGGGTCAAGATATGTGGTCTTACCCATAAGGGTGGAGGGAAATTGAGCTCCGCTTGCAATTAAATCTGTCAGTGTCCAGCTTGCCTCCTCCTTTTCCAGATTTTTAAGCTCTCTCTGAACTCCAGTTTGGTATCCATCAAGAGGAATCTGAATCTTTTCAAGATATTTCTTTTGCGGATTGGTCATATAGGGCAGCTTCTGCCCGAGAAATTCTTTTGTGCCCATACAACTCCCTCCCTTGATCTGTTCTCTCCATGGGGGCTCCCGCATTTTTTTCAAGCCGACAGGGCCCCACAGCCCGCAGTCCGTCTCACCGCAGCTTCCCGGCCAGCGCCTCCAGCGCCTCCCTGGTCAGCGGCGGGATCAGGATATGGTCCGCGTCAAACTGCCGGACCCCATATCCCTCCAACGCCTCCATGAAGCGCCCATAGGGGAACAGGCCGTCCAGCGCACGCTGCTCGCTGTAAAGCACAAACTGAACGAACCCTTCCTTTACTTTCAGCTCGCTCAGATTCAGAAATCCATCAGCGCGGACCGGGAAAACGCTCTCGCATCCCTCTGTCAGGGCATAAAAGGCTCCAATCTCCCCGGTGCCGCTTTTCTGCAAAAGACTTGGCTTCGCATAGTAGACGTCCCGCGCCTGCATGTCGTGGAGGGTCTGCTCAAAATCGGAGAGATCCGTACAGCTCTCCCAGGCGGCCACCTTCTCCTCTGTCAGCGTATAGGGCCACCGGGCCAGGGTAAGGATATGACTCCCAAATTCCTTGTTCCCGCAGAACTGGTTCAGAGACTTCCGGCTGAATGCGGCAAAATCCTCGATCCGCTGTTCCAGTTCCCCGCCGGTGAAGGTTCGCTCTTCCTCCACGCAGTACATCTCGGCTTTTCCCAAGCGCCTTTCAATTTCCCGGGCCAGCTTGGCGAAGTCCGCGATCTCCGCCCTGGTGGTGGGGATATTATAGCTGATCTCGTAATACCCCTCCTTTCTGCCGTCAAAATAGATTCCCCGCCCGATTCGCCCGGGATTATAAAAAATCGCGGTTCCCTGGTTCTGCTCCTCCTCCTGGAGAATATAGAAATCATTGTTGGAGCCATAGCGGAACCCGCAGGCACGGGCCAGGGACGGAATATCCAGAGCCGTCTTGCCAAACAGCTTCTTTTGTTTGATTTGCAGTGTGAATGCCATCGTAGTCTTGCCCCGCTTTCTATACAACATCATTTACCCTCTCGGGGAAGGCCCCCGAGAGGGCGATTTCTGTCAGGAGATATGCTGGGAGATCCAGTCCACGTACTTGCCGCGCTTCGTGATGCCCAGCTTGTACTTGCCGCCGTCCCGCATGGTCAGCAGGACGCCGAAGGGGAAGCAGGGCGGCGTCATGCAGGTCTCCACCGACTGGATGTCCTTCATCTGGATCTCCCAGCTGGCGCCGGCCGTCCCGATCAGGCCGGAAGCCAGGAATACGATGCGCTTGTCCGTGAAATAGCCCTTCCCGGACACCTGCCGTCCCACAGCCTGCCCGGGCGTCTTCCAGCAGTCCACCGCCACCTTCTCTGCGAATACGGTTTCGCCGGTTTGAGCCTCAAATACTGGTTTTGCCATGAATACTACCTCCGTTGTCTTTTGATATGTATTGATTAAACTGTCTGCCTCCAGGAATCACAGCTGGAGGAAACAAGTCAATCCTCCTGAAAACCGGATATGAAATCATCCGGCCGTCTTCTCCTGGAACGTCCACTGGGTATTGGACCCGGCGTTGCAGTTGGTCAGATCCGCCATCCCCAGCTCTGGCAGGTAGAAGCCGATGTAGAGGGTGCTGTTCCCGCCCTCCCGGACCTCCTCCGGGGAGGAAACCAGCCTCTGGTTGTGGAGAATCACCGCATAAAAGGTATCCAGGCACACCTGATACCGTTCCCGGGTGTCCTCCAGCTCTCCCATGGCATAGAGGTAGTCGATGGGCCGACTCTCCCCGGGGATATAGCCGTTCATGCTGGCGGCCAGGACCCGCTCCAGCTCCTCCATGGTCAGGCCGTACTCCGTCATGGAGGCTACCATGTCCATAGCCGCCTGTCCCCGGCGGACCTCATAAACGCCCTCGTAATACGGCTTTTCATGGTCCTCCGCCGATTGGTACCAGCGGAAGTCCCCGCCCTCCTGGAGGCACAGCTGGGAGCCGTCGCCGCAGAGGAAGGTGTTGCCGGTGATCTCATCCTGGGTCCCGATCTCAAAGGTCAGGCTCTCGCACAGCTCATTCAGCTGGTCCCACACAGGCGCCGTATCTCCCAACGTTTCGGCGTTGGCCTGGCCGCAGAAAGTCAGCACAAGGTTTTTCTGGGGCGCGATAATCAGCTTCGAGCAGTAGAGGATGAAATCCTGATAACCAGTGAAATCCGCCGCATAGCAGTCTACACCGTCGGCGGACTGCCAGGAACTCATACTCTCCGCCGTCTGGAGGTCGGAGAACTGATTGGTTTCCTCATAGTGCTCCACCAGCGCCTTGTAGAACTCCTGGGGCTCATAGGAGCCCAGAGGGGACACGCCGTTGAGGCCGTAGACCTCCGGGCGGCCGGTGGCGTAGAAGAGGTCCGTCCCCTCCGCCTGGGTCCAGTCCGCCGGGACCTGGAAGGCGACGCCTTGGGTGGAGTGGGTAGTGTAAGAGGGTTCTTCCCGTTGACCGGCAGCAGATTCGTCCTCCTCCGGCGGGACACTGGATTCATCCGCCGGAGCGCCGCAGGCGGAGAGGCTCCCCAGCAGGAGAAGGGCCAGCACCAAGAACCAGGTTTTCTTGAAGAACATCATTTGGTTTTTCATAACAGCAAATCTCTCCTTTATATAATTTTGCAGCTTATAATTCTTCCCACTCCACGCAGTCAGGCATTTCCTCATAACAGGCGGGCCATTTCTCCAGCTCCATAAATGCCGTCACTACTTGCAAAGCCGTTTCCCTGGTGAGGATATAGTCGTTGGGAGTCACTGTGAGTTCAGGGATATAAAAGTCCACAGAACCTTCGGGATCAAGCCCCAAATCCTCGCCCCAGGCTTGAATCCCTGCGGAGGATTCATTCGGGGCATACCAGATGTAAGCGTACTCCCCCCGGGTCAAAACGCTCAGATAGGGAAAGACTGCATCCTGCTCCCTGTAAATGTTGAAGGCATTTCCTCCATCTACCGTTTTATCCAGAACGGTGCGTACTTCCTTCAGAGTAGAACAGGTTTCTCTTTCCTCCAGGTGTTCAAAAATTGCAGGAATCATGGAAACACTCCTTTTATCAAATTATAGCGTTACTCCCAGGCAAAGCTGTCCGCTATCGCCCGGGCCGCTTCCTCCGCGCTCTCGGAACCGGTGAAGTTGGTCAGGTGGACTAAGCAATAGCGCTGATCGCCCACAATATAGAACTGCTTGGTCACCACCGCTTCTTCGCTGATGGTGAAAATGTAAAGAACATCCTCCTGGGCTGTAAAAGTGCCCTCTCCGGTCAGCTCCGCGCCAACACTGCTGGCCTGCATGGTCAGCTGGCGGACAATGGCGTCCCGGAAGTTCATATGGTCTTCCACGCTGTATCGGTTCGTCCCTACCTCAATCGAGATATTGTCGGGCTGTTCGTCCTCCTCATGGCCCTCTTCCACATAGAAAATCTTATTCTCTGTGGAATACTTCTCCGCCTTTACCCAGCCCTCGGGCACCGTCCAGGTTCCGGGAAGCGCATTTTCTTCCACCGGCTCTTCCGCTTCCGGCTGCTGGGCGGCCTCCTTTTCCGCCGGAGCGCCGCAGGCGGAGAGGCACAGCATTACGGCCAGCAGAAAAAAGCCCATGATTTTTCCCGTGGCGGCGATTTGATTTTTCATAACACATCTACTCCTTATCCGCAGAAATCCTGTTCCAGAATGATCTCGCTGCTTCCAGCGTCTTTCACCGTCACATGGACGGTCCACTCCCCGGCGGGGACGCCGCACATGATCTGATACCGTCCAATCATGGTGTACGGGACCAGCTGGGACACAAACTCCGCGAAATTCCCTTGGTCCTGGAAAGCGGTCCGGTCCACCCGGACCGTCACCCCCCAGGGGATTCCATTTGCGTCAACCCGGTCGTATTCCAGGCCCTTGACGACCTCCGCCGGGTCCAGGCCGAAAAACTCTGGCAGAATCCGAAGGCCCCAGGCATAATAAGTCTCCTTGCTTCTCCGGTACTGTTCTTCGGTAAAGGAATAGGTGACGCTGCCGTCCCCGTTGGCGGTCAGATCACGAAAGCTCGGAAACTGGTCGGGGGTCAGGCCCTGCTCTGCAGCGGTCTCCGCGTCCTTTTGAAAGTTCTCCAGCAGCTCCTCCGGTGTCATGTTCCCCAGGAGGGACGGGGGGAAGGTGGCCGTGAAATACCCGTCCGCTCCGATGGGAGGCAGGTACTGATTGGTGGGAACAATGACAAGGCTGTCCGTTCCCTGGAAGCAGGCCAGGATGGCTGGAGGCGTCTGCGCTGTGGGACCGGAGGAGGTGAGGGACAGGGCGTATTCCCCATCCTGGCGATAGAGATACCAGTTGACCCGGCCCTGCTCCGGCAGCTCTATGCGCCACGTCCGCCAGGGGTTGCCCCCAACGGTCAGGTCTTCCCTGGCCTCCAGCTCAAAGGTCCCTTTCCCTGCGGCGTTCTCAGCGTAGAGGGTCGCCATTTTCAGCAGGAAGTCCTCTGTGGGCGGGTCCGTGCGGACGACCAGAAGTTCCAGATTGCTGCCCTCGCCGGGGTCTATCACCGTCAGCAGGACCTGCCCGGCGCTGCCCCGGTGGCCGAATTTTTCCTCCCGCGCCTTTTGCTGTTCCTCCGAGTCGTAGATCACGCCGCCCGCCGGGAGATCAAAGCGCAAGCCCAGTTCGTCACAAACCCAGGTGTTTCCGTTCCAGCCGTAGTCCAGGTCCACAGGGTCGCTGCTTCCCAGCCTCTGAAACACGGCCAGAAGGAACACCGCCGCCAGGAGGAACAGGCACAGTTTGATTCTGGGGTGAATCCGGGGCGGCTTGCGTACCTCGATCCCCCCGGGCTCCTGACGCCAGCCGCTCCACTTCTCCGGGGAACGAAAACGCCTGGGTTCCTCAATCTCTGGACCTAATTGGGACGCGGCGGAGACATTGCGGGGTGCGGCGGCCCGTTCCACCTCCTGGTTCGCTGCCCAGTTCTTCCGCAGCCGCCTCACCAGCTTCACCAGAATCAGAGCGATAAGATAGAACAGTATGTAGAGCGTAGACAGGCCAATGATCCGGTTATATTTCCCCTGAAGCCCTTCGGTATAGCTCCCGGCGGTCTGCTCCGGCTCCACGGTGATGTAGGTCCCATCGGACGGGATACTGAGAACCCGGCGCTCCACGGTATCCCCGGCCTCCACGACCCGTTGGCCGTGGTCCTTGGAAAATGCCTCATTGCTCCACTTGTAGCCGCTGCCGTCTGTGGCCCGGTAGTCAACCTTATAGACGGTTTTAGTAGGGTGCATTCGGCGGTCCCGGCCAACGGCTCCGGTGTTTTCCACCTGGACCGGATAGACCGCATAGGGTTCAAAAGAGCGGACACCCTGGTCCTCGTAGTCCTCTGCCGGGCGGACCTTTGAAATGCCCTGCATTGCTGCGTATAGGGATGCCGCCGAGAGAATCAGCAACAAAATCCCGGCTACGAGGATGATGGTTTTCAGGCGTTTCATGGATGCCTCCTTACAAAGTATCAATCTGCTGGAATCACAGCATATAATCCAGCCAATTCACGGAAACTTGTTCAATCCGTTCCTGGATGGCCGCTTCCCAGCCGGTTTCTTTGTTCTCCCAGAGAATCAGCAGTTCATCCAGCAGGGCCAGCGATGCGGCATGGCAGCGAACAGGATGATTTGCCTCCTGTTTGAACCGCATCAGCCATTCATAATACTTCCTCTGCGCTAGGGCCAGATAGGGAGCGCCCTCCTTGTATTTTCTTAGCCGCCACATTCCCACCCCATAGGCTGCGGCCTCGCCGGTACCTGGATAGTAAGGGCTTGTTAAGCTCACAGTCTGATATGCGCAAAAGAAATCCCTGTCATTTTGATTCCTTTTTTGCAGGCGAGAGAGAAATTTTTCCTCCGTCATCGCCTCCATCTGCGGCAGGATGTACTGTTTCAGAACCAGCGCCACATCCCGCCACACCGCCTCGAAATATTTCGGCTTGTAGTAATAAGGGCCGCCGCTGGGCGGGATCTCACAGCTCCAGAACAGATGGGTGCCAATGTGATCCTGCGCTGTCCGCCAGAGCCGTCCCGCTTCACAGTGAAGCCCGGCAAACGGCGCAAAGCGGAAGTAGATGTAATAGTCAATATTCAAATGGTATCCGGCGGTGTCCAGCCGTAGTACGTCAATGAACGCGTCCCGCACCCGCACCAGCCGGGTGGTGGAGCGGGGATAGGATTGGAAGCCCAGAGGGGTCAGAAGTTCTTTCAGGCGCTTTTTTACCAGGGCTACGCCTTTCTTTTTGAGAATGATCTCTTCTTCCATAACTGCATTCTGTTCATTCATCTGCATCCCTTCGCTTTCTCCAATCATTCAGCGTCCCGTTCGCCTTTCCAATTTCTTTGTACCGTTGTCACCAAGACGATGCCAACGACCAGCACACTGAACCGCAGCGCCGCGTCCAGCATCCAGCTAACTTTCCCATGCCGGTACATATCCAGCACATAGGCGGAACTGACGTCTGTGTCCTCCGCCATCTGGTTCAGCATCCGGCGTTCCTCCGTGGTGGTATAGCGGACATAGCCAACAGGGTATTCCTCTGTCCCCGTCAGCGTCAGGTAGTCATCAAAGTAGACACAGAGCCAGGAGTTGTCCCCCAGCTCCATCAAATAGTAGCGGTTATAAAAGCCGCCTATGGCTCCCTGCAACAGCCGCTGCCATGTCGGAAACGGGTAATCCGCAGTAACATACTCGGAGACATATACGCTCCGCCTGACTCCATGCCGGCTGCGGGCATGAACTCCTTCCTGCCCCACATCCCGCAGACGGGCCAGGGGACAGGCTCTCAGCTCTCCGCCCGGCACGGTGACCGGGGCCTGGGAGAGGAAGAAGGCCTCTATATCTTCCTGACGCCGAATCAGTTCCACGCCTGCGCCGGACTCCTGCCCCTGCTCCGTCCCCGTACCGGCCCAAAGGTCGTAGAGCCAGCCGGTGGGGAGCGCGGCCATCACCGCAAGGGCAAGGACGGCGCCCACGAGCTTGCGGGAAACGCTATGTATCCAGTGTTTCATGAACGCCGTCCTCCTGTCTTACAGTTCCTGTACGCCCGCCTGCCGCAGCCAGTCCTGGAGCTTCTTGGCCGGGAAGCCGGTGAGCGGATAGGTCTCGCCGGACTTGCTGTGGATGGTCACGGCGGTGAACAGCGCGATCTTGCCCACGGAAAAGCCCTTGATTTCCTCCAGAGGGAGGTTCATGTCCGGTTCGCCGGGCATCATGCTGATCTTGAAGCACGCCCGCTGGTTGGTGACAAAGACATTGCCCTGGAAGGGCTTCTTGCCCAGGCCCTGTTTGAGGTACAGGGACATCTGACCGCTGCCGATCATCGTCTCGCCGGGGTTCAGGTTCAGTTTAGCCATGGTGTTGTCCTCCTGTCAAACGTCGTTTTGCACGTTAATATATACAACCGGGTCCGAAGGGTCCTCGGGCCCCCAGAGGTATACGCGGTTGAACTCGAAGAAAAGTGTGTAGTTCGGCTCCTCCCTGGCGGCAAAGGCTTCATCGCCCATGAAGTCCTCTTCCATTTCCGGCGGCGCATCGGGCAGCTTTTCAAAGTTAAAATTCTCCGCTACCTGCAAAAGCAGCCCCATGGGCTTCCCGCCGTATGAGGCGGGCCGTTCCTTGCCGTACTTTTTGATGCCTGTCCAAATCGGTTCGCCGCCAAGGATGATGGGCGTCTTCTTGTCCTTCGCTTTGCGGGGCTCCCACTCGATTTCCTGATAGGCAACACGCTCCTGGTAATCCTCACGCAGCACACCCTCCGCCGTATCAAAGACGATGGCCCGGAACATGGTCTGATAGGAGCCCGAGGCCAGCTCGCCGGCGGGAATGTCAAAATCATTCTTGGCGTCCGCATGTACAGGGCAGGGCAGCTGCTCCTTATCTTTGTGCCTGTGATAAGCGGCGGAACAGAAGAAAAACGCAAGTGATTTCCCCGCCCACATGTGCCCCTCCGGGAACGCCGCCTGGAAAAAGAACGTCAGCGGCTCTCCGCAGATCTTGCACACCGGCAGTGGGACCGACGGCGGCAAACAGGGCTTCCCGCCGATGAATGATGTACTGCCGCCCTGTACGCCGGGCCGCAGAATCGAATGCCATCCCTGTTTCATCGTTTCACAGCTCCTCCAAAC
Source organism: uncultured Oscillibacter sp. (assembly GCA_950097265.1). Classification (GTDB taxonomy): domain Bacteria; phylum Bacillota; class Clostridia; order Oscillospirales; family Oscillospiraceae; genus Oscillibacter. The sequence goes on from CATNDJ010000048.1 coordinate 10,615, forward strand.
AATTACTTTGCATCCAGGGAGATGATATGGGCTTTGGACTCCGCCACATTGAACACAGCGGCATAGGAACGCCCCGGCATGGCCTCAAAGGTAAAGTGGGCCTGCATACTGCCGTGCTTCCTGGCAACATAGTAGCTCTTTGACCAAGTAATCATAACGTTAAGCTCCACCTTTCCGGGCAGCACATGGCAGGCCACGCCCTTTTGCACCTTGGCACCGGGAACCGTCCGGGGATCGTAGACCTTGGAAACCGTGCCCTGGATACAGTCCAGTTCGGCGCTGTTGGAGGGCAGGTCCTCGCCGTATAGGTATAGAGTTGCCGCATTGGGATGCTCCGTCAGGAACTGCTTGGAAATGTCCCTGGCCTTCTTATGTCCCAGCTTGATTGCCACGAAGATCACAACGGCAAGGACTGCCACCAGGATCAGGGAAGAGGTGCCGCTCAGCGGCTGATTCAGAAAATCCATCACTACGTTATTGCACTCCTTTTCATATGTTCGTCTTACGCCCAGGCACCCAGCCTGTATGGGCGTTACTGCTTTTTCTTGCTCTCAATCGCCTGAATCGTACATCCAAAGCCTGCGATCATCGCAAACAGCGTTGCGCCGCCCATAGCTTCGTTCATCCCTGCTCCCATTGCAAAGCCAATGACAGACGCAATAATGATGATTACGAGTGAGATTATGGTTCTCATGTGTACACACCCCCTTAGATTTCGATTTCGTAGTGGTCTGTTTATTGAGGCAAAATCATCAGGCCAATAAATCGAAGATTGTCAAACTGTTATTTTTCCGGCAGAACCTCTGACACATTGACGGTAATATCGCTGAAAAAGGATTCAATTTCAGCAACAGAGCCGCAAGTGAACCCATCGTACATGACAAACATACCAGTTGCAGATACCGCCTGATTTTCGCCAATAGTGAAGGTTACGGCAATGGGACGGGCATTTTCGTAGGTATAAAGATAAATCACATCCTCGGCGGCGTTCTCACTTACAAATGACTTTCCAGCAGTACAAACGCTGGTTGCAGCTAAATTCTCTACACCACTCATGCTGTTGATCTGTGTCATCAGGGCGCTGCGCGATCTCTGCAATAGGAATTTCTTTAATTCGTCAGAGACATTATCCAGACGATTCAATTCCACCATAGCAGCAAGGTCATCATCAGCTACGGAAATGGCATACACAGCTTTAGGGGAAGAATAATCGCCTGCGCTGATACTCTGGATAACCGCCTTGACCTCACCGTTTCCAGTGTAGACATCCACATATCCCTCAGTTTGGGTCATTTCCGACATAAGCCGGACAATCTCCAGGCCCTGCTCATATAAGGATTTTGCTTCCGCATTGCCTTTATTGCTGCAGGCGGACAAACTGAGAACAATTATTAAACCGAAAACAATTATCAAGCCGACCAGCACATTTCTAACTGATTTCTTCATGGTATTATCCATTCCTCCATAAATTTGCAGTTGCTCTGCCCATTCATTCAGGGCCTGCCGATCATGCCCGGATATCCACTCCACCGCCAATAGAGGAGAGGAAGTCCTGCCAGCTGTTGACGTACTTCTGGTAGGTGGAGGTTCTGGGTTCCTGATTTGTCAGATACTTGATCTGCAAGCCCAAGAGCGTGACCTCTTGCTCCTCCGGGGCCTTATAGAACTCCTGCAAATAGTGTTTCATGCTGATGCCCCAGCGGGCGGCCTTTGGAGCCCTGACGGCGGCCTGGGCGGTCAGCTTCTCCCCGGCGGAGGCCCCGGCCTGGATGGCTTTGGCGGCATTGCCGCCGTTTTGACGGTAGGCGCTCATGACGGCATCGTAGATCCCCCGGAACACCGCGCTGTCCACCGGGGCGTAGGTCCCTTTGGGTTCGCCGGTGGCCCGGTGACTCTCCCGCTGGGCGAGGGCGCGATTCAAAGCGGCAAGGGCGTTCTCATGCCCCTGGGCGCGGCTGCCCCGGAGCAGAGCGGCCATGCTGTCACTCACCAACCCCTTGGAAATCATTGTCTCCGCCTTCATGTCCGCCATGGCAAGGTTGAGGCCCAGCGTCACCTCGTTCCGTCCGCAGGAGGATGCGCCGTCGATCTCCGCCCGGTAATCCTGGGCGATCTGCCCGGCGGCGGTGAGATCCCGCACCGAGTACCGGGCTGTACTCTCGCCAGCTTTGCACGCCGCCCGGAGCTGGGAGGCGATATAGGCGTCGTGGTTTTTCAGCCATACGCTGTCCAGGCCGGTCTGCTCCACGGCCTCATTCACCTGCTTCAGCGCGCCCCGGCAGGCGTCCTCTTTCTCCGTAAGGATGGAGGAGAAGCTGTCCCGGACTGCCTGGGCATCGCTGTCGGAGATACCCAGATTGTCCTGCAAAAGCCGGGTGTAGCCGTCGATCATCCCGGACTTCCCGGCCTGATAGACCTCCTCCAGCTTGGCACGCTGGGCGGTCAGCTCCTCGCCGCTGTAATTGCGCTCCAGCTTATCCAGTGCCGCCACATAGCGGGAAGCCATATAGTTCAGCCCGTCCTCCAGCTCCTCCGGGGAGGTGGCCTGGAATGACTTCAACTCATGGGCCAGGCCGTTCCAGTCCACAGCGCCGTCCAGACCGTTCTGCCGCAGGGTATCTATGTAGGCGGAGATCACCTCGTCCTTTGTGGGGCCGCCCTGAATCCCCAGATCCCACCGGGCCTGCAACCGCCAATTTTCCAGAAACTCCTTCGATTTTTCCGGGTCGTTCAGGTCTTTC
>CATNDJ010000049.1:0-7360 GCA_950097265.1 uncultured Oscillibacter sp.
AATTTCCAGCGCCTGCACGTTCTCGCCGTTTACATTGATCAGCCCTTCCGGCACCTCCGGTTCACCTCCGCCCCTTTTGCTTCATAACTGTAAGAAAAGCCTCCTTAAAGCCCGGCCGCTCTTCCGCCGCCTCCGGCGGCTTCCAGGCGGCGGCCTCCTCCTCGGAGAGCTCCGCCAGCAGGGTCACCCCCGCCGTACCGGCTCCCAGGAGCAGGTAGCGCTCCCCCACCCGGGCCAGGATCACGCTCTGATCCCGCCCCAGGGGCAGCCGGTCCAAGACCTCCATCCGCCGTCCCCCGGAAAAGGCGCCCAGCGCCCCCCGGCCCGCCACATACTTCGTGAACCAGTAGGCCAGGCCGATAATCAGGACAACGCATACCAGCATCCACAGAAAGGAGCCCAAGGCCGCGTCACCCTCCAGGTTCAGCATCCCGTCAGGGGTTGCCCAGGATGGTGCTGACGGTCTTCAGCACCCGGTCGGGCTTGAAGGGCTTCACGATGAAGTCCTTGGCGCCGGAGCGCACCGCGTCCATAACCATGCTCTCCTGGCCCATGGCGGAGCACATGACCACGTTGGCCCCGCTGTCCTTGGCCCGGATGGCCTTCAGGGCCTCCAGCCCGTCCATGTTGGGCATGGTGATGTCCATAATCACCAGATCCGGGCCGATCTCGCTGAACTTCTCCACGGCGTCCGCGCCGTCCACGGCCTCGAACAGTTCGGTGTACCCGTTTTTGCTCAGGGTGTCCTTGATCATCTTCCGCATAAAGGCGGCGTCGTCGACCAGCAGAATCTTCTTAGCCATTGTCTTGTTCCTTCCTTCTTATCCAATATAATAAAATATGCGTCTATGCGTTTTCTGCACTATCTGAAAAGCGTCTCCGGTTCCGGCCGCTTATTTCTTCACCAGCTCAATGACGGGGTCCTGGACAATCTCGGTGATTCGGACGCCGAAGTTATCGTCGATGACCACCACATCTCCCTTGGCCACGCATTTCCCGTTGACGAACAGATCCACCTGGTCTCCCGCCAGCTTGTCGAGAACCACCAGGGAACCCTTGGAGAACTCCAGGATGTCCTGAACCTTCCGCTGGGTCCGGCCGATTTCCACTGTCACCTGGAGGGGGACCTCCATGATGAGGTCCAGGTTCTGGGCCTGCTCCTTCCCCAGCACATCCGCCGGGTCCATCTCCCGCAGGGGCGCGGGCCGGGTGTTGATCACCTTGGGCTCCGGCGGCTGGGCCGCGGGGGCCGGAGCGGCGGCTGCCGCGTTGTTGGCCATGGCGGTGGTCATGGCCGTCATCATCGCCGCCATCATGGCCCCGATATCCGCCGCAGTGGCGGGCTGGGCCGCGGGGGCCGGAGCGGCCGCTGCGGCAGGCTGCTGGGGCGCCGGAGCGGGCTGAGGCGCAGGCGCAGGCTGGGCCGCGGGAGCGGGCTGCGGCGCGGGGGCGGGTTCGCCTCCGGCCATGCCGGACATCATCGCCTCAATCTCCTCCTGGCTCATCTTCTTCCCGGAGGAGGGCGCGGGCTCCGGCGCGGGGGCGGGGGCCGGTTCGCCGCCGCCCATCCCGGCCAGCATGGCCTCGATCTCCTCCTGGCTCATCTTCTTATTGGAGGCGGGCTCGGGCTCCGGCGCGGGAGCGGGGGCCGGTTCGCCGCCGCTCATGCCCGCCAGCATGGCCTCGATTTCCTCCTGGCTCATCTTTCCGCCGGAGGAAGCGGGCTCCGCCGCGGGAGCGGGTTGCGGCGCGGGAGCCGGCTCGGGGGCGGCCTCCTCTTCCTCGTCGTCGCCCAGGCCCAGACCCTTCAAGAGCTCCTTGGCCAGCTCCACGCTCATGACGTTCATGAACTCGCTCTCCAGGGCTCCCTCGATCTTGAGGGAGAAGCGGACGATGACGATGGTATCCGCCCCCTGGGGAAGGTGATTCTGCTTGAAGGCGTCCAGGTCCTCCAGCTCAAAGGGCTGGGGAGTGGAGATGTCCACCTGGTAGCCCAGGAAGTCGCTCATGGCCGTGGCGGCCGCGCCCATCATCTGGTTCATGACCTCGCACACAGCGCTGATGGTCAGCTCGTTGAGCTCAAATTCCTCGTCCGGCGTTTCGCCGCCCATGAGGATATCCACGATGACCTTGATGTCGCTCCGCTTGAGCAGCATGATGTTGCTGCCCGCCAGGCCCTCCACGTATTTGATTTCGATGCCCATGGCGGGCTCCAGGTTGCCCAGGGCAAAATCCGCCGTCTTGATGGACGTGACCTTAGGCGTCGTAATATCCACTCTGTGCTCCAGGAGATTGGATACCGCAGTGGCAGAGGAGCCAAGGCTGATATTCATCATTTCCCCGAGGGCGTCTATCTCCATCGGGCTAAATAATTTTTTCTCCATTCCGTCTACTCGCTCCTTTGCTCAAGCTGATAGCATACTTCATCTATCTTCACAGCCATATTTTTCTTATGGGTACCCATCTTTCCGGTGAACCAGTGGTAGCCGCCGATCTCCAGGTAAATGGGAGATTCCTTAGGCTGTCCAAGGTCGATCACGTCTCCCACGTTCAAATGGTAGATATCGCTGAGGGAGAGCTGGGCGCTGGCCAGCTCCGCAATGATCTCCAGCTTGGAATCCCGCAGCTTGTCGAAAATCTCCTCGGATTTGTCCTCCGCCGCCGTCCGGCGCAGGGGACTCTCCCGGCTGATCTCCGCAAACACGTTGGTCAAAACCTCCCCCGGCAGGCACACGCTCATGCGCCCCGCCATGTTGGGGAACTGCAGCTTCAAGTCCACGATGACCACCGTCTCGTCCAAGCCGATGACCTGGTTGAGGGTGGGGTTGACCTCCGTGCGGCTGTAGTTGAAGTGGATGGGCACGTAGTTCTCCCAGCTCCGGTCCATCACCTTCACGGTGTCCCCGGCCAGGTCCTCGTAAAGCTTCAGCTCCAGGTCCGTGTAGCTGTAGTCGTCCTCCAGGCTGTCGTCCACGGCGCCCTCGCCGCCCAGCATCCGGTCCATCATGCTCAGGGCCGTGCTGGTGGAGATAAAGAGCATCGCCGGGGTCTCCTGTATCTGCCCCTTCAGCTCCACGTCGATCATACCCAGCACGTCGCCCTCCGTCAGGGCGTTGGAAAATTCAAAGTAGCGCTGTTCCTCAATGCTCTCCACCGTGATTTCGCAGGTGGAGCGAAGGCGGGCGTTCAGCCGGGAGCTGATGACCCGGGAATAGTTGTCAAAAATGCCGTTGAGCATTTTAATGCGGTCTTTGGTGAATTTGCGGGGACTGCTGAAGTCGTATTTCTGGTATTTCTTCTCCTGCTTTTCAGAGGACGGCTCCGAATCCTTTTCTCCGCTCCGAACCGCGTTCAGCAAAGCGTCAATTTGCGCCTGCGATAATACGTCTGCCATATCATCCCCCCTATTCTGCCTGGATTCCGGCCAAAGGCCGCCGGTGGCCCTTTAAGACGTCATCACAATGTACTGCTGGATGCCGCCCTGTTCCGCTATTTCGGCCTCGATGTCCCGGCCGCTGATAATCATTTCTACCCGGCGGTTCTTCGCCCGGTTTTCCGCCGTGTCGTTGAGCGCCACGGGCCGCCACTCGCCGAAGCCCTCGCTGACCAGGCAGCTGGGGGGAACGACGCTGTGTTCCTGAATGTAGATGACCACGTTGGCCGCCCGGTTGCTGGCCAGCGTCCGGTCGTTGACCGTGTTGTTGGGGCCCTGGCCCGCCCGGGCCGTGTGGCCCTGCACCCGGACCTCGTCCAAAGACCCGGCCACGCCGCTGAGCATCTCGCTGACGGCGTCCAGCACGGGGTACGCCTCCTGCCGGATCACGGAACTCTCCCCCGCGAAGAAGACGGACTGGCTGAAGGTGATGAAAATCTTTCCGCCGTCCTGGCTCACCGTAATCGCATCCTGGAGGTTCTGCTGCTGGACAAACTCCTGAATCTGCTGGAGAAGCTCTTCCATGTCCTGCTCGACCTTCTCCTGCATCTCCTCCATCTCTTCCTGGGTGGGGGCCGCGCCGGACTCTCCGTCGTCGGCGCTGGGGCCCGGCGTGCCCTCGATGGTGGGCCTGGGGTCCGGGACCGCGTTGGGGTTGAAGCTCTGGACGATGGCTTTCCACTTATCCTCGCTGATGGTGGACATGGAATACAGCAGCACGAAAAAGCACAGCAGCAGCGTTACCATGTCGCCGTAGGTATCCATCCAGTTGGCGCCGCCGCCTCCGCTTTTCTTTTTCTTGATCGCCATTGCCGCTCACCTTTCTTTACTTCGCCTCGCCGCCGGCCTCGCCGCCCATCTCCCGCTGCTTCTGAGACATGTAGGTTAAAAGCCGCTCCCGCAGGGACTTGGGGTTCTCGCCGGCCTGGATGGCCATGACGCCCTCCACGATGATCTGCTTGCAGAGGACCTCCTCGCTGTCCCGCCCCCGGAGAAGCTGGGCCACGGGGCCGAAGACCACGTGGGCCAGAAGGCAGCCGTACAGCGTGGTAATCAGGGCGGTGCCCATGCTGGTGCCCAGGGTGTCCGCGCCGCCGTCGCCGGAGAGGTTCATGGATTTCAGCATGTTGATCAGGCCCACCAGCGTACCCACCATGCCGAAGGCCGGGGCCACGCTGGACGCCTTGTCGTACAGCGCCGCGGCGTCCTCGTGCCGGGCGGACATGCATTCGATGTCGTTTTCCAGGATGCCCCGGACCTTATCCTGGTCGTTGGCGTCCACGATGAGCATAATGGCCTGCTTAAAGAAGGGGTCGGACTGCTCGTTGGCCTTCTCCTCCAGGGACAAAAGGCCGTTCTTCCGGGCGATCTGGGCCAGCTCCACCAACTGCTCGATGTAGCCCTTGGGGTCGAACATCTTGTTGTTCAGGATGATCTTGAAGTGCTTGGGCATGGCCTTGAGCATGGGCCCGGGGAAGCTGGCCAGCACGACGAAAATCGTACAGCCGATGGTGATGAAGATGGACGCCGCGTCGAAGAAGTTCCAGAGGTTTCCCGGATTGAAGGTAATCGTGTCGCCCACCGCGTTGGGGCCGATGTTGATGCCCATAACGCAGCCTAGCAAAAACACGCCGAACGCGCCGACAATACCAATGATATAGTTTATATTCATGTAGAAATGCCTCGCTCCCTCGGCCGGACAGTGTTCCCCGGCCTGTGAATTTTATCTATACTTCATCAACGCTTGTCCGATACCGCGATTTCACGGTGGATGTCCTGGACCTTGGCGTTGTACTCCGCAATTTTAAGGATAATGTCTTCCACGCTCTCCCGCACCAGGTAGTAGTCGTGGTTCATCATGGTGATTTTGGTCTCGGGGATGCACTCGATGTGCTCAATTTGAAGATGGTTCACCAGGAGCTTGTCGTGATTTCTCTTTGTCAAAAGGATCATAAAAGACCGCCCTTTCTTACCCCGCCGGGGCCGGTGGCCCCGGCGGGCAACTGTTTTATGCAGCAGTTCGATGAGCGTTCCGCTCGGTGATCAACGATTCCTTACCGGCTATGCTCAGCGCTTCATGTTCACCAGCTCTTCCAGCATGGAGTCGGTGACGGTGATAATCCGGGTGTTGGCCTGATAGCCCCGCTGGGTGGTGATGAGCTCGGCGATTTCCTCCGCCAGGTCGGTGTTGGGGGCCTCCAAAAAGCCCACCATCATCTTGGTGCCGCCGGTGGAGAGAATCGTGGTTCCCGGGGGATAGGGTACCACGTCATTGTTTCCTCCTCCGCCGGGGTTGTTGGGGTCGTCGGCGGGTTCGCACATATAGCTGTTGACATTTGTAATGCCCAGGTCCTTCTGGACGCCGCCCAGCATGCAGATCCGCAGGTCGCCCGCGCCGTCCTGGCACTTGTAGTAGGACTGGCCCGTGTGGGTCACGCCGTTGGGGTTCGTGACGCTGCCGATGGCCAGGTATCCGATGACCACAGGCATGGAGCCCTCTCGGGCGATGCCCGTGATGGCGCCGGTGTCCTGGTTGATGGTGATGCTGGAGAACTCCGCGAAGTCCAGGTCCGCCATCAGGCTCTCGTTGTCGGTCTTCTCGCCGGTTTCCATGTTGACCCGGTTGGATTCGTGCAGGGGCTTGGTGATATCCTGCAGCATGATTTTCTTGGGGGCGTCCGCCGCGCCGCCGCCTCCGCCGCCGCCTCCGCCGCCGGCGTTCGCGTCCCGGGGCTCCTCGTCGGTGGCATAGCGGATTTCATATTTGTAGTCGGGAACCTCAATCTGAGGCCCGTCGGGGTTGTTGGGGTCGTCCTCCAGCTTCGTGGTGGGGACCTTTTCCCAGTGGGGCTTGCGGATGGGGACCAGCTGGTCGCTGACGGAGACGTTGCCGTCCGCGTCCTGAACGGTCATAAAACCGTAGACCACGTTTCCCTTGCCGTCGCAGAGGTAGCCGTCGGCCTTGAACTGAAAGTCGCCCACCCGGGTGAGGGTCAGGGCCTTCAGGCTCTCGGGGTCGTTGCCGTCGATGGTTTTGGCCACGTCCTTGTCGCCCACCAGGAAGAACCCGTCGCCAACCAGTGCGCAGTCCGTGGGGTTGCCCGGGTTATAGCTGGCGGAGGACATGTTCAGGTCGATGCTGCCCACCATGGAGCCGTAGCCGATTTGGGAGGGGTTGATGCCGCCCACGGTGGAGGTTCCGTCTCCGCCGCTGGTGTACATGCTGTACACGCTGTCCCGGAAAACGGTTCTCTGTTTTTTGTAGCCCTGGGTGTTGACGTTGGCCACGTTGTTTCCGATTACGGAGAGCTTCTGCATGTGGGCCCGCAGGCCCGCGACAGATGCGTACATTGATCCGGTCATAGGGAATTTGAACTCCTTTCAAATCCTTGGCGCCGCCTGGGCCCCGTCAGTCGGGCGGGGTCCAATGGCCTCCGATTGTCCGGTCCTGCCATTTCGCTTACAGGAACACGGCGCCGTCGATATTGGTAAATACGCTGTCCTTCATTTCGTCCTGGGTGATTGCCGTGATGACTTTTCCGTGGGGGACGTTGATGATGAAGGCTTTTTCAGTGTCCATGGCCAGGATATTGGTGGCTCCCTTGGCCTGGGCCCGCACCATGCTGCCCTTAATCTGGTCGATGAGGCCCGGGGTGATTTCGATGCCCCGCTCTTCCGCCCTGGTCATGGCGTGCTTGGAGAATTGGACGTCCTGTCCGGCTCTGGTCAGCTCCGCCTGCAAAGCCATAGCGAAGCCCCCCGCAGCCGCCCGCTTCCCTGCGTCCGGTATCTGCTGGATTTGGCTCTGTCTCGCTACGCGTTCAATCATGTGGGATTCACCTCAGCCTTCGCCGTTGTTGGACGGGTCGGACTCCGTGGTCCCGTCCGGCTTTTGGGTGTTCTCCGGCGGCGTGGTCTCGCTGGGTT
>CATNDJ010000049.1:7388-12096 GCA_950097265.1 uncultured Oscillibacter sp.
TCTCGCCGGGCTTTTGGGTATCGCCGGGCTTGCCGACGCCTTCCGTCTTGTCGCCTTCCTCTTCGTCCTCTTTGGGCTCAGGCAGCTTGCCCACGGCCATGATCTCACTGAGGTAGTAGTACTCGTCGCCGATGAAGATCACCTGCTGGCCGTCCATGGTGCCCGTGGCGGTGACCTCGCCCACGAGCTCCTCCAGCTTGCCGTCGTCGCTTATTTTGCCCACGGTGACTTCCTTGCCCACCAGGGAGGCGGCGTAGTTCATGGTTGTGGCGTCGGTCATGTTGACCATGGACTGAATCATCTGCATCTGCACCATTTGGTTCAGCATTTCCGAGGTGTCCATGGTGTTGTCGATGCCCTGGTTGGTCAGTTGGGTGATCATCAGGGTGATGAAGTCCGTCATGTCCAGGTCCATGTTGCTGCCTTTTCTGGCAATGGTAACCTCGGTGTCTCCCACTTTTTTGGTGCCGTAGAGCCCGCCGATGTCGCTCATAAATCCGCTCACTTACTCACTTCCTTTCTGTAAGCATTACTCCCCGTCCAGGGGGATCAGTCCCAGCCGGAGCTGCTGAAGGAAATCCTCGCCGCTCTCCTGCTTCCGGCGCTGCTCCTGCTGGCGCTGCTGATGGTGCTCCTGCTGCTGCTCGTAGAGGTCCTGCCTCTGGCTCTCCTCCTGACGGGGAACCTCCACCCGGACCTCCTGCTGGACCTCCCGGCCAAGCAGCTGTTCCAGGCCCGCGGTGCTCTTGTTCAGCAGGTTCTGGGTCTCCCGGTTCTCGGCGTGCAGCTGGACAACCAATCCGCCGTCCTTGCTCCAGGTCATCTCCACGGTGACCTTGCCCAGGTTCTCCGGGGTCAGCTGAAGCTCCACCCGGGTTTCGCCGTTTCGCAGGGCCTCCGTCAGCTTGGGGCCGATCTGCTTTTCCACGGGTTCTCCGGTCTCCGCCGCCTTGGGGGCCTCGCCCACCTTCACCGGGACGGCTTTCACGTCCTCAAAGACGGGGGCCTCGGTCTCCGCGCCCTGGAGCTCGGGGGTTTCCTCCGCATCCGGGGTCTCCTCCGTGTCCCGGGCCTCGCCGGTCTCCACCTTGACCTCCACGGTCCGGCCCTCCGTATCCTGAGGGGCCTCCGGGGCCTCGATGGTCTGGGGAAGCTCCTCCGCCAGGACCGCCTGGTCCGCCGTCCGGGCCTCGCCCTCTTCCACGGGAGCCTCCAGCACCGGCTGTTCCGTCTCCGGGACAAAGCTCTGCTCCTCCGGGGTCAGAAGGGTCTCCGCCGCCAGGGGGGCGATCTCAGCCGCCGCGGCCTCCGCCTGGACCTCCGGCGTCATGACCTGCTCCACAGGCACCACCGGATTTTGCAGCATTGCCATGGCCGCCAGGGCCAGCTGATCCTCCAGCTCCTTCTCACCCTTGGGCGCGGCCTGGACCTCCTGGGAAGCGTCCGCCTCCTGGATTTTTTCAGCGTCCTGGGCCTCCTGGGGCTTCTGCGGGGTCTCCGCCTTCTCCGGCCGCTTCGCGGCCTGAGGGGCGTCGCTTCCCTGCTTCTGCTCCAGCAGCTTCTGGAAGCCATCCTTCTGCGGGGAGGACTCGCCCTTCTTCGCCGCCGGGGCCGCCTGGGGAATCTGCGCGTTTGCCAGCATCGTGTTGATTAACTGTTCCATAACGCTCTTTCACCTCCTTGTCATCATAAGATATCTATTTCCAAACGGTGCGTGAACACCGCTCAGAACAACGTCACGAGGCCGCGTGGGCCCGGGTGGAGCTGACAAACTCCTCTATGAACAGCTCCTCGCTCTTGGCCTCCTCCTTGTGGTAGGCCTCCAGCTTCTTCTCCTTCAGCTTCTCGATGGAGGAGGTCTCCTTTTTCGCCTCCACCATAGCCTCCCGGCGCTTCTCCGCCTCGGCCTCCAGTTCCTCCAGCCGTTTCGTCTCCCGCTGAATCTCCAGCTCCGCGGCCCGGAGGGCGCTTTGGTACATCAGCGCCTCGGTGACGGGCATGCCCTCCAGCGCCCGGTCCCGGTAATCCTCGTTGCAGTCCCGGTACTCCCGCCAGAGCTTTTCCAGCAGCTCCTCCTGGGCCCGGACCCGGGCCACGGCCTCGGCGTGCTCCCCCTGGAGGACGCCCAAGACCTGCTCCTTATAAGAAAGGACGGTATCCAAAGCGAACTTGAATTTCTTCACCTTGCGTTCTCCTTTGGTTCGGTTAGTTCAGAATCTGCTTCAGCTTCTCGATGCACTGGCCATAGCTGAAGGCCTCGTCGATGTCCTGGGTCAAAAACCCGTTCACCGCGTCGATTTTGGAGAGGGCGTAGTCCAGGTTCCGGTTGGTCCCCGGCTTGTAGGCGCCAATGGCCACCAGGTCCTGATTTTTCTCATAGGTGCTGAGAATATCCCGCACCCGGGAGGCCAGCTGCCGGTGCTCCCGGTCCACGATTTCCACCATCAGCCGGGAGATGCTGGCGGAGACGTCGATGGCCGGGTAATGGTTGCTGTTGGCCAGGGCCCGGGAGAGGACGATGTGCCCGTCCAGGATGCCCCGGACAGTGTCCGCAATGGGCTCGTTGGTGTCGTCGCCCTCCACCAGCACGGTATACACGCCGGTGATGGAACCTTTATCAAAATTACCGCTTCGCTCCAGGAGCTTGGGCATTTCCGCGTACATGGAAGGGGTGTAGCCCCGGCTCACCGGCGGCTCGCCGATGGCCAGGCCGATTTCCCGCTGAGCCATGGCGAACCGGGTCAGGGAATCCATCATGAGAAGCACGTCGTAGCCCTGGTCCCGGAAATACTCCGCGATGCCCGTGGCCACGCTGGGGCACTTCATCCGCAGCATGGCGGGCTGATCGGAGGTCGCCACCACCAGCACGGAGCGGCGCATGCCCTCCTCGCCCAGGTCCTTCTGGACGAACTCCAGGACCTCCCGTCCCCGTTCGCCCACCAGGGCAATGACGTTGATATCCGCCTTGACGTTTTTCGCGATCATGCCCATCAGCGTGGATTTGCCCACGCCGGAGCCCGCGAAGATGCCGATGCGCTGGCCCTTGCCTATGGTAATCATGCCGTCTATGGCTTTTACTCCAAACTCCATCCGCTCCCGGATCGGGGGGCGGCGGAGGGGATTGATATAGGAACCGCCCACGCAGTAGGCGTCGCCCCCCTCGAAGGGGGCCTTGCCGTCGATAGGCTGGCCCATGGCGTTGATGATGCGGCCCCGGAGGAACTCGCCCACCCGCAGCGTCAGCTGCCGCCCGGTGTTCCGGACGAAGTTGCCCGCGGAGATGCCCGCCATGTCGGAATAGGGCATCAGCAGAATGTGGTCGTTTTTGAAGCCCACCACCTCGGCGGTGACCTGGCCGCCGGAGTCGCCGTTGTAAATCCGGCAGATGTCGCCGACGGCCGCCCGGCCGCCGCTGGCCTCAATGGACATTCCGACAATATTCTCAATTTTCCCGGTCAGGCTGTAGGTCTCCGCGTTGTAGACCTGACGGATCATTTGCCGGAACATATATACTCCTTATTACACGCCGCCGCTGAAGTTCAAATTGTTGAAGCTGACGCCCTCCTCTACGGGTCCGGCGTCGGACAGCAGGGTCCGGATGTTGTTCATCTGGGTGGCGGCGCTGGCGTCCACGATTTCGTCCGGGGTCTCTATGATGCAGGTGCCCGCCTCGTCGTCCGCCATGGGGATGATGCGCACCCGGTCCGAGAGGGCCGAGAGGGCGTTCATCAAAGAGGCGGGAACCTTGGAAAGATGCTTGGCGTCGCATTCCGCGATATAGATGTGGGCCCACTCCCGGCGCTTCCGCTTGTCGATGGCGGTTTGAATCATCCGGCAGATGACCTCGCTGCTGCTTTTCAGGCTGACGCACACCACTTTTTCCGCGATGGCGATGGCCAGGTCCCGCAGCTCCTCCACATTGTCGTCCAGCTGCCGGTCCAGGGCGGCTCCGGCCCGCTCCAAAAAGCGGTCGAACTCCCCGGCCAGCTCTTCGGACTGGCGCTGCTGGGCCCGCTGGCCCTCCTGAAGCGCCTGGGAGGCCCCCTGGGCCAGGCCCTCCGCCCGGCCGGCCTCCAGGCCGCTCTGGCGGGAGGTCTCGAAGAGCTCCTGGGCCTTTATCTCCGCCTCCAGCCGGGCCTGGTCCAAAATCTCCTCGGCCCGGCGGTGGGCGTCCGCGATAATCTGTTCCGCCTGAATCTGCGCGAAACTCACCGGGTCCGGCGCCTCCTCCGGCTCGGGCTCGGGGGCTTCCGCCTCCTCTCCAATCCGGATATCCACCGCCGGCGTTTCCGCCTCCCCGTCTCCCGGGGGAGCGGGGGGGGGCGGCTCGGGGGGAGCTTCCTCTTTTTCCAGAATCAGCTCCTCCGCCTTTGGGAACTGGTAGGGCTCGGCCTTGGGACGCATAATGGATTTCCAAATACTAGGCAATGATATCGTCCTTTCCGCCCTTCAGGATGATAATTTCACCCTTCTCCTCCAGCCCGCGGATGATGCCCACAATGCGCTGCTGGGCTTCCTCCACGTCCTTCATGCGGACGTTGGAGGTAATTTCCAGGTCGTCCTTGATGCTCTGGGCCATGCGGGTGGACATGTTGGCAAACAGCTTGTTGGCCACTTCCGTGTTGGCGGCCTTGAGGGCCAGCACCAGGTCTCTGGGGTCGCAGTCCCGGACGAAGCGCTGCACGGAGCGGTCGTCCATGGTGATGAT
>CATNDJ010000050.1 GCA_950097265.1 uncultured Oscillibacter sp.
CGGCGGCCTCCGTCAAAAGGCCGAAGCAGGACACCGACACCATCACCCCGGCGGCAAAGCTCAAAAGCAAACTGGCCTCCCGGCCCGAGTCCCGGCGGAACAGCGTAGCCAGCGCGCCCCCCAGGCCGGTGCCGCCGATGCCGGCGGCGGCGGTGACCAGCAGCGTGGTCCACAGGCCCATCGTAATGCTATCCGTCAAAATAATACGTCCTCCTTTTTCAACCGATACCCTAACAAGTTTATTATAACACTGTATTCCCCGCCTGTCCAGAAGATGAGGGGAAAAAGACGGCCTCGGACCGGAGAGGCGCTTTTACCAGGATGTCAAAAATCGGGGCGAAATTTTGGAGCCTCCGGCGCGGGTCTTTCCCTTGCGCCGTCCCCGGGGCTATGGTATCCTATCCTAAATAAAAAAGTGAGGGGGAACGGCTTATGCTGGTACTGGACTTTATCAACGCCGGCAACGGGGATTCCATTCTGATTCAGGAGCTGGAGGGGAACCGGCGGCGCTTTGCCATGCTGGTGGACTGCGGCCACGACAGCCTCGTCCGGGACGACCACCCGGCCCCCCTGGACCCCCGGTCCCAGAGGATCTACGCCGGGGACTTCCTGAAAAAGCAGGGCATTGACCGGCTGGACATCCTCCTGGCCACCCACTTCCACCGGGACCACATCGGGGGCCTGGGCCGGGTGCTGGACGCGGTGACCGTGGACAAGCTGGTCTCCACCTACGCCCCGCCGGAGGGCCACGGCCCCCTGGACCCCGACGGGGACAACGGTCTCCCCAGCGCGGCCCGGAATCTCCTCCGCTGCTTGGACATCTACGCCGGGGCCCTGCGGAACCACCCGGGCCGGGTCAAGGAGTTCGTGGAGCTCCCCGGAGATAAAGTTGAGACCCTCCGGCTGACAGAGGAACTGACCATGGAGGTCTACGCCGGGGAGCCCGCTCTGTACCCCCGGCAGAAGGCCGTCTACGACGCGGCCTTCCGGGGGGAGCGGAACCGCCACGACCTGATGCGCTGGACCAAGTCCATGAACATCTCCAGCCTCCGCCAGCGGCTCCACTACCACGGGAAAGAGATCGTCCTGGGGGGCGACATGTACGGCGCGGTGTGGGACAACGACACCCTGGCCCCCTGCGACATTTTGAAGCTGCCCCACCACGCCTCCCTGACGTCTTCGACGAGGAAGACCGTCAGCCGCCTGGCCCCGAAAACCATTGTGGTCTGCGTTGCCGCGGGGCGGCCCGACGAGCGGCCACACCCCTACGTTATCTCCATGCTGAGGGAGTACACGGAGGACGTGCGCTTTACCGACGCGGTGGACATCCCGGGACTGGTGGAGCCCCAGTTCCATGAGTCGGTACATATTGAGATTGCATAAGGCAAAGGCCGGGACGTAAGTCCCGGCCTTCTTTTGGGGGTTCAATTGTGGGGAATCTCGTAGACCACCCCGCCGGCGGTGATGCTGGCCATGTCCTCCAGAGGGATGATTTCGTCAAAGACCTGGCCCTTGGAGCAGTGGGAGACGCCCGCCTCGTAGTCCGGCGACATGCTGCCGCCGGAGCCGCCCAGGTCGACGACCGTGCCGTCGGTTTTCGTCAGCAGAAGCTCGATGTTTTCCAGGAACCGCTGGCGCTTCGGGGCGTTCTCGGGGCTCTCCCGCCCGCTGGGAGTGTCGTCCCAGACCACCGCCATGTCCGCCGTGTAGGCCACCCGGACGGCGATGGGGGAGATGGTGAGCTCGTCGATGATGAAGTTTAGGCCGTCCTGAGAGAAGGTCTCCCCGCCGCCCAGGTGGACGGAGCAGTCCTCGTAGTCCACCTCAAAGCGGAGCCGCCACTTGCCGGGATAGAGAATCTCGTCCCGGTCCGCCCCCGGGTTCCAAATCCGCAGGTCCTCGAATACCGTGTCGGCGGTGCCGTGGGTCAGGGGCACGTCGGAGCTGGTGGCCTCGATCATTTGGATGCGGTCGTCCTCCGGGTCCTGGTCCACAAACCAGCTGCTGCCGGTGGCCCCGCCCCGGGCCCAGCTGGCCCCGCCGAAGCCGCCCATGATCAGCATCCGGCTGTCCAGGTTCTCCCCCTCCGGGAAGAAGCGCTCCCCGTCGTCCCGGCGGATGGTGTAGACGATGACCGCACTGTACTCGTCTCCCATGATGGCGTCCGCCGAGATGGTAATCCCCTTGCAGGAGTCCGAGGCTCCAATGGGATGTCCGATTTTGTCAATGACCTCCGTCTGAGCGACAGACCCGCCAAACAGCGGGGTGAAAATCTCTGTGGGGCTGGGCAGCACCCCCGCCGCCCCGGCTCCCACCGCCAGGGCCATGACCATGGCGGCGGCGATCAGGGCCGTGCGGAACACCGGGCGGCGGCGTCTCGCCGTTCCTCCGGCGGCGGAGGCGGCGGCCTCCGCCAGGGCTTTCTTCTGGTTTTCCGTAAAGCGCAATTGGCTCATCTCCTTCTTGTAGTCAAACAGTTCGCTCATATCCGGTACCTCCTAAGATGTCCTTGAGCTTTGCCCGGCCCCTTGCCAGGCGGGTGTGGACGGTGGCGGTGGGCACGCCGAGGATTTTCCCGATCTCCGCCGCCTGATAGCCCTCGTAGTAAAAGAGGTAGATCACCGCCCGGTAGTGGGCGGGCAGCTCGTTCACCGCCGAGAGGACGCTGCCGTCCCCCGCCTCCGGGGCGGGGACCTCCAGCACCATGTCCAGGCCGCAGGTCCGCTTCCGCCAGGGGCTTTTCAAAAGGTCCTTGCAGGCGTTGGCCGCCATGCGGAGGACGTAGGCCCGCTCGTGCCCGGCGCTCTCAAACTCCCGGGGCTCCGCCAGCAGTTTGACAAAGACCGTCTGGCAGATATCCTGGGCGTCCTGGGTATTTTTCAGATAGGCGTAGCTGAGACGCAGGATGGCGTCGGCGTAGGCGTTCGCCAGCCGCTCCGCCTGCTGGTTTGGGTTCATGCGATCAACTCCTTTGGAGCGCTCTCAGTATGGATACGATCCGGCGGAGCGGATACTTTCATCCCGGGAGAGATTTTTTCAAAAAGAAAATCCGCCCCGGAGGACCGGGGCGGGCGGGATTTTCTCAGCGCTCTATGTAGGAGAAGGAGCCCACATACTGGGCGGGCGCGCCGGGGACGTGGCGGCTGCCCTCAAACTGGTAGTCGTAAACGGCGATCACGGCGTTATAGGGCTGGTCGAAGCCCTTGGAGTAGATTTCCGCCAGGGCGGCGCACAGCTCCTCGCCCAGAGGCGCCGCCACCACGGCCGGGTCCTGGGAGGGCGCGCCGTTGAACTCGTAGTCGAACACCTCGGGCTCGAAGGGCCAGAGGTCGCCGTTGAAAAAGTCCTGGGTGAAGGAGGGGACCTTCTCGCCGTTCTCGTTGCGCTTGAAGCGGTTCTCGGCGTACAGCGTCAGGGCTTCCTTACTGTCAAAATTGCCAAGCCAGATGGAGACGATGCCGGATTCTTCCATGGTGAATTCTCCTTTGTCGTGATTTGATGGGGTCAGCGCAGGACGGAGTTGCTGAGGATGTAAAATTCCTCCTGACAGGGGAGGACCCGCTTTTCCATGGGGGGCAGGCCCTCGTCAAAGCGGCGGGCGGCCTCCTCGTCAAAGTGCATGACGGGGCTATCCCGGTAGACCCAGGGGCCGCCGTCCAGGGCGCGGGGCCGGAGCTCCTTCACCAGCATGGCGGCGGGGTAGCTTCCGTCCTCCAGTCGGACCTGATGGCGCTTGTAGCACTGGAAGCCCCGGGAGACGTAGTTGGCGGGCGCGCCGAAAATCACCACTGCGCCCCAGCCCAGCTCCGCCGCCCTGGCCAGAGAGTGGTCCATCAGGCGCTTCCCATAGCCCTGCCGCTGGCGCTCCGGCGCGACGCAGACGGGAGCGAAAGTCAGGGCTTCCCGCCGCTCCCCCCGCTCATTGGTGAGGCTGGAGCGGGTGTAGAGGATGCTCCCGACGATTTCCCCGTCCGCTTCCAGCACGAAGTCCAGCTCCGGCACAAAGTCCGGGTGGTCCCGCATGACGCGGACCAGGTAGTGCTCGTGGCAGCCGGGAACGTAGAGGTTGTAGAAGGCCCTGCGGGTCAGGTCCTCCACGGCCCGGTAGTCGTCCGGGGTCTCATTTCGGATGTTCAGCATGTCCGTGCTCCTTATGGGGAATGGGGCCGCCGCCCTTGCGCGGCGGGCGGGGCCGTGGTACAATGAAACCGCCGCCTGTGCCGTTAAGAATACTATACCAAAGGTTGGGCGGATTGTCCACAAAAAACTGAAGGCGCAAAAAGGAGTTTTTATGAAAAAGTATCTGCCGCTGCTGTGGGCCCTGCTGCTCCTCCTCTCCGCCTGCGGCCCGGCGGAGCCGGACCCGGAGCCGCAGGAGACGGAGCCCTTGGAGCTGGAATCCCTGTCCGTGGAGGTCTCCCGGGGGGAGCTGACCGCGGAGGAGCTGGCCCAGGCCGTCCGGGAGCTGCCGGAGGCCCTGAGGGCTGCCCTGGCGGACCAGGGGGTGGAGGCGGAGGCGGTGACGGTCTCCGTGGGCTCCTCCCCGGCGGCCATGGCCCAGGCGGTGGAGGAGGGAGGCGTGGACCTGGCCTTCCTCCCCATGGAAGATTTCATTGCCCTGGGGGACCGGCCCCTGCTGCCCCGGCTCCTCCTGACCTCCGGGGACGAGGAGGGGACGAGGGTCATGGCCGTCATCGTTGGCTCGGGAAGCGGGGTCTCGCTGGAGGAGGATGAGGGCTTTGCCTTCGCCCTGGCGGCGGCGGTAAACAGCCTCCGGGAAGACCAGCCGGTGCTCGGCCCCTATGACTACGCCTGGGCGGGGGCGGTCCCCGGATAAGGGCTCAGCCCTTTAAAATCTCCCCGCCGTAGGGGGCCATCTCCAGGCGGATGAAGAAGCCTTGATCGTGGGAACAGACGGGGCAGGTCTTGGGGGCCTGGAGGCCCTCCTGGATGTGGCCGCAGTTCAGGCACAGCCAGCCGCATTTCGCGTCGGAGACGAAGAGCTTTCCGGACTCCAGCAGCTCTGCGAACCGGGCAAAGCGGTTGCCGTGGGTCTGTTCGATTTTGGCGATCTGCTGGAAATCAGAGGCGATCTTGGCAAAGCCCTCCTGCCGGGCGGTCTCGGCGAAGGCGGGGTAGACGGGGTCGGACTCCTCGTATTCGTTGTGCTGGGCCGCCCGCAGGAGCTTCGCCACATCGTTGGTCAGGTCTACGGGGTAGCCGCCGTCGATGTGGATGGTCTCCCCGGCGGCTTCCTTCATGTGGTTGTAGAAGATTTCGGCGTGCTCCTTCTCCTGGTTGGCGGTGAAGGTGAAAATGGCCTCCAGGACATGGAGCTGCTGCTGTTTGCAGAGGTTTGCGGCGAAGGTGTAGCGGTTCCGGGCCTGGCTCTCGCCGGCGAAGGCCCGCATGAGGTTTTTCAGGGTTTCGCTCTCTTTTAAGGTTTTGGACATGAAAATACTGCCTCCCTACTTTTGAAGTATGGAGGCAGTATTTCCCATATTTAGGAGATTATACGCTTAACACAGCTTCGCCCCGGCGGGGATGGCGTCGTCCACCATCAGAAGGTGCAGGACCTCCTCCCCCTTCTCCTTGTGGACGGCGGAAATCAGCATGCCGTTGCTCTCGTGGCCCATCATCTTCCGGGGGGGCAGGTTCACAATGGCAACCAAAGTCTTGCCCACCAGATCCTCCGGCTCATACCACTTGTGAATCCCGGAGAGGATCTGCCGGTCCGTGCCGGTGCCGTCGTCCAGGATGAACTTTAAGAGCTTCTCGCTCTTCTTCACCGCCTCGCAGGATTTCACCTTGACGACCCGGAAGTCGGACTTGCAGAAGGTGTCGAAGTCCACCTTCTCGGTCAGCTGGGGCTCCAGCTCTACGCCGGACTCCGCCTGCCTGGCGGCCTCCACGGCGGCCTCCAGCTCCTCCAGGGCCTTGCCCATGTCCACCCGGGGGAAGAGGTTCTCGCCCTTGGCCACGGCGGCGGTCTCGGACAGTCCGCCCCACCGGGCGGCGGACTCCCAGGTCCGGGCGCTTTCGCCCGCGCCGGTCTGGGCGAAGAGCTTGTCCATGGACTCCGGCATGAAGGGGACCAGCAGCACGCCGCAGATGCGGGCGGCTTCCAGGAGGTTGTAGAGCACGTGGGCCAGGCGGGGGCCGTTTTGCTCCATGTCCTTGGCCAGGGTCCAGGGGGTGTTCTCGTCGATATACTTGTTGGCCCGCTGGATGACCTTGAAGATCTCCTCCAGGGCCTTGTGGGGGGCAAAGCAGTCCATCTCGGCGGCGTAGCGGTCCCGGAGGCTTCCTGCCAGGTCCTTGAGCTCCTTATCGAAGGGAACTTCTTCCGCCCAGGTCCCGCAGCCGGCGGGCAGGGCCCCGCCGAAGTACTTGCCCACCATGGCGGTGGTGCGGGAGACCAGGTTGCCAAGATCATTGGCCAGGTCCGTGTTGATGGTCTGGATCAAGAGCTCGTTGGAGAAATTGCCGTCGGACCCGAAGGGGAAGGTGCGCATGAGGAAGAAGCGCAGGGCGTCCACGCCGAACTGCTCCGCCAGGATATAGGGGTCCACCACGTTGCCCTTGGACTTGGACATCTTGCCCCCGTCCAGCAGGAGCCAGCCGTGGCCGAAGCACTTCTTGGGCACGGGCTCGCCCAGGCTCATGAGCATGGCGGGCCAGATGATGGAGTGGAAGCGGACGATTTCCTTGCCCACGATGTTGACCCCGGGCCACCAGCCCTTCTCATAGTCGTCATAGCGGTCGTTTTCATAGCCCAGGGCGGTGATATAGTTGGAGAGGGCGTCCACCCAGACGTAGACCACGTGG
This sequence comes from uncultured Oscillibacter sp., assembly GCA_950097265.1. GTDB lineage: Bacteria > Bacillota > Clostridia > Oscillospirales > Oscillospiraceae > Oscillibacter. The sequence goes on from CATNDJ010000050.1 coordinate 6,829, forward strand.
CCCGGATCGAAGTCCACGGGCACGCCCCAGGAAAAGCTGGTCCGGGAGACGCACAGGTCCTCCAGACCCGGGTCGATGAAGTTCCGCACCATCTCGTGGACCCGGGAGCGGGGCTCCAGGAAGTCCGTGTTTTCCAAGAGGTCCCGGATTTTACCGGCGTACTTGCTCAGGCGGAAGAAGTAGGCCTCCTCCTCCGCGTCCTGGACCTCCCGGCCGCAGTCGGGGCACTTGCCGTCCACCAGCTGGCTCTCGGTCCAGAAGGACTCGCAGGGCTTGCAGTATTTTCCCTTGTAGGTCCCTTTATAGATGTCCCCGTTGTCGTGCATCCGCTTGAAGATCCGCTGGACGGACTGGACGTGGTAACCGTCGGTCGTGCGGATGAAGCGGTCGTTGGAAATGTTCATCAGCTTCCACAGGTCCTTGATGCCCCGGGGACCCTCCACGATGCGGTCCACGAACTCCTGGGGCGTGACCCCGGCGGCGGCGGCGATGTCGCCGATTTTCTGCCCGTGCTCGTCGGTGCCGGTGAGGAACATCACGTCCTCCCCCAGCAGGCGGTGGTAGCGGGCCAGCACGTCGGTGGCCACGGTGCAGTAGGTGTGGCCGATGTGGAGCTTGTCCGAGGGGTAGTAAATCGGCGTGGTGATATAGAACTTTTTCTTTTCCATGGTCTTTCTCCTTTAAAACGGCGGCCCCGAATGGAAGGGACGCCGGGATTGACGGGGATATAGCTGGTTTATTATACCGAAACAGGCGGGAAATTACAAGTTGTCTTGCTCAATTTCATCCGCCGGGAAATAGCGTATGATTTTGCATGGATTTCCTACGGCGATACAATTTGCCGGAATGGTTCGATTCACCACGCTCCCCGCGCCAATGACGCTGTTTTCCCCTATGGTCACGCCCGGCAATAGGATGCTTCCGGCTCAGATCCACGCGTTGTCCTTGATTTCCACCGGGAGGGCATAGGTCCTGAACCAAGTCGTGTTCTTCTCTTTCCAGTCCGGCACAAGACGTTCCTGCGGCAGCACCGGGTGAGAGGATGTATAAATCTGTACGTTGGACGCAATCAACACCCGGTTTCCAATTTTGATTGGCATATTGTCCACAAACGTGCAGTTCATATTGATGATTACGTCGCTGCCTATAAAAATGTTTTTCCATGGTCACAGTGAAACGGCGTGTCAATCGCCACATTTTCGCCCATCCCGCCTAACAGCTCCCTGAGAATGGCGCTTCGTTTTTCGGTATCCGTGTAGTCCGTATAGAGGTATTCCCGTGTGAGTTCTCTTGCGCGGGCGATTTGCTTTAAAGTATCTTGGCCCGCCGTTTCTAAAAAGTCCCTTTCCTCGTACTGCATGGCAGTTCCCCCATCATTTGTTTAATCAAACAGCGTTTGCCAATCACTCGCGCGGTATGCCGAAAAGCACATCTTGATTTGGTCTTCGTTGTTCTTTTCCGTCGCAAGGTCCGGCAAATCGTCTTCAGAGAAATAGCGGCACTCCGTTGTTTCGATGTTTGGCTCAAAATGTCCGCCGGTGACGGTGCATTGAACAAACACCTTACAAACGCCATAGGCATAAACGGGAAGGTTATGCTTTTTCCGGTCCTGAACCGCTATGATGCGGTCCGCCGTCACATCCAGGCCCGCTTCTTCTTTGACTTCCTTTACCGCGTTTTCGCCGACGGAAACATCGACGTCACACCAACCGCCCGGAAGGGACCATTTCCCGTCATTTTCCCGGACAAGCAGAATTTTCCCCTGATCAAAAATAGCCGCGCGGGTATCGAGCTTCGGCGTTTGGTATCCGTGTTCACTGCAAAAAAGATTCTTCACCTTTTCAAGCGGAATGTCGGTCATGTGAGACATCATTTCCGCCGATATTTCCCGGATTCGTTTATATCGTTCGTGGTCATAAACGTCCTTTCCATAGGTAAGGCCTGCTTGCGCAAGGCTTTGCAGCTCGATTGCCCAGTGCAGCCACGGTTCATTTCTGTCCATAATGTGATCCTCACAAATTTCAGTTTGCCGTCCTGACGGCAGCGCGGCGCGGGCTTCTTAACCGCGCTCCCCGTCCTTGTCCGCCAGGCTCCCGTGCCGCTTCCACCGGCCCGAGAAGTACCACCCTACGGACAGCGCCAGCCCCACGGTCCAGCCCACGGCCATTCCATAGTACATGTAATCCGGCCCATAGTGGTCCGCCAGATAGTAGACCGCCGGGACCCGGACCAGGATGAGGGACAAAATCACGTCCACCATGGGGAACACGCTGTCCCCGGCCCCCCGCATGGCGTTGTTCAGGCAGAACATGATGGCGAACATGAAGTAGAATGGCATGATGCACTGGAGGTACACGGCCCCGGCGTTGATGACCGCCGGAGTGGGGGAGAAGAAGGCCACCAGGGGCTCCCGCAGGGGCAGGAGCAGGGCCGTCATCAGCACCGCCCAGGCGGCGGAGAGAGTGACGGTGACCCGGATGCCCTGCCGGGCCCGGTCCGGCTTCTTCGCGCCGGTGTTCTGGCCCACGAAGGAGATGACGGCGCTGGACAGGCTCTGAATGGGCAGGAAGGCCAGCTGGTCCAGCCGGAAGCCCACGTTATATCCGGCGGTGAACTCCTTGCCGTAGGAGTTGATCTTCCCCATGACCACCATGGCCCCCAGGGCCACCAGGGACATCTGGACTCCCGCCGGAAGGCCGATGCCCATGATCTGCTTAAAGAGGGACCAATCGAATTTCCGGGGCAGGAGGCGCAGGGAGATTTCCGGATAGTGCCGGTTGATGTAGAACACCCCGAAGAGCCAGGAGAAGGCCTGGGCGATGATGGTCCCCAGGGCCACGCCCAGCACCCCCAGGCCGAAGGCCAGCACCAGCGCCAGGTCCAGGACGATGTTCAGCACGGAGGCGGAGGCCAGGAACAGCAGGGTGCTCCGGCTGTTCCCCAGGCCGCCCAGGATGCCGGAGTTGAGGTTGTAGCCGATGCTGCCGATAAGCCCGGCGCAGACCACCATCAAATAGAGGTACGCCTCGCCATAGGCCGCCTCCTCCACCTGGAGCAGGCGGAGAATGGGCCCCACGGCCAGCAGGGCCAGGGCCGTCAGGGGGACGATGGAGGCGAGAAAGGCGGCGTAGATGGTGTCCACCGCGTCCCGGACCCGGTCCATCTTCCCCGCGCCGAAGAACTGGGCGATGACCACCGTGCCGCCCCCGGAGAGGCCGATGAAGAGGGAGGAAAACATGGTGAGAACCGGGAAGCCCACGCCCACGGCGGCCAGGGCCCCGTCGCCCACGTAGCGCCCCACCACCCAGCTGTCCACCATGTTGTAGAGCTGCTGGAGGAGGCTCCCCGCCAGGAGGGGCAGGGCGAAATAGAGGATGTGCCCGGCGGGGCTGCCCGCCGTCATATCCCGCATGCCGCTTGACTGCTTCACGGTTCAGCCCTCCAATAAGACGCCCAGGTCCCGCAGGACCTCCTGGACCCGGGAGAAGGCGTCCTCGTCCGGGCAGGAGAGGGTGTGGAGGTGGATGCCCCTGGTGAGGTCCGACAGGGGCCGGGCCCCGGCCTCCATGCAGCGGGAGAGGAACTGACCCACGTCGTAGCGGCTGGAGAGCTGGAGGGGCCCGGTGAGCTGGCCGTAAATGGGGTGCTCCACGATGACGTCCAGCACGGCGCAGCCCTGGTCCACCACGGCGCAGAGCTCCGCCTCCATGCCCGCGGCGTCGTGGCGGCAGGCAATGCGGCGGACGAGGCCCTGGCCGGGCTTTAGAATGATATAGCCCCTGGGGGTGGCGGAGATGTCCGCCCCGGAGGCCCGGAGCAGGGCCACGTCCCCCACCACCGCCTGGCGGCTGACGGAGAAGCGCTCCGCCAGGAATCCCGCGCTGACGGGGCGGCTGGACTGCTGTAAATGCTCCAAAATGGCCTGCCGCCGTTCCTCGGCCCGCATAGTGGTCCCTCCCAACGATGTAAGTCTCTGAATTAAAAACCAGTATACCACGATATGGGGAAAAAGAAAAGGTATTTGACAAACGTGCCGGGCTGTGCTAGAATAACCGACCAGCTGGAATCTGCGCCGCGATGCTTTACGAAGGAGGCGTTTTCGTGGATATTGAATATGTAAACGTGCATGGAGCGGATATCGCGGTGGTTTCCGGCGGCAAGGCGGAGATCACCACGGCCCAGGCCGCCCTGGACCTGGCGATGACCGTGCGATACCAGGCCGGGGCGGAGCGCATCGCCCTGGACAAGCGGGTGCTGGGGGAGGATTTCTTCGTCCTCAGCACCGGCGCGGCTGGAGAGATTCTCCAGAAATTTATGAACTATCATGTGAAAGCCGCCATATACGGCGACTATTCCCGCTATACCAGCAAGCCCCTCCGGGACTTCATCTATGAGTCCAACCAGGGGCGGGATTTTTTCTTCACCGCGTCAAGAGAGGAAGCCCTGGAGCGGCTTTCGGCGGCGCGGGATTCCGGCCTGCGGGCGGCCCCCTGGGGGGCCGCCCGTCCTTCAAACGGCTTTTGCGAAAATCCAGGAAATGCAAAAATCTAAAAAATTTTGAAATACGCCTTGACAAAACCGGATTCTTTTCGTATACTAGTCAATGCCGTTTGACGTGGGCGGTGACTTGGGAGCATAGCTCAGCTGGTTAGAGCATCTGCCTTACAAGCAGGGGGTCACTGGTTCGAGTCCAGTTGTTCCCACCAGCTTTTTCCTTTGGGCGCCTTTCCCGGCTCCCCCCACGTATGGTTACGGCCCGGTAGTTCAGTTGGTTAGAACGCTAGCCTGTCACGCTAGAGGTCGACGGT
>CATNDJ010000051.1:0-10285 GCA_950097265.1 uncultured Oscillibacter sp.
CCGGCAGCAGGGCCATCTGGAGCTGGGTGGAGAACATCAGGCCGAAGACGCAGATTAAGATGCTGGCCAGGATGGTGGCAACCTTGTGCTGGATGCTTGCTCTGGCGATACTCATATCATGCCTCCCCGGAGACGATGCGCACCGGGTCGCCGTCGTTCAGATAGGCCTGGCCCACGGTGACCAGCTGCTGCCCGGCGGAAAGGCCGGAGAGGACCTCCGTCACGCCGTTGCCGGTGAGGCCCGTGGAGACCTCCACGTACTTGGCCGCGCCGTTTTCCACTGTGAAGACGTACCGGGTCTCGCCCCGGGTCAGCACCGCCTCGGTGGGGACCACGATGGTGTCCTCAGACACGTCGGTGTGGAAGGTTACGTCGGCGAACATGCCCGCCAGAAGCCCGCTGGCGTCGGAGGGCAGGGACAGCGTGACGGTGTAGAGCCGGGTCTGCATATTGGCCGCCCGCTCCACGGAGCGGATCGTGGCCTCGAAGCTCTGATTTGCCGCGCTGACGGAGACGCCGGCGGTGTCTCCCGCCGAGAGCTTGGGCACCAGGGCCTCGGAGACCTGGACCACGGCTTTCATCTGCTCCGCCCCGTCGATGACGGCCACGGGGGCCGTATTGGAGATGAAGCCTCCCTCGGTGGCGTTCATGGTCACCAGGGTGCCGCTGATGGGGGCGATGACGTTGCCCCGGGCGTCCACGTTTTCCAGCACGGTGTCCAGCTGTTCCACGTTGGAAAGGGCGCTCTGCATGCCCGCCTCCAGCTGGGAGAGGGTGGAGTTCCGCTGGGCGACGGTGGTCTGAAGCTGGAGCTCCGCCTGGTCGATCTCCAGCTGGGAGGCCGCGCCGATCTCAAAGAGCTCCTTCAGATCCCGGACGTTCTTTTCCAGCAGGGCGATCTGCTTTTCGAACACCGCCGCCTGGTCGTTGTAGCTTTGGGCGGAGGAGCGGTAGTTGATGCTTGCGGCATTGTAGCTGGAAAGGGTGCTTCCCAGGTCCAGGGTGCACAGCATGTCGCCGGCCTTCACCTCGTCTCCCGCCTCGGCGTAGACGGCGGTGCACTTGGCGCTGACGGCCACCATGATGGTGGACTGGTCCTCCGCCAGAAGCTGGCCGGAGACGGTATTTTCCGTGTAGATGGTGTCCGCCCCGATTTCCTGCACCTGGACGGCCACGCCCGCCGCGGCGGGCTCTTCCTCCGGCGTCTCGTCCGTTCCGCCGCCGCAGGCGGACAGGCCCAGCGCCAATGCGGCGGCAAGCAGCGCCGCCAGGATTCTGTTCTTAGTCATGTAGTTCCTCCAAATCGTCGTCTCTGGTCTTTACGCCCCAGTCTGACCGGAGCTCATCACACCGTAGTTCACGGCCCAATAGTAGGTCCGGTAGGCGGTGAACAGGTTCCGCCGGGCGGTCTCCACGGCGTCCTTGGCCTCCGTCAGCTCGTCCTCCGCGTCCAGGAGGGCGTTGTGGGAGATGGTCCCCTGGCGGTATTTCAGCTCCATGGAGGCGTAGGTGCTCTCCTGGAAGGCCAGAGAGGTCTGAGCGGAGCGCAGGACCTGGCTGTAGTCCTTCACGGAGTCGAAGGCGCTGCGGAAGTTCATCTCAAAGCTCTGCTCCGCCATTTTGTATTCGTAGAGGGCGGCTTCGTAGGTGTGCCGGGCGCTGCGGACGTTGTATGTATTTTGGGCGTAGTTTTCCCGGGTGTCGTCATAGGTGTCGCTGGCCTCGTCCAGCTTCTTTTTGGCGGCGAAGAGCTCGTAGCTCCGGTCCTTGGCCTCCGAGAGGTCCGGCTTGTAGTCCATGCAGTCGAGGAGCCCCTGACTCAGCGCCGGGAGTGGACCCAGAACCAGGGAGCCGTTGAGGCCGGCCCCGATCATGGACTGCATCTGCAGCTTGCACCGCCGGAGGTTCATTTCCAGGGTGCTGAGGTTGCTTTGGAGGGTGGCCCGGCCGTTCCGCACCTGCTCCAGGGTCAGGGCGGAAATCTGGCCCAGCTGGTAGCGGAGCTCCATTTCCTTCAGACTCCGGTCCAGGGCCGTCATGTTCCGCTGAAGAGTGGCCTTGGTCTGCTCCAGCTCCAGGATGGCGAAGTACAGGGACTCGGCCCCCACCACGGTGAGGTCCTGGGCGTTTTTGAGCTGCCGCCGGGCGGCGGCGGCGTCCTTTTGAATTTTGCCGGAGGCCAGATCGGACACGGAGCTGTTCAGGCTGCCGTAAGAGCTGGCCAGGTTGGAGATGATGTAGCCCTGCATGGCCCCCTCCATGGGGGAGGACACGGGAATCTGGGCGTACATCTTCTGGGCGGCCTCTAGGCTGGTCATTTGGGCGTTCAGCTCCTGGGCCATCCGGGTGTAGTCCATGGCGTCGATGGAGGCGATGGACTCCTGGAGCATCTTTGCCGTCAGGCTCCCCTCCAGGACCTTGTCCTTCAGATCCTCGAAGGCCAGATACCGGAAGTCGTCCTCCCCGGTGAAGACCAGCTCGTCGTCCATGCCGCTGTCCTTCGCCGTGGCTGCCGGCTCACCGTCGGGCCGCACCACGATGGCGCTGGGTTCCTCGGAGGGGGGCGGCGCGTCGGGGGTCTCCTCCGGGACCTCGGCGGGAGCTTCCGGGGAAGCCTCTCCGCCCGTCTCGGCCGCTTCCGCCGGCGGGTCCCGGTCCGTCTGGGCCAGGGCGGGGACGGCGCACAGCGGCAGCGCCAGTGCCAGCGCCAGCAGCAGGGCTATCCATTGTTTCCTCATGTGGTCCTCCTTCTATATGGTTCGTCAATCTCTTTTTTACACCTTCCACCTGGGGGAAGGTCAAGGGAAATTTTTACGCGAGGCTGCCGTGCTTGACAATTTCCAGTTTTGCCGCCAGTTCCCGCCGGTGGAGCGCCCGTTCCTTGGGGCAGAGCATGGCGTCCATAAAGGCGCTGCCCAGGGCGGCCATCAGAAGGCAGAAGACGATTCGGCCGTAGTCCTGGGTGGGCTCCCGGAGGCCGGAGAGGTCGATGACGTCCCAGAGGCCGTCCAGAAGCCGCTGTCCCGGCCGGGTGGAGAGGAGCTTCTGGATATCCACCCCCTGGTTATTTTTCACGAACAGCATGCACCGCTCCATCATCGGGTCCAGGGCCAGGTCCTGGGCGGTCATGCGGTCGAAGCAGTCCAGCTGGGCCTGAAAGATGTCTCCGCCGTTTTCCTTCAGCACCCTGCGGTACTCCTCCTTCACGTGGTTCCGCACCTCCTCCAGGAGGTAGGCGAAGAGGTCGTCCTTCCCGGCGAAGTACTGGTAGAAGCTCCCCCTGGGGATGCCCGCCCGGCGGACAATTTGGTTGATGGACACGTCGGTGAAGCGGGCGGAGGTAAATTCCTCCCAAGCGGCGTCGAGGAATCGACGCCGCTTCTCCTCCGGCAGCCGGAGGAAGGTCTCTGTACACATATGTATCGATCCCTCACAGCAAACATGACACTCTGTCATTTTATGACAAGCTGTCACTTATTATAGTCAGCGCTAACGGAGCTGTCAACCGTTTTGTACTGCCGGGGACGTTAAGTTTTTGTAAATAAGAAGGCCGTCCCTTTTGGGACGGCCCCGCCGGCTCAATATTTCTTTTCCAGGAGCTTGTAAATCACCCACCCGGCCACCAGCTGGAACACCGCGTAGCCCGCCAGGAACAGAACCATCAGGCTGGCCGTACCCTCCTCTACAACGCCAAACGCATCCAGCACGGAGAAAACCAGCATGGCCAAGGCCGCCGCCAGCAGACCCAGAATGTAGGCGTACCGTCCGGACTTGTTCCGCAGCAGCTCTTTCCGCTCGTCCCGGAGGTCGATCTGTTCCTGCTCCAGGCGCTCCTGATAAAGGGGGGCGTTTTTGGGGCTGCTCCATTTGGCGTATTTGATGACCTGGACAATGCCCGGCGCCGTAAACGCGCCGAACATGCCGAAAAGCAAACTCTCCAAAGGCGTATCCCACAGCAGCGCCGCCAGCAGGAACAGGATTCCCACAGCGGTCATGCCCAGGCCGGACCAAAGGTAACTTTTCTTCATTGGTTTCCGCTCCTTTCCCAAATAAAAATCTCCTCAATGGGGAGTCCGAAAAAATCCGAAATCGTAAACGCCAGTTCCAGGGACGGACTGTAGCGCCCGTTCTCAATCGAGCTGACGGTCTGCCGGGAGACCCGGATGGCCTTGGCAAATTCCTCCTGCCTTAGGCCCCGGGCCTTCCGCAGCGCTTCCACGCGGTTCCTCATAGCCGCCTCCTTTCAATGTAAAGGTTCCTTTACCTATAAGCTACCACAGTGCGCCAGTTTTGTCAAGGGTCCTTTACATAAAATTTTTACCGCCTTGCAATTTCCCCGGCGCTGTAGTATCATGGAGAAACTGCTGAACGGAAAAGGGGACCGCCCATGAAACGGATATTTCCCGCCCTCTGTGCCCTGCTGCTGCTGACGGCCTGCGGCCCGGAGCTGCCGCCGGAGGACTCGGACCGGCTGCAAATCGTCGCCGCCGTCTTCCCGGCCTATGACTTCGCCCGGGCCGCCGCCGGGGATTTGGCGGACGTGACGCTGCTGCTGCCTCCCGGGGCGGAAAGCCACTCCTACGAGCCCACCCCGGCGGACATCCTCCGGGTCCAGCGCTGCGACCTCTTTATTTACCTGGGCGGCGAGTCCGACGCCTGGGTGGATACGATTCTCTCCGCCGTCGAGCCCCGGGGGGAGGCCCTGCGGATGATCGACTGTGTGGATCTCTTAGAGGAGGAAACCGTGGAGGGGATGCAGGGGGGCCACGAGCATGAGCACGAGCACGAGGAGGACCATGGCCATCTGGGAGAGGTGGTGGGCATGGACGAGCACGTCTGGACCGCGCCCTTGAACGCCGCCGCCGTCACCCGGACCATCGGGGAACGCCTTGCCGCCCTGGACCCGGGGAACGGAGAGACCTACGCGGCCAACGCGGAACGCTATGCCTCCCAGCTGGAGGGTCTGGACCGGGACTTTGCCGCCTTCTTCAACGGCCGGACGGACCGGACCATCGTCTTTGGGGACCGCTTCCCCCTGTTGTACTTTGCGGAGGCTTACGGACTGGACTACTACGCCGCCTTCCCCGGCTGCGGGGCCCAGACGGAACCCTCGGCGGCCACGGTGGCCTTTCTGACGGAGAAGGTCCGGGAGGAGGGCCTGCCCGCCGTCTGGTATATCGAGTTTTCAAACCACCTGGTGGCGGACAGCATCGCCGAGGCCGCCGGAGTGGAGACGGCCCAGTTTCACACCTGCCACAACGTCTCCAAAGGGGACCTGGAGGCGGGGGCCACCTACCTGTCCCTGATGCGGGCCAACCTGGCGGCCCTGGAGAAATATATGTAACTTTCAGAAAGTATCTACAAAAGGAGGCGCGCAGCATGGAGAACGCCTTTGACTTCCTGACCCTGGATTTTTTCACCCGGGCGGCGGTGTTCCCGGGGAGCGTGGGGACCTTCCGCTACCGCTTCCAGCGCACAGGCTGGATGGGGGACGGGCAGATCCAGGCCTGGGTGTATGAGAACGTCTGCTTCGAGCTGGCCCAGGACGTGGAGACGGAGACCTTTCCCTGGACGGAGGGGGGCGTGTCCGCATTGAAGGACTGGCTGAGGCGGAAGCTGGCGGAGCGGGGGACGGAGCCCTACCGGATTCCCTACCCGCCGGAAGAAGGAAAAGGAGGACATTGATGTTTACCGGCTTCACGAACGAGACGGTGGATTTTATGTGGGGCATCCGCTTCAACAACGAACGGACCTGGTTCGAGGCCCACAAGGAGATCTACCTGAACCACTTCTACCGTCCCATGCAGGCCCTGGGGGCGGAGATATACGACTACATCCGGGACAAGCGCCCGGATTATGACCTCATCAACAAAGTTACCCGCATCTACCGGGACGCCCGCCGCCTCCACGGCCGGGGGCCTTATAAGGAGAGCCTCTGGTTCTCCGTGGAGGAGCCCTCGGAGCAGTGGACGGCCAAGCCCACCTTCTGGTTTGAGCTGATGCCGGAGAGCTGGACCTACGGCATGGGGTACTATCTCCCCAAGGCCCTGACCATGGCGAAGCTCCGGGCCCGGCTGGACCGGGACCCCGGGACCATGGAGGCCCTGACCCGGGCCCTGAACAGGCAGGAGGAGTTCGCCCTGATGACGGAGCCCTACAAGCGCCCCAAGGGCTCCCCGCCCTCGCCGCTGCTGGAGCCCTGGTATCAGGCGAAGTCCTTTACCATCTGCCACGAGGAGAAGCTGACGGAGGACCTGTTCTCCCGCCGCATTGTGGACCGGCTGAAGCGGGGCTATGAGTTCTTGCTGCCCTATTACGATTACTTCGTGACGCTGGACGGAGACCCCGACCCGTCGGAGAGGGAAACGCGCTCCGCGCCTTCCCCTTCCGCCCGCTGAGAGCAGGCGGAGGGCCTTGAAAAGAGAACGAGGAAACAGCCGGGCCGGTTGGCCCGGCTGTCTGTTTGCTGTAAAAAAATTCTTCGGTTTCAAAAGTTTTTGTATACAAACCGGATTCCCTGTGCTATACTATACCGAGTTGACGTTCCCCCCGCTCAGGGCGCGGGGACGGTTTCGCCGGTTCTCCGGCGCTGATATGGTATTTTTCCAGAGCGGGACGCGCTTCCCGGCTGGTCAAATAATATACGGGGCTTTTCTGGCCCTCAGCGGCTTTCATATTCGGACACGACAGGACGCAGCCAAACCTCCGCCGGCGTAACGGGGCCGGGCGGACAGCGGGCGTCTCTTGTTTGCTATGCCCAGACGCCGGGTATCGGGCCGCAGGTACATCTTTTATATTAGTAAGGAGTTCATTTTATCTATGGCAGAAAAACTGAAAATCATCCCCTTGGGCGGCCTCAACGAGATCGGCAAAAATATGACCGCCTATGAGTACGGCGGGGAAATCATTGTGGTGGACTGCGGCATGGCCTTCCCCGGGGACGACATGTACGGCATCGACTGCATCATCCCCGACGTGACCTACCTCATCAAAAACCGGGCCCGCATCCGGGGGCTGTTCATCACCCACGGACACGAGGACCACGTGGGAGCCATCCCCTACGTCCTCAAGCAGGTGAACCTGCCCATTTACTGCACCCGGTTCACCGCGGGCCTCATTCAGCTCAAGCTGGAGGAGCACGGCCTGGCCAAGAGCACCAAGCTCATAACCGTGGAGCCGGGCCGGTCCGTCCGGGCGGGGAAGTTCACCGTGGAGTTCATCCACGTGAACCACTCCATTGCGGACTCCGTGGCTTTCGCCATTCACACCCACATGGGCGTCGTGGTCCACACGGGAGACTTCAAGATCGACTCCACCCCCATCGACGGGGAGGTCATCGACCTGGCCCGCCTGGGCGAGCTGGGGAAGGAGGGCGTCCTGGCCCTGTGCGCCGACTCCACCAACGTGGAGCGCCCCGGCTACACCCTCAGCGAGCGGGCCGTGGGCCAGACCTTCCAGCGCCAGTTCCAGGGCTGTGAGGAGCGCATCATCGTCACCACCTTCGCCTCCAACGTCCACCGGGTCCAGCAGGTACTGGACGCCGCCGCCGCCCACGGGCGGAAGGTGGCCGTGACGGGCCGGTCCATGGAGAATATCATGCGGGTGTCCACGGAACTGGGCTATATGAAGGTGCCCAAGAACACCCTGGTGGACATCAGCAAAATCAAGAGCCTGCCCAAAAACAAACAGGTCATCGTCACCACCGGCTCCCAGGGGGAGGAGATGAGCGCCCTGTACCGCATGGCCTTTTCCACCCATAAGCAGGTGGAGGTGGGACCCGGGGACAAGGTGATTATCTCCGCCTCCGCCATCCCGGGCAACGAGGTAACGGTGAGCCGGGTCATCAACGAGCTGTTCCGCAAGGGCGTCCACGTGGTCTACGACAAGGCCGACATGCTCCACGTCTCCGGCCATGCCTGCCAGGAGGAGCTGAAGATTATCCACGCCCTGACCCGGCCCCGGTTCTTCATCCCCCTCCACGGTGAGCAGCGGATGCTCCAGATTCACAGCCAGGTGGCCCAGCAGATGGGCCTGGATCGGAACCATATCGCCATCGCGGAAAACGGAAGCGTCATCGAAATCACCGCCAAGACGCTGAAAATCGGCGGCGCGGTTCCCGCCGGGGAGGTCTTCGTGGACGGCTCCGGCGTGGGCGACGTGGGCGCCGTGGTCATGCGGGACCGCAAGCGCCTGGCCGAGGACGGCATGGTGGTGGTGGTTCTGCCCATCTCCAGCCACGACGGCGGCCTGCTGAGCCCGCCGGAGATCGTCACCCGGGGCTTCATCTACGTGAAGGAGTCCGGGGATTTGATGAAGGAGCTCCAGGGCGTGGCTATGGACGCGGCGGACTCCGTCACCCGCAAGCGCGGGCGGGACGACGGGGAGCTGAGGGGCGTGGTGAAATCCGCCGTCAGCAGCTACCTCTTCAAGACAACCAAGCGCAGCCCCATGGTCATCCCCGTTGTGACGAGGCTGTGAGCGGACCAGAACCCTGCTGCTTTCCGCTTCCTTTGCAAAGGGAACTGCCTGCGGGGCGGACTGAGAGTTTTCCGTTTATGGAAACCGCCGTACCGCCAGGGAAATCCCCCGGCGAACGAGGGTCGCCAGAGTTTGCTTTAGGCAAAGTGTCCCTGCACGCGATAATAGAAGGAGGTCTGCCGCAAAACGGCAGACCTCCTTGTTTATTTCTTTTTATGCAGTGCCTCCAGAGCCAGTTCACCCGCCAGTTTGAACAGTGCGTCCGATGATACTTGCTCTACATCCCGCCCCGCTTGGAAAGCAATTCTTTCATAGAAAACCGCCGTCTCTCTGTTCAGTCGAATCTCATACTGCTTCATATGTCCTCCTTTTACCCGTATTCCCACACTATAACCGTATTCGGCTAATAAGTCAACCGTATTTCCACAATTCTTTTTCCCTAGGAATGGTAGTGTGAAAGAAAACGGAAAGGGGAACAACCATGGGGATTGCGGATATGGTACGGGCCCGGATAATTGCTTTGTGCCGAGAGAGGGATATCACGGTTAACCACATGTGTGAATTGGCGGCGGTTCCGCAATCCACGGTCAATAATTTTTTGAACCGTAAGACCCACAATCTTGGTATCATCACGCTGAAAAAATTGACGGACGGCCTTGGCTTGAGCATCACAGAATTTTTCGATACGGAGGCATTCCGCACTTTGGAGCAGGAGATCCACTGAGGGGGCGCTTCCGACAGACGCCCTTCCCGAGTAAAAAGCCACGGACAGGAGACCTTCCTGTCCGTGTTTCATCGTTCCTTGCTGAGCCCCAGCAGGTAATCCGTGCTGACGCCGTAATATTTACTTAACGTAATCAGGTGATGAATGGGCAGCTCATTGGCGCCCCGCTCATAGCGCGCGTACATGGTCTGGGAGGTTCCCAGTACCTCGGCGATCTGTGACTGTGTTTTGTCGGCGTCTTCGCGCAAATCACGAAGAATACGTACATACTCCATCTCATCCACGTTCGACACCCCCTATTGACTTGAACCCAATTTGTCTTCCGACTTTAATTTATCATAAAAATCGGGACTTGTTGGGTTTACAACACACAATTTTACTATAATTTCTTCGGGTTTCCTTGTATAATTTGTTGGATTCTCTAGATTTTAATTGATTAAAGTTTTAAAATCTCCAAAGTCATCGTACTTGTAAGGCCGGACCGCTTTACAAGCGGCTTGTTTTTCGCTATAATATAATCGAAAGTCTATATTCATTTTAACATAAGCCCGACTACGTGAAAAGAGGAAGTTTTTATGGAATATACAGAAGGCGTCCGGTTCGACAGCCTAGGGCTGTCTCCGGAGATTATGCGGGCCATCGAAAAGCGGGGGCTGGAGCTCACCACCCCCGTCCAGGCGGGCTGCATCCCCCCCATGATGGACTGGCAGGACGTGATTGCCAAGGCCCCCACCGGCACGGGGAAAACCTTTGCCTACGGCATTCCCATCATCGAGCACACGGATCCGGAGGACGACGCCGTCCAGGCCGTCATCCTGGCCCCCACCCGGGAGCTGGCCATTCAGATCACCGACGAGCTCCGGGACATCTCCGCCTTCCGCCCCGGGGTCCGCTGCGTGTGCCTCTACGGCGGACAGCCCATCGGGAAGCAGATCGACGCGCTGAAGAAACGGCCCCAGATCGTGGTGGCCACCCCCGGGCGGCTCAGCGACCACATGAAGCGCCGCACCGTCCGGGTGGACAGCGCCCGGACCGTGGTTCTGGACGAGGCGGACCGGATGCTGGATATGGGCTTCATCCACG
>CATNDJ010000051.1:10327-11179 GCA_950097265.1 uncultured Oscillibacter sp.
GACTCTTCTCCGCCACCATCTCCCGGGAGGTCATGGACATCGCCTGGGTCTACCAGCGGGACGCGGCGGAAATCACCGTCCGGGAGGACGAGCAGAACAAGCCGGACATCAAGCAGTTCCGCATGGATGTGGCCCAGAACGAAAAAGCGGACGTCATCGCCAGAATCCTGGAGGAGACGGGCTTCGACCGCTGTATGGCCTTCTGCAACACCAAGGGCTCCACGGAGCGCATCTGCAAGTTCCTCCAAATGCGGGGCATCGACGCGGAGTGCATCCACGGGGACATCCCCCAAAAGCGGCGGGAGCAGGTGATGAATCTTTTCCGGGAGGGAAAGCTCCGGGTGTTCGTCTCCACCGACGTGGCCGCCCGGGGCATCGACGTGGACGACGTGGATATTGTGTTCAACTGCGACGTACCGGATGAAAACCAGGACTACGTCCACCGCATCGGCCGCACGGGCCGGGCCAAACGCCAGGGCGTGGCGGTGAGCCTGATTGCGGACTACCCCTCTAAAATGCGCATTGACGACATCGCCCAGAAGACCCGGAACGAAATCATTCCCGTAAAGTTCGGAGAGGACGGAAAGCTGGAAGTCATCGAATAACAGAGGAGCGCCGGGGGATGAGCCCCGGCGCTCTTCCGTTTATTGCATGATACGCGTCAGCTGAAAGAGGCGGACTCCTCCGCCACCTTCGCCTCGCTCTCCCGCATGGCCCGGATGGTCTTGTCCATCAGCGTTTCCAGCTCCCAGCCAAGGCGCTCCGCGCCTTCCTTGATGACGTCCCGGGAGCACCCGGCGGCGAACTTCTTGTCCTTGAACTTCTTCTTGAGAGAGGAAACCTCCATGTCGG
>CATNDJ010000052.1 GCA_950097265.1 uncultured Oscillibacter sp.
TTGGGTCCGGCTGGCGGCGCTGCTGGCGGTGTCTCTTTGCGCCTGGGCGCTGCTGCTCCGCCGGGCCGGACGGGACCGGAAGCTATTGATACGGGCCCTCCAGCCTGTCCGGCTGGAGCAGGACCCGGCCCCGGCGGAGATGGAATTCTTTCTGCCGGACTTCGGCTGGATTCGCCCCCACCTCCTGGTACGGAAGTTTTCCCGGGGAATCTGGCTGGTGCTGCTGTTCCTCTGCCTCTGGATGGGCCGTCTGACGGGTCAGGAGGACCTTTGGAACCGGGCCGCCGTGGGCATGGGGTTCAGCCTGCTGATCATCGGCTCTCTCCAGGGGCCCCCGGCGCGGCTCTGCGCCGGGGCGCGCTGGCTCTACGTCCGGCAGGAAAACCGGCTCTGGCGGGTGCCCTTGAACCAGGTCCTGGACCCGGAGCTTCGGGTCTCCCTGGCTTGGTTGGCCGGGGCGTGGGACATACTGCCCCAGGTTCGGCGGACGGCCTTCCGGTCCACGGTGGCGGCGGTGATTGCCGAGGGGAAGCTGGAAACATGCGAGATTAAGAAGCCCACGCTGGTCCGGCAGTCCCCCTGGGAGTGGGCGGTGTCCGACAGCCGGGGCGGCCAGCACATGATTCCCAAGGTCTATCCCGGCTTCACCCCAGTCTCCGGAGAGGCGGAACGGGCCCAGTCCGCGCCCGCCGTCCGGTGGGTGAATCCCGCCGTCACGGCGGTCGTCACCGCCGTCTGCCTTGCAGCGGGTCTGTTCACGGGCGTTCAGGAACAGCGCCGCCCCGAGGCCCCGCCGCCGAAGCTGCCGGTGGAAGCGGCGGAGCCTGAGAAGACAGGCCCCGCCTCCACGGAGCCGGTTGTGCCGGAGGTTATCGGGGACTACATATTAAACGGCCTGACCCTGCGGACCGACGACGCTTTCCAGGCCAGCACCAGCGGGTTTGACGACCCGGAGCGCGGCGTTTTCTATCAAATTGAACTGCGCTTCGGCGTGGGAGAGGACGCCGCCCGGCTGGCTCTGACGGAAACGGAGGGGGAGGACGTCCGCTGGCTGCGGCCGGAGGGGGACGGCTTCCTCTGGCGGCTGGGAGAGAACGGCGTAGCGTACCAGTACAATCTGCGGACGGTCCGCCTTTCGGACGGGCGGCTCTCCCATACTGGCACGGCCCTCTCGGAACGGGGGACCATGCTGATTCTCACCTGTGACCACGGGGAGGAGATCGAGGAGGAGACCGCCCGGGGGACCATGCTCTACATGCTGGAAAACCTCCAGTTCACCGGCCCGGCCATTACGGAGGAAAACTATCAGGACCAGCTCCGCCCGGCGGTGAGCATGGGGTTCAGCCACTGCGGCCAGGCGTTTTTCAAGGCCCCGGAGGGCCTGTTCCCCTACGACGCTTACCTGGATACCTTCCTGCCCTGCGGCGGAGAGGTACAGTATTTTGACGACGGCATCTCCATGATGACCAAGGCCCACGGCCTCCGGGTGTCCGTCGCCGTGGTGCCCAATGAGGGAACCGCCCTGGACGTGGTGCGGGAGGTCTACGAGGACCTGAAAGCCGCCGGGCGGCAGTACGACGAGCGGAACTTCCTGGAGGACGCCTACAACGAGGAGGGCAACAACGCCTGCCGGGTGGCGGTCTACTACGACGGAGGCCGGACCCGTGTTACGGCGATGGCAGCTATGGAGAAGTGGAAGGGCTGCTACCTCTATAAGGAGCTGACCTGCCTCCCCGAGGAAATGGACGGGGAGTACAAGGCGGTCTTCAAGGAGATGGAGAAGGTCTGCGGCATTACGGTGTCCGTCATGGAGGACCTGGGCCGCCAGCAGAATTAGGAGGCGGAGACATGAAAACGAAAGAGCGGGTATTCTTGGGGATTCTGGGCGCACTGCTGGGGTCTATCTTGGGGAGCGTCAGCATTGTGCTGGAAAACCAGGTGTCAAACACCTTTTCCCTGATTGGCGGGGTGGTCATGGCGGCCTTCACCCTCCAGGGCTATATTCAGCTTGCCGGACGGCTGAGCAAAAAGGGCGTGGCGATTTCCCTGGTACTCATGGCCGTGATGTGCGCCCTTGCCAATCAGGTCAACTGCACCATTGAGATTATGGAGACCGTGGAGGCCGTGCAGGGGATGGACTTTCTGGAGTCCGTCGGGCGCTTTGAGGAGCTGCCGGAGGTTCGGGAAATCCGCTCTTGGTACGACGGCCAGCTGTTGTTATTATATCTCTTCACTCTTTGCGGAAGTCTCTTGATTCTGGTGCGGAGCCTTTGGAAGCCCAAGAAGGAGGCGCGGCGCAAGGCAGTGTTGGAGGAGGTGCTGCTGGGCGAGGAGCCGGAGGAAGAGAAGCCGGAGCTCCAGGGGACCCTGTATCCCTTCCGAAAAGCGTGGATGAAGCCTGTGCGCGTCAGCGCCGGCGGGGCCGCTGTGGCGCTCCTGGTGGCGCTGGTCGCCTTGATGATGCTGATGCCAAGGCTGGAGGAGCGTTTTCAGATCCGCTCGGAGTTCGGAATGATTTTGGGCATTTTCCTCAGCTTCATTCCTCTGATGTGGATTTCTCTGACCATTACCCGGTACTGCAATGTCTTCCAGATTCTCTATGTCCGGGCGGCGGGGCGGCTCTGGCGGGTGAACCTGATGAAGCTGTGCCGTGTGGGGGACTGGGAGGCCCTGCCCCCGGCGCGGCAGGCTGTGGTCCGGGACGATATTCTCTGGGAGCTGGAGAACATCTTGAAGGGCGATCTGTCCGCCTGCGATTCCGGGGCCGTCACCGAGCTGCGGGACATCCAGGCGAAAAAGGAAGACCGCTGGAGCTGGACCATTTCCTACGAAACGGACTCCGGCAGCCGGAAGAAGCTGAAAATCCCCAAGGGATACCCGGACTTCGTGCCCGTCATGGGGATGGAGCGGGCGGAGGGGCCCACACCCTATCGCTGGCTTCCGGGTCTGGCGGCGCTGGTCTTGACGGTGGCTTTCCTGGGCGGGGGCTTTGCCGTTGACAGATGGCGGATGTCCCAAAACGAGGGGGACACCCCTGCACAGAATATTCACGCCGTTCCAGAGGAACCGGCCCTCCCGGACATCCCCGTCAGGATGCCGGAGACCGCAACAGAATTTGTGATTTCAGAAATCAGGTTCCAGATAGACAGAGAGTTTCAGTACAGCCGCCGCCGCTTTCTCGACGGCAAAACGGGGACCTCCTACCGGGTCTATACCCAGTACGGCGTGGACGCGGCGGACGCCTGGGATACCCTGACCAGTCATATCCATACGGATGACCCGCTCTATGACCGCTTCAAGGCGGTGTACTCCGGCGAGGACCTGCTGGCCCCGCTGGGCGAAACGTCCAGGTATAACATCGTGTCCGTGTACCGGACGGACGGGACCATTTGCCACACCGCCGCCGCCCTCTCCGATACCGGGGCCCTCTTTACCCTGGAGGCGGAGCATACCCAGGCGGGCCAGCCCCCGGAGGAGGTCCTGGCGAACCTGATGTATACCCTGAAAAGCGTTCGGTTCGAGGGGCCGGAGGTAACGGAGGAGAATTACCAGACGAAGATTCACCTGTCGGAGATTCGGAACTGCGCCTATATGGCGGCGGCCTACATCAAAACGGACCACTTCGGGCACGAGGCCTTTGTAGACGTTTACGTTCCCTACAGCGACGCGCCCATCTACGCCTCTGAGGGCCGG
Organism: uncultured Oscillibacter sp.; assembly: GCA_950097265.1. Lineage (GTDB taxonomy): Bacteria > Bacillota > Clostridia > Oscillospirales > Oscillospiraceae > Oscillibacter. Next base: position 3,694 of record CATNDJ010000052.1, read on the forward strand.
GCCATCCGCACGGAGGCCCACGGCCTGCGGGTCTACGCCTCCATCTTCCCGGGAGAAAACGCCAAAGAGGTCGTAGAGGCCCGGCAGCAGGTCCTGGCCTCCACGGGACAGGTCTACGAGGACGGCGTGGACGACCAGACCTACCGGGAGGATCTGGATGTGGCATGTATGCTGACGGTCTATGAGGAGAACGGACAGAAGCGAAACGCCGTGCTCTATGCCGAGAGTATGTGGGAGGGTTATTATCTTCTCCGGGAGATCACCGGACTGCCGGAGCAGATAGACGAGGAATACCTGCCGCTTTTGAAGGAGCTGGAGGGCATCTTCGGCCTGACCATGCCGGTGCTGGAGCAGTTAGGGGAGTAAGGACGTATGTGGAACACGCTGAGAGAGATCCGAAAGTTTACGCCGAAAGCCGAAGTGGACCGGATTTTAGGGGCATCTCCGGTGCGGATAGAAGACCGGCCCGCCTGGTATTATGGCGGGGGATTTGTACTCCACTACTCCCCTGTGCGTTTCCGGGTCGAGGGGATTCAGCGGGTGGAATACGGCGGGCCTGGGGAGTATATTGTGGGCGGCTGGCATTTCCCAGACGCGGATACATTGAAATTGGAGCTGGGCCTGACCTGCTTTGATGCGGAGGACGCGGTGCCACTGGAAGAAGACATTGTGGACGGCGTGATCACCTATCAGTCCACCTTCCAGGAGATCCACCGATGCGCGGCGCGGCACTCCCTGGAGTATTACAGTGAGGGGGAGACCCAGTGTCTGGTGGAGGGCAGCATGGCGTTTTTGAGGCGCTGGATTGCCTGGGAAGAGTATGAGTTCTACTTTTACGGCAAGTCCAGGAAGACAAAGGTGACAGGCTTCCGTTTCGTCCAGCCGGAATAGCTGGATATACGACAGGAATCAGGAGGCGAAGAGCTTGAAAAAGGATAAAAAGGCGACGGCCGGCATTCTCAGCCTTGTTTTGTGGGCGGTGCTGCTGACGGTCATAGCCCGGCTGTTGACCTATCGCGGTGGCTGGGATTTCAGCGGGATATTATTCAAGGTTCTACTGTGGGTAATGCAGTGTATTGCAATATTTTTCTGCTGGTGGATATTTGCAGGTCTGCGGCTGAACAGATTCATAAAACGGCTCAACGAGGCTGGTTATACATATCTGGAGACTCACGGTGTGGATGTGTACCTGCGGGAAATAGACATCTGCTGTGAGATGCCAGGAGCTAAAAACGCAGTGATCTCCGGAATACCGGCCAGGGATTATGTGATGATCCTAAAAATCCGGACGCTGCGGGAGGCCGGGCGTGAAGAGGATGCACGCGCTCTGCTGGAAACTGCAAAGCAGAAGATGAAGGGCGAAAAGGTGCTGCTGCTTTTGCGGGATGAAGAGGAGAAGTTGGAGAAGCACCAATGAATAAAAAATGGGATGAAATCAAGGAAAGATTATCAAAGCTCTCCCTGCCGCAGGAGAACATAGAACCGCTGACGTTTCTTCCTCCGGCTGAATGGCATGTCGAACGCTGCAAAAAACGAGAGGTTCTAGTTGTCGCGGAAACGATGCCCCAACATGAAAACAGTATTTGCTTGGTTGTTGATTTAAGAGGCAGAGTTTATCGGGCAAACTTGCCGGCCTATGAGATATATCAATACTGCGCCAACAGCTTTGAACAATTCCTGCTGATTGCCGAGAGATATTTGTCTATCTACCACGAAGGCAGGAATGAAGACTGTGAAAAATGCGAGAAAGAATTTCGAGACTACATACAGACGGTGGATTCAACGGCGCTGGCTGATGAACGGACTATGTGGAGCGTCTATGCAGAGGAAATGGGCTATGGGTTTTGAAAACTAAGCGGAGGCCCTTATGAGAGATACCATCATGAACGAACAGTATTTTAAGGACTTTATCGCGGAAGAAGAGGAGGAGCTATGAAATCATTCTCTGAAATTTGCTTTGAGGCCCTGCATCGGACAAAGCCTTTTGACTGGCCTGACCAGTTAGAGAAATCCCCTGTTACAGATGCAGACATCCAGGAAGTCGAGCATACCTGGGGTATCCATTTCCCAGAGGACTTTAAGGAGCTTCTGAGGTCGTACATACTGCCAGACCCGACAGTCGTCTATGGAAAATTCACAGGGGACTGGGCGGGCGGAGGCATCACTTGGTCCTGCGAGCTGAAACGATACCTGACTTGGGAAGAGATCCCCGAGGATCAGGAAGTTCTTTTGCTGAAATTCATTCTGTCTGGACTGGAGGGAATGGCCGATCTCCGGGAACACAGCCTGCGGGAGAATATGGAACGGCTTTCCTGGACGGGAACCGCGCCGCTGGGGTATCTTCTTTTAGGAGAGTTTACGGATTACTACCTGTTTCTGGAATGTGAAACAGGCGCAGTGGTGTATGTGGATCATGATTTCTACTCTATGAGCCACCAAAAAGAGATTGACAACATCAGAGAGTACAAATCCATGCTTTTCAAGAATTTTCACGATCTACTCCGGTGCCTGTTCCTGGGTGCTGTGTACGATGGGGCAACTGGAGAGCTGGAGGATGCGGAAGGAGAAACAAGATGTATTCCATAGAAAAAGAACTGAAAATACTCCGGCAATTCGTGAAACTGGAGCATATGGACCACTCAGAGGGCTGGCGCTGCTATTCCGAGGACGAAGTGTCTGCGGCCGAGGAGCGGCTGCACACGAAATTGCCCCCTCCCATCCGGGAGATTTATCTGTATATGGCCGATCTGCTGATAGGCTCCAACGATCTGCGCCCCTTGGAACTTCTTCACTGGGACAAGGACTATCTGGCTTTTTTTGAGAATCCAGATGCGGATGTGATTGCCGGAATAAAACGGGATGATACTTCCAGCGACATATATGCGTGGGAGGAAACTGATCCGAAGGATATTGCCTGGGAGTACAAAGATGATTTTAGAACCGCCTATGAGGAACGGGACAAAAAGGGTCAGGAAAAGGCTGCGGGCAGATTTCAGAAATACTGGGAAAAGCTCAATGCAAATCCGAAACACGGTCCTTTGCGGATTGCGAAATGGAAGAATGAACCGAGGTACGCCCATACTTTAGATGGGTATGGGTTGTTTTTGGTGATCAACGCTCTCTGCGAATTGGCAGAGATGACCAAGCACAACTTTCCGGATGAACCGGCGTGTTATTTCTGTGATGTTTTTGCGGGCCATACAGCGGAGTATTTCCAGGATCTGGACCATCGTATTCGAAAAGAATTCGTGCCTCTGTCAGCCCATCCGGAATTACTGGAAATGGAAGTCCCTATGCAGATGGCATATGCACGTCAGAATCCGGATGCCCTGTTGATTTCATGGGACATCCTCCTGATACTTCTGGCAAAGACCCCGCCGGAGCAGGCATTTCTTGAGAATATCCGGGAGCTGACCGGCCTGTCGCTTCGCGCCGGTCTTTGAGCTGGACAGAGGTGGGCCATGAAGAAAACACAGTCAAAAAACAGAAAGCGCCTCCATCTGGCGGCGCTGATCCTGGGGGCGTATGCCGTATGTCTCGGTTTCGGCCTGGTGCTGGCGGGCCTTGAGGACCTGCGGGGAGCTGTTGGTCCCATCCGCCTGCTGCTGGGCTTGGGGATGATGGGCTTCGGCCTTTTTGGGGTCTGGGACGGTTTGCGGGACAAACTCCATCCCCAGGAAAAGCTCCCGCTGAAAGCCCCAACGCAATACGTCCTGACGGACGACTCCGGGAACCGAACCTCCAACGTCACGGCGGAGAGGATTCGTGAGGAGCTGGAAAAGCTGCGGGAGGGAAAGCGGGACAGCTTCCATCTGCAACTCCTGATGCCTTTGGAGGTTTCAGAGTGGGGCGAGCTAAAGCAAATTTCCTGTACGGCCCAGTCTGCGCTTTCGTTGCTGGCTTTCTTCCAGACGGCGGATGGTGGCTGGCTGCTTCGCACCAGAACGATGGATCTTGAGGCGATGGCAGAGTGGTTTCGGAGTCTGTTGGAGGAGTCCCTGTCGCTCTCTGGCTGGACCGACGGCTGGGAGACGCTGGAGGAAGTTCCGGGTACTTCCCAGGAAACCGAGGACTCGGAGGATCAGGAGTTCAAGACTTGGGTCCTTCGGAATGAGGCGGGCGTTTACACCGTCTGGCACCGGCGGCTGACCATTGCCGGGGAGGCATGGCGCAACGAATACAGGTTTTTCACCGCCCATGATGTGGAGCTGGCGGCGCAAGGCGTTTATGAGGGAACGTATCAGTACGCCATTTTGGAGTGGGGTTCTTCCTCCTTTGACCTTCTTCCAGATCAGGAGGAACAGCTTCAGGTGATCTGGTGTACGAATATCTGGGATGAAAAAGTCCGCAGGTATTTCCGAAGGGCGGGCACCGTTACACAGGTAAAATTCTGGCTGATCCAATATCTCAACGAGGGATATATGGACGAATACTGGGATGATGTCACCGCCTTGGCGGGGGGACAGGAAAGGAAATGACATGGGGAAATATTTCAGCGACGTGGTGGACAAGGCCATCGAGGACCTGTATTACTGCTGTGACAATGACCGGGCCAAGGCGGCGGCGGAGGCGCTGTTTCAGGCCACCAAGGAGGGGGACGGGGATGCCTGTTACTTCCTCTCCCGGTGCTTCTCCGGCTCCTGCTACAGCTGGGAGTACCATCCCTTTGAGGAAAACGAGGCGGCGGCCTACGCCATGCTGCGGGAGTCTGTGGCGAAAGGCAGCGCCGTGGGAGTGCTGGGGGCCATCCGCATGGATATGCTGACGCCGGACATGCGGGAGAGTATGCCCTTCGAGAGTACCCAGGCCGCTTGGGATGTGGTCTATGAGAAGGCGGAGGCCGGGTGTCCGTTCTGCCAGTATATGATTGGGAACACCTACTACTTCCTGGACGTCATCGAGATCGGGGATCGGTCGGAGCGGGAGTTCGGGAGCCGGAAAGCGTGGGACGATTGGCGGCGGGAGCAGATGCAGGCAAGCCTTCCCTGGTTTGAAAAGGCGTTTTCCGGCGGCATGATTCTGGCGGGACGGAATTACTGCCATTATTATGAGCATGGCCGGGGAGATTTGATTCCGCCGGAGCCGGAAAAGGAAGTTCCCATTATGCGCCGGGGCGCGGAGTTGGGTTACCCGGAGTGGATGTACGCCTACGCCCATTACCTGCATTACACAGAGGAAAAGGACAAAGAAGCTCTTTCCTGGGCGCTGAAAGCGGCAGAAGCAGGGCATCTATGGAGCTGGCACATTGTGGGAGATCTCTATTGGGACGGAAAGGATGTGGAGCATGACCAATCCTATTCCATAGAATGCTATGAAAAAACCGCCGGATACGGCAATGACAGCTATGCCTGCCGCCAGTTGGGGCGGATGTATTTCAATGGCTGGGGGACAGCGGTGGACTACGCCCGGGCGGTCCAGTGGCTGGAGCGGGATAAGGAACCGGAATGGATCAAGTATGATTTGCTGGGAATCTGCTATCTGCTGGGGTACGGCTGCCAGCAGGACCCGGCGCGGGGAAAAGCGTACCTTGAGAAAAGCAAGGACTCGTCCTATAAAAACTATGGCCTGGGGATGATGTACGCCGAGGGAATCGGTGTGCGGGAAAACATTGAAAAGGGCGTGGGGTATTTGAAAGCGGCGGGAAATTACGGGCCGGCAGTGGAGGCGCTGACGCACTATAAAAAGAGCTGGTTCGGCGTCTGGCGGCGGAAGTGAGCGTTGAATGTCTGTGACAAGGAGGCTAACTGGATGGCCTACTCTTTGATGGTTGCACCTTTCGATTTTGCAAATCACGATAGAATTGCGGCGCGACAATTTTTTGACAACTACGCATTCTTTGAACTGACAGCAAAACAGGCGAAAGAGTATTTTAATTGGTACATGGAACAAATCCCTTGTCGGCTTACCAAGCTGTGGGAGTATATGAAACAAGACCGCCCAGAAGCGGGGCCGTTCGACTATTCTCCCGAATCCCTGATTCCGCTGTGGGAATGGTATGAAACAAAAATTGAGCAGGTTCCTATGAGTCAAAAAGAAATTGAATATCAGGTGGCACGATATCCGAAATGGATAGAGAATGAAATCAGAAAAGAAACCATGAAGTATACTGATGAAACACTTTCCCTCGCCTTGGATATTTCTATTTATCTTGGGGAAACAGTACGAAAGAACTACCCAAACTTGTATTGGGGATACAGGGCAAAGCCGAAGAACGAATTTTCCGCTAACAGACCAGTGATCTTAAAATTAGTGGGCAAAAGAGCCTACTTTAATCCCAGCAGAATCGTTTTGGTGACGATGGTAAAATCCAGTAAGGCTCATGATAAAAGTCAACTGTATGACCTTTACCGTTATTGGGAAGAAGAACACTTCATTCCATCAAAACCGTAAGAATAGGAGGATTTCATGATAAATCTGATCGAACAAATCAATCGGCTTTTTGATAACTTCCAAGACCCAGCATGTAGGGCCTGGGATGGGTATAACCCGTACTTGCGGCCCAACTGGAGGGAGGGAGTGGAAGATGAATTGCATCTGATCCGGGAGCATTCTCCGATTCCGCTTCCAGAGGACTACTGCGAAATCTTCCGCCGCTTTGGAGGCGGAGGCATTGAGGATCGGCGGTCCAATTATGCAATACCGACCATGACATTTTGGAAATGGGATGACATTAAGGAATTTGACGAAACGGTTAACTTTTTTGAGGATTGTCCCCACGCACTACCCTTTGGCGATGATATTGGGGATATCGTCTACCTTTATGTCCACGATGGGGATGACAGCGGGATTTATATGGCCTATAAATCCGATTTCTTCGAGGAAATACAAAAGCTGGCCGGGTCACTGACAGAGCTTTTTACAGATGTGGAAACTCAGCGCCTTTTCCGCAATTATTATAGATTTGGCTGCGACAAGGGCGGGGACGGGAGATCAATAAGGTAGTTTTCAGAAAGTATAAGCCAAGCAAGGAGGACGATTTACATGGGAGTATTCCTGCAAACCGCCCTGTTCCCCGGCTGTGAGGAATCCGCCGCCAGGGCCGCGGTGGAAACGGCGGCAAAGAATCCGGCGTTTCAGATCGACCTGAAAACCTGCCGGTATGCGCAGAACTTTGAGGGCACCCAGGTCCTGATGGAGGGGGACTGCCTGGGCTTTGCCACGCTTGCCAAAGCGCTGGCCGGCCTCTCCGAGAATCCTGTGATGCTGCTGTACATCTACGACGGGGACTTTTGGGGCTATGACTTTTACGGCGGAAAGGAAGAGGACCATTTCAGAACCCGCCCGGATGCCTTCGGCCCCGTTGGCCCGCGAGAAAAACAGCGCCTATCCGGCAATCCGGCGGCGCTGTCAGGCTGGCTTCCCACCTGGGACATGGAGATGATGCGTCGGTATCTTGTTCACTGGTCCGATCTGGACGAAGAGGAGCTGGAGGAGACTGCCTGCCCCGGCGACCAGTTCCTCTACGGCGACTGCTGGCAGAT
>CATNDJ010000053.1 GCA_950097265.1 uncultured Oscillibacter sp.
AGGTCTCCGCCACCTCCAGGGGGTCGATGCCGTTGCCCAGGGACTTGGACATCTTGCGGCCCTTGTCATCCCGGACCAGGCCGTGGATCAGGACCGTGTGGAAGGGGATTTTCTTCATCTGCTCGCAGCCGGAAAAGATCATACGGGAGACCCAGAAGAAGATGATGTCGTAGCCGGTAATCATCACCGACGTGGGATAGTAGAAGTCCAGGTCTTCGGTCTTTTCCGGCCAGCCCAGAGTGGAGAAAGGCCACAGGGCGGAGGAGAACCAGGTATCCAGCACGTCGGGGTCCCGGGTCAGGTGCGTGCTTCCGCACTGTTCGCACTTCGTGGGGTCCTCCCGGCTGACGTTGATGTGCCCGCACTCGCCGCAGTACCAGGCGGGAATCTGGTGGCCCCACCAGAGCTGGCGGGAGATGCACCAGTCGTGGACGTTCTCCATCCAGTTGGTGTAGGTCTTGCTGAACCGTTCGGGGACGAACTTCACCTCGCCCTCCTGAACCACCCGGAGGGCCTCTTTCGCCAGGGGTTCCATCTTCACGAACCACTGGGCGGAAATCAGAGGCTCCACGTCGTTGTGGCAGCGGTAGCAGGTGCCCACGTTGTGGCTGTAAGGCTCGGTTTTCACCAGATACCCCTGCTCCTCCAGGTCCTTCACAATGGCTTTCCGGCACTCGTAGCGGTCCATCCCGTTGTAGGGGCCGCCGTTTTCGTTAATGGTCCCATCGTCCGCGATACACCGGATGGTCTCCAGATTGTGGCGCAGGCCCACCTCGAAGTCGTTGGGGTCATGGGCGGGGGTCATCTTCACCGCGCCGGTGCCAAACCCCAGCTCCACATATTCGTCGGCCACGATGGGAATCTCCCGGTTCATGATGGGCAGGATGCAGGTCTTGCCCACGAGGTGCTTGAACCGCTCGTCCTCCGGGTTGACCGCCACGCCGGTATCGCCCATCATGGTCTCCGGCCGGGTCGTCGCCACGACGAGGTCCCCGGACCCGTCGGTGAGGGGGTAGCGGATATACCAGAGATTTCCAGGCTTATCCTTGTATTCCACTTCAACATCCGAAAGAGCGGTAAGGCAATCCGGGCACCAGTTGATGATGCGGCTTCCCTTATAAATTAAGCCCTGTTCATATCGCTCACAGAAAGTCTCTCGAACAGCTCTGGAAAGGCCCTCGTCCATGGTGAAGCGGGAGCGGGACCAGTCGCAGGAAACGCCCATCTTCTTTTGCTGCTGGACGATGCGGTTCCCGTACTTCTCCTTCCACTTCCACACCCGCTGGAGGAACTTCTCCCGGCCTAAATCATGGCGGCTCAGGCCCTCGTTGACCCGCAGGTCCTCCTCCACCTTCACCTGGGTGGAGATGCCGGCGTGGTCCACGCCGGGGAGCCAGAGGGTGGAGTATCCCTGCATCCGCTTGAAGCGGGTGAGGATGTCCTGGAGGGTGCAGTCCATAGCGTGGCCCATGTGGAGCTGCCCCGTGACGTTGGGGGGCGGCATGACGATGGAGAAGGGTTTCTTGGAGCGGTCCGGGTCGCCGTTGAAGCAACCGGCCTTCTCCCACATCTCGTAGATGCGCCCCTCCACCTGCTGAGGCTCGTACACTTTCGGCAGTTCTTTTTTCATGTTGATTTCTCCTGTTCTGTAAACTTGTATTCTTACTTCATTCTTACTTAATATATGCAATCGGCTTTCCGGTCTTCGCGGTGATAAAGGTCCGGAACTCCTCGGCGTTCCCGCCGCTCAGGGTGGTTTTGTCATAAATTTGTCCATGCTGCCGGCTGAACAGAAGCACAAAGTAATCCGCCGTCTCGCATACCTGCTGGACCGCTTCATAGTGAAATTCGGTCGACGCAGCCTCTGTGGTTGAGGTATAGCTTTCCTCCCTGAAGACGCTCTTCGCGGACGACGTGCCGGGCAGCAGTTTCTTTTTCGCGAAGAAGGCGTTGACCTGATCCTCGGTAAACAGTATCGCAATCAATATCACGCCAACGCCGCAGTTCAGAGTGTCCCGAAGGGTCCATGGATCGTCCAGCAGCCGCCCTGCGGCCACCAGCAGAATCGCCAGCGCTATGATACACCAGCCAAATACGTGGCTCCTCCGGCTGCGCTTTTTCCGGAGCGTCTTACGAAGCGCCCGGGCCATGGCGGTCAAGCCCTTTTGGTCGTATCTGGTCTCGAATCGAAACTCCATCTTTTCCTCCCAAAAGAAAACCGCCCCAAGCCTCTCGGCTCAGGGCGAATCAAAATCCGCGGTACCACCTGAATTTCCCTCGCGGGACACTCGTTTCCCCTCTAACGGCGGGCCCTCCGTCGCGGCCTACTCTCGTTTCAGCCGCGCCGCTCCGGGACGACTTCTCCGGCGGCCTCCCGGGAGCTTTCACCAACCGCTCCCTCTCTTTGCGTCCGCCTGCCGGGTACTGCTTCCCATCCTCGCGTTTGTACAGGGGCCAGTATACTACACCCCCTCCCGCCTTGTCAAGAGAGGCGCAGAATTTCCTTCTTCAACCGGCCGATAATCCGTTTCTCCAGCCGGGAGATGTAGGACTGAGAGATGCCCAAGCGGTCCGCCACCTCCTTCTGGGTCTGCTCCTTCCCGCCCCCCAGGCCGAAGCGGAGGGTGATAATCTCCCGCTCCCGGGGGGAAAGCGTGCTGATGGCCTGGGCCAAAAGAGAGCGGTCCACGTCCTCCTCGATGGGCCGCATGACCACGTCCTCGTCGGTGCCCAGCACGTCGCTGAGCAGCAGCTCGTTGCCGTCCCAGTCGGTGTTCAGCGGCTCGTCGAAGGACACCTCTCCCCGGCGGGAGGCGTTTTTCCGGAGGTACATCAGAATCTCGTTTTCGATGCACCGGGAGGCGTAGGTGGCCAGCTTGATGTTCTTATCCGTCCGGTAGGTTCCCACGGCCTTGATAAGCCCGATGGTCCCAATGGAAATCAGGTCCTCGATGTTGATGCCCGTGTTTTCAAAGCGCCGGGCGATGTACACCACCAGCCGCAGGTTATGCTCAATCAGCTCCTGCCGGGCCGCTTCGTCCATATTGGCCAGCAGCTCCGCCTCCCGCTCCCGGGTCAGCGGCGGAGGCAGGGTGTCGCTGCCCCCGATATAGTGAATCCCGTCCTCCGGCCGGAGCCCCAGCCGGGTCAGCAGGCGCTTCCATTTTCGCAGCAGTTCCATGTCGTCCTCCCTTTCCCGCCGGTCCGCCCCACAGCGCCGCGTAGCCCGTCCCCAGCGCCGAGGGGGACAGCGCCGCCGTCAGCCCGGGATACCGGATCCCGTTGATTTCCGCCCAGTCCGTCCGGATGGTCAGCAGCAGCCCTCCCGCCGTGCCCACGGCCCGGTAGGGCGTCAGCCGGGGCCGGAGCGCCGGGGCCAGGGCCCGCAGGGGTTCCACAAGCTCCTCCGGGGCCTCCAGGCCCTTTCGCCGCAGAAGCCGCACCGCCTCCGGCGGCAGGGCGGCGTCCAGGGCCCCCGGGGCCGCCACCAGGGCCGCCCGCCCATCCGGGGACCGGAGGCTGCTGCCCGTGTCCCACAGGGCCCTCAGCTCCGCCGTCCGCCCGGCGATGGAAACCCGCACCGGCAGCAGCTCTCCCTTTACCCCGTGGCCCGCCGCCGCCCGGAAGACCAGGGAAAGGACGGCGTAGGCCGCCGTCCCGCCAATGGCCAGGGCTCTCGCGTCCACGTTGGTGTAGAACACGCCGTTCACCGCCGGGACGCCGCCCCCCGCCAGCAGCCCCAAGCCCAGCACGCAGCCCGCCATGGCGCAGGAGACGGCGAAGAACAGCAGCAGAAGCCGCAGCAGCTTCTCCTCCCCGCCGTAGGCGATGAGGCCCAGCAGCACTCCCGCCGCCAGCTTCACCGGCGTTTCGGCCAGAAAGCCCAGCCCCGGCAGAAACACCGCCGCCGCGTAAGCGCCCCCGGCCAGGGCCCCCGCCGCAGGGGCAGGCCCGCCAGCCGCGCGGCGCAGAGGAGCAGCAGATAGTCCATCAGGGCGTTCAGCGCAAACACGCTGTCTATGTAAATGACCGTCATGCCGCTCCCCCTTTTCCAAGGGATATTATAGGACAGGACAGGCGGGAAAGCGGTCGCAATCTGAGGGGAAATTCCGGACGAAAAAAGGCGCCGCGTACGCGGCGCCTTTTCGGCTCTTCGCTTATATCGCGATGCCCCACAGGTCCTCGAAGAGTCCCCCGCCTGGGTTCGGGTCCGGCTCCGCCGGCTCGGGAGGCGTCACCGGAACCGGATCGGGTTCCGGTGTGGGCTCCGGCGTGGGCTTGGGGGAGGGGCCGTAGCCCTCGTGGCTCTCGCCGGGACCGGGGACGTAGGGCTCGCCGGGCGTAGTGGTGGTCCCGCCGCCCGGGTTGTTGGGGTCCGCGGGGTTCAGCGGGTCCACCGGGTCCACCGGCGCCAGGCCGTTGTGGGCGGGGCAGCCGCCGATGGGATTCGTCTCCGAGACCTCGGTGAGCTTTTCCAGGCTGCTGATGAGGTAGGCGTCGTCCTCCGCCTTGATGCTGGGTCCGTAGTCCTCCCGGACATAGTCCAGGTAAGCCCGTTCCTCCACTGTCTCCAGGGGGCAGGACTCCGTGGCCAGGCAGTGGCCCTCGGTGCAGTAGGAGACCACCTTGTGCATGGTGCACTCCTCCGTAGGCCCGGTGCCCGCCGCCGCCGTGAAGGAGGCCACCCGGCCTCCCCGGGGATCCGCCCGGCAGGCGTCCGTGGGCTTCATGCCGCTGTCCAGGCAGACCTCAATGCTGGTCAGCCCCGTGGAGGGCCTGTTCTCGAAATCCTTGTCAGGCAGTTCCATATGGAGGGGCTCCATGACCTTCTTCCACATGGTGATAGCCGGGTTGCCGTTGTAGCTGATGCGCTCCGGGTCCTCATAGCCCGTCCAGACCGCCGCCACGTAGTAGGGCGTGAAGCCCACGAAGTAGCGGTCCTTATTGTCGTTGGTGGTTCCGGTTTTTCCGGCGATGTGCATGCCGCCGAATTTCGCCGATCCGCCCGTACCGGCGGCCACGGCGTTTTTCAGCATGTCCGTCATGAGATAGGCCGTGGTCTCCTTCATGGCCACGTGGCTCTCGCTCTCGTTTTCCAGCACCGTGACCTCCTGGCCGGTGGCCTTGTCCACCCGGGTAACCCGGACGTAGGTCCGGGGCTCGTTGTACACCCCGTTGTTGACGAAGCAGGCGTAGGCCGCCGCCATTTCCACGGTGCTCAGGCCCCGGGTCAGTCCGCCCATGCCCAGAGCGCCCACCACCATGTCGTCCGCCACCAGCCCCAGGTTCAGGTTCTCCGTGGCGAAGCGGTAGGCCTCCTCCACGCCCACGGACTGGAGGGCCTGGACGGCGATGGTGTTGATGGATCTCTGCACGCCCACCCGCACGGTGGTGAAGCCGGTGTAGGTGTTGGGGGAGTTCTTGGGCCAGGGGTTCCCGTTGAGCTCCTGAACCGGGTAGTTGTCAAAGACGGAGCCCTGGGTGATCACCCCCGCGTCCAGGGCCGGGGCGTAAGCCGTCAGGGGCTTCATGGAGGAGCCCACCTGCCGCTTGGCCGTGGCGCAGTTCCAGCCCAGGTTCTCCTGCTTCTCCCCCACCTTGCCCACCATGGCCACGATGTCGGCGGTATAGGGGTCCAGGATGGTGATGGCCGACTGAAGCTGCTGGCCGTTCCGGGAGGTGACGTCCAGGTTGCTCCGGTCCTCGTAAATGCTCTCCGCCAGGGCCTGGATATCCGGGTCCAGGGTGGTGTAGATGCGGTAGCCGCTGTTGTAGAGGCGCTTCATGGCCTCTTTTTTCTCGATACCCTGGTCCGCCGCCAGGTCTGCCGACACGTCGTTAATGACCTGGTCCACGAACCAGGAGTTGATTTCAATTTTTCCCGTGGCCTTCTCCACGATCTCGTCGGCGGAGGTGGACCCGTCGGCGAACTGCAGCACCTCCGCTTTGGCGGCCTCAGCCTGGGCCTTGGTGATATAGGGCAGCCCTGTCTCCGGGTTGATCACGTCCTCGGAAGCCATCCGGTCCAGGATGACCTCCTGGCGCTCCTTGTTCTTCTCCCGGGGTGTGACCTTGGTGCCGTCCTCCCGGGTGTAGGTGATGTCGTACAGGGGCCCGTAGATGGAGGGGTTGTTGGTGATGGCGATGATACAGGCGCTCTCCGCCAGGTCCAGGTCCTTGGCGTCCTTGCCGAAATAGAACTGGGCCGCCGTCTGCACGCCGTAGCAGCCCTGACCCAAGTAGATATCGTTCAGGTACTGGTTCAGGATAAATTCTTTCGTGTAATTCTTCTCAAACTCCAGGGCCCGGAAAATCTCCCGGACCTTCCGGTTGACATAGGGCTTGTTGTCCTCCGTCATATTTTTCAGCACCTGCTGAGTCAGGGTGGACCCGCCGTAGCTGCCGTCTCCGGTAATCAGCTCTTTCACCGCGCCCAGGGTCCGCCGCCAGTCCACGCCCTCGTGCTGGAAGAACCGGTGGTCCTCAATGGCCACAGCGGCCTGCCACAGGTAGGGGGAGATCTCGTCGAAGTCCACCAGGATGCGGTTCTCCGGGCCGTGGATGCTCTGGAGCTCCTTCCAGGCCCCCGTCTCCTTGTCCTGGTAGTAGATGAAGGAGCTGAGCTGCATGGTGTAGTCCTCGGCCCGGACCTCCACGTTGGGGACGACCACAGTGTTGATATACTCTCTGAAAAAGTGCAGTCCAATCAGCGCCGTGCAGACGCCGACGATCAAAACCGTCCACAGCGTAATGAAAATCCACTTCACGATGCCCAGGACGACGCCCAGGGCGGTGGGCCGCCTGCGCTTCCTGCGCCGGGGGGGCTGCTGCGGCTGTTCTCTTCTTCCGTGCTGCTCCAAAGTAACGAATACCTCCTTCGCCGGGGATAACGCCCCCTCTTAATAGGACGGGAGCATGTCAAAGCCAGTCTCTGCCAGGGCTTCCAGGAATTGCACGAGCCCCTTATGTTCTATTGTACCATCCTCTGTCAATATTGAAAATGTCGGTTTCCGCCGAAAAAAAGTTGCCGCATCGCATGGATTTATGGCTTTTGGGCAGACTAACTCTCACCGGCGCTGTCAACTTTCCGTCTTTTTCACGAATTATTCTCTTGCAATTGCCGGAGTTTCCGTGTAAAATACAGTTGAACCCAAAAAAGGAGGCCCTGTATGAGTGAAGATTTCGGCCCTACTTTCCTGACCGTCACCGACGAGGAGGGAAACGAGCTGGTCCTGGAGTTCATGGACGCCCTGGAGTACAACGGGCAGCTCTACCAAGCCTTCTTCCCCGCCGAGACCGAGGGAGAGGAGGACGACCCGGACGCCGGGCTGGTGATTTTAAAGGTCCTCCACGAGGGCGGCGAGGATATTCTCTCCACCCTGGACTCCGACGAGGAGCTGGAGGCGGTCTACGACCTCTTCATGGAGTCCCTGTTCGACGGTGAGGAATAACGCCCCATAACCACATATGGAAAGTACCCTGCGGGGTGCGTGATAGATCTTTTTTTAACCCACATTTCGTTATAAGGGACGCTGGATCAGCCCGTGGTTCGCAGGCCTCCCGGCTGCCGTTCGCGGCTGGAAGTTGGAAGCGGTAAAGCGCGCTGGAGGCGACCCACCTGTCCTTGAAGGTGCAGGTTATAACGAGGTCTACACGGCTCTCGCGGGGTACTATTATGCCCCGCGGCCGGTTTTTCCCCGGCTTTCAGGAAATTTTCAGCCAGGCATGTTATGATTGTATTACTATTAGAGCGCTATTTTAGCGTACCGGCCTGAGGATTTGATGAAAAAACCGTGAATTCTGGCGTTTTCTTTCCCGGAAAGGGATTTTAGGCTTGCACTCTGGCCCGGATTCCGCTATAATAGGCAAGTGCGTAAAATCCGGCTCTTTTCTAAAGAGCAAAAATTGTAACTGAAAACTTGAGAGGACTGAATCACAAATGAGCGCATCGAGAGAAAAGCAAAACCGTCAGGCCGCTGCCGGCCAGACCGACCCCAAGACCGCCCGGGCGGCGCAGCAGCGCAAGGAAGAAAAGCGGACCACCCTGCTCTACGGCGTCATTGCCGCCGCCGTTTTGATCGCGGTCATCGTCTCCTTCGTCTGGCGCAGCGACTTCATCCCCAAAACCACCACCGCGGCCACCATCGATGGGGTCAAGTACACCGCCGCCGAAGTGGACTATTACTACCAGACGGCCTACCGCAACTTCGCCACCAACAGCCAGTACTCCTATTTCCTCAGCTATCTGGGACTGAACACCGGCGCCTCCCTGAAGGAGCAGGAGCTCAGCCCCGACACCGCCACCATGCTGGGCATTGAGATTCCCGGCGCGGACGAGGCCCTGGCCGAGGGCGAGGAAGCCCCCACCATGACCTGGCACGACTACTTCCTGGACGAGGCCCTGGAAAACATGGGCATTATCCAGGCCGCCCTGAAGGCCGCCGAGGCCGAGGGTTTCCAGTATCCCGCCAGCGTCCAGGTCCAGTATGACGACAACATGGACGCCCTCAGGTCCGTGGCCGCGGCCAGCGGAATTTCCGTCAGCCAGTACCTGAAATCCAATTTTGGCGCGGGCGTCACGGAGAAGGTCTACGGCGAACAGCTCATGCGGGTCCTCCGCTACAGCGCCTACGCCGACGCCTACCGGAACAGCCAGACCTACTCCGACGGCGAGCTGGAGGAAGCCTACAACGCGGACCGGAACTCCTATGACCACGTGTCCTATGAGGTCGTCTCCTTCTCCGGCGCGGCGGAAAGCACCACCGATGAAGACGGCAACACCGTAGAGCCCACCGACATGGAAGCCGACCTCGCCCTGGAGGCCGCGCAGGAGGCCGCCCAGGCCGTCCTGGACGGGTTCAAGGCCGGTGGGAACCTGGAGGATCTGGCCGGTGAAAACAACGGAACCTACAGCAAAAATGAAAACGGAAGCTACAGCGCCGGAAGCGTCATGAGCGAATGGCTGTACGACAGCGCCCGGAAATCCGGCGACGCCGGCGTCCTGGCCGACGATACCATCCAGTATGTCCTGGTCTTCCACGACCGCTTCCGGGACGAGAATCCCACCATTGATATCCGCCACATCCTGGTGCCCCTGGGAACCGGCTCCATCGCCGAGGGCGAAGAGGGTTATGAGGACCAGCAGGCCCAGCTCAAGGCCGACGCCCATGCCAAGGCTGAGGAACTGCTGAGCCAGTGGCAGTCCGGCGAGGCCAGCGAGGATTCCTTCGCCGCTCTGGCCATGAAGGAATCCACCGACAGCTCCAAGTATGACGGCGGCCTCTACACCGCGGTTTATCAGGGTCAGATGGTCACGGAGTTCAACGACTGGTGCTTCGACGCCTCCCGCCAGCCCGGCGACACCGGCGTGGTGGACACTCAATACGGCTCCCACGTCATGTACTTCTCCGGCGCAAACAAGGAGCGCTGGCAGACCCAAGTCGCCTCTGCCCTGCGCAGCGAGGCCTACGCCGCCTGGGAAGAGGATCTGGCGAAAGACGTCTCCATCCAGCGCAGCGAATCCGGCTTGAAGCTCATCGGCTGACAGTATGCATCACCCAAGGGGGCCGGCAGCCGCCGGCCCTCTTTTCTCAATACATACATTAGAACTTTAAAGGAAGAAAGAAGGAAACGCGTATGCTGGTTGGTACGCTGGTCAACACCGGCGCGGTCATCGTCGGTTCCCTGCTGGGCCTACTGCTGGGCAACATCCTTCCGGAACGGCTGCGGGACACGGTGATGAAGGGCCTGGGGCTCTGCACCCTGTCTGTGGGCATCGAGGGGATGCTGGGGGGCAGCAACGCCTTGATTGCTATCATCTCCGTGGCTGCGGGGGCCGTCATCGGCGAGCTCTGCGACCTGGATGGGCGCCTGAACCGCTTTGCCGAAGGTATGGAAAAGAAATTCCGGAAGGGCCGGGAGGGAGGAGGAGGCCCCTCCCTGGCGGAGGGCTTTGTGACGGCCTCCCTGGTCTTCTGCGTGGGAGCCATGACCATAGTGGGAGCCCTGAACGACGGGCTCACGGGCAACCACGAGATGCTGTTCACCAAGGCCACTCTGGACTTTGTGTCCTCCATTATCTTCGCCTCCTCCCTGGGCCTGGGCGTGATGCTGTCGGCGGCGGCGATCCTCACCATCGAGGGCGGCATCGCCTGCCTGGCCAGCCTGGTGGCCCCCATCCTCCAGCAGAACGCCAGCACGGTCCCGGAAATGACGGTGGTAGGGTCCATACTGATCATAGGGATCAGCCTGAACCTGCTGGGCATCACGAAACTGAAGGTCATGAACTACGTCCCGGCTATCTTCCTGCCCATTTTGCTCTGCTACTTCATGTGATTTCAAGCCTGTCAAAAAGCGCGCCTTCACGGTCAGTGAAGGCGCGCTTTCCCGTTTAGAAATATTGTCAGGCATCCCTTGCCATGGTAGAATAGGGACGGAACGCTTGACTGGAGAAGATCGACATGCTCATACTTATATTTCTAACTTCCGCAGTACTCACAGGCACTCTGTTCTATCTGCTGTACCGCCAGGGTTTCGCAGTAACAAAGAGCATTGCCGCCGTCCTGTTCGTCTTCCGGCCCGGAAAACAGGCGGACCGCGTTTCCCTGGACTCCTGCACCGGCTGGGTCCGTCACGCGAGCCGCTTCCGGCAAAACGGAACATATGCGTTTTACCTTGACTGCCGGTTGTCAAAGGGAAATGCGGAAGTGGCTCTGCTGGACCACGAGAAGCGGGAACTGCTGCGCCTGAACGAAGGCAGACCCGCAGGAAAAATTGAATTGAAGGGAAACACCCAGTATTACCTGCGCTGGGACTTCAAAAACGCCACCGGCCAATGTGAGCTGCGCTGGTAACGATCCCCGCCCATTGACGGCAGACAAAAAAACAGGACAGGCCGTCGAAACAACCTGTCCTGTGTTGGCGCCACCTATCTTCCCGGGCCGTCGCCAGCCAAGTATTGTGGGCA
>CATNDJ010000054.1 GCA_950097265.1 uncultured Oscillibacter sp.
CACGGCCCGTTTTCTCTTTTCCTTCTGGAAGGAAAAGAGAAAATGGGGGGTGCAATGCACCAGCCATCGCTGGTATCCAATCCGCCCCGCCCGTCAGGGCGAGTACCAGCCCCCCTCACAGGGGGGGGGACAGCAAGGAGGCCCTCCATGCCCTATAAGGTATATTTCCTCTCCCTTGGCTGCGCCAAGAACCAAGTGAACTGCGAGCAGATGATGTCCCTGGTCCAGTCCGCGGGCCACGAGATTGTCCCGGACCCCGCCGGGGCCGACGCGGCGGTGGTGAACACCTGCGGCTTCCTGGCCTCCGCCTGTGAGGAGGCCATCGGCCACATCCTGGAGCTGGCGGAGCGGAAGCGGGCGGGGGAGCTGAAAAAGATTCTGGTCACCGGCTGCATGGCCCAGCGCTACAAGGAGGACGTGCTGGCGGAGCTGCCGGAAATCGACGGAATCCTGGGCACCGGCAGCTACGGCGACATCGTACAGGCCCTTGACCAGGTCATGGAAGGGGGCCCCCGGCCCTGCCGCCTGGGGAACATCCACACGGCCCCCCAGAACGGGCCCCGCATCCTCTCCACCCCTCCCTGGTACGCCTACCTCCGCATCGCCGAGGGCTGCGACAACCACTGCGCCTACTGCGTCATCCCCTCTCTCCGGGGGAAGTACCGCAGCCGCCCCATGGAGGAGCTGCTGGAGGAGGCGGCGGAGCTCAGCGCCGCCGGGGTGAAAGAGCTGCTGGTCATCGCCCAGGACATCACCCGCTACGGCACGGATTTGAACGGGAAGCACCAGCTTGCCGCCCTCCTCCGGGAGCTGGCCGGGCTGGACTTCCATTGGATACGCCTCCATTATCTCTACCCCGACGAGATCACCGGGGAGCTGATCGAGACCATCGCCTCTGAGCCCAAGATACTGCCCTATCTGGACGTCCCCATCCAGCACTGTAACGACGGCATTTTAAAGGCCATGAACCGCCGGGATACGAAAGCGTCCATCCGGACCCTGTTCAAGACCCTCCGGCAGCGCGTCCCCGGCCTGGTCCTCCGGACCAGCCTGATTACCGGACTGCCCGGGGAGGGCGAGGCGGAGTTCGGGGAGCTGTGCGAATTTCTCCGGGAACAGAAAATTGAGCGGGCCGGGGTGTTCCCCTTCTCCCCGGAGGAGGGAACCCGGGCGGCGAGGATGGAGCACGTGGACGGGGAGGAGGCCGCCCGCCGGGCGGAAATCGCGGTGGACGTGCAGTCCGATATCATCGACGAATACAACCAGTCCATTCTGGGAGAAGAACGGGAGGTTCTCTGCGAGGGCTTCGACGGCCAGGCCCAGATGTTCTACGGCCGGAGCTATGCCGAGTCCCCGGAGATCGACGGGCGCGTCTGGTTCACGGCGGACGGAGAGCCGGAGCCGGGAGACTTCGTCACCGTCCGCCTCACCGGGGTGATGGACGGCGAGGTTACCGGGGAGCGGGTATGAAAAGCCCTCTCACCGAGATCCCCGGCGTGGGGGACCGCATTGCCGCCGTCATGGAGGCCCTGGGCGTCCGGGCCGTCTCGGACCTCCGGGGCCGGGACCCGGAGGAGCTGTATCTGAAGGAGTGCCTGATGAAGGGCTGCCGGGAGGACCGCTGCGCCCTGTACGTCTGGCGGGCGGCGGTGTACTACGCGGACCATGAGGCCAGGGACCCGGAGAAGCTGAAATGGTGGTACTGGAAGGATAAAACGTATCCGGAGAAGGAGGACCTATGAATCTGCCCAATAAATTGACCATGCTCCGCATCGTTCTCACGCCGGTTTTTCTGGCGGTGCTGTACTGGGGCTTCCCCGGCGCGGACTACGCGGCCCTGGCCATCTTCATCATCGCCAGCCTGACGGACCTGCTGGACGGGAAAATCGCCCGGAAGTATAACCTGGTGACGGACTTCGGCAAGTTCGCCGACCCCCTGGCGGATAAAATCCTGGTGGTGGCGGCCATGCTGTGGTTCGTGGAATGCGGCCGGATGCCCGCCTGGATGGTGATGATTGTGATCACCCGGGAATTTGCCGTCAGCGGCCTTCGGATGATTGCCTCGGACAACGGGCGGGTCATCGCCGCCGGGTGGTCCGGGAAGGTGAAGACGGCTTCCACCATGGTGTGCATCGTGGTGATGCTGCTGCTGGGGCCCGCGATTGCCTCGCATCAGGACCCCGCGGCGTTGACGGCCGTGCCCATCGGCCTGCTCGCCGGAATCGACGTTCTCTGCGGCTGGGTCATCACCCTGACCACCCTGTACTCCGGCGTGGAGTACTTCGTGAAGAACAAGGACGTGATTCGTTCGGCATAGTTATCGTCCGGATGAAATCCAAAATGAAGCGGCGGCAACGAAGAATTTTCGTTGCCGCCGCTTCAGCTTGGTTCATTGCCAGACGATCAGAGCGGACCTAAAGCTCTTTTTGCTAACTTTTTCTCTCGAGAAAAAGTTAGTCCTCGCAGAGACCGGCGGTGATGATGGCCATGGAGTAGACCTCCTGGGCGTTGCAGCCCCGGGAGAGGTCGTTGATGGGGGCGTTGAGGCCCTGGAGAATGGGGCCGTAGGCGTCGAAGGAGCCCATGCGCTGGCAGATTTTGTAGCCGATGTTGCCCGCGTTGATGTCCGGGAAGATGAAGGTGTTGGCCTGGCCGTGGACGGGGGAGTCGGGGCACTTGGTCTTCATGACCCGGGGGGACACGGCGGCGTCGAACTGCAGCTCGCCGTCCACCACCACGCCGGGAAGGGCAAACTTGGCCTTCTCACAGGCATTATGCATCTTGTCCACATCCTCGCCGGCGCCGGAGCCGTGGGTGGAGTAGCTGAGGAAAGCCACCTTCGGGTCGATGCCGAAGGTCCGGGCCGTGGAAACGGTCTCCACCGCGATTTCCACCAGCTCCTCCTCGGTGGGCTTGATGTTGATGGCGCAGTCGGCCATGGCGAAGACGTCCGGGTCGCCGGTGGCGGAGGGACGGACCAGGATGAAGCAGCTGGAGACGATCTTGCACCCCGGCTTCGTTTTGATGAGCTGGAGGGCGGGACGGACGGTGTCGGCGGTGGAGTAAGTGGCGCCGCCCAGGAGCGCGTCGGCGTAGCCCATCTTTACCAGCATGGTGCCGAAGTAGTTGCCCTGCTTCAGCATGGCGCGGCACTGGTCCTCCGTGGCCTTGCCCTTACGGAGGGCCACCATCTCGGCCACCATCTTGTCCATGTCCTCGAAGGTTTCGGGGTCCAGAATCTCCGCGCCCTTGACGTTGAAGCCCACTTCCTCGGCGGCAGCCAGGATTTCCTCCCGGTTGCCCACCAGCACGGGCATCAGGAACGTGGCGGACAGCAGCCGGGCCGCGGCCTCCAGGATGCGGGGGTCGGTGCCCTCGGTGAACACGATCTTGCGGGGATGGGCCTTCAGCTTTTTGATCAAAAATTCAAACATGTCTTTTCCTCCAGATGTACAAGTCTTTGCCGGGATTCTATGGTTCCATTATACACCTTTGCCCGTTTCGGTCAATCCAAATTTCGGGGCTGTTTCATAAAAATTTACGGTTTTGTCACCAATTCCCAGTTCCCATGTGGCACACTGAAGCCGCCGCCCGGGGCGCTTCCTGTCGAAAACGCCGGAAAGTCCCGGAATCCGCTCCCTTTTTTGCCCCTCCTGGGACTTGACGGATGGGGAAAAAAGCGGTATGATAGGCATTGGTAACAAATTGTAACTTTTTCAGGGCGGGCCCGTGTCCGCCGCAAGGAGACCCTATGAGCGAAGACAGGAAAAAAACCACCGTCCAGGCCCCGCCGCCTCAGGAGGACAGACCTAAGACGGAGGCCGCCGGAGGGCGGGAGGACTTCCCCGAGGGCTGGAGCCCCTGGCGGGAGTGGGATCTGCCCCCCTCCATCCGGGACTGGACGCCGGAGGAGGGAGAACGGGAGCTCCCGGAGCGCCGGGAACGCCGCCGTTCCCCCTCGTCCTCCCAGAGCCGGGAGCGCCGCGCTCCCCGGAAGGCGGCCCGTCCCGCGGAGCGGCGGGAGAGCCGTTCCCCCCGGCAGGCCATTGCCCAGAAGCGGCTGCACTTCCGCCGCCGCTGGCGGCGCATCGTCCGGGAGAACAAGGCCCACCGCTTCCCGGAGTCCGAGCGGCTGCCCATTCAGCTGATGCTGTTCTTTTGGGGGCTGCTGCCCATGTGGGGGAGCCTGCTCCAGGAGCGGGTGCTGCAGAAGAACAGCGCCTCCCGGCAGAAGAGCGCCCAGAGCGCCCAGAAAAAGCGCCGCTGGCGGGTCCATCCCCTGGTCTTCCTGACGGGAGGCTGCGTGCTGGCGGCGGCACTGCTGTTCGTCTCCACCTACACCAACGGCGTCACCGTCACCTACGACGGAAAGGTCCTGGCCAATCTGGCCGATCAGGCGGAGGCCGAGGAGGCCCGGACGGAGCTGGAACAGGTCACCGCCCGGACCCTGGGCAGGAGCTTCACCATTGACGACTCCCTCATCCAGTACTCCACCGGCCTTCTCCGCCGCCAGGACCTGGTGGACAAGGAGGTCTACGAGGAGGCCCTGAGCCAGGAGGTGGGCATGGTAACCACCGCTTACTGCCTGTACGTGGACGGGGAGCGCATCGGGGCCACGCCCTATAAGGGGGCCCTGGAGCAGCTTTTGGAGCAGATGCGCCTTTCCGCCACCAACGAGGGAACCATCTCCGTCTCCTTCGCCGAAAACGTGGAGGTCAAGGAGGAGTACGTGGCCACCGACAGCCTGGTGAACCTGGGCTACGTGGCCGAGACCCTCTACAGCACCAAGACCGCCGAGGTCACCTACACCGTGGCCAAGGGGGACACCTGGTCTGAGATTGCGGAGGACCACGGCCTGACCTCCAAGGAGCTGCTGGCCCTGAACCCCGGCTATGACATCGACAAGCTGCAAATCGGCGAAATCCTCACCATGTCCGCCTCCGTGCCCTACCTGACCATGACCGTGGTCCAGCAGGAGCACTATGTGGACAGCGTGGCCTTCGCCGTGGAGTACACCAACAGCCCGGACATCTACGTGGGCGACTATAAAGTCACCTCCGCCGGACAGTTCGGCGCGGCGGACACCGTGGCCAACGTCACCTATGTCAACGGCCAGGAGACCGAGCGGACGGTCCTCTCCTCCGTCACCCTCCAGGAGCCCGTCACCGAGTACCGGCTCCAGGGCACCAAGCCCCGGCCCACCTGGCTGCCCACCGGCAGCTTCCGCTGGCCCGTCACCGGGCGCATCACCTCCCGCTTCGGCGGGCGGAAGTCCCCCGGCGGCATCGGGTCCACCAACCACAAGGGCATCGACATCGCCGTCCCGAGAGGGACTCCCATCTACGCCGCAGACGGCGGCACAGTCACCTACGCCGGGTGGATGGGCGGCTACGGCTACCTGGTCCAGATCGACCACGGGAACGGCTATGTGACCCGGTACGGCCACAACAGCAGCCTGACGGTCTCCGTAGGCCAGAAGGTCTACAAGGGCCAGCAGATCGCCCGGGCCGGCTCCACCGGAAACTCCACCGGAAACCACTGCCACTTCGAGGTCCGCTACAACGGCGTGGCCAAGAACCCGCTGAACTACCTGTAGCTGATTTAATAAAAGGACCGCCGGATTTCCTCCGGCGGTCCTTTTCGCGTCTTGATTACGGCAGTTTGTATTTCTCCAGATCCTTGTCCAGACTCTCGGTGAACTCCCCGGCGGCCTTGAAGTCGTGGAGGTAGGCGTGGCGCTGCTCGGCGTGGTCCTCCCGCTCCTCGATGACGCAGACGGCGATGTTGGAGCAGTGGTCGGACACCCGCTCCAGATTCGTCAGCAGGTCGTTCAGAATGAAGCCCAGCTGAATGGTGCACTCCCCACTCTGGAGCCGCCGGATGTGCCGGGCCCGAATCTCGTCGGTGAGCCGGTCCACGGTCTCCTCCAGGGGCTCCACCGTTCTGGCGGCGGCGGGATCGTCGGAGCGGAAGCAGTCCACGGAGGCGGTCAGAATGTCCTCCAGAGCCCGCTCCAGCACCCGCAGCTCCGCCTCCGCCGCGCCGGAGAAGCTCAAGCCCTTCTCGTGGAGCTCCCGGGCGGACTCCTGAATGTTCAGCGCGTGGTCCCCGATGCGCTCGAAGTCCCCGATGGCGTGGAGCAGCCGGGAGACCGTGTGGATGTCCTCCATGGAGAGGCCGTGCTGGGAAATCTGCACCAGGTAGCCGCTGAGGCGGTCCTCGTAGACGTCCAGCTTGTCCTCGTTTTCCAGAAGCTCCGCCTCCAGCTCCCCGTCATATCGGGAGAGCTGCCCCAGGGAGGCCAGCAGGCTCCTCCGGGCCAGGGCCGCCATTTCGTTGGTCATGGCGGCGCACTCGCTGACCGCCGCGCCGGGGGTCCGGATCAGCAGGGGGTCCAGGAAGGCAAACTGGGGGGTCTTGTCCTCTTCCTTGACAGCCGCCCGGGCCAGCCATTCCAGCTGGCGGGAGAAGGGCAGCAGCAGGGCGGTGGTGCCCACGTTGAAGACCGTGTGGCACAGGGCCACGCCCACGGCCCCTACGGCGGCGTCCATAAAGGGGAAGTGGAAGAGCAGGTCCCCGCCGCAGAAGACGATGAGGCCGATGGCCGTGCCGATGACATTGAAGGCGATGTGGATGACGGACACCCGCTTGGCCCCCCGGGAGACCCCGATGGAGGAGATCAGCGCCGTGACGCAGGTGCCGATGTTCTGGCCCATGATGATGGGGATGGCCATGCCATAGGTGATGGACCCGGTGAGAGCCAGGGCCTGCAAAATGCCAACGGAAGCCGCCGAGGACTGAATGACCCCGGTGAACGCCGCGCCCACGGCCACGCCCAGCAGGGGATTGCGGAAGGCCGTCAGCAGGTCCGAGAAGCCCGGCAGCTCCGCCAGAGGGCTGACGGAATTTTTCATCATTTCCATGCCGGACATCAAAATGGCGAAGCCGATGAGAATGCGCCCGATGTCCCGCCGCCGCTGGCGCTTGGAGCCCATGATGAGCAATATGCCCGCCAGGGCGAAGAGGGGGGAGAAGTTCTCCGGCTTCAGCAGGTTCAAAAGCACGCTCTCGCTCTCAATGCCCGTGAGGGAGAGAATCCAGGCCGTCAGCGTGGTGCCCACGTTGGAGCCCATGATGACCCCGATGGTCTGGCCCAGCTCCATCACGCCGGAGTTCACCAGGCCCACCAGCATCACCGTCACCGCCGAGGAAGACTGGACCGCGATGGTGATGCCCGCCCCCAGAAGCAGGCCCTTCATGGGGTTGGAGGTCATGCGCTTCAAAAGCCGCTCCAGCCGGCCGCCGGCCATCTTCTCCAGGCTCTTGGACATGGTGGTCATGCCGTAGAGGAAGAAGGCAAGACCCCCGCAGAGGGTGAACAGGGAAAAAATATCCATGCAGTATTCCTCACTTCCGCGCCCGCGCCAGGGCGGACGCTCCATCTTATGTGACGGCTCCATTATATATGTGAGAGGCGGGGACGGGGAATCGGCGGAATGACCAAAACGCAAATTTTGCGGAAATTTTTGGCATTCCGCCTAAAGTCAATCCTTTTCTTTGTCTGTTTCGCCGGATTCCTCCGGCGCCTCCGGTTCTTCCGGCTCCGGGATCCAGGGACAGCGGCCGTAGAAGGAGGTCAAGGAGCGGATTTCCTCCGCCAGCTCCGCGGTGGCCTGGCCGGGGAGGAGCCGCCAGCGCCAGTTCCCGGAGGCCACGCCGGGGACGTTGATGCGGCTTTCGCCGCCCAGGCCCAGGTAATCCTGCATCTGGGCCACGAAAAGCTCCGCCACGCTGCCCTGGCCCGCCCGGAGCAGGGCAAGGCGCACCTCCTCTGCCCCGGAGGCGCCCAGGTACTTCTCGGCGAAGGCCCGCTCCCGCTTGGGGGCGGAGGCGTACCACCCGGCGGCGGTGTCGTTGTCGTGGGTGCCGGTGTAGCAGACGCAGTTCGGCCGGTAGTTGTGGGGCAGATAGGCGTTGGAGGGGTCCGAGAAGGCGAACTCCAGGACCTTCATCCCCGGAAGGCCGGACTCCTCCCGGAGGCGATGGACCCCGTCGGTGAGAATACCCAAATCCTCGGCGATGAAGGAAACGCCCTGGAACCAGGAGGACAGCACCCCCAGAAGGTCCATGCCGGGGCCCTTCTCCCAGGCGCCCTCCCGGGCGGTCTCCGCCTCCGCCGGGACGGCCCAGTAGCTCTCCAGACCCCGGAAGTGGTCGATGCGGATGACGTCGAAGAGCTTGGAGGCCCCCTCCACCCGGCGGATCCACCAGCCGAAGCCGCCCCGCTTCATGGCCTCCCAGTCGTAGAGGGGATTCCCCCAGAGCTGGCCGTCCTCGGAGAAGTAGTCCGGCGGGACCCCGGCCACCTTGGAGGGCTTGCCCTCTTCGTCCAGGAGGAACTCCTTCCGCTCGCTCCACACGTCGGCGGAGTCCAGGGAGACGTAGATGGGCAGGTCCCCGATGAGGCCCAGGCCCAGGCCGTTGACATAGGTTTTCAGCGCCGCCCACTGGGTGAAAAACCAGTACTGGAGGCAGGTTTGAAACGCGACCTCCTCGGCCAGTTCCACCCGCCAGCGCTCCACGGCCCCGGGCTCGTGGCGGCGCAGGCCCTCGTCGGGCCACCGGAACCAGGGCAGGTCCCCGAAATGCCGCTTGGCGGCCCGGTACAGGGCGTACTCCCGGACCCAGGGCCGCTCCTCGGCAAAGGCCCGGGCGGCCTCCGCCGCCTCGCCGCTGACCCGGGAGAAGGCCGCCCGCAGCAGGGGCTCCCGGCTCTTTTTCAGCGCGCCGTAGTCGATTTTATCCCCGGCGGGGACCCGGGCGGAGGCCAGCTCCTCCTCCGTCAGAAGACCGTCCCTGGCCAGCAGGTCCAGGTCGATAAACAGGGGGTTTCCGGCGAAGGTGGACTCGCTGGCATAGGGGGAGTCCCCGGCCCCGGCGGGGCCCACGGGGAGGATCTGCCACCAGGACTGGCCCGCGTCCTGGAGGAAGTTGGCGAAGGCACGGGCCTCCGTCCCCAGGGAGCCTATGCCGTATTCCGAGGGAAGGGAAAAAATGGGCAGAAGGATGCCCGCTGAACGCTTCATAGAAAAAACCTCCATGATGAATAGTCTGCCCCTCCATTGTAAAAAAACGCCTTCCGGTTGTCAAGGACCGGAGGGCGTTCTGCCGGCGCTTCGTGCGCCTCCGCCAAAAAACTGTCATAAATTTGTTACACCTTTCCGGCGGAAAATCTGTTATACTGAGACCACAGATTTTTCGACAGAAAGGAACCGACGCCATGCGCCGAATATGGAGCCTTGTGCTGACGCTTTTCCTCCTGACCGCCTGTTCCTCCCCGGCCCCGGCTCCGGAGGAGCCGCCTCCGCCGGAACCGGAGGTCCGGGAGCCCGAGCCGCCTCCGGCCCCGGTGCGGGAGCCCTATGAGATCAAGGATCCCACGGAGGAGCGGGAAGGCTATGTCCCCTGGACCGGCGCGGTGGAGCACCTGTTCTTCCACCCGGTTATCGCGTATCCGGAGCTGGCCTTCGACGGGGACAGCCAGGCAAACGGCCTGGACGACTTCATGGTCACCGTGGACGAGTATCATAAAATCCTCCAGAGCGTCTATGATAAGGGCTACGTCCTGGTAGACGTGGGCAGCGTCTGGAGCGAGGAGGAGGGGGAGGAGAGCCCCCATATGGTCCGGAACACCCTCTACCTCCCGGAGGGGAAAAAGCCCCTGGTCCTCAGCTACGACGACACGAACTATTACCCCTACATGCTGGAAAACGGCCTGACCTATAAGCTCGTCATCGGGGAGGATTTGAAGATCGCCTCCTGGGGAAAGGATCCGGAGGGCAATGAAGTGGTCAGCCGGGACCTGGACGCCATCCCCATTCTGGACAAGTTTGTGGAGGAGCACCCGGATTTCTCTCCCTTCGGAGCCAAGGGCTGCCTGAGCCTGACGGGCTACGAGGGCATCCTGGGCTACCGGACCCAGACGGACACCCAGGAGTGGGACGAGGCCAAGGAGGCGAACCGCCAGAAGGAGCGGGAGGCCGTGGCCCCCATTATCGAGGAGCTCCGCCGCACCGGCTGGACCTTCGGAAGCCACACCTGGGGCCACATCCGGCTGGGAGACGGCAACATGACCCGCATCCAGGCGGACACGGAGCGCTGGCTGGACGAGGTGGGCAGCCTGGTGGGGGAAACCGCGATACTTTTCTATCCCCACGGCGAGCGCCCCGACGGCAACGACTGGACCATGACGGGACCCGCCTTCCGGTACTTGCAGGAGCAGGGCTTCCGGGTCTTCTGCTCCGTGGGGGTGGAGAGCTTCAGCTTTATCAAGAAGGATGTCAGCGCCGTCATCTGCGACCGCCTCCATCCCGACGGGACGACGCTGCGCCACTCCCGGGACCGCTACCTGCAATTCTACGACGCGAAGGATATCATAGACTTGGACGTCCGCCCGCAGAGAGAAGTATCCTGGGCGGAGGAATGAGAAAGGAGCTTTTGCCATGACCAGAGAAGAACTGAAAGCCCTGGCCGTCTCCATGACGGAGCGCTCTTACTGCCCCTATTCCCACTTCCCCGTGGGGGCGGCCCTGGAGTGCTCCGACGGCACGGTCTTTACCGGCTGCAACATCGAGAACGCCGCCTACTCCCCCACCCTCTGCGCCGAGCGGGTGGCCGTGGGCAAGGCCGTCAGCGAGGGGCGCCGGGACTTCATCCGCATCGCCGTGGCCGGAAGGTGCGAGGACTTCTGCGTCCCCTGCGCCGTCTGCCGCCAGGTGCTCTACGAGTTCGCCCCGGACATGGAGGTTATCAGCCTCAACGGAAAGGGGGAGGAGCTGTCCCGGACCCTCCGGGAGCTGCTGCCCCACGGCTTCGG
>CATNDJ010000055.1:0-4207 GCA_950097265.1 uncultured Oscillibacter sp.
CCGTCCATCCGCAGACCCCCCCCCAACCAGCCGTCGTCCGAGTCCATGACAGCGCCTATACGCCGCCGTCCAAACCGGCAGCGCCCGCAATTTCCCGGCTTGCTCCGGCAGCCCCAGGTCCGGTTGAGACGCAGCCGCCAAGGGTCTCCGCCGCCCAAACCGGAGCACAGCGAAGCGGGTCCGGTTTGGAGAGGAGGCACAACGAAGCGGAGCGGATATCCGGCGGCAGCCGGACGGAGCAGAGCGAAATTTGTGCCAACAACGCCTGGCGCGTGGCCGGAGAAATACTCAGCACCTACATCATCGTGGAGCAGGGGGACACGGTGTACCTCATCGACAAGCACGCCGCCCACGAGCGGATGAACTTCGACCGGATGAAGGCCGCAGGCTACGACCCCATGTCCCAGGTCCTGCTTACCCCGGCGGTGTGCCGGCTGTCTCCTCCGGAGCGGGAGGCCCTTCTGGACCGCCGGGCGCTGCTGGAGGAGTTCGGCTTTGAGGCGGACGAGCTGGGGGCGGACCTGGCGGTGCGCCGGGCGCCTGACTACCTGGACGCCGCCGACATCCCCGCCGCCCTGGAGGAGCTGGCCCGGAGGCTGCTCACCGCCGGGAGCGCCGACCCCGCCGCCGCCCGGGACGAGCTGCTCCACACCATGGCCTGCAAGGCGGCCATCAAGGGAGGCTGGCACTCCGCCCCTCAGGAGCTGGAACGGGTGGCCGCCGCCGTCATGTCCGGGCAGGTGAAATACTGCCCCCACGGCCGGCCGGTGGCGATTACGCTGACCAAAAAGGAGCTGGAAAAGCAGTTCAAGCGGGCGTAACGGCCTCCAGGCTGTATATTTTATAGAGCAGGCTTTCCATATGTACACCTCCAGGTATACTTTGCTATTCGCGAAGAAAAACTGAATAAAAACCTCTCCGGAACCCTTGCATATTGTGTAATAGCTGTGCTATAATAAGTCCAGCCAATGACAAAATGAAAGCGTCCATAGGATTCACAGGCGAACCCCCGGAGAGATGCGACCTCTCCGGGGGTTCTTCTGCCTACCGTCTTTTCGTGTGTCTGTCAACCCACCGGCAAATGTAATAACCAATGACATTCGCAGCAGCGGACACAACGAGATCTAGAAAGACGTCCATAGGGATTCACCTCCTTCCCTTTGGCAGGACGGAAGGAACCTGTAAAGACGGCGCCGCAATTGTACCATATTTCGACAACATCCGCAAGGAGGCGGCACTATGCCCCCTAAAATCTTAGTCATCACCGGCCCCACGGCCTCGGGAAAAACCTGGCTGGCGGCGGAGCTGGCCAAGCGCCATAACGGCGAGGTGGTGTCCGCCGATTCCATGCAGATATACCGCCGCATGGACATCGGCACCGCCAAACCCACGGCGGAGGAAATGCAGGGCGTCCCTCACCACATGATCGACGTGGCCGACCCGGAGGAGGACTTCTCCGCCGCCCGGTATGTAGATATGGCGGCGGCCTGTGTGGACGATGTGCTCTCTTGTGGAAAGCTGCCCGTCCTCGCCGGGGGGACGGGGCTGTATATTGATTCCCTTCTCTCGGGCCGCACCTTCGCCGCCTTTGACGGGGCCAGTCCCCTGCGCTCCGAGCTGGAGGCGCGGTACGCCCGGGAGGGCGGGGAGGCCCTTCTCCGGGAGCTGGCCCGGGCCGACCCGGACGCCGCCGCCCGCCTCCATCCCAACGACGCCAAGCGGATCGTCCGGGCACTGGAGGTGTGGCTGTCCACTGGCAGGACCATCACGGCCCACAACGAGCGGACCCGCGCCGTCCCGCCCCGGTACGACGCCCTCACCCTCACCCTGGACTACGAACGCCGGGAGGACATGTGGGCGCGCATCGACCGCCGGGTGGACAAGATGATGCGGGCCGGTCTGGTGGAGGAGGTCCGTGCCTTGCTGGACAGCGGGGTGCCCCGGCGGTGCACCGCCATGCAGGCCATCGGCTACAAGGAGATGATTCCTGTCGTCCTCGGAGAAGCTGCGGCGGCGGACGCCGCCGCCCAGATCAAGCTGCGCTCCCGGCAGTACGCCAAGCGGCAGCGCACCTGGTTCCGGCGCGATCAGGAGGCCAAACGGCTTCTGTGGGGACCTGTCCCGAATTTTGCGGACGTACTACAGCGTTCGACAGCATATCTGGAAGAATTTGGTATATGATATGGGCGCCGAGACGGATTTGACCGTCCGCAAAGAAAGAAGAGGTGCTACATATCATGACAACAATGACAAAAACCAACAACCTCCAGGAGATCTTTCTCACCCAGGCCCGGCGGGAGCGCCGGCCGGTCACCATGTTTTTGATGAACGGCTTTCAGATGCGGGGCTACATCACCGGCTTCGACGCCTTTACCGTCATCCTGACCAGCGACGGCAAACAGCAGGTCATCTACAAGCACGCCATTTCCACCATTGTACCCGAGCGGCCCGTCCCGCTGACTGAGGAGGCAATAGAGTAAGTTCCAGTACCGACGAAAGAGAGAACCCCTATGAAACAAGGAAAACCCCTGATTACCTTTACCATTCTGATCTTCGCCGCGGTAATCGCCCTCTATCTGGGCTACTACATATTCGGCGCCCTGAACGAGCCCTACCAGACCGCCCAGGTCTACTCCTACACCGCCAACGACAGCGTGACGGCGGAGGGTCTTGTGGTGCGGGAGGCCCTGGTCCTCCCGGCCCAGTCCGGCATCCTGGAGCTGACCCGGGCGGAGGGCGAGAAGGTGGGCAAGGGCCAGCAGATTGCCCTGGTCTACCGGGACAGTCAGGCCCAGGCCAGCCAGGCCCACATTGAGGAGCTGGAGCTGGCCATCGAGCTGCTGGAGGACGCTGTCTCCCAGTCGGGCGACCTAGAGTCCGCCGCACGGCTGGACGAGAACATCATCCAGTCCATGGTGTCGCTGCGGGCCTCCTACGCCCTGGGCGACTGTACCCAGCTGCGGGAGCAGGTGTTAGGGGTAAAGAGCAGCGTGCTCAAGCGGGGCTACACCTACGGGGATGGCCTCGCCTCCGCCGACCTGTCCGCCCGGCTGCGCCAGCTCCGGGAGGAGCTGGCCGTCCTCACCCGCCAGTCCGCCCGGGCCACCACCCGGGTCTCCGCGCCCACGCCGGGGGTCTTTTCCGGCCTGGTGGACGGCTACGAAACCCGGCTTACCCCGGAGACCGTCAACCAGCTCACCCCCACAACCCTCCAGGAGCTCATCAACAGCCCCGCTGGGGAGGACGGCGGCGCCATGGGCAAGCTCATCACCTCCGACACCTGGTATTTCGCCGCCAATCTGCCCCAGGAGGCCGCCCGCCGCCTGGAGGAGGGGGACATCGCCCGCCTGCGCTTCTCCGGGGAGCTGAACCGGGACGTGGAGATGACGGTAGACCGCATCGGCGCAACCGAGGGAGGGAAGACCCTGGTGGTCTTTTCCTCCAACCGATACCTCACCCTCACCACCTTGCTGCGCCACCAGACCGCCGAGCTGGTCTTTGAGAGCTGGTCCGGCCTGCGCATCCCCAAACAGGCCTTGCGCCTGGTGGAGTTTACCCAGGAGGCCTCCGACTCCGGCGCCGCCTCCGCCGTCTCCAAAGTCGGGGTATACGCCCTGGTCAACGGCCGTACCGAGTTCCGGGAGGCGGACATCCTCTACGAGGGCAGCGACTACTATGTGGTACGCCCTCTGGGCTCCGGCCGGAAGATTCTCCGGGCCGGGGATTCCGTCATCACCCAGGGCACCGGCCTGCAGGACGGCCTGCTGCTGGAGGGCTGACCGTATAACAGATACAGAGAGAAGGAATCATCATGGACCTGTCCCAAAACATCAAAGCCGTTCAGGAGAGAATTGCCGCCGCCGCCCGGGCGGCGGGCCGGGACCCGGGAGAAATCTCCCTGTGCGCCGCCACCAAGGTTCAAACCGACGAGACCATCCGCTCCGCCATTGCCGGCGGCATCCGCCTGTGCGGGGAAAACCGGGTGCAGGAGCTCACCGCCCATCTGGAGACCGGCACCTACGCCGGGGCGGAGGTCCACTTCATCGGCCACCTCCAGACCAACAAGGTGAAGCAGGTGGTGGGCAGGGTCTCCCTCATCCACTCTGTGGACTCGGAGCGGCTGCTTCGGGCGGTAGCCGCCCAGGCGGACAAGCTGGGCCTGGTGCAGGACATCCTTTTGGAGGTGAATATCGCCGGAGAGCACAGC
>CATNDJ010000055.1:4321-10848 GCA_950097265.1 uncultured Oscillibacter sp.
GGGCCAACCGGAGATATTTTTCCGAAATGCGAAATCTTTTTGTTGACATAATGAAGAAAATGTCGGATAATCAAAGTGTTATGGATTGTCTTTCCATGGGCATGAGCGCCGACTATGAGGACGCGATCGCAGAGGGCGCCACCCTGGTCCGGGTAGGCACCGCTCTTTTTGGTCCCCGCCCCCCCATGAACCCCGCCCGCTGACGGCTCCGTGTCCATAGCTTACTTCTACTTTGAGAAAAGAGGATTTTACAAATGGGAATTTTTGACGAGTTTAAGCGGCTGGCCCACCCCTATGAGGACGAGGATGAGGATGATTATGATGATTTTGACATCTCCCCCCGCCCCGTAGAGCGCCGGGAGCGCGGCGCCGACCGCGTCTCCAGAGACAGCGGCTACAGCAGCTACAACAGCGCTCCCATCCCGGAGGACGACCGCCGTTCCAATAAGGTGGTCAACATCCGGGCCGCCACCCAGCTCCAGGTGGTGCTGGTGAAGCCCGAGCGGTTTGAGGACGCCTCCTCCATCGCCGACCACCTGCGGGAGAAGCGCACCGTGGTGCTCAATCTGGAATCCACCAACGGCGAGATCGCCCGCCGCCTGCTGGACTTTTTGGCCGGGGTGTCCTACGCCCAGGAGGGCAAGATCAAGAAGGTGGCCATCTCCACCTACATCATCACTCCCTACAACGTGGACATTCTGGGCGACCTGATCGACGAGCTGGAGAACAACGGATTGTATTTTTAGTGGGAGATATTCCCACTCCTATAGAGAGGTAGGGGATCGCTATGCTCACGCCGCAGGAAGTATCTGAACGAGCCTTCCAAAAGGCCAATTTCGGCGGCTACAATATGGCCCAGGTGGACGAGTTTCTGGACGTCCTCACCGGGGACTACTCCGCGCTGTACAACGAGAACGCGGTGCTGAAAAACAAGATGAAGGTGCTGGTGGACAAGGTGGAGGAGTACCGCTCCACTGAGGAGGCCATGCGCAAGGCGCTGATGGCCGCCCAGCGGATGGCCGACGACCTGGTGCGCGAGGCCGAGCGGAAGCGGGACGAGCTGCTCTCTCAGGCCGACGCCGAGGCCCAGAACCGCAAGCTCCAGCTGGCCCGGGAGCTGGAGACGGAGGAGTTCCGCCTGAAGAAGGCCCAGCAGTCCACCGCCGCCTTTGTGTCCAAGGTGCGGGAACTTCAGTCCAGCGAGGCCAAGCTGCTCTCCCAGCTGGAGGAGCTCTATCCCCCCGAGACCAAGCCCGCCGCCGACCCGGTCCAGGAGAAGGCCGACGAGATCGACGACAACGTCCAGCGCCTGCTGGCCCAGGCTATGGAGGCTGCCACTGCCGAAAACCTGCGGGCCAAGGCGGAGTCGGAGGACGAGGAGGAACCCGACCTGTCCGATACCGCCGAGTTCACCCCCGGCGCCCAACAGGAGGATGACTACGACGAGGACGATGCCCGGGACTACCAGGAGGGAAGCCGCGGGGACGATGAGGACGATGACCACCGCTCCGACCGCGGGGGGCGCATTGACTTCGGCTCCCTCCAATTCGGTCGGGACTACGAGATTACCTGACCTTCCTCTTTCCCATAAGATACCGACACACCCCTCCCCCTTCCCGGGGGCAGGGGCGTTGCCGCGTTGAGGACCATTTTCCAAATTTCGAGGTGTTTCCTATGAAACTGCTCACTTCCGCCCTGAACCGCCTGCCCGAATTTCAACAGCTCCTGACCGCGCTGGAAGGAGGCCGCTCCCCTGCGGCCCTGTCCGGTGCGGCTTCCGTTCACCGCTGTCACATCGCCGCCGGCGTTGGCCTGACCACCGGCCGGCCGGTGGTGGTGGTGTGCGCCGACGAGAGCGAGGGGCAGAAGCTGGCCCGGGACCTGGGGGCTTTCATCGGGGCGAGCGTCCCCGTGCTGGGTCCCCGGGACTTCACCTTTCACAACGCCGCCGCCCTTTCCCGCCAGTGGGAACACAGGCGGCTGGCCCTGATGAAGGGTCTGGCCGGCGGGAAATACCCCTTCCTGGTGGCTACCGTGGAAGGACTGCTCCAGCGCACCATACCCCGGGCGCTGCTGGAACGGTGCTGTCTGGAGCTGAAACTGGGCGGCTGCTTTGAGCTGAACGAGCTGGCCGAAGCCCTGTCCGCCGCCGGGTACGTCCGGTGCGAACAGGTGGAGGGGGTTGGCCAGTTCGCCCTCCGGGGCGGGATTCTGGACGTATTTTCTCCCGGCATGGACAGCCCTGTCCGGACGGAATTCTTTGGGGACGAGGTGGACGCCATGGGGGTCTTTGACCCCGCCACCCAGCGCAGGACGGAAAACATCGAGACCGCCCTCCTCCTCCCCGCCGCCGAGGTCCTTCCTCAACTCTCTCCCGGCGGCTTCGGAGGTCTGAGCAAAAAAATGGAAAAACTGGCGGCCAAGGCCCTCCAGAACGGGAACAGGCAGCTGGCCGCCACTCTGGAGCAGGACGGCGAGGCCATCGCCCAGGGGCGGATCTTCCCCGCCCTGGACCGCTACCTCCTCCTTATCTATCCGGAGCAGGCCTGCGCCGCCGACTACCTCCCCCCCGACGCCTGCGTCATCCTTGACCAGGTCCCCCGGGTGGCCGACCGGGCCAGGAGCTACCAGTGGCAGCTGGAGGAGGACGCCAAAACTCTGCTGGAACAAGGGGAGCTGGACCCCTCCTGCACCGGGCTGGCCCTCACCTTTCCCCAGCTCCTCGGCAAATTGGAGGATTTCCCCCTGGTCTATCTGGACTCCTTTACCACCGCCTCCTACCCCACGCCTCCCAGGGAGCTGCTGTCCGTCGCCGCCAAGCAGCTTCCCCCCTTCCTGGCCAGCCTGGAGACGGCGGTCCAGGACCTGGCTCACTACCAGAACAGCGGCTTCGCCGCCCTGGTGCTGGTGTCCGGAGAACAGCGGGCCATCGACCTGCAGACTCTCCTCCGGGAGCAGAAGATCAAATCCTCCGTGGACTTCCAGCTCAAGGAGCTTCCCCAGCCCGGCCAGGTGGTCATCGCCGTGGGGGGGCTGTCCTGCGGCTTTGAGTACCCCTCCATCCAACTGGCCGTCCTCACCGAGGGAGAGAAGGCCGCACCCAAGAAGTCCCGCACCCGGAAGGACGCCACCAACCGGCAGAAGCTGAAGTCCTACGCCGACCTCACCCCCGGTGACCTGGTGGTCCACGAGCACCACGGGGTGGGCCGGTATGTGGGCATGGTAAAAATGCCGGTGGAGGGCATTGAGAAGGACTATGTGAAGATCGCCTACGCCGGCAGCGACGTACTCTACGTCCCCGCCACCCAGCTGGACCTGGTGAGCAAGTACATCGGCGGCGGCGAGGACGCCAACGAGACCAGAAAGCTCAACCGCCTGGGGGGCGGCGAGTGGGAAAAAGCCAAGACCAAGGCCAAAAAGGCGGTGCAGGACCTGGCCAAAGGGCTGATCCGGCTCTACGCCCAGCGCCAGCGCCAGCCGGGCTACGCCTTTTCCCCCGACTCCCCCTGGCAGCGGGAGTTTGAGGAGCAGTTCGAGTACACCGAGACCGACGACCAGCTTCGCTGCATCGGGGAGATCAAGCGGGACATGGAGCGCCCCACCCCCATGGACCGGCTGCTGTGCGGCGACGTGGGCTACGGCAAGACGGAGGTGGCCTTCCGGGCCATGATGAAGTGCGTACTGGACAACAAGCAGGCCGCCATTCTGGTGCCCACCACCGTCCTGGCCCGACAGCACTACCTCACCGCCCTGCGCCGGTTCGCCAAGTACCCGGTGAACATCGATGTGGTGTCCCGCTTCCGCACCCCCGCCCAGATGAAGGAGACCCTGCGCAAGGTGGAAAACGGGGAGGTGGACATCCTCATCGGCACCCACCGGCTGTTCAACAAGGATGTGCGCTTCAAGGACCTGGGGCTTCTCGTGGTGGACGAGGAGCAGCGCTTCGGGGTGCAGCACAAGGAGAAGCTGAAGGAGACCTTCAAGCAGGTGGACGTGCTCACCCTGTCGGCCACCCCTATCCCCCGGACGCTGAACATGGCCCTCAGCGGCATCCGGGACATGTCCACTCTGGAGGAGCCCCCCGCCGACCGCCAGCCGGTGCAGACCTATGTGCTGGAGCACGACTGGGGCCTTCTGGCCGACGCCATGCGCCGGGAGCTGGAGCGGGGCGGGCAGGTGTTCTACCTCCACAACCGGGTGGAGACCATCGACCGGTGCGCCGCCCGCATCCAGACCCTCCTCGGGGAGGACGCCGCCATTGGCGTGGCCCACGGGCGCATGAGCCAGGAGGCCATCGACGATGTGATGGCCCAGATGACCGACGGGGAGCTGAATGTGCTGGTGTGCACCACCATCATCGAGACGGGCATCGACCTGCCCAATGTGAACACCCTTATCATGGAGGACGCCGACAAATTGGGGCTGGCCCAGCTCCACCAGATCCGGGGCCGGGTGGGGCGGTCGTCCCGCCGGGCCTTTGCCTACCTCACCTACCGGAAGGGGAAGGTGCTCAGCGAGGTGGCCTCCAAACGGCTGGAGGCCATCCGGGAGTTCGCCGAGTTCGGCTCCGGCTTTAAGATCGCCATGCGGGACCTGGAGATCCGGGGCGCGGGCAACGTCTTAGGCCCGGAACAGAGCGGATTTCTGCTGTCGGTGGGGTACGATATGTACCTGAAGCTGCTGGAGGAGGCCGTGCTGCTGGAGCAAGGCCAGCCCCTGCCCACAAGGACTGAATGCGCCGCCAACCTCAGCGTATCCGCCTCCATTCCCGACCGATACGTCCCCTCCCCGGAGCAGCGGATGGACCTGTACCGCCGCATCGCCGCCGTGCAGAATGAGGAGGAGGCCGACGAGTTGGTGGATGAGCTCATCGACCGCTACGGCGAGCCCCCCCGGCCGGTGAACAATCTGCTCTCGGTGGCCCTCCTCCGGGCGAAGGCCGCCCAGTGCCGCATCAACGACCTGGCCCAGAAGGGAGATAAGCTGATCTTTACGCTGGACGAGTTCCGGCTGGAGTCCTTCTCCGCCCTGTGCGCCCAGGAGAAGTATGCCAAGCGGCTGCTCCTCATGCCCGGGGAGGTCCCCCGGTTCTCCTTCCGGCTGGCCAGGAACGAGGACCCCCTCCGGTGCGCCCGGCATGTGGTGGAGGACTATGCCAAGGCACTGGAGGCTTAAGGAAGCCTTGTCAACAGCCCTGATCTGTGATATGATAAGAGCCGTTCACCATTTTCCCCGCAAAGAAAGGAATCACATTATGAAAATTACGAAACGCTTCGGGGCCCTGACGCTGGCCCTTGTGACGGCCCTGTCCGCCCTCACCGCCTGCGGCGGCAAAACCACAACCGACTTCACCGCCGGTTCGGGCTCTCTGTCCGGCTCCTCCTCCGGGTCCTCCGCTCAGGCGAAGCCCATGGACCTGTCCCAGGTGACCGATCCCTATCTGGCGGTCTCCGGCCTGGCCGGGGACGAGGTGGTGGCCCGGCTGGGCGAGGCGGACATCACCGCCGGGCATCTGCTCTACTGGCTCAGCCAGGTC
The DNA here is from genome assembly GCA_950097265.1 of uncultured Oscillibacter sp. Lineage (GTDB taxonomy): Bacteria > Bacillota > Clostridia > Oscillospirales > Oscillospiraceae > Oscillibacter. The sequence goes on from CATNDJ010000055.1 coordinate 9,858, forward strand.
ATCAGCAGCTATCTGTCCCAGTTCGGCGGGCAGATGACCGCCTTGCCCTGGGATACCGAGATGACCGAGGGCGTCACCTTTGCCCAGTATATGCTGGATCAGGCTCTGGACGCCGCCGTCCTCCACTGCTCCATACGGGAGATGGCCAAGCAGGACGGCCTCACCCCCGACCCCTCCGTCGCCTCCGAACTGGAGGCCGAATATCTGGATATGGTGATCCAGGCGGAGGGCGACGAGGAGAAGGTCACCCACATGTTCTGGGCCACTATGCTCACCAAGGAGCTGCTTACCACCCTCAACGAGAACTCCGACCTGTATAACCAGCTCCGGGAGAAGCGCTTCGGCGAGGACAGCGGCCACTATCCCACCGACGCCGAGGTGAACGCCTACCTGAACGACATTGGCCGGTATCGGGCCAAGCACATCCTGCTGGCCACCATTGACCTGGACACCCAGGAACCCTTGGACGAGGCCGCCATCGCCCAGAAGAGGGCCACCGCCGACGATCTGCTCTCCCAGCTCCGGGCGGCGGAGGACCCCATCGCCCTCTTTGACGATCTGATGCGCCAGTACAGCGAGGACACCGGCCTGGAAGCCAACCCAGAGGGCTACACCACAGAGAAGGGCAAGATGGTGGCCCCCTTTGAGGAGGCCGCCCTGGCCCTGAAGAACGGGGAGATCAGCGGCGTGGTGGAAAGCGACTTCGGCTACCACATCATCCTCCGCCTGCCCATGAACCCCGACGAGTTCCGCACCGACTGCGTCAACGACCTGTTCCAGAAGTCCCTGGACCAGGAGCGGGAGCGGCTGGGCGTGGAGAAAACCGACGCCTTCGGCAGGATCGACGCTGGGGACTTCTGGGAGAAGCTCCAGTCCCTCCAGTCCGCCGTTCAGGCGGAGCAGGCCGGTTAAACGAACAGGGAGCGCCCCGTTGGGGCGCTCTTTTTTATCCGGTCCTTGCTTGACACATATCAGCGCAGAATGTTATTAT
>CATNDJ010000056.1 GCA_950097265.1 uncultured Oscillibacter sp.
CCAGCTTCTCTACGATTTTCAGGGCGCTGTCCACGGTCTCATAGGATTTCCGGCCCTTCACGTCCACCACCGCGCCGATGCCGCAGGCGTCGTGCTCAAACCGGGGGTCGTACAATGGAGCGGAATTTTTCACGGGAATCACTCCGTTTCTCATCAGAATCGCTCTGCCGGGCGGGCCTTCCCCCCGGCGGCGCGGTTCACCGCTTTAATGCGGAAAATTTTTGAAGAAAAGAGGGCGGCCCCCCGGAGGGGGCCGCCGCTCTCTCTCGTGTTCCCAATTATACGAGGGCAAACGCCGCCCTGTCAACGCTTTTCCTCCGGAAAGCGGGACCTTCCGCCGAATTTCAGAAGCTCCGCCAAAATCCGGGGACCCGCGAAAAACCGCCTTTGTGCAATTCTCCATAGGCGCACAGTTGTTTTTCTGCTGTGTACATGCCCTTCCTCACCTTGACGCAGCCGTCAAAAATGCCGGGTGAAATTGTGGAAACGGTAGAATCGCGCGCCCGCTGCGCGTCTCCCCTTGACTTCTCCGCCCGGGAACGTTATGATAAGGGCGAAATAAATGTTGGAATGTTACCGGCTCGCCGGGCTTGACCAACTCTGTGCCGCTGTCTCCGCCGCTGTCTTCGCGCACTTACGGGGATACTGGAACGGGGTGGGTCTGTTTTTTTGAGGGGGCGGGGGCGCTGCGGATTAAAAAAGTCATCAACAACAACATCCTCTGCGTGGTGGACGACCAGGGCGGCGAAATGATTGTCACCGGAAAGGGCCTGGGCTTCCAGCGGAAAATCGGGGAGCGGGCGGACCCGTCCCTTTTCGAGAAGACCTACCGCATGGAGGGCAAGGCGGAGCAGCGGAAACTCCGGGAGCTGTGCGCGCAGATTCCCATTGAGCACCTGCGCCTCACCCAGGACCTGATTGAGTACGTCAAGACCCAAATCACCGCCCCGCTGAACGAGTCCCTGCTCATCACCCTGGCGGACCACATCAGCTTTGCCATCAAACGCAAGGAAAACGGCGTGGAGTTCACGAACCCCCTGGAGGGGGCCGTGATGAGCTACTACCCCGCGGAATACCGCCTGGGCCGGCACTGCCTCCGGGTCATTCGGGAGGAGCTTCAGGCGGACCTGAACCCCAGCGAGGCTTCCTTCATCGCCCTGCACATTGTGAACGCGGAGCTGAACACCTCCATGAGCGTCATGTACGACATCACCCGCCTCATCGAGGGGGCGCTGGAGGTGGTGGAGTACTTCTACCAGAGGACCTTCGACCGGGAGTCCCTGGACTTTAACCGCTTCGTGGTCCACCTGCGCTACTTCGCCCAGCGGCTGTTCCAGGCCGCGCCGGGAGTCTCCGACAGCTACGACCCGGACTTCCGGGACATGATCGTCCGCAGCTGCGCGCAGCACTACAAATGCGCCCAGTGCCTGGGGGAGTACATCAAAAATACCTACCAGAAGGAGGTCTCCGACGAGGAGCTCATCTACCTGACCATCCACTTGAAGCGCATCAACCTTCCCCGAAAGTGAATACCGCGGGATCGTAACCAACATCGGGCGAAACCCATGCGGCCTGGGCCGGAATCCTCTTCCGGCCCGGGCGGTATGGGTTTTACTAATTTCAGCCATACTGTGTGACAAGGAGGACATTTCATGAAGGACAAGATTTTCGGCGTCTTGCAGCGGGTGGGCCGCTCGTTCATGCTGCCCATCGCCCTGCTGCCCGTGGCGGGCCTGCTGCTGGGTATCGGCAGCTCGTTCACGAACCAGACCATGCTGGAGGCCTACGGCCTCACCGGGGTCATCTACGAGGGCGGCTTTGCTTACACCATTTTGGACATTATGAACCAATGCGGAAGCGCCGTTTTCAACAACCTGGCCCTGCTCTTCGCCATGGGCGTGGCCATCGGCATGGCGAAGAAGGAAAAAGAGGTAGCGGCCCTCTCCGGCGCCATCGCCTACCTGGTCATGAACACGGCCATTTCCGCCATGATCACGGCCCGGGGCGGCGTGGAGGCCATGGCGGTCAACACCACCACCTCCACCTTAGGGATCACCACGCTGCAAATGGGCGTCTTCGGCGGCATCATCGTGGGCCTGGGCGTGGCGGCCCTCCACAACCGCTTCTATAAGATTCAGCTCCCCCAGGTGCTGTCCTTCTTCGGCGGCACCCGCTTCGTGCCCATCGTCTGCACCGCCGTCTTCGTGGTGGTGGGCATCGCCATGTTCTACGTCTGGCCCATTGTCCAGATGGGCATCGCCGCCCTGGGCGACCTGGTGGTCCGCTCCGGCTACGCGGGCACCTGGATTTACGGCATCCTGGAGCGGGCCCTGATTCCCTTTGGCCTGCACCACGTCTTCTATATGCCCTTCTGGCAGACCGCCCTGGGCGGCAGCGCCATCGTGGACGGCGTCACCATCCAGGGAGCCCAGAACATCTTCTTCGCGGAGCTGGCCTCCAAATCCACGGAGGTGTTCTCCGTCTCCGCCACCCGCTTCATGGCGGGCAAGTTCCCCTTCATGATCTTCGGCCTTCCCGGCGCGGCCCTGGCCATGTACAAGACCGCCAAGCCGGAGAAGCGGAAGGTGGCCGGCGGCCTGCTGATCTCCGCCGCCGTCACCGCCATGCTGACGGGCATCACGGAGCCCCTGGAGTTCACCTTCCTCTTCGTGGCGCCCCTGATGTACGCCGTCCACTGCGTGTACGCGGGACTCTCCTATATGCTGATGCACATCTTTCACGTGGGCGTGGGCATGACCTTCTCCGGCGGCATCATCGACCTGACCCTCTTCGGCATCCTCCAGGGCAACGCCAAGACCCACTGGATCTGGATTGTCGTGGTAGGCGCGGTGTATTTCGTGGTCTACTACTTCACCTTCTATCTCATGATCACCAAAATGAACCTGAAAACCCCGGGCCGGGAGGAGGACGACGAGGAAACCAAGCTCTTCACCCGCTCCGACTTCAAGGCCAAGACCGGCGTGGGTCCCGACGGCTCCAGCCCCGCGGGGGTGTCCGACCCGGTGTCCGCCCTGATTCTCAAGGGCCTGGGCGGCAAGGCGAACCTCTCCGACGTGGACTGCTGCGCCACCCGCCTCCGGGTGACGGTCATCGACCCGGGCAAGGTCTCCGACACCATGCTGAAGCAGTCCGGGGCCTCCGGCGTCATCCACAAGGGCAACGGCGTTCAGGTGGTCTACGGGCCCCAGGTGGCCGTCATCAAGTCCAACCTGGTGGACTTCATGGAGAGCCCCGAGGCGGACCGGCTGGACCAGATCGCCGCTCCCGCGGCCCCTGCCGCCGCTGAGAAGCCCGCCGCTCCCGCCAAGCAGGACGCGGTGCTGGCGGCCCATATGAACGGCACGGTGGTCCCCATGGCGGAGGTCCAGGACGAGGCCTTCTCCAACTGCATCCTGGGCGACGGCGTGGCCGTGGAGCCCAGCGAGGGCAAGCTCTACGCCCCGGCGGACGGAGAGGTGGACAATCTCTTCGACACCCACCACGCCATCGGCCTGGTGACGGAGGACGGCGTGGAAATCCTGCTCCACATCGGCATCAACACCGTGGAGCTGGGAGGCAAGCACTTCGAGGCCCACGTGGAAGTGGGGCAGAAGGTAAAGAAGGGCGACCTGCTGATCTCCTTTGACATGGAGGCCATTCAAGCGGCGGGCTACCTGCTGACCACTCCCATGATTATCTGCAACACCGAGGACTATCAGAGCGTCGCCCCCATCGCGGAAGGCGCGATTACGGCGGGAACCGATTTGCTGGAAGTAAAGGGATAAGGAATGCGGGATCCATGTGCAAACCTCCTTTTGGATCAAGCGGGGCCGTCTGACCCCGCTTGATCCTGATTTTTTGTTTGGGTATGCCGCTATCCAGGCGGCTGGGGGGCCTCAGAGAGGCCACCAGGGAATCGCGCCGCGAAGAAGCTGCTGCACAAACCTGGCTGCCATAGGGGCGCATTTGATGATAATCCTTTCCATTTTTAAATCCCCCTCAATTTGGATAAGTAGAATGAATAACCTCAGCTGGGATTGGCGTCGTACACCGCTTTCGCCGCTCTCAGGTCTTCCTTGGTGACCGTGATGTTGCGGGCCGCCGCTTTCATTTCACTGGCGCTGATGTCGCTGAAGGTGTAGGGATCCCTGCTCTTTTGGGCCATCTTCAGGATCAGGCGCAGAAACACAATGCCGGCCAGATAGACGGTGATAAAGGATACGGCGGCGGATGCCAGGATGGAGGCGCCGGGGATGAACATTCCGGCAAACATCGCGATCAGGACGCTGCCCAGGTTTGCGGTGATATTTGCGAGGGCAGCCCGTGCCAGCAGCTTCAAAACGTTTTCTTTCAGGGAAATCCCCAGAGTGGAGCACAGAGAGATGTACATCGCCCACACGGCGCCGAAGCAGCCGATAATGATGGCAGGGATGGCCAGGCCGGGGATAATGCCTCCCATGGCGTCGGCGGCTGCCGCGGCCAGCGCGGAGTTCAAAATAATGCGTTCGGTTTCATTTGCGCGGACGTAGTAGTCCTTCAGGGCGGCTACGATATCCTTCATCATGTAGTAAGACATTGTAATTCCTCCTAAATCTTGACAAAATGTTTGAGTGTGTTTGAATCTTGCGGAGACGGCGCTGGGGGGGGGCTTACCAGAGGGGCCAGTTCGGGAAGGCCGCCCGAAGGATTTTTTGTGCGACGATAGGGCCGTAAGCGATTAAGAACTTTTCCATGATGTTTCCTCCTTAATTTCTGTACCGTTTGGCTGAGTTGATGTTACACCTTGGGTTTTTGGAAACTTGCGGGCCGTTTCCGGAATTGCCTGCCGCACGCTTCCTGGAAGGGAGCTGCGGGACCGGCGCAGGGAGTCAGGATATCGCGTTCCAGCTTGTCTATGAGACGAGTCATGCTCCGTTCCTCCTTTCGATTTGGGATGGTCTTATTTTACACGGGGGTCCGGCCGGCTTTTGCGGACCGCTTCCGGCCGGTGTCTTCGGGGCTTGCCCCACGGGGGAGGGCCTTCTTTGCGTCCGCTGCCGGCTCCTGCCCCCTTGACGTATTCAGCTTACCACAGGACGCGGGGGCGTTTTGCAAGACGTTTCCGGGCATGAAAGAAGGCCGCGGCCCTGAGGGGCCGCGGCCTTTTTTCGCTTTTGATGGAAACTCAGGAAGTACATTGGAGATAGAAATACCAATACGGCGCAAGGCAGACAGAACCGTCTGACATCAGGGAAACCTCGTTCTCTTCCCAAATCAGCGAAAAGCGGACAGACGCAGTCTCACAGTATGCAAGATACGCGTCCCCCTCTTTTCCCTTCTTGAGATTTTCCGCTATGTCCGGGTCTTTCTGTATCTGGAGCATGTAGGAGAGATATTCATCCTTTGGCACATCCGGCCACTTCACGAGATATTGGTCGGGAGGGGTTTCAATGATATCCCCCGGCGTTGGAATGAGGAGCGCTTGCTCATCCTCCCCTCCTTCGCCATGACTCTTTTCGTTCCATACATACATAAAGGTCTCGTTGTCCCTTTCATACCACCAGTCCGGGTACGGCAGGGCGGTCGGGAAGTCCTTCAGGTCCACGGCGCCGGCGGCGATGGCGGAGATAGATTCTTTGACGTTGTCCATATTGCTGCCGGCGGGGTCCAAATCGGCCATGTCCCTGAAAAGCTCCAGGTTCGCCTTGGCCTGGCCGGTGACATCGCTGAGCTCACCGACCAGCATTTCCAGTTCGTCCGTCTGTTGGGTCAGCTGCGTCATCAGCGCGTCCTGATCTTGAGGGTTGCCCTCACGCCGGGCATTGATCTGCGGGCAGTTTGCCGCGATGGCCTCGACAAAACGCGCTTCCGATTCCTCGTTGTCTATGGACAGCAAAAGATAGTCTGTCTCCACGGCGCAGTTACGTAGTTGGATATCGTACATTCGGCCCATGAGGCTGGCCCAGTTCTCAAAATACGACAGCTCATATGTTAGAAAGAACTCCTCGGCGGGGCTGTTTAAGCAGTCCCGGAAGACATGGTAGTCCAAGGAAACCGCATCCGTCAGTGATTGGAGGCTGTTGACGGCAAGCTGAACCGCGCTCACGTCTGCGCCGGACCGGGTTAGTTTATCATAATCGTCAAACGTCATCTGCGGCTCCAGGGGCACTGCCGCGGCTTCCGTCTCGCGCTTGGCGAGATCCATCGCCGCCCGGGCAATTTGGAGGCTGCTCCAGGAGTGATTTTCGAAGAAAGGGTCTAAGTAGGACAGCGCCCACCGCATATCCCCGTAGAGATACTCACAGCGGACAATATATCCGTACCAGTCGGCAAGAAGCCGGTGGGTGATTTCGTCCAATTCCTCGGATGATGTCAGGCCAGCCGCCCCGCCGCCGGACGGGTTTGAATCGGGCGAATGTCCCCCGCAGGCGGCCAGCAGCGCGCATAGCATGACCAAGGTCAGAGCCAGTGAAATTTTCTTTTTCATGAAATCCCCTCTTTGTGTTGATACGCGGCAATTGCGCCGCAGAAGCCCAGGTCATATCGGGCAGCTGTGCGCCGGCCCTGTAGATTGAGCAGACGGCGGTTTAAAATTTCCAGATCGGTTTCGCCGCTGAGGTGCAGATTCAGCTCCGCGGCGGAAACCTCAAGCGTATGCTGTGCGCGGAGGAGAGCCTCGTTTCCCTGAAGCACTGTGCTGGTCAGGTGGGGTATGCAGACAATCTCGTACAATGCCGCGGCAATGTCCGCGTCAAGTTCCACCAGCTCAGACAAAAGCTCCGGGTATGTATCGCCGTACAGCCGGTTTCCGCGCGGGTCTTCCATAACGTAGGTCAGCACGGAGGCGAGCGTTTTATACTCATCCCGCCGCTCCTGCTCCAGCTTCAGCAATTCCTGATAGCGGGCATCGTCCAGCTTCTTGTAGGACCAGGAAAATACCTCGCCGGTGAGAAGCATCCGCTGCATGGCATCCAGCATGTAGTCCGTAGTGGCTTCGTCAGAGATCCGGTCAATAAAATAGTCAAAGGACTCCTTTTCCCGCGAATATTGTTCCGGCGTTTCAAGGGCGCAGTCAATCAAGCCGCGCATCTTTTCGTACTGCCGCGCCGCATAGGAGTAGCCGTTGAGACCGTAAACGAAAACCGCTTCCTCGTAGTCCCCGCTGTAGGCCGGGGGGCGGATGAACGCGGCATAATAGAACCAGCCCGACACCAGACACAGCGCCAGTGCGGCAGCTGCCAGGGCGCGGCGCAGGCGGCGCTGCCGCAGGAGTTTCCGGGCGTTGCCGTTTTCAATGGTGGTCAGATACTCCGCCACGGTTTCATGGCAGATGCGGTAGCGCCCCTGCTCATCGCGTACCAGGAGGCCCAGACGCTTCCAAAGCAGCTCGTGAATCAGCAGCCCATACCACTCCTCGGCATTGGCGGAACCGCCGCGGATGGCCTTGGAATGGCCGATCCACTGGGGGAAGGCCCGCCGGAGCAGCCGGTCGGAAAAGAGGCGGTAGCAGCGCTCGACGGTGGGAAGGACCTCCGCGTCCTCCAGGGCATGGCCTTTTTGCTGGAGTTCCCGAGCGATGGCGGGCAGGACGAAGGACATGGCGGCGTCGGTCTGCCAGCGAATGTCCGCATCGTTTGGAAGACCTTGCAGCTCCTTATTCAGAAGCGCGCCGAAATAGGCGCTTAAAAGCTCCTCTTGGTTGGAGACAGACAGCTGGCGGCTTTCCGCCCGGGCGGACTGGAGAAAGATGGAGAGCATCAGCGGCGTGCGGAGGAGCTCCCGCATTTCCGGGCGCTCCGGGGCAAGAAGGCCCTCCCGAGTGAGGACCGCGGTAACGTCTTCCCCGGTAAGGGGGGCCAGCTCCGCCTGGGGGAACGGCAGCGCCGGCTCTTCACTCCGGGAGGAGATGAGAAGCCGCACACCCGGCATGTGAGAGAAGGACAGGATTTCTTCCATGAGGGGCCTTGTTTCCCCGGATGCCTCATTCAAGCCGTCCAGGAGGAGAATCAGGACAGGCCGCTGTTCTCCAGAGCGGGTTTCCAGGGGAGTTTCCAACAGGGTGTCCAAAGCGTACCGGGCGGCATCGTATTGTTCGGTTTTGAAACGGAGGTTTTCCAGAAGGCGGCGGTGGATATAGGAGGATTCCCCATCCTTCCAGCCGTAGAGAGATATGTAGGCCATGGCGGACTGAGAGGGGGAGTAGGTTCTGGACTGCTCGATGACGCTCCGAAGCATGGAGGTGGTTTTTCCCATGCCGCCTGAGGCGGTGAGCAGGGCGGCGCGGCTTTGCCCGCTGAACATGGCGGATACGGCAGCGGGAGCAAGGGCGCCGTCAGGCAGGCGGAGGCGAGAGGGGAACAGGGCTTCACGATCCAGGAGAAAGGCGAGACCGGGGTTTTCCCGGATGACCCGTTCCACAATTTTTCTGCCGCTTTCCCAAAGCGCCCAATGGGTGACGCCTACGCCGTCGATGCGGTCCAGAAGCTCCTGGAAGGCTTGCCGCATGTCTCCCGCGGACTGGTACCGCCGTTTTGGCAGGGCCTGTAAACCCCGGCGGAGGATCTGCCGGGCCATGACGGAAACCGTGTCGGGCAGGTTCTCCAGGCAGGGGCAGGAGGAGACGTCCGGCGGATTGGGCCGGCTCATCTGGAAGGGGGTCAGGGCCGCGCCGGAGAGACAGCGGTAAAAGACGGCGGCAACGGCGTACAGGTCGGAGGCGGCGGTGGGCGTTCCGCCTGTGCGAAGCTCCGGCGCGGTATAGCCGGGCTTTACGCTGCAATAGGACGGCCTGTCCAAAGTACTGGCCTTGCAGTCGTAGACGCTGTTGTAATCGATGAGGATGGCCCGTTCCCGGTCCTCCCGGCCGATCAGGAGGATGTTGTCCGGGGCAATGTCCAAATGGAGGAAGCCGCTTTCGTGAAAGGCCTCCAGCGCGTCCAGAAGGCTGAGCATCCGGGTTGTGAGGCGGCGGAGGTCCGCCTCCGGGCCGGGCGCCTCCTCTTCCAGGCTCCGCCCCCCGGTGAAGCCCAGCACGGTGTACAGGGTTCCGTTGAGGGAGAAGGTGTTGAGGTTGGCGCCGTTGAGGTCCGGATGCGTTTCCAGCATCCGCAGGTGGACGCGGTTTCCGTACTCGAAGCTCTGCTGATGGAGGTCCCAGGTCTCACGGGCATCAGGCGCACAGGAGACCACGCCGTTTTCCTCCCGGAAAACGGCGGCCTTGGGGTGGAAGGGGAACAGTTCCTTTATGAGGACCGTGTGCTGTTCCTCCCGGTTCAAAAGGTCCGGGTAGCTTCCCAGATAGACGATGGCGTTGGAGCCGCGGCCCAGTTCCCGGGTCAGGGTGCAGAACATGGCCGGGAAGGGGAGGAGCGTTCCCGGCGGCAGGGCTTGTCTGTGATCCATATGCTCGTTCACATCGCTTCCGTTTTGATTTCAGTTTTCACCGGAATCAGCATACCGCACGATGTTCCAGGCGTTTGCAATCCGTTTCCAGAATATCATAATTTAGGGGCACCGGAAGGTGTCTGTGAGAAAATGGCGCCTAAAAACGCCTCTATCTGCGCGTCAATGAACATGGCCTCCTCAATGCACATGCAGTAAAGGATCATCCAGTCAAAGGGGGAACGGGAATCCAGCGGCGCGAAACCGCAGTCATAGAGCGTGGCGTTTAGCCGTGCGCAGCGGCTTTCAAAATCCTCATCCTCCTCCAGCGGCTCATCGTCCGGATCGTCATGGGAGCCAGCTCCGTCGGTGGCAAGAAAGAGCAGGACCAGTGCCTTGCGGGTGACGTCTGTTTTGCGGTGGAGCATTCGGGACAGCGCGGTCTCGTCGGGCCAATTCTGCTGAATGTCCCGCTGAAGGGCGGAGAGGATCTGCGTTTCCGCTTCAGGAGTCCCTCTGACCGCCTTTTTGAAGCGGGGAATGAGAGCCTCGTGGAGGTATGTAACGGTGACCTCCCGAACGGAGATCTTTTTATCCGGGTCCAGCAGATCGTTGATTTCCGGCGCGCACAGCAGGTTCAGGTATTCCCGGAAGAGAGAATAGGCGGTATTGTGAAAGCTGCCCAACTGTTCCTGGGACTGGCGAAGGTAATTCTCCAGCTCACTGGCGCTGGTAATATTCTCCGCGTCCTGGCGCACAAGGCCGGTAAGGGACGATTCGTTTTTATTCCCGGGCGAAAGCAGACCTTTTCCCGCCAGATCATCCCGGAGAACCAGCGCCTCGGGGTAGGTCATTTTCTCCCGGAGGGCAAAGAGAAAGACCAGCTCTTCCGGGTCGCGCCAGTGGAAGCCCTCGCCGCAGGCGCGGTGAAGGAACTGGCCGGCGTCCCCGGGAGAAAGACCCAAAGCAAAGCTAAGCTGAATCGCGCCCTGTTTGCTGATGGACCGGACGTCTCCGCTCAGCCACATCTGGATCTTGCGCCGGATGGCGTCGCGTTTGGCGCCGGAAGGGCTGTTGGACGAAAGCCGTTCCAGATAGAAGTTCAGGACGGCGCCGGTATTATCTACGGGAATGTGGGCGTATCTGGCAAGGGTCTCGCCAATCGTACGCGGATGAGCGTCCCGCTTGAGCTGTTCCACGGCCTGGGCAAGCGTCAGGGATTGTGACGTAGCCATATTGTACATGAGCCTGGTAAATTCCGTGCTGGTATCTTTCGTTTGATCCATGATGCTAATTCCTTTC
>CATNDJ010000057.1 GCA_950097265.1 uncultured Oscillibacter sp.
ACCTCACCGAGGGCTCCGCCCAGTGGCACGCCACGGCCCAGCCCGCCGTACTGCCCGCCTCCTGCACCGGGCTGAACCTCTGGGTGGACAGCAACGGCTCGGGCAACACCTTGTCCCTGCTCTACTCCGCCGGCGGGGAGGAGGTCCAAACCCTGCCTCTGACCACCCTGGACGTGTCCGGCTGGAAGCAGGTCTCCGTGAACAATCTCATGCCGGGCATCACCCTCCGGGGCCTGGCGGTGGACGGCGAGGGCAAGGGCGTCATCTACCTGGACCAGGTGGTGGCCACTTTCGACGGCGTGGTGGACAACGACGCCCCCGTGATTACGGCGGAGCTGGACCCGGAGAGCTGGACCATCACCGGCTCCATCGCCGACGGCGTGGACGGCATCCTTCCGGCGGACCGGATCAGCATTTCCTCCGGCGGCGAGTACGAGACCGGCACGGGCCGCTTCACCGTGACCCTCCCCGTACCCGAGGAGGGCCAGGGACTCAGCCGGGTCACCATTAAGGCCAAGGACTACTCCGGCAACATCGGCCGGACCTCCGTGGAGCTTCCGGCCTCCGGCGGGGAGCGCCGGTTTGCGGACACGGCGGACTACTGGGGCGCGGACTACTGCGACTTCCTCTACAACCGGGGCATCTCCGGGGGCTATGAGGACGGAACCTTCCGGCCCGACGACCTCTTGACCCGGCTGGACTTCTCCGTTATGCTCTACAACGCGCTGAAGCTGGACCCGGCCAAGTATGAGGGGGTGACCCTGCCCTTCGCGGACCTGGAAAAGCTGCCGGAGCGGACCCTGCCCGCCGTCCGGGCGCTGTACGCCGAGGGCGTGGTCACCGGCACCCAGGGGAAGGACGGAAAGCTGTACTTCAACCCCGCCGGGAATTTGACCCGGGCCCAGGCGGCGGCCATGATCGGCCGGAGCCAGGAGAAGGGCTACGCCCTGGCGGAACTGAGCTTTACCGACGCGGCCCAGATTCCCGGCTACGCCGCCTTCTACATCCGCACCATGGTTTCTCAGGGCATCCTCAGCGGCTACGCCGACGGCACCTTCCGCCCTCAGGCCAACATCACCCGGGGCCAGATGGCGAAGATCCTGTATACTATGCTGTAAGCATCCCCCCTGCTGTGAAAAGAGCAAGGCCCGGCGCTTTCGCGCTGGGCCTTGCTTTTTGTCAAACGCTGTGGTATTCTGACGGTAAGGATGTCGCAGCAATCAGGTTTAGGCGGCTGGCCGATTCCTCCGAAAGGAGGTGAGGCTGCATGCGAATTACATTGCACATCGGGACCTTCACGGTAACGATCATTGTAAAGAGCAGAAACCGCCACCCGGCACGGTGACGGTTTCTATTTTGAAACGCTAAATCAACCGGGGCCAGCCGCAATTGCTGCGGCATCCTCGTATTTTTATGATAGCAGATTCCCGCCGCCCTGTCAAGTCAGATCTCCCGCCGCCCCTCCAGGGCCCGGGTGAGGGTGGCCTCGTCGGCGAACTCCAGGTGCCCCCCCACGGGGATGCCGTAAGCCAGCCGGGTTACCCGCACGCCGAAGGGCTTTAACAGCCGGGCGACGTACATGGCGGTAGCCTCCCCCTCCGTGTCGGGGTTCGTGGCCATGATGACCTCTTGGACCTCCCCCCGGGAGACCCGCTCCAGCAGGGGCTTGATGGCCAGATCGTCGGGCCCCACCCGGTTCATGGGGGAGATGACGCCGTGGAGAACATGGTAGTGGCCGTTATACTCCCGGCTGCGCTCGATGGCCGCCACGTCCCGGGGGTCCGCCACCACGCAGACGGTGGTCCCGTCCCGCTTGGGGGAGGAGCAGATGGGGCAGAGCCCGCCGCTGGTAAAATTCTGGCACACGGGGCAGCAGGTAATGCTGCGCTTCGCGTCCACGATGGCGTCGGCAAAGTCCCGGGCCTCGGCCTCCGGGAGGCCTAAGATGAAGAAGGCCAGCCGCTGGGCGGACTTGCCGCCGATGCCCGGGAGGCGGGCGAATTGTTCCACCAGCTTTTCCAAGGGGGGAGGGAAGTATTCCATGAGGGGGATTCTCCTTTTTCCCCCTGAGAGGGGGCTGATACTCGCCCTGACGGGCGGGGGTTTGGCGGTCGGTGCAGGGCCCGTCCGCCTCTCTTCGCTGCCGCTACCCCTCCGCCGGAGGCAGGGGGGCCCGGCCCACCAGCTGGTCCAGGGTCACGCCGTAGAGGTCGGCAAGTTTCACTAGCGTGGGGGCCGTGGGGTCTCCTTCGTTTTTCTCGTACCGCTCATAGGTTTTAGCGGAAAGCTCAAGAACCCTGGATACCTTTTCACGGGACAATTTTTTGGCTTCACGCAGAGCCAATAAATTTTTCGCCAGTTGCTCCATTTTATCCCTCCAGAGTCTTGACAATAGGGCGGAAAATGATATAATTTTTATAGACAAAAATACCTATAAAAATACGTCCAATTTATGCGTTCGAAAGGAGCCACTTTTATGGAAGGATATCTCAAGGCCCCTTTTAAATATGCCCAAGAGGCGCGAGTCACGACCTATTTAGAGACCCTGGAATACCGCCGGACTGTTTGTGATTTAGAGGAGAAATGGGAAGCATTCCGTTCCGGCCTGACAGCGGAACAGGACCAAACTCTGGACGCGCTCCTGGAGCAGGAACGAAAAGTAGGCTATTTGGAAGAAGGGGCCACTTTTGCCAGCGGCCTCTCCATCGGGGTCAGCCTGGGCCGCCTTTAGGCCCCCCGGAGCTCCGCGATCCGCGCCGGGATATCGGCGGCCTTATAGACCGCGCTTCCCGCTACCAGCACATTGGCCCCCGCCTCAATGCAGGTCCGGCAGGTGTCCGGGGCCACGCCCCCATCCACCTCCAGCTCGCAGCCGGGGTTCCTTTCGTCAATCAGCTTCCGCAGAGCGGCGACCTTGGGCATCATATCCGCCATGAATTTCTGCCCGCCGAAGCCCGGCTCCACGGTCATCACCAGAATCAGCTCCACCTTCTCCAAGAAGGGAAGCGCCGCCTCGGCGGGGGTCTTCGGCTTCAGGACGATCCCCGCCTTTTTCCCCTTGGCGTGGATTTTGCCGATGGCGGCGTGGATGTTTTCTTCCGTGTCCGCCTCCACGTGGACCGTCACCAGGTCCGCCCCGGCGTCGCAGAACTGCTCCACGTACCGCACGGGCTGGGTAATCATCAGGTGTACGTCCAGAGGCAGGTCCGTTGTGGGCCGGATGGACTTCACCACCGGGACGCCAATGGTGATGTTGGGGACGAACACGCCGTCCATCACGTCCACGTGGACGTAGTCGGCGGCGGAGATGCGTTGGATATCCCGTTCCAGATTTGCGAAATCGGCGGAGAGGATGGACGGCGCAATTTTAATCATGAAAAGCCCCTCTTTCCTGTCAATACGGCGGCGGGGGGACGGAGACAGGCCCTCCGGGCCCGGTAGCGGAAGGGCCCGGCGCCGCATAGGATGGCTTGAGCGGCAGGGACGCCCCCAACTCCGCGCAGCGTTCGCCCCTTACGTCCGGCGCCGCCGCTCTTTTGAATATAGGGAGCCGGCCCGGCGGACCCCGCGTCCGGCGGGCCGGTTCCCCCCTAGTGTAGCAAATTCCCGGCCCAAAAGCAACCGAGGCCGGGAACTTTTTTGCCCGGAAAAAGGATGGGAGGAATTTTGTTGCAAATGCCGCTGTAAAATTTACCAGGAACGTGATATGATAAATTGTACAGACTAGGGAAAAGGAGGCGGGCGCTGTGGCGTATGACGTGATTGTCGTCGGCGGGGGACCGGCAGGGCTGTCGGCGGCCCAGAACGTCCGGGCCCGGGGGAGAACCGCCCTGGTGGTCTCCAACCCCCTGGAGGAAAATCCCCTCTGGAAGGCGAAGGAAGTGGACAACTACTTAGGGCTTCCCCGGGTCACGGGGTCGGAGCTGCTGACGGCCTTCCGCCGCCACGCGGAGGACGCCGGGGCGGAGTTTCTGGAGGGCCGGGCCCTCAGCGCCCTGCGGTCCGGGGAGGACTGGTTTGTGAGCGTGGAAAACGCCATGGTCCAGGGCAAGGCCGTGGTGCTGGCGGCAGGCGTGGTCCGGGGAAAGAAGATCCCCGGGGAGGCGGAGCTGCTGGGCCGGGGCGTGAGCTACTGCGCCACCTGCGACGGGATGCTCTACCGGGGGAAGAAAGTAGCCGTCCTGGGCTGGACTCCCTCGGCAAAAAAAGAGGCGGCGTTCCTGGAGGGCATCGGCTGCGAGGTGTCCTACTTTGACAGGCCCCGGGACTGCTCCATACAAGGTACGGAGAAGGTGGAGGCCGTCATTTGCGGCGGCGCGGCGGAGGCCGTGGAGGGCGTGTTCCTCCTGCGGCCCGCCATGGCCCCGGGGGACCTGTTCCCGGGCCTGGCGGCGGAGGGGGGCTTCGTCACGGCGGACCGGGACATGGCCACGAATCTTCCCGGCGTCTTCGCCGCCGGGGACTGCACCGGCGGGCCCCTTCAGGTGTCCAAGGCCGTGGGCGAGGGCCTGGTCGCCGGACAAAAGGCGGCGGCGTTTGCCGCGGCGCTGAAGGAAGGTAATTCAAAACAAAGGAGATAGATGAGATGGCACTGGAACATTTGAAGACGGCGGAATTTGACGGGACTGCCGGTCAGGCCCCCCTGGCCATGGTGGACTTCTGGGCCCCCTGGTGCGGCCCCTGCCAGATGCTGGGCCCCGTGATGGAGAGCCTGGCGGCCCAGTATGAGGGCAAGGCCCTGATCGCCAAGGTCAACGTGGACGAGGAGCCGGACCTGGCCCGGCGCTTCGGCGTGATGAACATCCCCACGGTGGTCTTCCTCAAGGAGGGCCGGGAGTTCGACCGGAAAGTGGGAGCCTATCCCCCCGCCGTGTACACGGAGACCCTGGACAGGGCCCTGTGAGAGGCGGAAGCGGCAAAGAAAAAAGCGCCCGGAATCTCTCGATTCCGGGCGCTTGATTTGGTATGTAGAGGGCCGGCCTTACGCCTCCTGCTTTTCCCCGCCAGCCCGGGCCTCGTTGTCCAGGTCCTCCTGGTCCTTGGGGATGGCGATGTTGAGGATGATGGCCAGCACCGCCGCCGGCACGATGCCGGAGCCGCCGAAGATCAGCTGCACCGGCTGGGGCAGGCCGGACAGGGCTCCGGCGGTGGCCCCCAGGCCGTAGCCCAGGCCCATGGCGATGGAGACGATGGTGACCACCCGGTTGGTGATGCCGTACTTGGTCAGAAGCTTGATGCCCGACACGGCGATGGATGCGAACATCATCACCGCCGCGCCGCCCAGGACGCTCTGGGGCATGATGGAGATGACCGCCGCCAGCTTGGGGCTCAGCCCCGCCAGGACCAGGAACACCGCGCCGCAGGTCAGGGCCATGCGGTTGACCACCTTGGTCATGGTCACCAGGCCCACGTTCTGGGAGAAGGACGTGGTGGGCAGGGAGGAGAACAGGGAGGAGATGACGGAGCCCACGCCGTCGCACACCACGCCGCCGGAGAGCTCCTTGGCGGTGGCCTCCCGGCCCATGCCGCCCTCGATGCAGCCGGAGATGTCCCCGATGGTCTCCACGGCGGTGACCAGGAACATGATCAGGATGGAGAAAATGGCGTGAACGTTGAAGGTGGGCTTCACCGGGAGAATCTGGGGAACGGAGAACCACTTGGCCTCGGCAATCCGGGACCAGTTGACGTACCAGGAGGCGGTGTAGGCGTTCCCCTCCGCGTCCACCAGCTCATGAGGCAGCAGAATGCCCATGACGGAGGCCACGATGTAGCCCACGATGATTCCGCAGAGGATACAAGAGGTGGATGTAATACCCTTTGTAAAGTGCTTCAGCACCACGATGACCGCCAGTACCAGAAGGCCCAGCAGGAGGTTGGGCAGGGAACCGAAGTCCTTGGCCCCGCTGCCCCCGGCGAAGGAGTTCACGCCCACGCTGATGAGGCTCAGTCCGATGGCCAGCACCACGCTGCCGGTGACCACCGGCGGGAAGAACTTCCGCAGGGGCTTGATGAAAAAGCCCAGGACGGCCTCGCAGGCGCCGCCCACCATGGCCGCGCCGATGATGGCGCTGTAGGCCAGAATGCCGCCGCCCATGGCGGGGTTGGCGGCCACGCCCTTCATGACCCCCAGGAAGCCGGAGCTGGTGCCCATGATGACCGGCACCTGCCCGCCCACGGGGCCGATGGACCAGAGCTGGATGAGGGTGATGATGCCCGCCGCCAGCATGGCGTTCTGGAGCAGGGTGACATACAGCCCGGGCTCCTCGCTGGTGATGCCGCAGATGCCGCAGATGATCATCAGCGGCGTCAGGTTGCCCACGAACATGGCCAGCACGTGCTGCATCCCCAGGGGGATGGCCTGGCGCAGGGGGATGCGCCCGTGGAAGTCATAGGGGCTGGTGTACTCCGCGGCTTTCTGTGTCGTGTCGTGTTTCTTCATGTCCTTTCTTTCCTCCTAAAACATAAAAAAGAAAGCTACAAAATTCGCTGTTCATAATTCAGGAACAGCAAACAATGTAGCCTTCCGGCACTGTCATCATAGCATGGGTCCACCTCTTTGTCAATCCTCGTTTCCGTATTTACAGGCCTGAAAAAATGTGCTACACTATTTCCGTTTGACAAGGGGGGATGACATGAGCAGCCGGGAAGACGTCTTGTCGCTGCTGCGGGGGGAAGAGGGCTTTCTCTCCGGCCAGGAGCTGAGCCGCCGCTTAGGGCTCAGCCGCGCCGCCGTGTGGAAGGCGGTGGACGCCCTGCGGGCTGGGGGCTATGAGATCGAGGCCCGGACGGGCCTGGGCTACCGCCTGTGCGCCGCGCCGGACGTTTTGACGGAAGCGGAGATCCGGTGTTTCCTGGGGGAGACGGCGGTGGTGGGCCGGGAGCTCCGGTGCTTTGAGGAGCTGGACTCCACCAACAACTATTTGAAGTCCTGGACGGACGGGCCCGACGGCGCGGCGGTCACCGCCGAGAGCCAGACGGCGGGCCGGGGGCGGATGGACCGTTCCTTCCAGTCCCCCAAGGGGCAGGGGATCTACCTGTCCGTGCTGCTGCACCCCGCCCTGCCGCCGGACCGGCTGCCGCCGGCGACGGCCCTGGCGGGAGTGGCGGTGTGCGCCGCCGTGGAGCGAGTCTGCGGCCTGCGCCCGGGGCTGAAGTGGCCCAACGACCCGGTTTTGAACGGGAAGAAGCTCTGCGGCATTTTAACGGAGCTGTCCCTGGAGGCGGAGACGGGCCGGGTCCAGTCCCTGGTGCTGGGCATTGGGATCAACGTGGGCCAGCGGCCGGAGGACTTCTCCCCGGAGGTCCGGGAGGTGGCCACCTCCCTGCTCCAGGTCCTGGGGAAGCCCGTGTCCCGGCCCCGCCTGACGGCGGCGCTGCTGGAGGAGCTGGACCGGGCCTACGGCGCGCTGCTGGCGGGGGACCTGTCGGAGTACCTGGCGGCCTACCGCCGGGACTGCGTGAACCTGGGGAAGACCGTGCAGCTCATCCCCTTCGGCGGCGGAGAGCGGGAAACCGCCCGGGCGGTGGACATTGACGGGGACTTCAGCCTGGTGGTCCGGGGAGAAGACGGGAAGGAACGGGCCGTCCGCTCCGGCGAGGTCTCCGTCCGGGGCCTGTGGGGCTATACCGAGTAACGACAAGGAGAGAAGCTTTATGAACGAGAAGAACCAATTCCAGCAGCTCTGGGAGCTCTTCTGGACCTTCGCGAAAATGGGGGTCATGACCTTCGGCGGGGGCATGGCCATGCTGCCCATCCTCCAGCGGGAGGTGGTGGACAGCAAGGGCTGGGCCACGGAGGAGGAGCTGACGGACTACTACGCCATCGGCCAGTGCACCCCGGGCATCATCGCCGTCAACACGGCCACCTTCATCGGCCAGAAATACGGCGGATGGGCGGGGGGAATCGTGGCCACCCTGGGGGTGGTGTTCCCCTCCGTGGTCATCATCTCCATTCTGGCGGGGCTCATCTCCAACTTCGCGGACCTGGCCTGGGTGAAGAACGCCTTTGCCGGGATTCAGGTCTGCGTCTGCGTGCTGATCTTCAACGCGGTGATGAAGCTGCTGAAGAAGTCCGTGGTGGATAAACGGACGGCGGTCATCTTCTCCGTGGTCCTCCTGGGGGGCCTGTTTTTGAAGCTCTCCCCGGTGTGGTTCGTCGTCGGCGCGGCCCTGGCGGGAATCCTCCTGAAAAACCTGGAGGTGAAGAAGGCATGATTACCACCTATTTACAGCTCTTCTGGGAGTTCTTCAAGACCGGCCTTTTCGCCGTGGGCGGCGGCATGGCCACCCTGCCTTTCCTCCAGGCCATCGGCGAGTCCACCGGCTGGTACACCTACACGGATTTGATGAACATGCTGGCGGTGTCGGAGTCCACGCCGGGGCCCATCGGCATCAACATGGCCACCTACGTGGGCTTCACGGCGGCGGGCATTCCCGGGGCGGTCATCGCCACCATCGGCGAGGTGACGCCCTCCATCATCGTCATCCTCATCGTGGCGGCGGTGCTCCACAGCTTCCGGAATAACAAATATGTGGACCGGGCCTTCTACGGCCTCCGGCCCGCCTCCACGGGGCTCATCGGCGCGGCCTGCGTCTCCGTCATCCTGGAGGTGCTCACCAGCGTCCGGCTTATCGCCCAGCAGGGCGGCTTCATCAAGGCCCCGGCCTTTGACGGGGGGAGCCTCTTCAACGTGCCGGGGCTGCTGCTGGCGGCGGTGCTCATCGTGCTGACCAACTTTGCGCCCAAGAAGGTGACGGGGCTGCATCCCATCGTGTTCATCGGCCTGTCCGCCGTAGTGGGCGTGGTCTTCGGCTTCGCCGGAGCGTGATGATAAAAGGGAAGAGAGGGACCGGACGGTCCCTCTCTTTTTATCTCTGATACTCAAACTCCCAGCCGTCCATGGACACCGTATCCCCGTCCTGGACGCCCAGGTCCTCCAGCCGCTGGAAGACCCCCGCGTCCCGCAGGGCCTTGTCGAACCACATGCGGCTCTCGTAGTCGCCGAAGTTCACGTTGGCCATGAGCCGCTGGAGCCAGGGGCCCTCCACGAACCACACGCCGTCCTCGTGCTGGACGTCCAGGGCGGCGGCGGAGCCCTCCGCCTTGGGAGGCCGGGGCACGTACTCCGGCTCGTACACGGCGATGGGGGGCAGGACGGAGAGGCGCTCCGCCACCAGCTTTGTAAGCTCCCGGGTCCCTTTGTGGGCGGCGGCGGAGATTTCCAGCAGGGGATAGCCCAGGCCCTCCACGTGGGCCCGAAGGGCCTCCAGCGCCGCCGGGTCCTCCAGAATGTCCGTCTTGTTGGCGGCCACAATCTGGGGCCGGTCCGCCAGCTCTGGGCTGTAGCGCTTCAGCTCCTCGCAGATGGCGTCGAAGTCGGCGACCGGGTCCCGGCCCTCGCAGCCGGACACGTCCACCACGTGGACCAGCAGGCGGCAGCGGTCGATGTGCCGGAGGAAGTCGTGGCCCAGGCCCGCCCCCTCGCTGGCCCCCTCGATGATGCCGGGAATGTCCGCCATGACGAAGCTGACCCCCTCGTCCACCCAGACCACCCCCAGGTTGGGGAAGAGGGTGGTGAAGTGGTAGTTGGCGATTTTGGGCTGGGCCTTGCTGACCACGGACAAAAGGGTGGATTTCCCCACGTTGGGGAAGCCCACGAGCCCCACGTCCGCCAGGAGCTTCAGCTCCAGAATCACCTCATGGCTCTCGCCGGGGAGACCCGCCTTGGCGAAGCGGGGGACCTGGCGGGTAGGGGTGGCGAAGTGGCTGTTGCCCCAGCCGCCCCGGCCGCCCCGGCAGAGGACGAAGGGCTCGCTTCCGCTCATATCGGCCATGATCTCGCCGGTCTCGGCCTCCCGGACCAGGGTGCCCCTGGGGACCCGGATGACCAGGTCCTCCCCGTTTTTGCCGAACTTCCGCTTGCCCTGGCCGTCCATGCCGTTCCCGGCCACGTACTTGCGCTTGTAGCGGAAGTCCATCAAGGTGGACATGTGGTCGTCCACCTGGAGGATGATGGACCCGCCCCGGCCGCCGTCGCCGCCGTCGGGGCCGCCCGCGGCGACATACTTTTCCCGGTGGAAGGCGATGGCGCCGCTGCCGCCGTTTCCCGCTTTGACCGTGATACGGGCTTTGTCAATAAATGATGATGCCATGGGGCACCTCCTTCTTCTCCCCCGTAAGGGGGAGGTCTGTACTCGCCCTTGCGGGCGGGGCGGGACAGAGCCCGCCCCCTACTCGTCTTCTCCGAAGGGCAGGGGGTCCCGGCCCGCCAGCTGGTCCAGGGTGATACCGTAGAGATCGGCAAAGGCGCAGAGAACGGTTAAGGTTGGTTCGCGCTCCCCGGTTTCATAGCGGCGATAAGAGCTGTAAGAAATGTTGCACTTTACAGCTACAATTTCTGCGCTGTAATTGTGGCCTTTTCGTAGTGTGAGTAAATTTTCAGAAAAAACGCTCATAGTTTTTCCCTCACCTATTGACAGGCCAACTTGGCCCGAGTATAATGTCTGTACGGACTGCTCCAAACGGAAAAACCCAAACAG
>CATNDJ010000058.1 GCA_950097265.1 uncultured Oscillibacter sp.
CCGATAACCAGCTGGCCGGGGCAGTTGTAGTTGGCGATCACTACGACTCCCAGGTCCGCCGCCGCCTCACAGGCGGCCTGGAGGGGCTCCCGCTCCAGGCCCAGGACGGCCATCATGGCGCTGTCGTGACCTTTGGCAGCCTCCTCCATGGCCTTCCCCCGGAAGGCCACAAGCCGGACCGCCGTCCGGGCGTCGAACGTCCCGGCGGCGTGGAGGGCGGAGTACTCTCCCAAGGAGAGGCCCGCCGCCGCAGAGGGGACGATCCCCCTTTCCCGCAGCACCGCCGTCAGCCCGGCGGCGAAGGCCACCATACAGGGCTGGGTATAGCGGGTCTGATTCAGCACCCCCTCCGGGTCCTCAAAGCAGGTCCGCTTCAAATCAAAATCCACTTCCGCCTGGGCGGCGTCAAAAACCTCCCGGAAGACGGGGAACGCCTCGTACAGGTCCGCCCCCATTCCGGGGTGCTGGCTGCCCTGCCCGGCGTAGAGAAATCCCAGCTTCACCGCGCAGCCCCCCATTCCCGAGCGGTCTCCTCCAGCACGGCCCTGCCGCCGCCCGCCAGCTCCTCAAAGATCTGCCGCAGGGGCCGGATTTCGTGAACCATGCCGGCCACCTGGCCCATCATGACGCTGCCGTGGTCCACGTCGCCCTCCAGCACGGCCCGGCGGAGGCCCCCCAGGGTGACGGTCTCCAGCTCCTCCAGGGTAGCGCCCCGCTTCTCCAGAGCCAGGTACTCCCGGGCCATCTTGTTTTTCAGCACCCGTACCGGCCCGCCGATGGAACGGCCCGTAACGGTGGTGTCGGAGTCCTTGGCCTTCAGCACGGCTTGTTTGTAGTTTTCGTGAATGGGGCACTCCTCGCTTGCCAGCAGACAGGTGCCCACCTGCACGCCGCTGGCCCCCAGGGCCAGGGCCGCGGCCATCTGCCGCCCGCCGGCGATGCCCCCGGCGGCGATGACGGGCACATCCACCGCGTCGATAACCTGGGGCACCAGGGCCATGGTGGTCATCTCCCCCACGTGGCCCCCGGACTCCATGCCCTCAGCCACGAAGGCGTCCACGCCGTAGCGGCTGAGGCGCTTGGCCAGCACCGCCGCCGCCACCACGGGAATCACCTTAATTCCGGCGGCCTTCCAGGCGGGGATGTACTGCCCCGGGTTCCCCGCGCCGGTGGTGACCACCTGCACGCCCTCGTCCAGGATGACCTGGGCGATGTCGGCCGCGTAGGGGCTCATCAGCATCAGGTTCACGCCGAAGGGCTTGCCGGTCAGCTCCCGGGCCCGGCGGATCTCCCGGCGGAGCCGGTCCGCGTCCCAGCCGCCGGTGGCGATCATCCCCAGGGCCCCGGCGTTGGAGCAGGCGGCGGCGAACTCGCCGGTGGCGATGTTGGCCATGCCGCCCTGGATAATGGGGAACTCGGTCCCCAGGATTTCATTTAATTTCTTCATGGCGTTCTTCCTTCCATCACGCGAACTCGATGAGGCACCCGCCCCAGGTCAGGCCGCCGCCGAAGCCCACGGCCAGGATGCGGCTCCCGGGGCCGATCCTCCCCTGTTCCCGCAGTTCGCTGAGGACCAGGGGGATGCTGGCGGCGGAGGTGTTGCCGTATTCGGCGATGTTTTTATAGTACTTCTCCGGCGGGATATGGTATTTCCGCACCGCCAGGTCGATGATGCGGGCGTTGGCCTGGTGGAAGACAAAGAAGTCCACGTCCTCCACGGTCCGGCCCGTCTTTTTCAGCACCTGGTCCACACACCAGGGCACCGCCTCCACGGCAAACTTGAACACCCGGGTGCCCTCCATGGAAATGTAGCTGGGCTCCCCCGCCTCCGGACCGGGGAGGCGCAGCAGCTCGCCGTTTCCGTGGCAGCCCAGCACAGCAGAGACGGAGGGCCAGCCCTCCCGGCACTCCACCACGGCGGCCCCGGCCCCGTCTCCGAAGAGGATGCAGGTCCCCCGGTCCGCCCAGTTGATGACGCGGCTCAGATTCTCCGCCCCCACCACCAGGCCGAACTTCCGGGGGGAGGCGTTCAGCAGGCACTCCATGGTGTGGAGGGCGAACAAAAAGCCCGTGCACGCCGCGTTGAGGTCAAAGCAGGGGATGTCCTTCGGCAGGCCCAGCTCCCGCTGGAGCGTGCAGGCGGCAGAGGGTACCAGGGTGTCCGGCGTCACCGTGGCGACGATGCACGCGCCGATCTCCTCCGGCGAAACCCTCGCGTCCTCCAACGCCCGGCGGGCGGCCTGGACGGTAACGGCGGAGATGGTCTCCCCTTCCCCGCAGTGGCGGCGGGTTTTGATGCCCGTCCGGGCGGTGATCCACTCGTCGCTGGTGTCCACCACCTTCTCCAGGTCCCGATTGGTCACCAGCTTCCCGGGCGCGCTCCGGCCAGTCCCCCGGATTTTGATTCCGTTCATGCTTCCTCCTTCGGGGGCACGCCCATCCTTCTGAATTTCTGGTAACGCTTTTCCGCCAGGCTCCCGCCGCTCTCCTTCAAGAGGGCCGCCAGGTGGCGGCTCAGGGCGCGGTCCAGCTCCCGGAAAGCAACCTCCGGGGCCAGGTGGGCCCCGCCCTCCGGCTCCGGGATTACATCGTCCGCCACCCCCAGGGCCAGCAGGTCCGGGGCGGTGAGCTTCATCATCTCACAGGCCTCCGCGTGCCGGGAGGCGTCCCGCCAGAGGATGGAGGCGAAGCCCTCCGGGGACAAAATGGCGTACACAGCGTTTTCCAGCATCAGCACCCGGTCGGCCACCGCCAGAGCCAGGGCCCCGCCGCTGTTGCCCTCGCCGGTAACAACGGCAATCACCGGAACCGTAAGGCGGCTCATCTCCATCAAGTTCCGGGCGATGGCCTCCCCCTGGCCCCGGGCCTCGGCCTCCAGGCCGGGGTAGGCCCCCGAGGTGTCGATAAAGGTGAACACGGGCCGCCGGAACTTCTCCGCCTGCTTCATGAGGCGCAGGGCCTTCCGGTAGCCCTCGGGCCCCGGCATGCCGAAATTGCAGCGGATGCTCTCTTCCGCCGTCTTCCCCTTCCGGGTGCCCACGACGGTGACGGGCCGCCCGTGGTACAGGGCAATCCCGCCTAAGACGGCCGGGTCCTCCCGGCAGAGGCGGTCCCCCTTCTGCTCAAAGAAGCCGGTGAAAAGGGCGCCGATGTAGTCGGTGATATTGGGCCGCTGAGGGTGACGGGCCAGGGCCACCCGCTCCGCGGCGGTCAGGCTGCTCATGAGCGGCCTCCTTTCTCGTGGAGCCGCAGGAGGCGGCCCAGGGTCTCCCGGAGCTCTCCCCGGGGGACCACCGCGTCCACAAAGCCGTGCTCCTCCTGGTACTCCGAGCGCTGGAAGCCCTCCGGCAGGGTCTCCCCGATGGTCTGCCGGATCACCCGGGGCCCGGCGAAGCCGATCAGCGCCCCCGGCTCCGCCAGGATGATATCCCCCAGGGAGGCAAAACTGGCGGTGACGCCCCCGGTGGTGGGATCCGTCAGCACGGAGATGTACAGCAGGCCCTTCTCCGAAAACCGGGCCAGGGCGGCGGAGGTTTTGGCCATCTGCATGAGAGACAGAATGCCCTCCTGCATCCGGGCCCCGCCGCTGGCGGAAAAGAGGATCAGCGGCAGCTTGTTTTTCGCCGCGTATTCAATGGCCAGGGTGATCTTCTCCCCCACGGCGGCGCTCATGCTTCCCATCATATACCGGCTGTCCAGCACGCCCACCACGCACTTCCGCCCGCCGATGGTCCCCACGGCGGTGACGGCGGCCTCGGTGAGGCCGGTCCTGCGCTGGGCCGAGCGCTGCTTCTCCCGGTAGCCGGGGAAGGACAGGGGATCGGCGGCGGGGAGCCTCTCATTCAGCTCCCGGAAGCTGCCGGGGTCCAGGATGGTGCTGAGGCGGTAATAGGCCCCCAGGGGCCAGTGATAGCCGCAGAGGGGACAGACGGAGAGATTTCCCGCCACGTCCTTTCGCCGGCTCTCCCCGCCGCATTTGGGGCAGGACGCCAGCTGGTCCCCGGGGACATAGTTGTCCCGGATGGCCTTCATGGCCAGGAGCCGGGCCCGGCGTTTGGCAAAGATGTTGTTCATGACTCTCTTTCCTCCACACGGCGGCTGAAGTCCAGCAGCTCCGGCAGATGTTCGTCCAAAAAGCCCGTGGCGCACCGCCCCCGGACGAAGACGGGGTGGAACAGGATCTCATAGGACAGCTCCGCGTTGGTGGGGAAGCCCTCCAGGGCAAACTCCTCCAGGCAGCGGCGGAGCTTGCGGACGGCCTCCAGCCGGGTGGCCCCGTGGGCCAGGATCTTGGCGGCCAGGGAGTCGTAATAGGGGGACATGGTGCACCCGTTGTACAGGCAGGAGTCCACCCGGACCCCCGCGCCGCCGGGGAAGTGGAGGAACTCCACCTTGCCGGGGCAGGGCCGGAAATCCCCGTGGGGATCCTCGGCGTTGACCCGGCACTCGATGGCGCAGCCCCGGGCCTGTACGTCCTCCTGGCGGATGTCCAGGGACAGGCCGGAGGCCACCCGGAGCTGCTGGCGTACCAGGTCCACCCCGGTGACCAGCTCCGTGACTCCGTGTTCCACCTGAATGCGGGTGTTCATCTCCATGAAGTAGAACCTCTCCCCGTCCACCAGGAACTCCACGGTGCCCGCGCCTTCGTAGCCCACGGCCTCCGCCGCCCGGACGGCGGCCTCTCCCATGGCCTTTCGCAACTCCGGGCTCAGGCCGGGGGCGGGAGCCTCCTCAATGAGCTTCTGGTTCCGCCGCTGGACAGAGCAGTCCCGGTCCCCCAGATGGATGGTGTGCCCCTGGCGGTCCGCCAGAATCTGGACCTCCACATGGCGGGGATTCAGCACCAGCTTTTCCAGGTACATTTCGTCGTCCCCGAAGCAGGCCGCGGCCTCCGCCTTGGCCTCGGCATAAGCGGCCGGCAGATCCTCGGGGCCGCCGCAGCGGCGGATGCCCCGGCCCCCGCCTCCGGCGGAGGCCTTCAGCAGCACAGGCCAGCCTACCCGCTCCGCCGCCGCAAGGGCCTCCTCCACGGAGGAAACCGGCCCGTCGGACCCAGGGGTTACCGGGACTCCCGCCGCCTTCATCAAATCCCGGGCGGCGGACTTGGAGCCCGCCTTGCGAATCGCGTCCCCGGAGGGGCCGATGAAGGTCAGCCCCGCCTGGGCGCAGGCGCAGGCGAAGTCCGCGTTCTCGGATAAAAAGCCGTAGCCCGGGTGGACGGCGTCGCAGCCGGTGGCCAGGGCCGCCGTCAGCAGGGCGTCCTGATTCAGATAGCTCTCCGCCGCCCTGGCCGGGCCGATACAGACGGACTCCGTGGCCAGCTGGACGTGGAGGGCCTCGGCGTCCGCCTCGGAGTAAGCCGCCACCGTCTCAATCTCCAATTCCCGGCAGGCCCGGAGGACCCGAAGGGCGATTTCCCCCCGGTTGGCGATGAGGACCCGCTTCAGCATGGCTTGTAGCGCATCAGCGCCTCGCCGAAAGCCGCCAGCTCCCCGTTGGCCTTCAGCACCTCTTCAATCACGCAGTCGCAGGGGGCCGGGACCTCAATCATGGTCTTCATGGCCTCAATGAGGCAAACCGTCCGGCCCTTCTCCACCTTGTCTCCCGCCTGGACGAAGGGGGGCTGCTCCGGCGCGGGGGCGGCGTAGAAGGTGCCCACCAGCGGCGCGGAGATCACCGGGACCTTCTCCGCCCCGGGAGCCGCCGCCGGGGCGGAGGCTGTGGGAACGGAAGCGGCGGCGGACACGGCGGGGGCCGCCTTCTCCAGTTCTATTTGAAAGTCCCCCTGGGACAGCTTCAGCCTGTGCAGGCCGCTGCCGTCAAAGCGGGCCATTAAATCATAAATCTCCTGGTTGGTCATAGTCGTTCCTTTCCAAGCCCGCCGCCCCGCTGCCGTCAGCGGGGCGGCGCTTTACGGAATGCAGGGTCCGGCGGCACAGCTCAAGCCTTGTGGTCCTCCAGATACTTCACGATGTCGCCCACGGTTTTCAGAGTTTCCACGTCGGCGTCGTCGATGGTGATTCCGCTGGCCTCCTCCAGGGCCATGACCAGCTCCACCGCCGCCAGGGAGTCCGCCCCCAAGTCGTCGGACAGGGAAGCCTCCAGCGTCACCTGCCCCGCCTCGCAGCCCAGGGTCTCCACGATGATACCACGCACTTTCTCGAATTCCATTTGAGATTCTCCTCGCTTGTCGAAATGTCAATTATTTTAACTAAATATTTTTAATTAAAATAATTGAACTTATTTTACACAGGGAGGTCCCTCTTGTCAAGGAAAATTTTCACGGAACGGGACTTCCCTTTTTTGTGGAAATCTTATATAATCAGGGTTATATCCCGCATATCCTCCGGGGGCCTCCCCCCGGGCCTGTTTTTATAGGAGGCGTACATGAAAATTATCATCGTGGGCGCTGGGAAGGTGGGCTCCGCCCTGACCCAGCAGCTCTCCGCCGACGGGCACAACGTCACCGTCATAGACCAGGATCCCCAGCTCATAGACAACATCATTAACATCTATGACATCATGGGAGTCTGCGGCAGCGGCGCGGTCTACAGCGTGCAGAAGGAGGCGGAGGTGGAAAAGGCGGAACTCCTCATCGCCACCACCTCCAGCGACGAGCTGAACATCCTTTCCTGCCTGGTGGCCAGGAAGCTGGGGGCCAAGCACACCATCGCCCGCATCCGAAACCCCGAATACGAAAAGCAGCTCCGCTTCATGCGGGAGGAACTGGGCCTCTCCATGGCCATCAACCCCGAGCGGGCCGCCGCCCGGGAAATCGCCCGGGTGCTCCGCTTCCCCGCCGCCATGAAGGTAGAAACCTTCTCCAAAGGGCGGCTGGAGCTGGTGGAATACCGCCTCCCCGCCGACTCCGCCCTGGACGGCCTGGCCCTTGCGGATCTGTATCGAAACATCCGGGTCCGGGTGCTGATCTGCGCCGTGGCCCGGAAGGGAGAGACCATCATCCCCTCCGGCGATTTCGTCCTTAAGGCGGGGGACAAAATCTACCTTACTTCCTCTCCGGACCAGCTGGCCCAGTTTTTCCGGCACCTGGGGGTCTTCCGCTCCAAGGCGTCCACCGTCATGATCGTGGGGGCCAGCAAAATCTGCTACTACCTCACCAGCGAGCTTCTGAACATGGGCATGTCCGTAAAAATCATCGACCGGGACGAGCAACGCTGCATCCAGATGGGCGAGCAGCTCCCCAAGGCTCTGGTGATTGTGGGGGACGGCACGGACACGGACCTGCTCCACGAGGAGGGCATCGGCCAGACGGACGCCTTTGTGGCCATCACGGGCATCGACGAAGCCAACATCCTCATGTCCATGTGCGCCTCCAAGGAATCGGGAAACAACTGCAAGGTCGTGGCGAAAATCAACCGGAAATCCCTGGTGGACCTGGTCAGCGCCGAGAGCATGATCGACAGCGTGATTTCCGCCCGGTCCACCACCACGGAACTCATCGTCCAGTACGTCCGGGCCATGGAGAGCGCCGAGGGCGCGAAAATCAAGACCCTCCACCGGCTGGTGGACGGGGCGGTGGAGGCTCTGGAGTTCGGCGTGGGGCCGGATGTGCCCTTCATCGGCGTGCCTCTGAAGAATCTGAAGCTCCGCAACGGCCTTCTGCTTGCGGGCATCGTCCAGCGGAACGGGAAGATTGTCATTCCCTCCGGCAACGACTGCCTGAACCTGGGGGACGACGTGATCGTGGTCACCACGGACACCTCTTTGCAGGACATCCACGACATCTGCCGGGAGTAAGGGGGGAAGCGCTTCTTGAACTATCAAATGATCGGCTTCGTCATCGGGCGGATTCTGTGGACGGAGGCGGCGCTGCTGCTTCTGCCCGCCCTGGTGGCGCTTCTCTACGGGGAACCGGCCATGCCCTTCCTGGGTCCCATCCTGCTGCTGGCCCTGGCGGGGATTCCCTTCCACAAAAAGCCCAAGCAGACGGCGCTCTACGCCCGGGACGGCTTTGCCGTTGTGGCTCTGGCCTGGGTGCTGATGAGCGCCTTTGGGGCCCTGCCCTTTCTGATTTCCGGGTATATCCCCCATTACATCGACGCCTTTTTCGAGACCGTCTCCGGCTTCACCACCACCGGGGCCACCATTCTCACGGCGGTGGAGCCCCTGAGCCAGGGGATTCTTTTCTGGCGGAGCTTCACCCACTGGATCGGCGGCATGGGCGTGCTGGTCTTCGTCATGGCCGTCCTGCCCATGACCGACGGCCACGGCATGCATCTGCTCCGGGCGGAAATGCCCGGGCCCTCCGTCGGCAAGCTGGTAAGCCGCATGAGCGACACGGCAAAGATTCTCTACGGCATCTACCTGGTCATGACCCTCA
The DNA here is from genome assembly GCA_950097265.1 of uncultured Oscillibacter sp. Lineage (GTDB taxonomy): Bacteria > Bacillota > Clostridia > Oscillospirales > Oscillospiraceae > Oscillibacter. The sequence goes on from CATNDJ010000058.1 coordinate 8,342, forward strand.
TCGAAATCGTCCTGCTGGTCCTGGGGGGCATGCCCCTGTTCGACTCCTGCATCCACGCCTTCGGCTCCGCGGGCACCGGCGGCTTCAGCAGCAAAAACCTCAGCGTGGGGGCCTACGGCAGCGCCTACTTCGACGTGGTCATCGGAATCTTTATGCTGCTGTTCGGCGTGAACTTCAACCTGTACTACTTCCTGCTGGTCCGCCGCTTCCGGGATGTGTTCCGGTCCGAGGAGCTGTGGGCCTACGCGGCCATTGTGGGCGCGTCGGTGCTGGCCATCGCCCTGGACATCCTGCACATGTACGAGTCCTTCGGTCAGAGCCTCCGGTACTCCTTCTTCCAGGTGTCCTCCATCATCACCACCACCGGCTACGCCACGGCGGATTTTAACCTCTGGCCCACCTTCTCCAAGGGCGTCCTGGTGGTGCTGATGTTCGTCGGGGCCTGCGCCGGGTCCACCGGCGGCGGCATCAAGGTGGCCCGGATTGTGATTCTGGCCAAGACCTCCTGGGGGGACATGCGGAAGATGCTCCACCCCAACGCCGTCACCACCACCCGGTTCGAGGGCAAGGCCCTGACGGACAAGCACATCCGGAGCGTCCACCTGTTTATCACGGTGTATCTTCTGGTGTTCACGGTTTCGTTCCTGCTGCTCAGCCTGGACGGCTTCGACATCGTCACCACCTTCACCGCCCTGACGGCCTGTATTAACAACATCGGCCCGGGCCTGGAGGTGGTGGGACCCATGGGGAACTTCTCCGGGTTCTCCTGGTGGTCCAAGCTGCTGCTGTCCTTCGATATGCTGGTGGGCCGTCTGGAGATTTTCCCCATGCTGCTGCTCTTCGCCCCCTCCATCTGGAAGCGGCGGCGGATTATCCGGCGGCTGTAATCTGTAATGATAAAAGGCCCCGAGGCAATGAGCCTCGGGGCCTTCTTCTCTATATCTATGCGGTCCTGCGCGGTTCAGTTCCCCAGCGCCTTGGCGGACTCCTCCAGCTTGGCGATGAGCTCCCGGAATTTCTCGGCCTTCTCCTTCTCGGCGTTCACCACCGCCTCCGGGGCCCGGGAGACGAATTTCTCGTTGGAGAGCTTCTGCTCCACGATGCGCAGGCCGTTCTCCGCCTTTTCCTTCTCACGGGCCACGCGCTCCCGCTCCGCCGCCAGGTCCACCAGCTCGCTGAGGGGCAGGTAGGCCGTGGCGTTGTGGGTGACGATGCTCACCTGGCCCGAGAGGTCCGCCGGAGCCTCCGCCGCGAAGCGGACCTCGGAGGCAAAGGCCAGCCGCTGGAGGAAGTGGAGGCCCTGTTCATAGGGCTCCGGATTCGCCGTGACCAGCAGCACCTCCGCCTTCTTGGAGGGGGGCACGTTCATCTCCGCCCGGCGGGCCCGGATGGCCTTGATGGTGTCCATGACGGCCTCCATGGCGGACTCCTCCGCCGGGAAGCTGAGGGCCGAGCGGTACTCCGGCCACCGGGAGGTCATCAGGAACTTGTCCCCGGCCCCCGCCCGCTTGGGCAGGGCCTGGAAGATCTCCTCGGTGATGAAGGGCATGAAGGGGTGGAGCAGCTTCAAAAGCTCCGTCAGCACATAGCACAGGACGTTCCGGGCGGTGTTCTTCGCGGCCTCGTCCTCCCCGTTCAGCCGGGTCTTGGTCAGCTCGATATACCAGTCGCAGTAAGTGTCCCACAGGAAGTCATAAACCTTGGCGGAGGCCACGCCAATCTCGTAGCTGTCCAGGTTCTCCGTGACCTCCTTCACCAGGGTGTTCAGCTTGGAGAGGACCCACTTGTCCTCCCGCTCCAGGTCCCCCGCCGCCGGGAGGGCATAGGTCTCCAGGCCGCCCAGGTTCATCATGACGAAGCGGCTGGCGTTCCAGACCTTGTTGGCAAAGTTCCGCATGGCCTCGCACTTTTCCGTGTAGAAGCGCATGTCGTTTCCGGGGCTGTTTCCGGTGATGAGGTTGAAGCGCAGGGCGTCCGCGCCGTAGGTCTCCGCCACCTCCAGGGGGTCGATGCCGTTGCCCAGGGACTTGGACATCTT
>CATNDJ010000059.1 GCA_950097265.1 uncultured Oscillibacter sp.
CTGGGGCAACCCGGAGGCCACAGAGGAAGAGCTCGGGGCCGCCTGCCGGGCCGCCTGCGCCGACGAGTTCCTGGAGCGCATGCCCGACGGCCTGGACACGGACCTGGGCCAGGGGGGCGTGAACGTCTCCGGCGGGCAGAAGCAGCGCCTGTGCATCGCCCGGGCCATCCTGAAACGGCCCAAGGTGCTGATTCTGGACGACTCCACCAGCGCCGTGGACACCGCCACGGACGCCAAAATCCGGGCGGCCTTCGCCGGTGAGCTGAAGGACGCCACCAAGCTCATCATCGCCCAGCGGGTGGCCTCCGTCCGGGAGGCGGACCTGATTCTGGTGATGGACGGCGGGCGCGTCGCCGCCCAGGGAACTCATGAAGAGCTGATGGAGTCCTGCGATATCTACCGGGAGGTCTACCAGTCCCAGCAGGAAGGAGGGAGCATCAATGGCTAAGCACGGACCCGGTCCCGGGCCTCACGGCCCCGGAGGCGGCTTCCGCAAGCCCAAGAACATCCGGGGCACCCTGGGGAAGCTGATGCGATATCTTGGCCGCTACAAGCTCCACCTGGCCCTGGTGGCGGCGCTGCTGGTGGTGAGCTCCGCCTGCACCGTGGGCGGATCCTACCTCATCCGGCCCCTGATCAACGACTATATCCTGCCTGGGGATTTCCCCGGCCTTGCCAGGATGCTCTGCCTCATGGCGGCGGTGTACGTGGCGGGGGCGGTCTGCTCCTTTGGCTACAGCCGCATCATGGTCCACATCTCCCAGACCACCGTGGCGAAGATTCGGGCGGACCTCTTTGGGAACATGCAGGACCTGCCCCTGAAATTTTTTGACGCCCACACCCACGGCGAGCTGATGAGCCGCTACACCAACGACATCGAGACGGTCTCCGAGGCCCTGAACAACAGCTTCGGAAGCCTGGTCTCCTGCACGCTGAACTTCACCGGCACCATCGTCATGATGCTGGTCTTAAGCCCCGCCCTGACCCTCATCACCTTCGGGACCCTTCTGGTGATGCTGGGAGTGGTGAAGACCATCGGGTCCCGCTCCCGGCGGTACTTTGCCGACCAGCAGAAAGCCCTGGGGGAGGTCAACGGCTACATTGAGGAGATGATCGAGGGCCAAAAGGTCATCAAGGTCTTCAACCACGAAGAGGAGGCTCAGGCGGGCTTCCAGGAGCGGAACCTGGCCTACCGGGACGCGGCTACCCGGGCCCAGATCTTCTCCGGCATGATGATGCCCGCCATGGGAAATCTGAACTATATCAACTACGCCGTCACCTGCTGCGTGGGCGGGCTCCTGGCCATCCGGAACGGCGACCTGGGAGGCCTGGCGGCCTTCCTCCAGTACTCCCGGCAGGTGGGCCAGCCCATCACTCAGATCTCTCAGCAGGTAAATACCATCCTCTCCGCCGTGGCCGGCGCGGAGCGCATCTTTGAGATCATGGAGACCCCGCCGGAGACCGACGAGGGCAAGGTCCGCCTGGTCCGGGCGGAGGCGGATGAGAGCGGAGCCGTCACCCGGGTCCACCGGGACACCAACGCCTGGGCCTGGCTGAAGCCCGACGGGACTCTGGTCCCCCTCCGGGGCGACGTGCGCTTCGGCCACGTGGTCTTCGGCTACGACGAGGGCCGGACCATCCTCCACGACGTCAGCCTCTTCGCCAAGCCCGGACAGAAGATCGCCTTCGTGGGCTCCACCGGCGCGGGGAAAACCACCATCACCAGCCTCATCAACCGCTTCTACGAAATCCAGGGCGGGACCATCACCTACGACGGCATCGACGTCCGGGACATCGCCAAGGAGTCCCTTCGCCGCTCCCTGGGCGTGGTGCTCCAGGACACCCATCTCTTTACCGGCACCGTGGCGGACAACATCCGCTATGGCCGCCTGGAGGCAACGGACCAGGAGGTGGAGGCCGCCGCCAAGCTGGCGGGGGCGGACAACTTCATCCGCCACCTGCCCCAGGGCTATCAAACCGTACTTTCCGGCGACGGCGGCAGCCTCAGCCAGGGAGAGCGGCAGCTTTTGAACATCGCCCGGGCGGCCTGCGCCAATCCCCCGGTTCTCATCCTGGACGAAGCCACCAGCTCCATCGACACCCGGACGGAAAAGCTGATTGAAAAGGGCATGGACCGCCTCATGGCGGGCCGGACGGTCTTCGTCATCGCCCACCGGCTCTCCACCGTCCGCAACGCCAAGGCCATCATGGTCCTGGAGCAGGGGGAAATCATCGAGCGGGGCGACCACAACGATCTTTTGGAGCAGAAGGGACGGTACTACCAGCTCTATACGGGCCTGGCGGAGCTGGCGTGAGACTAAGACACCCGGATCGTCCTCTTGACAAACCGGGCGGGAGCGCATATACTATGAAATAGAAGGACGCCGTTGCAAGACGGTCAGTCCATCTCACGGACTAACGAACCGTTAGCCGCTCGGGGGCAGACCGGGCGGCTAACACGCTTTTGTGGTAAGTATCAACGATGCCATGGTGAAAAACACCAGGAACCGCAGTACAGCAAAAAGCCGTTTCTTCCACATCCACGTACCACCTCCCCCCGTGTTGGATTTGCTTAGGGGTGCAAACGGTGGACTGACCGCTCAAGTGCAACAGCGTCCTTCTGCCCCCATCCTACCACACCTTCCAGCGCCTGTCAATTTTCGCCGCCCGGCCGGGCGGCTTTTTTCTGCCTCCCTCTTGACAATATCGATGTTCGATATTATACTGTACTCAGTAATAACGATATTCGATATTAAGGAGGCGGCGGCGTGGCGCGAGAGAAGTTTCAGACCCTGACGGAGCCCATGTTCTACATCCTCCTCTCCCTCCAGGAGGAGCGCTGCGGCGCCGACGTCATGGCCTGGGTGGCGGAACGGACCCGGGGCCGGGTCTCCATCGGGCCCGGGACCCTGTACAACCTGCTGGACAGCTTCCAGCGCTCGGAGCTAATTCGGGAGACCGCCGTGGAGGGCCGGAAGCGGAGCTATCTCATCACCGCCAAGGGCCGGGAGCTTCTGGAGGCCGAGTACCGCCGCCTGCTGGTCCTGACGGAGGATTACCAGGCCTGTGTGGAAGAGAGGAGATTACTGCCATGAGAGACACGAAATACCGTCTGAACAACTTCTGCCTCTATGACTACCGGGGCGTAGAGGAGCATCTCTCCGCCATGGCCGCCCGGGGCTGGCGGCTGGAGAAGGCGGGGCTCACCTTCTGGAAGTACCGCCGGGCCGAACCCGCCCAGGTCCGCTACGCCGTCACCTACAGCGACAGCGCCTCCTGGTTCAACCCGGGCCCCACGGAGCAGCAGCAGTCCCTGGAGGAGCTGTGCGGCGCCGCCGGGTGGACCAAGGTCTGCGATTGGCTGCAAATGCAGATTTTCTGCACCGCGGACCCCGCCGCCGTCCCCCTGGAGACCGACGAGGCCCTGCGGCTGGAGGGCATCCACCGGTCCATGAAGAAAAACTTCATCCCCACCAACCTCGCCGCCCTGCTCCTGCTTCTCTTCGTGGCCCGGGACTTCTTCCTGGCCCTGGTCACCGGGGACCTGTACGGCATGGTCCGGAGCAACGCCGTTCTCTTTGCCGCGGCTATTTCCGTGCCCGCGGTGTGCCTCCAGATTTACCTCCTCTCCGGCTACTTTCTCTGGCGGCGGCGGTCCCGCCGCTCCGTGGAGGACGGCGGCCCCTGTCTTCCCGCGGGGAAGGGCTACCGGCGGGCCAGCCTGGCCCAGTGGGGTTTGATTACCCTGTTTGCGGCGGCATACCTTCTGTTGGAGCTCTTCGGCGGCGGCAGGGGCAGGGCGCTCTACTTTGTACTGTACATGACCCTGTTTTACCTGCTGCTCTTCCTGGTCCGGCGGACCACGGCCCTCCTCCGGAGGATGAAGGTTTCCAAAGCCGCCAACATGGCCTGGACCCTGGCGGTGGACGTCGTCCTGGCCTTCGCCCTCGTCGGCGGGCTCACCTACACGGCCATTCACTTTGACTGGTTTTCCAGCGGCACGGGCTCCGGGAAGACCTACGAATACCGGGGCGAGACCTGGGACGTCTCCCCCCGGCAGGACTTCCTCCTGACCCTGGCGGAGCTCACCGGAGAGGAATACGGTCACGTCAGCCGGGAGGTTTCCAGCCAGGGGTCCCTCTTCGTGTCGGAGCGGCACTACTGGGAGTCCGCCCTTTTAGGAGACGGGCCCAAGAGCTGTTTCCTCAGCTATACCGTCTACGAGACCAAATACCCCAGCCTCCAGGAGTCTATGCTGAAGGATCTGCTGAAAGATGACCCTCTTAAATTCCGGGGAATGACGATGTTCACCTGGCGCTACCTCCCGGACGACCCGGCCCCCTGGGGGGCGGACGCGGCCTACCGGCGTTATATCGACGAGGACCCGACCGATACCTGGCTTTTAGTCTGGCCGGGCCGGGCGGTGGGAATCAGCTTCGACAGCCCCACGGAGGCGCAGATGTCCACCGCCGCCGCCCATTTGAAACCGGAGGCATGACAAAAGAGGAGAGGTGCTCCGCCTCTCCTCTTTCCTGTGCGCTCTCAGCCCTGGTCCCGCAGCACCCAGCTGTCCCCGCTGAGCATCAGCCGGTCCGCGATCATGGCGATGAACTCCGAGTTGGTGGGTTTGCCCTTGGTGTTGGACACGGTGTAGCCGAAGTACTTTTGCAGGGTCTCCAGGTCTCCCCGGTCCCAGGCCACCTCGATGGCGTGGCGGATGGCCCGTTCCACCCGGGAGGGCGTGGTGCCGAAGCGTTTGGCCACCGCCGGATAGAGCACCTTCGTCACCGCGTTGATGACTTCCATGTCGTTGACCGCGATGATGATGGCTTCCCGCAGGTACTGGTATCCCTTGATATGGGCGGGCACGCCGATTTCGTGGATGACGGCGGTAACCGTGTTCCGCAGGGCGTGCACCCGGAGGTCCGGAGACGCGGGCCCCTCGAAAATGCCGTGCATCCGCTCCATCAGGGAGGCGGGCTCGCAGGGCTTGGGCAGGTAATAGCACACGCCCAGCTTCTCCGCTTCCGCCAGGGACTGATGGCCGCAGAAAGCGGAGACGATGATGGTTTTTGGATTGTGGCTCCCCTGGTCCCTCAGCGCCTTGATCAGGCCCAGTCCGTCCAGCCCCGGCAGGGCCACGTCCGTCAGCAGGAGGTCCGGCCTCCGCTCCTCGATCAGCCGCAGCGCCTCCCGTCCGTCTCCGGTGGAAGCCGCCACGGTAAACTCACCGGCCTGCTCAATGGCCTCCTGCAGCATCGCGCGGAATTCCTCATTGGCGTCCGCCAGAAGCACAGTCCTCTGATTTTCCATGATGATTCCAAACCTTTCCTTCTTGATCGGCTGTCAGAGCGTCCTGACACTCTCAGCTCGTTTTCTATAAAATAGCATAAATTTCCAGAATTTTCAAGACAGGATTACAAAAAAACAGAAGTTTTCTTCGACATATTTTTTGTTTTCAGCGGCAAACCCCATATATTGTGCATTTTTTCCATTTTTCTGGAAGTTTCTACCAGGACCGACGGCGGAATTTTGGCGCTTTCGCTTTTGGCCAAACTGTGCTATGATGGAGGGCGTTACCAAACAGGTTTGAGGAGGAATTGCTGATGGACTTGATTTCCCAGCTTCGGGCCTTTCGGCCCTGGAACGAACAGGAGGAGCGGGACCGGGAAGCGCTACTCCGCCTTCTGGAAAGCGGGGCGGCGCCCTATGGCCGGGAGGACCCGGCTCATTTGACGGCCTCCGCCTGGGTGGTCAGCCCGGAGCGGGACCGGGTGCTGATGGCCTACCACAACCTTTACGGCTCCTGGGCCTGGCTGGGGGGCCACGCCGACGGGGAGCGGGATTTGCTCTCTGCGGCCCTGCGGGAGGTCCGTGAGGAGAGCGGGCTGGCGGAGGTCCGGCCCGTGTCCCGGGACGTCTACTCCGTGGAGATCCTGACGGTGGACGGCCACGAGAAACGAGGGCGGTATGTCTCCTCTCACCTCCACCTGAACGTCACCTTCCTCCTGGAGGCGGACCCCGCCGCTCCGGTGCGGTGCAAGCCGGATGAGAACAGCCGGGTGGGCTGGTTCGGCCTGGAGGAGGCCGTGGCCGCCTCCACAGAGCCCTGGTTTCAAAGGCGAATCTACTCCAAGCTGAACGGGAAGCTGGCGGACTTCCCCCCTGCCCGCTGATGGACGCCCCGCGCTGGGAGGCGCTGCGCCCCGGCGGCCTCCGCTTCGTCTATGGAAACGGGCAGCATCCTCCGGGGCTGGACAGCTTTCTCTTGTCCTCCCTGCCCAAGCTGAAACCCGGGATGCGGATCTGCGACCTGGGCTGCGGCCCGGGGCTGCTGGGCCTCCTCCTGCTTCAGCGGCAGAGGGATTTGACGGTGACGGGCCTGGACGTCCAGCCCGAGGCCGTCCGCCTGGGGAAGCTGGCGGCGGCGGAGAACGGCCTGGAGGACCGCCTGTTCTTCCGGCTGGAGGACCTGCGGGAAACCGCCCTGCCCGCCGGGAGCTTCGACCTGGCCATCTGCAACCCGCCCTACTTTCCCCCCTCCAGGGGCCTCCCGCCCAAGGGGGAGGCCCGCCGGACCGCCCGGACGGAGGAGCACTGCACCCTGGAGGACGTCTGCCGGGCCGCCGGGCGGCTGCTGCGCTGGGGCGGAGCCCTGTGCCTGGTCCACAAGCCGGAGCGTCTGGCGGACCTGCTCTGCGCTCTGCGGGAAAACGGCCTGGAGCCCAAGCGGCTGCGCTTCGTCTCCGCCCGGCCGGAGAAGGCCCCCTCCCTCCTCCTGCTGGAGGCCCGCCGGGGCGGAAAGCCGGGCCTCCGGGTGGAGCCGCCGCTGCTTCTGGAGAACCCCGGCGGCTCCCCCACGGCGGAGCTGAACCGCGTTTACTTCCGAACTTAAAGTTCGGAAGTAAATGCCATGTTTTGCGGTTGCCGCCGTCTGCGGCGGCGAGCAAAACGGCTTAAATCAAATGGTATGATTTCCGAATTTTTAATTTGGAAATCATACTTTCGAGAGGAGGCTCCGTCATGAGCGGGACCTTATATCTGGTGGCCACGCCCATCGGCAACCTGGGGGACCTGTCCCCCAGGGCGGTGGAGACCCTGGCCGAGGCGGACTTTATCGCGGCGGAGGACACCCGGGTGTCGCTGAAGCTGCTGAATCACTTTGAAATCAAAAAGCCCCTGGTGAGCTACCACGAGCACAATGCCGCCTCCGCCGGCCAGGCGGTCCTCGCCCGTCTCCTGGCGGGGGAGAGCTGTGCCTTGGTCACCGACGCGGGAACCCCCGCCATCTCGGACCCCGGGGAGCTTTTGGTGCGCCTCTGCGCCGAGAACGGCGTGACGGTGGTATCCATCCCCGGCTGCTGCGCGGCGGTAAACGCCCTGGCGGTCAGCGGCCTGCCCACGGGGCGCTTTACCTTCGAGGGCTTTTTGTCCGTCAACAAGCGGAGCCGCCGGGAGCACCTGGAGAGCCTGAAAACCGAAACCCGGACCATGATCTTTCACGAGGCCCCCCACAAGCTCCGCCCCACCCTGGCGGACTTCTGCGAGACCTTCGGCCCGGACCGGCGGGCCGCCCTCTGCCGGGAGCTGACCAAGCTCCACGAGGAGGTCCGCCGCTGCACCCTGGGGGAGGCCGCGGAGTACTACCGGGATCACGACCCCCGGGGGGAATACGTCCTGGTAGTGGCCGGGGCGGCGCGGCGGTCAGCCGCCGCCTTCACCCTGGAGGAGGGCGCGGCCCAGGTGCTGGCCCTGGTGGAGTCCGGGACCCGCCTGAAGGACGCCGCCCGGGAGGTGGCGGAGCACACCGGCCTCGGCAAAAACGACCTCTACGCCGCCGCCCTGGAGCGGCGAAAATAAAAGCCCTTCCAGCAGGAGCGGGACAGTATAATTTTCCCTCCCCCTGTCCATACTTCCCTCAGAACATTTTAAAGAGGGAGGAACTCTTGCATGGAACACAAACTGAAATCCGTCCTCAGCGGGGCGGGCTTTTACCTCCTGCTGGCCGTCTGCCTGGTCACGGTGGCGGTGAGCGGCTGGTATCTGCTCTTCGCCGGGGACGAGCCCGCCCAGGAAGAAGCCCCATCCACGGAGGCGGCCAGCGCCCCGGCCCGGGACGTCTTCGTCCCCCAGCCGGAGCCCGAGCCGGAGGAGGACGAGCCCCCGGTAGAGGCCTCGGCTCCAGTAGAGGTGGAAATCGTCCCCCCCATGCCGGAAGTGAAGGTTGACGCCGCGCCCGTGATGGCGGAGCCCCCCCGGCTGGTGGTGGAGCCCCTGAAGGGGGAGGTGCTGATGGCCTTTTCCGTGGACCAGCTGGTCTACAGCCCCACCCTGGCGGACTGGCGGACCCACGACGGCGTGGACATCTCCGCCAAGCCCGGCACCACCGTGCTGGCGGCCACCGCCGGCACCGTCGCCGCAGTGGAGGACCACCCGCTGATGGGCACCACCGTAACCATCGACCACCAGGGGGGCTACACCACCACCTATTCCAACCTTCAGGCCAAGCCCACGGTGGAGCCCGGGGACCTGGTCACCGCCGGGCAGATCATCGGCGCGGTGGGGACCACCGCCGCCGCCGAGGCCGCCCAGAGTCCCCACCTCCACTTCTCCGTCGCCCGGGACGGGGAGGCGGTGGACCCCGGCGAGTTCCTGAAAGGCTGACCCCAAAGCCCCGCTTCCCCGCCGCTTGAGGCCGGAAGCGGGGCTTGCCTTTTTTCCCGTTCTATGCTATGGTTATATTCACCAAACCACCGGCCGCCCCTTCCGGCGGCTTGAAAAGGAGTGCGCGTTCGTATGAAAACTTATAACTTCCAGCCCCGGGGCGTCTGTTCCCGGGAGATGCAGGTGGTCCTGGACGATCAGGGCGTCATTCAGGATTTCCAGGTCGCCGGCGGATGCAGCGGCAATCTCCAGGGCATCTCCGCCCTGGTGAAGGGCATGCCCGCCGAAGAGGCCGTCCGGCGTCTGAAGGGCATCCGCTGCGGGGCGAAGAGCACCTCCTGCCCGGACCAGCTGGCCCTGGGGCTGGAACAGGCCCTGCGCCAGGACTGAGAGGACCGGCGAGGGATATGAAAATCGTCTTGGTCATCGACCAGTTCGACGACGCCAACAACGGAACCACCATCAGCGCCCGGCGCTTTGCCACGGCCCTGAAGGAACACGGGAACGAGGTCCGGGTCATCGCCACCGGCAAGCCCACGGACTACAAATACGCCGTCCGGCAGATGAAATTCCTTCCCATTGTGGAGCACCTCATTACCAGCCAGGGGATGCGCCTGGCCATTCCCAATAGGCACGTCTTCGAGAAGGCCGCGGCCTGGGCGGACGTAGTGCACTTCATGATGCCCTCCCCCCTGGCCGTCATGGGCCTCAAGCACGTGGAGCGCCTGGGCATCCCCCACACGGCGGCCTTCCACTGCCAGCCGGAAAACATCACCTTCACCCTCCACCTGGGCAACAGCAAGCGGGTAAACGACTTCGTCTACACCAAGTTCCGGGACACCTTCTTTAACCGCTTCACTCACATCCACTGTCCCAGCAATATGATTGCGAACCAGCTCCGGGAACACGGCTACACCGCGCAGCTCCACGTCATCTCCAACGGCATCAGCCCCCAGTATACCTATGGGCGGAGCCCCCAGGAGGACTGGATGCGGGGCAAATTCAACGTGCTGATGGTGGGCCGCTACGCCGGGGAGAAGCGGCAGGACGTGCTCATCGACGCCTGCGCCCGGTGCCGCCACAAGGACGACGTCCAGGTCATCCTGGCGGGCAAGGGACCCCTGGAGAAGAAGTACCGCCGCCTGGCGGAGAAGCTCAGTAATCCCATTGTGATGGAGTTCTACGAGCCCGCCCGCCTGCTGGAGATTCTCCACATGGCGGACCTGTACGTCCACACCTCCGACGCGGAGATCGAGGCCATGAGCTGCATGGAGGCCTTTGCCTGCGGCCTGGTGCCCGTCATCGCCGACTCCCCCCGGTCCGCCACGCCCCAGTTCGCCCTGGATGAGCGGAGCCTGTTCCCCGCGGGGGACGCCGCCGCCCTGGCCGAGAAGATCGACTGGTGGTTCGAGCACCCGGAGGAGCGGGAGGAGATGGGGAAGCGCTACGGCGAGCACGCCGGGCAGTACGCCCTGGACCGCTCCATCGAGCGGACGGAAGAGATGTTCCGCACCGCCATTGCCGAGCAGAAGAAATAACGAGGAAAGCCCCGCTGTCACCAGCGGGGCTTTTTTCGCGTATGCTGAACCAGCGACAAAGGAGGAATGCACCATGGCATATTCCGACCGGGAGCTGCTGGCGCGCCTGATCGAGTGCGAGGCGGGCGGCG
>CATNDJ010000060.1:0-6359 GCA_950097265.1 uncultured Oscillibacter sp.
GGGCGGTCCGGGCCGCCGGTTCTTCGGTATCCTGGGCGGGCGGGGCTTCCGTTTGGGGGGCCTGGCCGCCGCAGGCGCAGAGGGCGCACAGAAGCAGGGCGCAGAGCAGAAGGGTCCATCTCTTTTTCATGGGTCGTCGTTCCTTTCTCTCACATTTGAGCGCCGCCCTGCTGGGGCCGTCGGTAGTTCCAGCTGTTCCCGGCGTCATAGAATTTGTAGAGGTTTACGTCGAAGCGCTTCTTCCGGCGGTAGGCCATTTCCAGCTCCGTGTCGAAGATGTAGTTCTTGCCGTTCAGGTTGATTTCCACCCAGCTGTGGGGAGAGCGGCGGACGCCTACGGTGCCGTTGTAGATGGTGGCGTCATAGCCGATCCAGCGGGAGAGATACCAGAAAAGGGCGGCGTAGCAGTAACAGTTTCCGTAGCCCGAGTCCAGCATGCGCAGGGCGTCGGTCTCCATGTAGTCGTAAACGCCCATTTCATAGGGCGGGCGGCGCAGATAGGTGAAGGAGTCCCGGGTGTAGAGGTAGAGGGCCCGTAGCTTCTGTTCCTGGGTCTGAGAGTCGTCGGTGCGGGCCAGGACGATCTTGTGCAGCCAGGAGTCCAGCTCGTTGTTCCCGGTGGTGAAGCGGCCGTTGATGTTGAAATAGTGAGTCCCCACCGCGGTCTCCCGGACGACGTCGCCTAAGGCGGCGTCGTAGCAGTACAGCCAGCCGTCGGCCATCTGAATGCCGCTCTGAGGGACTGCGGCCCTGGGGGTGTGAGAGGTCCAGGTCTCCGCGCCGCCGGAGACGGTGTTCTGGTGGGGAATGGAGGCCTCGCAGACGTCGTAATAGTACCAGCTGGAGGGGGGTACGTCCACGTAGAAGGCGGGGTGGCTCCGGTCGATATACCCCCGGTCCGCCGTCCGGCCCAGGGCCCGGTTCAGCAGCACCACCGCCGCCGCCCGGTTGATGATCTCGTCGGGGTGGAAGAGCCCGTCGCTGCCGCCCTGGGCCCAGCCGTAAGCCTGGGCGGAGCGGATGAAGGGGGCGTTGGGGTCGTCCTCCGCCACGTCGGGGAAGAGCTCGCCGTCGCTCCGCAGGGGGAAGAAGCAGGCGATGTACCGGGTGAATTCTCCCCGGGTGACGGGCCTGCCGGTGTCCAGCATCCCGTCCTGCGCCTCCAGCACGCCCAGGCCCGCCAGGGTGGTCACAGCCTTGGCGTACCACGCGCCCTGAGGCACGTCGGCATAGGTCTCATTGAAAACCGGAGCTTCCGCGGGCAGGAGGCGGCAGAGCATCTGGGCCGCCTCGGCCCGGGTGACCTGCCGGGTGGGGTTGAAGGAGGGGAACAGGCCGCTGCTCCCCTGGGCGTAGGCGATGTGCTCGGCGGAGGACAGGGAGATCCCCGCCAAAACCTTGCCGGCGGTGATGTTTTTCCGCTTGGAGAGGCCGGAGGAGGCAGACTGGCTGGGGGCAATGCCCCCGTTGTCTCCCTCCCCGGCGGGGCGGCCGGAGGTACTGGGCGTACGCACCGGGTCCGGGGCGATGCCTCCGTTGTCTCCCTCTCCGGCGGGACGGCCGGTGTTCCTGGGAGGGCGCACCGGGTCTGGAGCAAGGCCGCCGTAGTCGTCCTCGCCGTAAGTTTCCGGGCTGAGGCTTTCCGCCCCGAAGGCGTAGGCGGGCACGGTGGTGACCAGTACCACCAGGGCCAGCAGAAGCGCAATCCAACTGTTCTTTCCCATGCTTGTTCTCTCCTTTATCTGAGCTTGATTGAGTACACGGTATCAGAGACCCGGGGCCTTCGGGCTGCCATAGGCCACGCCCAGGGGCCGGACGCCCGCAGGCAGGTAGAGGCCCGCGGTCTCATCCTCCAAGAGGAACGCCTCATAGTAATTTCCGTCCGAGGCCAAAACCAGCACCGGGGAATCCGAGTTCGGGAGCTCCCGGCCGGAGAGGGCCGGAGAAAAGGTGGCCAGCGCACAGCCCGGCAGATTCTCCGAGGGCTCCACGTCAAAGTTCACGCCGCTTCCATAGGCGGTGAAGCCCTCCGGCAGCTCCTCTCCCCGGCAGGGGGCGGGCATCAGGGGAACGTTCTGGATGAGATAGCGGAGATTCCGTTCCACCAGCTCCGCCGCCACATAGTCCGCCTCCCGCTGGGAAACCAGGTCCAGCCGGTAGGGCATGGAGCGGGAGAACAGCGCCGCGCCGAAGCTGTCCGCCAGGTAGGGGTACAGGTTGTTCCCGAAGGAGTCCCGGAACATCACCAGGGAGTCCTCCCCGCCGCCATGGGTCATGATGGTCAGGTTTTCCGCCGAGCGGATGGGCACGTCATATTCTATGGCCAGTTCCCCGCCGTAGACCTGGTCGGCCTCCAGGCCCTCCCCGGCGGGATAGAGCATGTCATAGAGATCGCCCTTGTGGGATTCCTCCGGGGTAAAGGGGCCGTCGAAGTAGCGGGAGGACCGGCCCAGGGTCTCGTTCAAAGCGTCGGCGGCCAGGGCCGCGCCCCTGCCGTTCCAGTGGGAGTCGGTTTTGAAATACAGGGCTTCCTCCTGCTCCCGGAACAGGGCAAAGAAGTCCAGATAATTCACGCCCTGCTCCGCCAGCGCCTCCGCCAGCCGCTTCGCGTCCCGGGGCCGGTGGGCGGCGGGGAGGGAGAGGCTTGGCATATGCTCCGGGTAGAGAGAGTTCTTGTTGGGAGCCACGGTGAAGAGGAACTCCGCCCCCTGGCTCTCGCAGTACTCCTGCATCAGCGCCAGGTTCCTGGCGGCGGAGAAGATCTCCCGGTCCGTCATGGGGCTCAGCCCCACGTAATCCGGCAGGGTGTCGGCGAAGTAGAGCCAGCCGTCCGAGCCCAGCACCACGTCCTGGGTGATGGAGCTCCCAAGAGCCCTGGCGTTCAGGGCGGACCAGGCGGTGATCATCTCCTGCCGGAGGTAGAAGTGGTCCCCGGCGTAGTCCTGGACCTGGGAGAGGTATTTGGGATTCCAGCGCCCCTCGGCGTCCCGGAGGGAGGGAGCCCTGGAGAGGGCCTGGTTGCCTCCGGCCCCGCCGTCCCCGCCGGGCAGCAGCATCCCCAGGGAGGGGATCAGGCACAGCAGGAGAATCAGTGCCGTGAAGGCGGAGTAAGCGAACTTTTTTTTCATAGCAGCGCCTCTCTACGGTGCGGACACCGGGTTTTTCCTTGTCACTCCAGGGCCCGGCGGAGGGGAAGACCATACCCCTCTATAAATGTAGTACCGAAAAGGGCCCATCAGGTTTTATGATTTGGAAAAATTTTTTGAGAAAATTTCAGGGGCTCAGAACTGAGCATAGATGAAGGGCTGGAAGCTGCTGCCCGCCGCCGCCAGGAGGCAGAGGACAAACAGGGCCGCCGCCCCGGCGAAGGAGGAAAACTCCAGCCAGCCGCCCCCCAGCCGCCGTTTCAGCCAGGGACCCAGGGGCAGGCTGCCGATAATCCCCGCGCCCAGGGCGCACCACACGGCGGGGCTGATCCGCTCCAGGGCCAGGGTGGAGGCGGGGGAGAGGGCGAAGCCGGTAAACATAGCCCGGAGAACGGTCAAAGCCTCCGGAACGGAGGCCGCCCGGAACATCACGAAGCCCGCGCACACCGCCAGCAGGGTGTACACGTGCCCCAGGCAGCGGCCCAGGGGCTTTTCCCGGAGCTTCTCCATGGGCAGGGCGCTTTCAACGGCGGAGAGGAGCCCGTGCCACGCGCCCCAGAGGACGAAGGTCCAGCTGGCTCCGTGCCAGAGGCCGCAGAGCAGGAACACGACGGTCTTGTTGAAGCACTTCCGGGCCGTGCCCCGCCGCCCGCCTCCCAGGGGGATGTACAGGTAGTCCCGGAACCAGAGAGAGAGGGACAGGTGCCACCGCCGCCAAAATTCGGTGATGGAGGCGGAGACGTAGGGATAGTCGAAGTTCTCCGGGGTCTCGAAGCCCAGCAGCGTTCCCAGGCCGATGGCCATGTCGCTGTAGCCGGAGAAGTCGAAGTAAATTTGCAGGGTGTAGGCAATAGCTCCCAGCCAGGCCAGCCGAAAGTCTAAGCCGCCGCCCAGGGCGAAGGCGGTATTGACCACCGGGGCGGCCATTTCGGAAATCAGGGCCTTCTTGGCGAAGCCCACGACGAAGCGCCGGAGGCCCTTGGCGGTCTGCTCGGCGGTGACCCGGGGGCTGTCCAGCCCCTGAGCGAACTGGCCGAAGCGGGAGATGGGTCCGGAGACCGCCTGAGGGAAGAAGGCGATGTAGAGCAGCACGTCGGAAAAGCGCCGGGCCCGGGCGTTCTCATCCCGGTAGACGTCGACGGCGTAGGACATGGACTTGAAGGTGAAGAAGGACACGCCCAGAGGGGCCGTCAGCCCCGCGGCGGGCAGCGCCGTCCCCAGCAGGCCGTTCAGGCTTCCCGTGAAAAAATCCAGGTATTTGAAGGCCCCCAGCAGCAGGAGGTGAAAAACCAGCACCGCCGCCAGCAGCGCCCTCCGGGCCCGGACCCGGGGCAGGAAAAAACCGGCAGCCCAGCTTACGGCGGCGGACAGCAGAAGGCAGGGAAGCCCCTGCCACTGTCCACAGGCGTAGAAAGCCAGACTGACAGCGATGAGCATATATTTCCTCCCTCTGCCCGGGACCAGCAGGCTGAGCAGCCAGGCCGCCGGAAGGAAGAAGAACAGAAACGGCGCGGAATGGAAGGCCATACTTACACCAACTCCAATAGAAAAGCTCCTGCCTTCCGGCAGGAAAATATGTCGAATCTATGAAGATTATACACCTTTGTGGGGAAAAGTCAAGGCGTGGAGCGTGGTTCAAGCCGTTTTGAACGGCGTTTTTCCGGACGGGCGGAGGCGCTGAAAAACGGCGGCGGCTTCAGCCGCCGCCGTTTCCCGCGCCGTTTTGTCAGAGCCTCTCCGCGATGGCGTCCAGAAATTCCCCGCTGTCCACGCCCCGGGCCGGAAAGCCCGGCTCCACCAGGGGCAGGAGGTCCTTGGTCATTATTCCGTCCTCCAGGGTCTTCAGGGACGCGGCCTCCAGTCTTTCGCCGAAACGCACTAGGTCGGGAAGGCCGTCCAGCTCTCCCCGGCGCTTCAGAGCCCCGGACCAGGCGAAGATGGTGGCCATGGGGTTGGTGGAGGTCTTCTCCCCCTTGAGGTAGCGGTAGTAGTGCCGGGTGACGGTGCCGTGGGAGGCCTCAAATTCCATGGTGCCGTCGGGGGAGACCAGCACGGAGGTCATCATGGCCAGGCTGCCGAAGGCGGCGGCGATCATGTCGCTCATCACGTCCCCGTCGTAGTTTTTCAGCGCCCAGATAAACCCGCCCTTGGACCGGACGACCCGAGCCACGGCGTCGTCAATCAGCGTATAGAAGTAGGTGATTCCCAGCTTTTCAAACTCCGCTTTGTAGGAGGTCTCGTACTCCTCCTCAAAAATCCGCTTGAACTCCCCGTCGTAGACCTTGGCGATGGTGTCCTTGGTGGAGAACCACAGGTCCTGCCTCTGACTCAGGGCATACTGGAAGCAGGAGCGGGCGAAAGCCCGGATGCTGGTTTCCAGATTGTGCTGACCCTGCCAGACGGCGGGACCGTCCACGGTCTGGACGTTCAGCGTCTTCTCCGCCCCGCTCTCCCCCCGGAAGGTGAGGGTGGCCGTCCCCGGCTCCTCCGTGGTCATGTCCACGGCCTTGTACATGTCCCCGTAAGCGTGGCGGGCGATGGTGATGGGGGCTTCCCAGTTCTTCACCACGGGTTTGATGCAGGGCAGGACAATGGGGGCCCGGAAGGCCGTGCCGTCCAGGATGGCCCGGATGGTGCCGTTGGGAGACTTCCACATCTCCGTCAGCTCCGGGTACTCTTCCATCCGCTGGCGGTTGGGGGTGATGGTGGCGCACTTCACCGCCACGCCCAGGCGCCGGGTGGCCCGGGCGGCGTCCACGGTAATCTGGTCCTTCGTGGCGTTCCGGCTCAAAAGGCCCAGGTCGTAGTACTCGGTTTTCAGGTCCACGTAGGGCAGGATGAGCTTCTCTTTCATCATCCCCCAGAGGATGCGGGTCATCTCGTCCCCGTCCATCTCCACCAGGGGGGTGGTCATTTTAATCTTGTCCATAAAAAGCGCCTCCGTCAATCCGCTCTCTTGGCGTAGTAGTTCATCAGGCAGCCGTCCAGGATGATGTCCCGCTCTTCCGCCGTCAGGCCCCGGACGTGGAGCAGGACGCCGGTCTCTCCGCCGCCTGCCTTCAGGACCTTGGCGGGAATATCCTCCCGGCCCTCCTCAATGGCCCTCCGGATGTCCGGGACGAACACGCAGTCCCCCGCCTCATAGGGGAAGTCCGCCTCCTCGTCCAGGGTGAAGGGCAGGATGCCCCAGTTGATGCAGTTGGAGCGGTAGCG
>CATNDJ010000060.1:6459-9192 GCA_950097265.1 uncultured Oscillibacter sp.
CCTCGTCCAGGGTGAAGGGCAGGATGCCCCAGTTGATGCAGTTGGAGCGGTAGCGCTTGGTAGCGAAGCCGTAGCAGATATTGGCGAAGCCTCCCAGCACCTTCTGGCAGGAGGCGGCCTGCTCCCGGGCGGAGCCGTCCCCAGGCCGGTTGGCGAAGACGCAGGAGCCGAACTGGGTGTTCTCCGCTCTTGCGCCGCAGCGGTCCAGCAGATCCTGGAGTTTTTCCGGGACCTCCCCGGCCAGCCGCTGGGCCTCCATGTCCGCCGCGGCCTTGGCCCGGCCCACGTAGGCGGGCTCCCGGCGGGAGAGGGTAAATTCCGCCAGCCGCAGGGGGTTGGAGCGGTAGGAGGAGGTCTCCCCGGAGGGGATGAGCTCGTCGGTGGTGGTCACCGGGTCCCGGAGGACCGCCGCCAGTTCCACCAAGAGGTTTTCCGCCAGGGGCCGCATTTTCGGCCAGTCGGTGATGTTGGGGCCCAGGATGAGCTCCTCTTCCGGCCGGGGCTTCCCGAAGCCGTTGTAAACCCGCTTCTCGTACACGCCCTTGTCGAAGTGATAGGGGCGCCGGATGGGCTGGTAGTCGACGTCCGTGGCGGGGGGGATTTTCCCGCCGTTCCCAGCCGTAGCGGCGATGGACCGGGCGTCCATCAGGCACACGGCGGCAAATTGACCCTCGCCGGGCTTGGAACCCTCGCGGTTGGGGAAGTTGCGGGTGGTGTGCCGGAGGCTCAGGCCATTGTGGGCGGGCACGTCCCCCGCGCCGAAGCAGGGCCCGCAGAAGCTGGGTTTGATGACCGCGCCGCTTTGCAGCAGGTCTGCCGTGGCTCCGATTTTCGTCAGCTCCAGGCTGACGGGCACGCTGGTGGGGTACACGTCAAGGGTAAAGTACCCGTTCCCGCAGCTCTTTCCCCGGAGGATGTCCGCCGCCTCGGTGATGTTGTCGAAGAGGCCCCCGGCGCACCCGGCGACGACCCCCTGGTCCGCCCAGACGCCGCCGTCGTGAATCTTCTGGAGGAGGTCCACCCTGGCCTTGGGGTAGCGCTTGCGGGCGTCGGCCTCCACCTTCGCCAGGATGTCGGAGGCATTGTCCAGGAACTCCCGGATGGTCCAGGCGTTGGAAGGGTGGAAGGGCAGGGCGATCATGGGCTCGATTTGGGAGAGGTCCAGCTCAATGTATTTGTCGTAGTACGCGAAGTCTCCGGGGCGAAGCTCCCGGTATTCTTCAGCCCGGCCGTGGGCGTCGTAGAAGCCCCGGGTTTCACCGTCCGTCTCCCAGATGGAGGAGAGGCAGGTGGTCTCCGTGGTCATCACGTCCACGCCGTTCCGATAGTCGATGGGCAGCCCGGCGACGCCCGGCCCGGCGAACTCCAGCACGCAGTTGTTCACAAAGCCGCTTTCAAAGGTGGCCTTCACCAGGGCGATGGCCACGTCGTGGGGGCCCACGCCCCGCTTTGGCGCGCCGGTGAGGTAGACCAGGACCACCTTGGGGTAGGGCACGTCCCAGGTGTTTTTCAGAAGCTGCTTACAAAGCTCCGGCCCGCCCTCGCCCACGGCCATGGTCCCCAGGGCCCCGTAACGGGTGTGGGAGTCGGAACCCAGGATCATCTTCCCGCAGCCCGCCAGCTGCTCCCGGGCGTAGGAGTGGATAACGCTCTGGTTGGCGGGGACATAGATGCCGCCGTATTTCCGGGCGGCGGAGAGCCCGAAGACATGGTCGTCCTCGTTGATGGTGCCCCCCACGGCGCAGAGGGAGTTGTGGCAGTTGGTCAGGGCGTAGGGAATGGGAAATTCCCGCATACCGGAGGCTCGGGCCTGCTGGATGATGCCCACGTAGGTGATGTCGTGGCTGGCCATGGCGTCGAAGCGGACCCGGAGTTTTTCGGGGTCCCCGGAGACGCTGTGAGCCTGGAGAATGCGCCAGGCCAGGGTCCGTTCCCGGCCCTCCCGGGGAGAGACGGGAGCGGCGGCGTGAAGCGCGCCGCCGGAGAGGAAGACGCCGTTGTCGTGTAAAGCGATCATAACTGAAACCTCCTGAAATCAGCCTCGGTCCGCCAGGGGCACGTAAGGCGCCCGCTTGCAGATCGTCTTGTAGGCGGGGCGAATAATCCGCGGGTCGCCGGAGCAGCACTCCTCCATGCGGTGGGCGCACCAGCCGGCCATACGGGCGCTGGCGAAAATGGCGGTGTACAGGTCCGTGGGGATGCCCAGGAGCCGGTACACGAAGCCGGAGTACAAGTCCACATTGGCGCAGATGGGCTTGTCGATGCCCCGGACCTCCTGGAAGACCTGGGGGGCCAGGCGCTCCACGGACTCGATGAGATCCAGCTGATCCACCATGCCCCGTTTCTCCGCCAGGCGGCGGGAGAACTGCTTGAGGATCTCGGCCCGGGGGTCCGAGAGGGTGTAGACCGCGTGGCCCATGCCGTAGATGAGGCCTGTGCCGTCCCCCAGCTCCCGGTTGAGGATGCGGACCAGCTGATCCTTCACCTGGCCGTCGTCCTTCCAGTCCCGGACGGCGTTTCGGAGATAGCGCATCATCTCCACGACCTTGATGTTGGCCCCGCCGTGACGGAAGCCCTTCAGGGACCCCACGGCGGCGGCAATGGCGGAGTAGAAGTCCGTCCCGGTGGAGGTGAGGACCCGGCAGGCGAAGGTGGAGTTGTTGCCGCCGCCGTGCTCCGCGTGGAGAATCATGCACAGGTCCAGCAGCTTGGCCTCGTCGTCGTCGAACTTCG
>CATNDJ010000061.1 GCA_950097265.1 uncultured Oscillibacter sp.
ACGCCCAGCGCTTCGCTGACGGCGGCGCACTTCTCCATGGTGTCGGCGGGCTCGCCGGAGACCCGGTCATAGTCCACGCCCAGCTCCTCCAGCAGGGCGAAGGCCGCCTCCTCCTGGGGCAGCGGCTCCCCCTCCGGGCGGGTGTTGTGATATAAGGGTGAAAGTTCCATTGTATGTCAGTCCTTTGCCAAAAGTTTCTCTCCGGCCTTATAGATGTCCCCCGCGCCGACGGTGAGAATCAAATCCCCCGGCCCGGCCAGCCGCCGGACGGCCTCCGCCGTCTTGTCCAGGGTGGAGCAGTAGACGGAGCCGGGAATTTCCTTAACCAAATCCGCCGAGGAAATACCCAGGGTGTTCTGCTCCCGGGCGGCGTAAATCTCCGCCAGCACCACCACGTCCGCCAGCTTCAGCTCCTCCACGAAGCGGTCGAAGAGCTTGGCGGTCCGAGAGTAGGTGTGGGGCTGGAAGGCGACGATAAGCCGCCGGTAGCCCAGACCCTTGGCGGTGGTCAGCAGGGCGTGAAGCTCGTCGGGGTGGTGGGCGTAGTCGTCGTAAATCTCCGCGCCCTGGAAGGTCCCCTTGTACTCAAAGCGCCGTCCCGCGCCGGTGAAGGACGCCAGGCCCTTCTCCACCGCCTCCCCGGGGAGGCCCAGCACATAGGCCGCCGAGGCCGCCGCCAGGGCGTTGGAGACATTGTGCCGCCCGTAGACCCGGAGTTCCGCGTGGGCGTAGAACTCGCCGTGGACGTAAACGTCGAAAACCGGGCGGCCCTTCTCCTCCCGGAGGTTCACGGCGGTGCATTCCGCCCCGGGCTCCAGGCCGAAGGTGAAGGCGTCCAGCCCCTGGACCGCGTCCAGGGCCCCGGCGTTGTCCGCGTTGACAATCACATGGCCCCCGGAGGGCACCAGCTCTGCGAACTTCCGGAAGGAGCGCTTGATGTCGTCCAGGTCCTTAAAGAAGTCCAGGTGGTCCGCTTCCACGTTCAGGATGACGGCCACGGTGGGGTAGAAGCTGAGGAAGCTGTTGCAGTACTCGCAGGACTCCAGGATGATGGTGTCCCCCTGGCCCACCCGGTAGCCGGAGTGGAGCAGGGGCAGCGTGCCGCCGATCATCACCGTGGGGTCCGCCTCCGCCGCCATGAAGACGTGGGTGCACATGGAGGTGGTGGTGGTCTTCCCGTGGGTCCCGGCCACGCAGAGGGCGTTGGGGTAGTGCCGCATGATGGCTCCCCAGGCCTGGGCCCGCTCGTAGACCGGAATGCCCCGGGCGACGGCTCCGGCGATTTCCGGGTTGCCGTCGTGGACGGCGGCGGTGCGGATGACCAGGTCGCAGTCCCCCAGGTTGTCGGCGTTGTGGCCCACGGCCACGGGGATCCCCAGGGACCGGAGGTGCTTCACGGTGTCGCCCTCCGACATGTCGGAGCCCTGGATGACCAGCCCCTTGTCCCGGAGGACCTCCGCCAGGGGGCACATGGACACGCCCCCGATGCCCACCAGATGGGCCCGGGTACCGGGGACGAAAAAGTCGCTGATGGGCTTTGTATTGTGCATCATGGAATCAACTTCCTTTTAAAAAAGATTGTATCCTCATAGACAGTTTATTATAATATAAGGGACAGGGAAATGCAACGGCGAAAGGGGCAAAATCCATGGAGATCCCGGAGAATGTACAGGCGGTTTTGAGAACTCTGGAGGCGGCGGGCCGCGAGGCCTGGTGCGTGGGGGGCTGCGTCCGGGACGCCCTCTCTGGCCGGAGGCCGGAGGACTGGGATGTGACCGCCTCCGCCCTGCCGGAGGAGACCCTGGCGGTTTTCGGCTCCCGGGCCGAGCCTACGGGGTTGAAGCACGGCACCGTCACCGTGAAAACGGAGGGCGGCCCGGTGGAGGTCACCACCTACCGCCTGGACGGCGCGTACCGGGACCACCGCCGCCCGGAGTCCGTGACCTTCACCCGCTCCATCGAGGAGGATCTGGCCCGGCGGGATTTTACGGTCAACGCCATGGCCTGGAACCTCCGGGGGGAGCTCCGGGACCCCTTCGGGGGCCGGGAGGACCTGCGCCGGGGGGTGCTCCGGTGCGTGGGAGACCCGGACCGGCGCTTTGAAGAGGACGCCCTGCGCATCCTCCGGGGCCTCCGGTTCGCGGCGGCGCTGGGGCTGGAGATAGAGCCCGGGACGGCGGCGGCCCTCCGGAGAAACCGGGAGGGACTGCGGGACATCGCTCCGGAGCGCATCCAGGTGGAATTTTTCAAGCTCCTGCCGGGGAGGGACGCGGCGGCGGTGCTGCGGGGCTATCCGGAGGTCTTCGGCGTGTTCTGGCCGGAGCTCCTGTCCATGGTGGGCTTCGGCCAGCGGAACCGGCACCACTGCTACGACGTGTGGGAACACACCCTCCACGCCCTGGCTGCCGTGCCGGGGGAACCGGCGCTCCGCTGTACCATGCTCCTCCACGACGTGGGGAAGCCCGCCTGCTTCACCCTGGACGAGAGGGGCGTGGGCCATTTCTCCGGCCACCCCGCCGTCAGCCGTAAGCTGGCGGAAAGCATGCTCCGGCGGCTGAAATGCGCCGCGGGTTTCCGGGAAACCGTCCTCCGGCTGGTGGAGTGGCACGACAAGGACATCCCCCGGACGGACAAGTCCATCCGCCGGGCGCTGCGGCTTCTGGGGGAGGAGGACCTGCGCCGCCTGATTCTGGTGAAGCGGGCGGACAATTTGGGACAGGCCCCGGAGTACTGGGACCGGCAGAGGGAGCTGGACAAAGCGGAGGCGATTTTGGACAGGCTGCTGGCGGAGGACGCCTGTTTTTCTCTAAAGCATCTGGCGGTGAAGGGCGGGGATTTGCTGGCCCTGGGCCTTTCCGGCCCGGCGGTGGGGGCGGCGCTGGAGACGCTTTTGGAAAAGGTCGTGGACGGCGCGCTGCCCAATGACCGGGAGGCGCTGCTGGAGTCTCTGAAAAAGGATATGGAGGGAATTTAAAAAGCGGCGCCGGGAGTTTTCCCGGCGCCGTTTCCCCTTATACGATTTTCAGCAGCTCCTGCAGGTCGGAGATTTCATAATCGATTCGCAGTCCCTCCCGCCGGGGCTTCCCCGCTGGGTTGAACCAGCAGCAGGGGAGCCCGGCGTTATTGGCCCCCTGGACGTCCGTGGTCAGGGAATCCCCGACGACCAGGGCGTTTTCCTCCGTCATCCCGGGGAGCTGCCGCCGCACGTAGTCGAAATAAGCCCGGCTGGGCTTGGCGGCCCCGGCCTCCTCGGAGATGAAGGCGGCCTCGAAGAGCTCCGCGAAGACGCTGCCCCGGAGGCGGTTCCGCTGGACGGAGGCCACGGCGTTGGTGACGATGAACATCCGGTGTCCCCGGGCTTTCAATTCCCGGCAGACCGCCTCGGCGTGGGGCAGGGGGTAGACCCCCTCTCCCAGGGCGGCCAGATAGTCCCGGTTGCAGGCCGCCGGGTCCCGCTCCAGGTCCAGGGCTTTCAGAAAGCGGACGTAGCGTTCCAGGGTGACGAACTCCTTAGTGACTTCCCCCCGGTCGAAGGCGGCCCAGAGCTCCAGGTTGATCTCGTGGTAGAGCCGGTAGGCCTCCGGCGTGTAGGGGATCTCGTGGGTCCGGCACATTTTCTCAAAGGCCCGGGAGGAGGCCTTGGGGAAGTCGAACAAGGTGTCGTCGGCGTCGAAGAGCAGATACTCGTATTTCATCATGGTCGTCCTTTCGGCAGGTTTCACGACTTCCATTGTACCACGTCCGCCGGGAAAAGACAATCACCCATTCTGCCTCCCGGCCATACCATGGAGCGAGGGGGAGTGTTGAGATGAAGAAGACCTTTGGCGTCATCGGCGGGGACCGCCGTCAGGCGGAGCTGGCCCGATTATTGGCCGGGGACGGCCATACCGTCCGTACTTACGGCCTGGACCGCTGGAAGGGCGTGGGAGCGGACACGCTGGACCGGGCCGCCTCCGCCGGCGTGGTGATCCTGCCCCTGCCCCTATGCAAGGGGGAAGGCGTGCTGAACTGTGAGGAGGGAGCGGTGCCCACGGCGGACCTGTTCCGCCGCCTCCGGCCCGAGCAGCGGATTCTGGCGGGCCAGGTGTCCCCCCGGCAGCGCCGGGAAGCGGAGGATTTAGGCCTGACGGTGGAGGATTACTTCCTGCGGGAGGAGCTGGCGGTGGCCAACGCCGCCGCCACGGCGGAGGGCGCCGTGCAGACCGCCATGGAGCACCTGGACCGGACGCTTTTGGGTATGGACTGCCTGGTGCTGGGCTTCGGCCGCATCGGGAAGCTGCTGAGCTGCCGCCTCCAGGGCCTGGGGGCCAGGGTCACGGCTACGGCTAGACGGCCGGGGGACCTGGCCTGGATTCGGGCCTATGGCTGCCGGGCGTTGGAAAC
Source organism: uncultured Oscillibacter sp. (assembly GCA_950097265.1). Lineage (GTDB taxonomy): Bacteria > Bacillota > Clostridia > Oscillospirales > Oscillospiraceae > Oscillibacter. The sequence continues at coordinate 4,384 of CATNDJ010000061.1, forward strand.
CGGGAAGCTGGACGGCTGCCTGAGCAGTTTTGGCGCAGTGTTCAACACGGTCCCCTCACCCGTCCTGGACGGGCCGCTTTTGGCGCAGCTGCCGGAGGACTGTCTGCTGATGGACCTGGCCTCCATCCGGGGCATCGAGGCGCCGGAAGGCGGCCGGCCGGTGCTGTGGGCCCGCTCCCTGCCTGGGCGGCTGTCGCCCAGGTCTGCGGCGGCGGCCATCCGGGACGCGGTGTATTACATCCTATTGGAAGAATGAGGTGACCTGTATGCGCAAGGAACGGGTCGGTTTTGCGGTCTGCGGGTCCTTCTGCACCCATGAGAAGGTGCTGAAGGCCCTGGAGGCGCTGACGGGGATCTATGAGACGGTGATCCCCATCGTCTCGGAGATTTCCGCCTTTACGGACACCCGCTTCGGCACGTCCGAGGACCTGCTGGAACGGCTGGAGGATCTGACGGGGAACGACGTGCTGCTGGATATCCCGTCGGTGGAGCCCATCGGGCCAAAGGGGCTGCTGGATGTGCTGGTGATCGCCCCGGCCACGGGGAACACCATCGCCAAGCTGGCGGCGGGCATCGCGGATACCTCCGTGACCATGGCGGCGAAATCCCATTTGAGGAACGGCCGCCCGGTGGTGCTGGCGGTGTCCAGCAACGACGGGCTGGCGGCGGGGGCGCGGAACATCGGCGAGTTGCTGGTCCGGAGGAACTACTATTTTGTGCCCTTCGGCCAGGATAACGCCGAGAAGAAGCCCAGCTCCCTGGTGGCGGACTTTGAGAAGCTGCCGGAGACGGTGGACGCCGCCCTGCGGGGGGAGCAGTTACAGCCGATTCTGCTGCGGTAAGGATAGCCCCGGAGGAACGGGGAAGCATAAAAGGAGAGGCGGCTGTCTGCCGCCTCTCCTGCTGGTTCCAGCGGGAAGTTACAGGGACTTCTCGTAGGACTCGATCATCTTCTTGAACGTGTGACCCGTACGACTTCTGAGGTTGGCAAGGTATTTGTCGGTGGTCTCGCCGGTGAAAACCTTGATTTGCAATCGCAGGGAGCCGTCCTCCTCAGGGTTGGCGAAGATCTTGTCAATATACCTGTCCACAAACTCTTTGCTGATAAGGCCCTGGGCCGCGTCCCGCGCCGCCTCCCGGAGCACCCGTCGGATGGTCTCAATCTGCTTGCGGAAATCCTCTCGGGACATTTGCTGCTGCTCCAGGTCGTAGATCTGCCGCTCCGCCTCGCTGATCTCCCGGTCACAGTCCTTGTTCATGGAGAGGAAATCCCGGTCGGAAAGCTGGCCCGCCGCGTTGTAACCCAGGAGCTTGCTCTTCTTCTTCTGGGCCAGCTCGATTTGTTGCCGCAGGGCGGCGATTTGCTTCGCCATGTCCTCGCCGTCTCCCAGGGCCTTGTACATCTCGATGTACTCCTCCACCAGGGCCTGAGCGTCCGCCTCGGTCTCCCGGAACACCTCAAGCAACAACGGCTTCAACTCCTCCTCGTAAACGGGGAAGGAGGGGCAGGAGTCCGCTCCATTTTTGATCTTGCCGGAGCACACCCACTTGCTGTTTTTGTTCCCTTGCCTGTCTACCGACTCCCGCCGGTAGTAGGCCGCGCCGCAGTGGGTGCAGTAGAGCTTTCCGGTGAGGAGGTTGGCGTGGTTGCAGATGCCCTGACGGCCCTTTACGTCTTCGCTGCGCTTTTTCAATACGGCGTTGGCCTTGTCCCACAATTCCTCGGAGACGATGGCCGGAACGATCTCTCCGCTTTCGTCCTTGAACATCACCCATTCTTCCGGTGGCAGGAACTTCTGCTTCTTAGTGAACAGATCGATGACCTTCACCTTGTTGCCCACATAGTAGCCCTTGTACTTGGGGTTGGAGATCATGCCGGACATGGTGGTGTGGGCGATCCTTTTGCCGTTGTGGTTCCGATAGCCCTTGTCCCAAAACAATGTCTCAATCTGTTTCATGGAGCAGTCCCCGGTGGCGTACAGCTCGAACAGCTCCCGGACCATAGGGGCCTCGTCCTCGTCGATTATCAACCGCCCGCCATCCTTGACGTAGCCGAAGATGCGGCTGTTGCCCAGCACCACGCCGTTTTTGATTGCCTGCGCATGGCCAAATTTCACACGGCCCGACAGCTTGCGCAATTCATCCTGGGCGATTCCGGACATGATGGTCAGGCGCAGTTCGGAGTCCTCGTCAAAGGTGTTGATGTTGTCGTTTTGGAAGAACACCCCTACTCCGGCGCTGAGCAGCTCCCGGGTGTAGAGGATGGAGTCCAAGGTGTTTCGGGCGAAACGGGTGATTTCCTTGGTGATGATAAGGTCAAAGAGTCCCGCCTTACCGTCCTCCACCATGCGGTGGAAGTCCTCCCGCTTCTTGGTGGTGGCGGCGGACAGACCCTCGTCTACATAGCCTGGCACATACTCCCAGGCGGAATTTTTGCGGATGAACTCCTCGTAGTAGCTCACCTGATTGCCCAGGGAGTTGAGCTGTTCGTCGCTCTCGGAGGATACCCGGGCGTAGAAGGTCACCCGAAGAGGGATATCGTAGACGGATTTTGTGCGCAAGGCCTGACGAATGCTGTGTATATCCATGGCTCGTCTCCTTTGTAGTTCGTTTTATCATTTTCTATTTCGCAGTATATCACAGAATACGAAGCAAAGCAAGGGGGGCCGCAACAATTGCGGTCCCCCTGTTTGTCAGCTCATGGTCATTTTCCAGCCGTCGATTTTCAGCGCCATCTTGTTGCGCTCCCGCTCCGTGATGACTCCCTTTTCATACAGCACCCGGTTGTAGTAGGACAGCCAGATCTTTGCCGCTGTCTCTTTCCTGCGCTGTTCAGTGGACTTTTGCTCAGACATGACTGTCCCTCCATTCTATAAAATAATTTCCGTATTTTACCTGATTTATACGGCTATCGATAGGCTTCTCCTTTCTTCCCGCACCAACGGGATAACAAAAAGCAGACCATCATCACATGGTCTGCTGCCAGGTTTGCGTATCTTCGTGGTCGTCCTCTTTGTGACCGAGGGCGATTTTCTTTTCCCGCTCTCTGCGGAGTGTCTTGCTGTCGGCGTGCTTGTGTGCAGTTGCGGCGTCGCTTACGGGAACAGGGTTGTCAGACCGTTCCAGAGCGTGGCCCAACCGTACCACAGTGCCAGCAATCCCAACAGCAACGCCGGAATCAGCAGCCATTCCGGTGAGGGGCGGGGCAGTGGGATCGTTGGCAGAGAAAAGCGCCGCTCTCTCCGCTTCCCAGCCTGTTCCAACAGGCGGTGTATCTCCCTTGCCTCTCGAATCAATTCCACCATCTGTTCCTGTGTCGCCCAGGGCTTGGGCCTTGCGGCTATCTTCTCCAGCAGAAGCACCTGCTCCGCCAGGAGTTCTCCCATTGCCGTCAGTGCAGCGGTCAACCTCTGCCACTCCTCCGCTGTGGGATGCAGTGTCTCTGTTGGCGGCTTCTGCATATTCCGCCGGCGCAGCTCCTCCATGGATAACTGCCTGTCGGATTCTGAACTCAAGCTCCATCCTCTCCTTCAAATATTTTTCGTCGTGGAGCCGGTCGTCCCTGCACCTCATGCCACTGGGGGTAGTGTAGGTGATATTCTTTCGGCTGTCCGTCCAGCGGACATCGTAGCCCTCACTACGCATGAGTGTGATGAACTCCTCCCTGCTGCGGGCGTACCGCATACATGCGTCGATGGTGTTCATCAGCCGGAACTTCCAGCTCTCTCCCCTGACGGCAGTGTGGTACTCCGCCCCGGACATAGACTTACCCTTTCGTTTTTTCTGAGGTTGGAACACCGGCAGACCGAAATCCATACACACTTGGTCGTTGCGCTGACGTAACTCCGCCAGCTCCGGTTCACTAATGTGCAGCTTCTTTCCGTCCTCGAAGCTGACACTGTTAACGAGGAAGTGGGAGTGGATGTGGTCCCGATCCACGTGGGTACAGACCAGCACCTCCCGCCCTTGGAACCACTCGGCCAGCTCCAGTGCGGCGGCGTGAGCGACGACAGGGTCAACCTTCTCGTCCGCCGGGAAGGACTGCACCATGTGATAGAACATCGTGCCGCCCTCCTTGTGGTACAGCAGCTTGGTGCGCAGGAAGTCATCGTACACACTCTCCGGCCGGCAGTTGACGCCGCTGACCAGCTGGCGGCCCTCCCACAGTGTTTTCTTCTCCTGCTGTGTGTACCTCATCACCGCTCCCATACAGGCGCGGCTCTGGCCCTTGGGGTAGTTGGTGAAGTGGATGATGGCTATCTGCTCCACCTCCCCCGCTCCTGAATCTCCCGCAGAGCGGTGCTGACATTTGCCAGCTCCTGCGTCAATCCATCCATGTTGGAAATCTCAACTCGACCCATGTTGGCCAAAACCGTCAGCCGATTCAGGTTATTGCCGATAGCCCGGAGCTGCTTGGTGACCTCTTTCAGGTCCTCGATTACTACCACCTGACGCC
>CATNDJ010000062.1:0-5737 GCA_950097265.1 uncultured Oscillibacter sp.
CAGGTGCCAGCCGTTTTTCCAGCTCTTCGAGTACGTGGTAATCGTCCCCCCCAACGCCCTCGCCCGGGAGTGGCTGGTGAAGGAACTGCCGCCCCGCCTTCCGGCCTGCTGCATCTACGTTATCCAGGACAGCGGCTTTAAGGGCTGTAAAACCATGGGGGAGTACATCGAGGCCCACGGCACCTATGAGCTGCCCGGCATCCTCGCCGGAGCGGAGGAGCTGCCCGCCTACGGCATCCTGGATCTCAGCGCGGTGGAGACCCGGGACCTGACAAAAGTGCCCCGGACCCTCTCCGGCTTTGACCGGCTGGACAAGAGCATCGGCGGCTTCTTTGCCGGGGAGCTCAGCGTCTGGACCGGTAAGCGGGGGATCGGCAAGAGCACGTTTCTCAGTCAGCTTTTGCTGAACGCCATTGACCAGGGCCATGCCGTCTGCGCGTATTCCGGAGAACTGGACAAGGCCCAGTTCCGGGAGTGGGCCTACCTCCAGGCGGCGGGCCCGGAGCACATCGGATACCGGGACGACCCGCTGACCGGCAAGCGCCTGCCCATGGTGGACCCGGCGGTGGACAAGCTCATTTCCGAATGGCTCTATGAACGCTTCTGGCTGTTCGATCTGGAGAAAAACACCCGCCACGACCCGGAGGCCATCCTCAGCCAGTTCGCCTATGCCAGGATGCGCTACCGGGCGGACGTGTTCCTGGTGGACAACATCATGTCCGTGGACTTCGACTCCAAGCGGGATTCCGATTTCAACCGGGTCCAGTCTCAGTTCACCCAGGCCCTGTCCACGTTCTCCAAGCGCCAGCACGTACATACCCACCTGGTGGTCCATCCACGAAAGAGCTCCAGCGGCAAGGCGGGGGAGGTCACGGCGGACGACGTCCACGGCAGCGGCGACATCACGAACCGGGCGGACAATGTGTTCTTCCTCACCACCCACGCCGTGGCGGACGACAAGGGACAGCCGGCGCAAAAGCCCATGCTGGTGACGCTGAAGAACCGGGATTTCGGGTCTCGGATTAACCAGTGGCTGGACTTTGACAAGAAGTCCCGGCGGTTCTTCTCGGATAAAACCGGGGACCCCAAGCGGCCCCTGGGCTGGGAAATAGCGGCGAGGCAGATGGAGATTACCGAACTGCCCGGCGGGGACAAGAAGCTGCCGTTTTGACAAAAAAGCGACGCCGCCCAGGAGCGGCGGGAAGGATAAAGACATGAAAACCATCGCGATTATGAACAACAAAGGCGGAGTCGGGAAAACCGTCACCGCCATCAACCTGGCGGACATCCTGGTCCGGGAGTACCGCAAGCGGGTGGTCCTGGCGGACTGCGACGGGCAGATGAACCTGACCCGGTTTTTCCTGCCGGAGTTTGACCCCTCCGACGGCGGCACCGTGGCGGAGGTCCTGACCGGGGAGCATGAGCCGTATTGGCGGGAAAACGTGTCCCATATCTGCGAGGGCCTGGCTCTCCTGCCCGGTTCTCCGGCGCTGTATGACCTGGACCTGCTGGCGATTCGGGACGGCCTGGGGGATACTTACGCGCTCAAGCGCTTCTGCGAAGCCGCCGCCTTCGACGGCGAGACGGATTATTTCATTTTCGACTGCCCGCCGGGCTATACGCTTGCCAGCGTCTCGGCCCTGATCGCCGCCGACGAGGTGGTGGTCCCCATGCTGGTGGACGGGTTCAGCTTTGCCGGAATGCTGGACATGAAGGAACAGCTGGCGGGCCTCCAGCGGTCCGGGCCGAGGATCGCCGGGGTGCTGGTGACCCAATGGCATAACAGCGAAGTGGTGCGCCAGGGGGAGGCGCTGGTGCGGGACATGGGCGTGCCCATTTTCAAGACGGCCATCCGCCGGACGGACAAGGTGCCGGAGAGCACCTTCGACCGCCAGCCCATTGCCCGCTACAGCCCCGGCAGCGCCGCCGCCCAGGATTACCGGCGGTGGGTTCTGGAGTACTTGGGGGAGGAGCTTTGACATGGCGTTTAACATCAGCAAGTACGCGGAGACGTTGAAGCCCGCCACCCCGGCGGGTGAGCGGGACATCGAGGTGATTACCGCTGAGATCATCCAACTGAAACAGGATGCCGGAAGCGCTATTTTGGGCATCGGTGACCGTTTGATTGAGGCCAAGGCCATGCTGTCCCACGGGGAATGGCTGCCATGGCTGGAGGACCGGGTGGAGTTTTCAGTGCGCACGGCTAATAATTTCATGCGGCTGTCCAGAGAGTGGCGAAATTCGCAAGCGCTTGCGAATTTGGGGGCCACGAAAGCCTTGACGCTTCTTGCTTTGCCGCCGGATGAGCGGGAAACGTTCATGGCGGAGAATCATCTCGTTGACGGGGCGGAGAAGACTGTCATCGACATGACCTCCCGGGAGCTGGAAAAGGCCATCCGGGAGCGGGACGAGGCCAGGAAGGCGGCGGAGGCCGCCCAGGCGGATGCCCGGTCCGCCGAGGAGAGCCGAGCCAAGATGGAAGCGGATATGAAAGCCCTGGAGGCGATCCACCGCTCCGCCCAGGAGGGGGAGGCCCAGGCCCGGGACGCCCTGGTAAAGGCCCAGGCAGAGCTGAAGGAGCTGCGGGAGCGGCCCGTGGATGTGGCCGTGGAAGTGGACCAGGAGGCCGTGGAGAAGGCCCGGGCGGAGGCCGTCGCGGAGATGCAGGCCAAGGTGGACGCCGCCGAAAAGCAGCGCAAGGAGGCCGAGAAGAAGCGGAAAGAGGCCGAGAAGGCTCTTTCCGCCGCAAAAAAGGAGGCCGGGGCCAACGCCGCCATCCTCTCCCGGGCGGAGAAGGCGGAGGCGGAGCTGGCGGAGGCCCGGCGGCAGCTGGAGGCTGCGGCGAAGGCCGAAAACGCGTCAATCGTGAATCAGAACGGCGATCTGGCCATGTTCAACGTTCTGTTCTCCCAGACCCAGGAGCAGGTCAACAAAATGCACGGCCTCCGCTTGAAGCTGGGAAAGGACGATGGGGACCTGGACACAAAATTGAAGACCGCCATCAACGCCCTGGCGGACGCCGTAAGGAGGTGCGCGGAATGATCGAGAGAGCCATTGCCATGCTGGAGGAGCAGCAGTCGAAGGTCCAGGCCCGGTCCCCCCAGTGGATGGTGGCGGAGCAGCTGAAGGACATCTGCCGCCAGGAGCCCCACTGCGCGGAGCTGATTGCCCAGGACCTGGAGAATCCCGCCATGTCCATCACGGAGGCGGAGAAGAAGATCAAGGCTTTCGCCGACGGGCACAAGACCGGGAATTTCTCTTGCGTCATGCCGGCGGAGGCGGACCGGAACCTCCGGGAGTTCTACGGCCTCCCAAGCCCCGGCGGCGAAGAGGAGCCCCCCTCCTCCGGAGCCCAGGTCCTCGCTCTGGCGGACTTCCTGAGGTGACGCTATGGAGAGAGTCGCAAAGCTGGTCTCCCGGACGCCGCCGGAGGGCTTGACGGACTGGGCCCCGGTCCGGGACGGTCTGGAGCGTTGGGGGCTGGTCTACGAGGCGGTTTGGGTGCAGGACATTGGACTGGAGGTCCTGCTGGACGAAGGGGCTCGGCCCCGGAAGCGAAAGGCGGTGGAGGTCCGCTGCTCCTGCTGCGGGGAGTCCCGGACCATGCCCTGGGCCAGGACGGACAAGCAGCATGGAGGCTACGGCTTCCTCCAGGAGGACGAGCGGACCGGCAAGACGGCGCTGGTCGGGTCCGGTGATGAATCCATTTGCCCTATCTGCGGCTGTCCGGTGCGGGTGAAGAAGGCGGCGGAGGCAGGACAAGGGCACTTTGTGGCGGACGAGACCAAGGCCATGAGCGCCGCCGTTGTGGGAAGGAATAAGTACCTGGTTCTGACCGGCTGGACCATCCAGCGGCGGATATACCGGAACGCCCGCGCGGAGCTGAAAGTCCTCCCGGCGGAGGCTTACGTCTTCGCCCGGGAGGACTGCCGGAAGCTGATGGGCTGGCGGAACTCCTACAGCGGGAACGCCGGGTACTTCATCACCTATTCTTTGGACTGGCACGAGCCGCAGAAGTGGCACGAATCCTGGGGCCGCGCCGCCGGCATCTTCGGCCTGACGCCGGAGCTGGTGGCGGGGAGCTGCCTCCCCCACTGCAAGCTGGACGTGTACATGGAGACTTTTCAAAACAAAAAGCCCAAGTTTCCGGTCATGTACCTGCGCCTGTATCAGCAGCACCCCAATGTAGAGAACTTGCTGCTCAGCGGCCTGCCCATGGTTTTGGACGACCTGCTGGACGAGGCGCGGCGTTTTGGGGACTGGGCGCGGGAAAACTCCAAGGGCTTGCCCCGCGTCAAGGATATCCGCTGGGCCGAGGTCCGCCCAGACCGGATGCTGGGGCTCACCAAGGAGGAGCTCCGGCTGGGCCGGGAACAGGGCTGGGACGCGTTTTTCTGGCGGCTGTTTGTTCGGACCAAGGCCCAGGGAGAGCGCCTGACCGGGAAGGACCTCCAGCGGGCCTTTATGCTGGGGGACCCGAATCTCCTGGAGCTGCCCGGACAGGGCCCGGTGGGGAAGATCATCCGGTATCTGATCAAGCAGCAGGAACGCTATGATTGGGCTTACAATGACCCCTACGTGGCCGAAGAGGATTACGAGGAACTTGGAGAACCCGTCCCCGGCGCTTACTCCAACGTGACGACGCTGCTGGACTATTGGGCGGTGTGCCGGGCCTTGGGGCGGAATCTGGACGACGTCCAGGTCCGGTTCCCCAGGAATCTGATCGAGGCCCATGACGCGGCCCTGGAGCAGAGGCGGATCGCAGAGGCGCAGAGGCGGATCGCAGAGGCAAAGAAAGCGGACGCGGCCCTGGCTCCCCGGTTCCGCATCCGGCGGCGGCAGCTGGCCAAGTACATTTTCGAGGCGGACGGCTTGAAGATCATCCCAGCCGGGAGCCGGGCGGAGCTCCAGAAGGAAGCGGATACCCTCCATCACTGCGTGTGGACCTACGCCCAGCGGCACGCCGAAGGCAAGACGGCCATTTTCTTCATCCGACGGACCGTGGAGCCGTGGAAGCCGTATTATACGCTGGAGCTGGACGAAAAAAAGCTGACGGTGCGGCAGAACCGGGGCCTGCGGAACTGCGGGAAGACGGCGGCGGTCCAGGCATTTGAGGACCTTTGGATCTCCTGGGCTCAGGCCGGGGCGAAGCGGGATGAGCGGGGACGGCCGGTGCTGCCGGAGCGGGAGGAGGCGAGGAGCGCGTGAAGCTGAAGGATTGCACGAAGGAAGAACTGATCTTCGTGATTGAACGGCTCCAGTTCTACAGCCTGTCCGGCGACTATTACGTCCAGCGGGCCCTCGGTGATGTAGAGGAAGAACGCGAGGCCCGGAAGCTGAGGGAGGCCCGGCGGCTGTCGGCTCTCCAGAATCAGAAAATGCAGGAATACATTTCCCTCATGCGTCCTTATGAGGGGAGGTCCTTGATGGATGTCCCGGAGGACGTGCTGAACCGGGCCGATGCCGCCATAAAGGAGGCGCGTTCGGCGGATATGAAATGGCGGAAGCTCATGGGCATTTGCGCTGCCAAGCCTGCCGCGAAAAAGAGGAGGCCAGCACCCAGTGGCTGAAATCATTGATTTCTCGACGATTCCCAAACGGGTTTGTGCCAACTGCGTTTGGGGTGATGAGCCCAATGGTGCCTGTACCCGCCCAGGCGGATATCAATACGACTGGAAACGGCACTATTGTTTCAACTTTCAACCGCAGGCATCTATCACACAGAAAAAGGAGGAAC
>CATNDJ010000062.1:5837-8420 GCA_950097265.1 uncultured Oscillibacter sp.
CCGGCCTACGGCATCACCGCCAGCGGTCTTCCGGTGGAGGAGGGCATCACCTGCGCCGTGGACCCCAAGGTCATCCCCCTGGGGTCCCAGGTCCACGTCCTCTACGCAGATGGGACCATGGGAACCTTCCGGGCAACGGACACCGGAGTCAAGGGGGAGTGGGTGGACATCTATACGCCGGATTATGACTATGCCATCCAGTGCGGCCTGCAAAAGCTGACCGTATGCTGGACGGCGCCGGAGGAGGAAACTTGTGATGGTTAAAATAAAGCCAATTTTATTCAACACGGAGATGGTCCGGGCTACTCTGGAGAACCGAAAGACGGCCACGCGGAGGGTGGTAAAGCCGCAGCACCTCCGTGTGCTTGATAGCCCGTATCACAAGGAGCATCCTGAAACGCCCGATAAGGTATTGTTAGAGAAACTGTGCGAACCGCCATACCGCCCTGGAGACATCCTGTATGTGCGGGAAACGTGGGCAGAAAGCGCGGATGGGTATGTATACCGTGCGGACGAGCCGGATTCCGACGGGTGGGGCTGGCGCCCCTCCATCCACATGCCACGAGAGGCCGCGCGGATTTTCCTGCGGGTGACGGGCGTGAGGGTGGAGAGGCTGCAGGAGATTGATGATGCTCAGGCATACGCGGAGGGCGCGGAGGGCGTCCCTTGCAACTGCGATGGCTCTGAAGTCTTCTGCTCGCGGTGTTGCAATACGGGATGGTTTATATCGCCTCGTTCCGAGTTTGCCCACATCTGGGACAGCACCATCAAGCCCGTAGATCGCGCCCTCTGCGGCTGGAGGGCGGACCCGTTGGTATGGGTCATCGAGTTTGAGCGGTACGAGAAGCCGGAGGAAAGGAAGATGATTTGAGATGTCTGAAAAGGAAACACCCCGGCGCTGTTCCCGGTTCCGCTGCGCGGAGCGGAAGGAGTACATCTGCTGCGCGGACTGCGAGCGGCGTTCCCTCTGTTTGGCGGCCTGCCGGAACGATCCGGCCCGCTGCGGCCTGGAGAACAGGAGGCCAAGGCCGTGAGCGGGCCGCAATGGTACTGCACCAGACAGCGGGCAGGGCCTCTGGTCAAGGAATGCCGGGCTCTCCGGCCCCGGCTCAGCGCCAGCGACAGCCTCTACGAGCGGACGGAGAAGAATAAAATCCTCCGCCCGCCCAGGGACTCCTCCGTCTGCCGGACCCGGGTGGACCGGCTGGAGCTGCGGCTGGCGCTGTTCCGCTTCGAGGGGACCCGGTATGACTTGAGCTTTGACCCGGAACACCTGCCAGAGAAGTTCCAGGACGTGCGCAAGGTTTGGCGGGCCTTCCTCGCCCGGCTCCGACGGTGGAAGGGCGGGCCCTTTGATTACATCTACCTGGTGGAGGGCCGCCACGGGGACCACCGCTATCATCTCCACATCGTCCTCCGCTATGGGGACTTCCCGCCGCCGGTGATCCGCTATCTCTGGAAATACGGCAATGTAGACGACGAGCCCCTGCTCCGGGGGCCGCATGACAGCTACCGGCGGACGGCCAAGTATTTCAACAAGGAGGCCACGGACGGCCTGATCCTGCCCATTGGAGCCAAGCTCTGGAATTGCAGCCGGAGCCTGAATGCCCAGCTGCCGCCGCCGGAGCGGTGGAAGGATGAATCGGGCGTGATCGAGATTCCGGACAACGTTTCGATTTCCGGGCGGAACGACGTGCGGAACGAGTTCGGGGCCTATTATTACGCCTGGTACATCGAGCAGAAAACGGGACTTTTATTTTAAATCAATGATTCTATCTTGGAATGTAGTTGAATATCTGACACGTTTTACAAAAACAGGAGGCGAGCCCATTGCAAAGCGCAGCGAAACCTGCTAAACTAGCTGTAAAGAACAGATGGCTGATTTGCCCAGCCTGTGGACGAGGGAAGGTCCTGAAGCTGAACCCAGGGACCAGGGCCGTGGAGCTGACGGTTTTTTGCAAGGTCTGCGGAGCCGAGTCCATCGTAAATATTGACGAGTGCCTGTGCCAGAGTGCCTGTGCCACATGATTCGCAAAGTGCGGACGTGTCGGCGCGGGCTTTTTGTTTTGCGTGGAGGTGACAGCCCATGGCAATGAAACCGCTTCGGCCCTGCCGCCATCCTGGGTGCGGCGTCCTGGTCTCCGGCGGGTACTGCGCCGCCCACCAGCCGCTGAAGAAGGACCAGCGGAGCGCGGAGGCCCAGGCGTGGCGCTGGATGTACGGGACAGACATGTGGAAGCGCCTGCGGGAGGACCAGCTTCTGCGGGAGCCCTTCTGCCGGGAGTGCGCCCGGCGGGACGTGCGCCGGTACGCCACCGACGTGGACCACATCCGGGACCACAAGGGAGACTGGGCCGTCTTTACGGACCCTGAGAACCTGGAGAGTCTCTGCCATTCCTGCCACAGCCGCAAAACGGCCCGGGAATTGTGGCAAAACCGGAGGCAACACAAGCGCCGCTGAAACCGGAAACCGGGGCAGCTTTGGGCGCGTGGGCGTCCCGCGTGCCTGACCCGCGCGAATCCTTGCGGACCCGCCCCCCGGTCAAGAAAGTTTCGGCCAAACGGCGTAATACCGCGGGCCCT
>CATNDJ010000063.1 GCA_950097265.1 uncultured Oscillibacter sp.
AAGCCCTCCATGGCGGCCTTGCCGGTGTCGCCGGAGGTGGCCACCAGAATGCAGACCGTCTTGTCCTCCCCGGTCTTCCGCAGGGCGGCGGAGAGGAGCTGGGGCAGCATCTGCAGGGCCATGTCCTTGAAGGCGGAGGTGGGGCCGTGCCACAGCTCCAGGCAGTGGGTGGTCCCGTCCACCTTCCGCAGGGGGGCGGCGGCGGGGTGGTCGTACTTGTCGGGGCCGTAGGCGTTTTGGGCGAAGCCCAGCAGCTCCTCCTCGCTGTAGTCCGTCAGGTACAGGGCCATGACCTTGGCGGCCCGCTCCTGGTAGGAGCGCCCGGACAGGTCCTTTAAAAACGCCCAGTCAATCTGGGGTATGGCCTCCGGGGTCAGCAGGCCGCCGTCCCGGCTGAGGCCCAGCTTCACGGCCTCGGCCCCCGTCACCCGCAGGGCGCGGTTTCTCGTGCTCAAATACTTCATAGTATCTCACCTTTCTGGTTGTATTTTTGAATCTATACAAAGGCGTCCTCCAGGTACTCCACCCGGAACGCGCCGTCTTTTCCCTCGTAAACCTCCGCCACGTCGAACCGGGCGGGGCAGTCCAGGCCGTGAAAGCCCATGTAGAGGTTCGCGGCCCTGCGGAGGCGCTGCTGCTTCCGCCCGTCCACGAACTCCCGGGGCAGGCCGATGGAGCCGGGGCCCCGGCGCTTTACCTCCACGAAGCAGAGGACACCGTCCGGGCTCCGCGCCACGATGTCCAGCTCTCCAAAGCGGCAGCGCCACTGACGGTTTAAGATGGCATAGCCCCTCTGTTCCAGATACCGGGCGGCCAGGGCCTCTCCCTGGTCCCCGGAGGCTTTTTTCCCGCTCACCGTTTTGCCTCCCACTTTTTCAGGAAGGTCCTCCGGTGGGCCGGGCAGGGGCCGTATTGGTCCAGGGCGGCGTAATGGGCTTTCGTGCCGTAGCCCTTGTGCTTGGCGAAGCCATACTGAGGGTACAGCGCATCCAGCTCCCGGGAAACATAACGGTCCCGGCTCACCTTCGCCAGGATGGAGGCGGCGGCGATAGAGGCGCTTTTCCCGTCTCCCCCAACGAGGGTGATATGGGGCGCCTCGATGGCCACCCGGCTCCCATGGTCCCGGTTGCCGTCAATAAGGGCCAGGTCCGGCTTGACGGACAGTCCTTCAATGGCCCGGTTCATGGCCAGCATCCGGGCGTTGAGGATGTCGATTTCGTCGATCTCCTCCGCCGTGACGAAAGCAACAGACCACGCCTCCGCCCGGGCGGTGATCTCGTCGTAGAGGGCCTCCCGCTTTTTCTCGGTCAGCTTCTTGGAGTCGTTCAATCCGGGAATGTCAATCTCCCGTGGCAAAATGACGGCGGCGGCGTACACCGGCCCCGCCAGGGGGCCCGCCCCCGCCTCGTCCACGCCGCAGAGGAGGCTGTAACCGTTATTCCACTGTTCCCGCTCCGGGGTCCACAGGTCCATCCGGCGGCGCTCCTTTCTTCACAGCCCGGCGGTGGAGCCAGGCAAAGTAAATGAAATGGATCAGGCAGAACAGCAGCATGGCTGACCAGTCGACGCCAAACCGGATATTCCCCCTTAGCCCCAGCAACTCGTCAAAGAGCAGCCAGGCGAAAGCCAGGAGCTGATACAGCGGCGTCAGAATCGCGCAGATCAGCCCAAGCATCACGGCCCAGTTCAGGGACAACCTCTGCGTAGCCACCAAAAGTCCTCCCGCCGCCAAGGTGGCGCTGAACCCCCAGTACCATTTCACAAAGCGGAGCAGTCCCGGTCTCCCGGAGACAAGCCATACGTCCAAGGCCAGCTGTCCCAGGAGCCAAACGCTCAATAGGACCCAGGTCCAGTTGGTATAGGTCTGATAGAGGCCGTGCATAAACGCGAGGACACTGGTACAGAGATGCAGAACCACCCACAAAAGCGCCGCGAAATCGGCGGCGGACCATTTCTTGTTGTCTCCCATTACGGCGCCTCCAGGGTAAACCGCCCCAGCTTGCCGGAGCGGAACTCGTCCAGCAGGATTTTCGCCATGCGCTCGGTGTCAACCTCGCCGCCGGAGATGAGGAAGCCCCGCCGCCGTCCGGCGGCCTCCAGCAGCCGCCAGCCGAAGGCCACGTCGTTCTCCTCCCCTTCCCGTTCCGGGAGGGTCTGGAGCTTGTAGCCGGTCTTCAGCGCCTCCGGGTAGTGCTCCGCCAGGTACGCCATCAGGTGGCAGCCCAGGGTCTCCGTGTCCAGAATCTCGTCCTTCACCGCGCCGGTGAAGGCCAGATGCAGCCCCGCGTCCTGGCCGTCCAGCTTGGGCCAGAGGATGCCGGGGGTGTCCAGCAGCTCCAGCCCCTTGTCGATGGGCACCCACTGCTTGGAGCGGGTGACGCCGGGGCGGTCCTCCGCCTTGGCGGTCTTCCGGCCCGCGATTTTATTGATGAAGGTGGACTTCCCCACGTTGGGGATGCCCAGGACCATGACCCGGACCACCCGGCCCGTCTGGCCCTTCTCGGCGTAGGCCCGCAGCTTGTCCGCCAGCAGCTCCCGAACGGCGGCGGCAAACTTCGCCGTGCCCGCGCCACTCTTAGAATCCGTCTCCAGGACCGCCCAGCCCTTTTCCCGGAAATGGGCCGCCCAGGTTTTCGTTGCCTCCCGGTCCGCCTGATCCGCCCGGTTCAGCACCACCAGCCGGGGCTTCCCCGCCGTCAGGCCGTCCACGTCCGGATTCCGGCTGGACCGGGGGATGCGGGCGTCCAGAATCTCACACACCGCGTCCACGTTTTTCAGCTGCTCGGCGATCATCCGCCGGGTCTTCGCCATGTGCCCGGGGTACCATTGGATTTCCACTAGCCGATTCCTCCGATTCGTCCGTAGTCCCGCTTCCCCGTCCCGGCGTCCGGGCCCGGGAAGGCCAGGAACACTGCCCGGCCGATGATGAACCGGGTATCCACCGTGCCAAGCTGTGCGCTGCGGCTGTCGGTAGAGTTATTCCGGTTGTCCCCCATGACGAAAACGCTGCCTTCCGGCACGGTGAGGGGAAATTCCGTCCCCTCCGGCGTATAGGTTCGTTCGTTAATATAGTCCTCCTGAATGGGCTTTCCGTCCACGAAGACGGTCCCGGAGGCAAAGTCGATGTCCACTACCTGGCCCCCCACGGCGACAACCCGTTTGACAATAGGCGTAGGGAGGAAGCTCTCCTTCCGCAGCACCACGATGTCCCCCGGCTCATAGCCGCCGCACAGCATAGAGTTCAGCACCAGCAGCCGGTCCCCGTCCTGGAGGGTGGGCACCATGGAGTGGCCGTCTACGCCGATAAGGCGCGCGCCGAAGGTAAAGGCCAGCACCACCGCCAGCACGGAACAGACCAGGGCCTGGATCCACTCGTACATCTCCCGGCTCCGGCTTTTCTTTCCTTCCGGCCCGGCCCGCTGCACTTCTTTCTGCATGTCTCTTTCTCTCCTCGATTTGGGGTATGTCTTCCTCAGATTCTCCCGATGCGGCTCCACTCCCGCATCCCCAAGTCCTCCGTCTCCCCCGGCAGCAGGAGGAATACCGCCCGGCCGATGAGGCAGCGCTCATCCACCGCCCCCAGCTCCGGGGCCCGGCTGTCCCGGCTGCCGTTGCGGTTGTCCCCCATGAGGAACACGCAGCCCTCCGGCACGGTGAAGGGGAACTCCGTCCCCTCCGACAGGTGGGTTGCCTCCCGGATGTAAGGTTCCTCCATGGCCGCGCCGTCCACGTAGACCACGCCGTTTTCAAAATCCACGTCCACAGTCTGGCCCTCCGTGGCGATGACCCGCTTGACGATAGGCTCTCCGTTTTCAAAGGCGGCCTTGGCGGCGATGACCACGTCTCCCCGCTCAAAGTCCCCGCAGAAGGTCCGGTTCACCACCAGCAGCAGGTCCCCGTTCTGCAGCGTCTCCCGCATAGACCCGCCGGAGACTCCCACCACCCGGGCTCCAAAGGCAAAGATCACCACCGCCGCCAATACGGAACACACCAGCGCCTGGGCCCACTCGTAAATTCCCCGGCCCGGCTGCTCCTGTTTCTTCCCGTCCTTTTTTTCGTCCGGCATCTTGATTCCTCCGTTTGCCTCAAAAGTTTTCAATCTAAGATAGTATATCAAAAAAGTCTTGGATTCACAAGAGGGTTTTCTAAAAACCTTGTTCCGTAGCGCCGGCAGCGGAGAAAATTTTGAAGAAAAATCAAGGAAAGGCTTGACAAAACCGGGGGCCCTCTGCTATAGTATCATTTGTCCGTTACGGGCGGCAGACATGGCGGCATAGCTCAGTTGGCTAGAGCATGCGGTTCATACCCGCAGTGTCCCCGGTTCAAATCCAGGTGCCGCTACCAAAATTCCATGAAGCGCCGCAAGGCGCTTCATGGAATCCACGTCTCCCCTGTTCCTCGTCTTTTGTTTCCCGTAAGCTTCTCAAAAATCCTCAGATTTTTGAGAAGGAAGCGAGGCAAAAGCGGGGAGTCCGGTTCTTGCCGAAGGCGGAACCAGAGCGGAACGGCTTTCACCCCGACGACGGCCCGTTGGTCAAGTGGTTAAGACACGGCCCTTTCACGGCTGTAACATGGGTTCGAATCCCGTACGGGTCACCACACCATAAGACGCCGTGGCGCACGGCGTCTTATGGGCAAAATAATTCGCATGGAGGCTTAGCTCAGCTGGTTAGAGCGCATGCTTCACACGCATGAGGCCACTGGTTCGAGTCCAGTAGTCTCCACCAAAACCCGCCAAATCCGAACGGATTTGGCGGGGTTTCTTTGTTTTTCATGACTTTTTTGTGAGATTTATTTTGGGCGCTTCGGGCCGACCCACAAGTTGACCCACACGGGAAATGACTGGAAAGGACGGAAGAGTGTCGGGCAGGATTTTCCTGCCCGGTGCTGCTTATTTGGGGCCTTCTCTCTTACATTTGGCTACTGATGACCGTTCCGATGGTATCCGCCGCATCCTGCTTCATCTGCGCTGTGGCGTGGGTGTAGGTGTTCAGCGTGAAGCCTGCTGAGTAGTGACCTAGAGCGCCGGAGAGGGTCTTCACGTCCACGCCGTTCTTCAAGGACAGAGTCGCGAAAAGATGTCGCATGTCGTGGAATCTCACATGCTCTGCGCCTATTGCTTTCAGGATTTTATCGTGGGTCCGGCGGAAGGCGTCCGGGTCATACATCGTCCCGGTTTTCGGCGACGGAAACATGTACGGATTCCCAGGGTGCTTTTTATGTTCTTCTACCAGAAGGTCCACCGCCTGCTGCGGAATCGCCAACGTCCGAACAGAGTTTTGCGTTTTTGGTGGGCTGACTACCAACTCCCCTTTGATGCGGTTGACCTGCTTTGTGACGGAAATCGTTCTGGCTTCTACATCCAAGTCTGTCCAGAGGAGTGCCAGTAGTTCTCCCCTTCTCAGGCCGGTGGTCAGTTCCAGGTAGAATGCGGCCAGAAGACCCCGGCGGTCTGCCTCTGCCAAGTACATCCCAATCTTCTCCTGTGGCAGAATGTGCATCTCTTTCTTTTCCAGTTTTGGTAGTTTACAACCCTGAGCTGGATTCACAAGAATTAGTCTTTCAGCTACTGCCTGATCCAAGCAGTTGCTCAGTAACGTGTGGACGCCACGAACCACCCGAGGACTGAGGCTCTTATCCTTCAACTCCGGATATCCTTTACGCTGGACCCGGCCATTCTTTTGGAGGTTATTGTAGAACCGCTGTATCTGGATAGTCGTCAGCTTGTCCAGCATAATTTTGCCGATACCCGGAACGATGTGGTTCTCAATATAGTTTGTGTAATATTCACGTGTGTTGGGGCGGATACGAGGTTCGGCGTAGACTTCGTACCACGTTCGAACCCACGCTGCCACCGTGTAACTTCCGGTCTTAGAGATATCCAGGCGCTGGTTCTCACCTAAAGCGGATTTCAGCTTTTCTTTGACCTCTGCCTGAGTTCTGCCCAGGACATTCTTGATGATCCGCTTGCCGGACTCGGGATCATAGCCAGCAGTGTATCGGCCCTCCCAGCGCCCATCGGAACGTTTACGAATATTCCCTTCGCCGTTAGCCCTGCGCTTCGCCATGGCCGTCCCTCCTTCTCTCAGCCCGCTCTTCCTCATCTCTGGCGAAGGAATAGGGCTTTAGTTCATTGGCAATCCCAAGGGCTACTTGAAAGCCCGCCGCAAAACTTGCCAGCGTGGACTCATCCAACAACGCCGCCTGTAAATCTACCAGCCCAAGGATTTGCTTTTGGTCTTCTCTGCTCATTCGTTCAGAAAGCCCCCGCCAGTTTGCTTCGATCTCTCTTTGCAGAGCCACATCCGGTTCTGCAAAAAACCTCTGGCGCAGAGCCCTCATGTACTCATATTCCACGTGTGCCACCTCCTGTCAGCGACACACATTACCATCCGGCGGCCTCAATATCCAGCGGTTTTTCTACTATTATCAAAAAGTTCGAAATTGCCTATTGGTCAAAGGACTTTTTTCTTTGATTATAGCGGCGCAATTTTTGAACGCATCACATGGACATCGACGGTCCCTGGTACTCCTCGTGATCGTCCGCCTTGTGGCCCATGGCGATTTTCTTCTCACGGATTCTCCGCATGAGCTTGCTCTCCACATGACCACCCGCCGGATTCGGCGGCGTGAGCGTTTCCCAGAAGATATTGCTGACGTGATGGAGGAGCCTCACAGTACAGAGGAGAACAGAAGGGTCACGCTGCCGATGGTCCAGGAGGAACTGCGCACAACTGTTGCCTTGATTTGCGGATTGCGTCAGCCAATATTCCGCTATGGCTTGATCTTGTCCTACTTCTTTCCCTTGGAGATACAGCTTGCCGAGGACATATTGAGCGTATGGGTTCCCGGCCTCAGCAGACTGCGTCAAATAATCTACCGCCTTGGCGACATCCTTCTCGGAGGTTTTTCCCTTGAGATACTCTTTGCCCAGACGATAGACCGCGTAGTGGCTGCCATTTTCAGCGGCGGTCTCCAGCCAGCGCAAGCCCTCCTGCAAATCACGGACTTCTACATCGTCGGAGAGGAGCAGCTTCCCAAGAGCATACTGCGCTGTAACATGACCTTGCACCGCCGCCTGCTCAAACCAGTACCGAGCCTCCACACTGTCTGGAATCAGCAGAGGGCCGTCCCGCAAGAGCTTACCCATGAGATACTGGGCGTTCGTGTCGCCGCTCTCCGCCAGCCGCTTCATTTCTTCGATCGCCTGATCCCGCTCCTTCAGAGGCAGTTCTTCGTTGCGAATCATATTCCGCAGCGTCCAGTAACCGCAGGAGGAATTTGTGAACTCCTCCGGCTCATCATCCTGCTGGATACCTTCATCTTCAAAACTGACTACGCCGCATCGGATGCGCTCAGCCTCACGGACGACGGCGTTCTTGATTGCCCGGAACTCTTTCACCTGAGAGAGCGGTGGACGCACCTTCTCCCGCTCGGAATAAAAATCCTCCACCTGACATTGGAGCCGCCACCATATTTCATAACACTCCTCCACCTCCGGGAGTTTCGCCAATTCATCCACGATGGCATCCACCTGAGCCTTGACTTGCTTTTTCAAGTAGCCGTAGACCTTCTTGCCCTTAACGGTTTCCAGGGCCTCCGCCAGCTCCAACATCTTCGATTCAAGCACTGGGCTGTCGCAGAACTCCGAGCGAAAACGCTTTGTCAATTCCAGCAGCGCTTTGCGCCCCTGCCGTACCAGCTCGTCTCTGGACGAGCTTTTTTGCTCGCAGAGATGCAGCAGTTCGCCTTGGAAAATATCTCGTGTGAGTTCAGACTTGATCTTGCGGATGCCCTCCTGGTTGAGATACGCTTGTCCCGGCTTTGCCGACCACGCCATTATGTGGACATGAGGATGATGTCCCTCGTCGTGGAAGGCGGCATACCAGCGGAAATCAGAGGGCGGGATATTCATTGCGGCGGCGATTTCGTTGCGGTGAGTACAGAGCAGGTTCCGCCACGCTTTCGCGTTGTCATAGCCGAGGCGTTCTGCATCTTCCCGCTTGAGGGAGATGACGTGCGTCCAGATATTGCCTGGGTATTCGTCCAGTTCTTTCATAGCAACATCCATATCCACGTTGTCCTCATCACCAAAGAGGCCGTGGCGGCCCAGCCGTTCCGCCCGAGGCCGGGTAGCGATGTACTTCATGTAGGTTTCAGACTGACTCACTTCCGACCAGTGACTTTCCAACGCAGAGGTGATAAATGCCGAAGCATGATACTTGCTCGGTTCCTCCATGTACTCCGCATAGGACGTCATCTCTTTACTGCCCGGAAAATCCTTCACCAGTTTTTTGATGAGCTGCTCCTGTTTGTGCGTCGGCGGACGCTCATCCGGCAGGAGCTCCACACGTTCACGAGTGGCAATGTATC
>CATNDJ010000064.1:0-6296 GCA_950097265.1 uncultured Oscillibacter sp.
CTGTTCTTCACCTCCTGCGGCACCGAGGGGGACAACTGGGCCCTCCGGGCCGCCGTGTGGCAGAACCGGCACGTTGGAAACCACATCGTCACCACGGCGGTGGAGCACAGCGCCGTGCTGGAGTGCTGCAAATGGCTGGAGCGGGAGGGGTATGAGGTCACCTGTCTCGCCCCGGACCGGGACGGGCGCATCTCCGCCGCCCAGGTGCTGGAGGCCGTGCGGCCCGACACCGCCGCAGTCTCCGTCATGCTGGTGAACAACGAGCTGGGGACCGTCTACCCCGTGGCGGAGATCGCCCAGGGCCTTCCTGCCAGGAACCCCAAGACCCTCCTCCACTCCGACGCGGTCCAGGGGCTCACCGTCTTCTCCGCCCGGGAGCTGGGGGCGGACTTCGTGACGGTCTCCGCCCATAAGATCGGCGGGCCCAAGGGGATCGGGGCCCTGTACATCGGTCCCCGGGTGAAGAACCCCCGGCCCCTCCTGGCCGGCGGGGCCCAGGAGCGGGGCTTCCGCTCCGGCACCGAGGCCACGGCCCAAATGGCGGGCTTTGCCCGGGCCGCAGAGCTGCGGATGGCCCACCTGGACCGGGACCGGGCCCATCTGGCGGCCCTCCGGACTTATGCCCGGGAGAAGCTGCTGTCCATCCCGGACATGGTTCCCGTGGGGGCGGGGACGGCTCCCCACATCCTCTCCGTGTCCCTGGCGGGCTGGCCCGCCGGAAACATCGTCAACGACCTGGGGGCCCAGGGGATCTGCATTTCCGCCGGGTCCGCCTGCCACCAGGGGAAACCCAGCCACGTGGTGGCCGCCCTGAAGCTCCCCAAGCGGGTGGCCGCCGGGGTCATCCGCCTCAGCTTCGGCCCGGACACCGCCGAGGCGGACATCGACGCCTGCGCCAAGGCCCTCCGGCGGCACCACGATACCCGGATGCCCATGCTGTAATCGGATTTCATCGTCATAGAAGAAAGGCGTTTTATGTTCAACTTCCTCCGCCGGGAACCCGGCTTTTATCAGCGGCTCTTCAAGCTCTCCCTGCCCATGATCCTGCAAAATCTCATCACCTTCTCCCTGGGGCTCATCGACACCTTCATGGTTTCCCGCCTGGGGAACGCGGAGATGGCGGCGGTGACCACCGCCAACGTCCCGGTCTTCCTCCTCACCAGCATCGTCTTCGGCTTCCAGAGCGGCTTGGGGATCCTGGTCAGCCAGTACTGGGGCAAGGGAGATGAAAAAAGCGTCAGCCGGGCCCTGGGGGTGTCCTCCCTGCTGGGGACCGCCGTCACCCTGCCCCTGGCCCTGCTCTTCTGCGCCGTCCCGGTGCCGGTGATGGACCTCCTCTCCAACAGCCACGACCTCAGCCTGCTGGGGGCCCCCTACCTCCAGGTGATCGGCTTTGCCTATGTCTTCAACATGCTCTCCTCCCTCTACGTCAGCGCCCGGCGCAGCGTGGAGGACCCGGGCTTCGGCATGAAGCTCTTCGGTTTTTCCACCATCCTGAACACAGGGCTGAACTACCTCTTGATCTTCGGCAAGTGCGGCTTCCCCGCCCTGGGTGTGGCCGGGGCGGCCATCGCGACGCTGCTGGCCCGAATCAGCGAGTTCGCCATCTGCGTCTTCTGCGCCCTGCGGAGCAAGTTAATTCCACTGTACCTGGGCCTCTTCTTCCGCCCCGGCACGGACATGGTGCGCCGCTTCGTCAAGTACGCCTCCCCGGTGGTCCTCAACGAGACCGTCTGGGGCCTGGGGAACTCCCTGCTGACGGTGATCCTGGGCTACACGGACAACTCCGTGGAGATGCTGGCGGCCAACGCCGTCATGGGCAACCTGAACCGCCTGTTCCTGGTGGTCTGCTTCGGCCTGGGGGCCGCCACCGCCGTCATGGTGGGCAAGGCCATCGGCGAGGGCCGGGGCCGGGAAAAGGTCATGGACCTGAGCCGGGCCCTCCTCTGGTTCGCCATGCTGGTGGGAACCGTTCTGGCGGCCTTCTCCCTGGCCCTGGTGCCCCTGGTCTTCGTGCCCGTAATCTTCCCCATGTTTAAGCTCTTCGGCCTCTCCGCCGAGATCGCCACGGCCCTGGCCGTCATGGGCTTCGCCACCATCCCCCTCCACGCCTGCGCCATCTCCGCCATTACCGGAGTCCTCCGGGCCGGGGGCGACGTGTTCTGGTCCACGGCCCTGGACATCGCCCCCCAGTGGGTGGTGTGCCTCCCCGTTACGGCCCTGGCGGCCCTGGTGTTCAAGCTGGGCTGCTGGCCCATCGCCTTCGCCATCCAGCTGGAGAGCGTCGTGAAATTCCCCCTCTGCCTCTGGCGGGTCCGGGGCGGGAAGTGGATCAACGACGTGACGGGAGGGGCAAAGGAATGAGCCTCTTCCGCTGCCCCCTCTGCGCCGCCCCCCTGGAGCGGGAGGCGGGGGCCTACCGCTGCCCCGGGGGCCACAGCTTCGACGTGGCCCGGGAAGGCTACGTCCACCTGCTGCTCCCCAACCAAAAGCACTCCGCCCTCCCCGGCGACGACCGGGACATGGTGCTGGCCCGGCGGGAATTTCTGTCCAAAGGGTATTACACGCCGCTATTAAATACGATCTGTAGTCGGATTTTGGCCCTTTCCGGCGAGAGCCCCGCCCTGCTGGACGCGGGCTGCGGGGAGGGCTGGTACACCGCCGGGGTCTGCCGGGCCCTCCGGAACGCGGGGAGGAAGCCCCGGGCGGCGGGCACGGACATCTCGAAATTCGCCCTCCGGGCGGCGGCAAAGCGGGAGAAGGGGGCGGAGTTCGCCGTGGCCTCCTCCTACCACCTGCCCCTGGCGGACGGCGCAGTGGATGTGCTTTTGAACTGCTTCTCTCCCCTGGCCCTGGAGGAGTTCCGGCGGGTTTTGAAGCCCGGCGGGACCTTCTTCTACGTGGTGCCGGGGCCGGAGCACCTGTGGGAGATGAAAGAGATCCTCTACGAGAAGCCCTATCCCAACGAGGAGAAGGAGACCCCTTACGAGGGCTTCCGCTACCGGGAAATTGCGCCGGCGGACGAAACCATTGTGCTGGAAAGCCGGGAGGATATCCAAAACCTCTTCCGCATGACCCCCTATTTCTGGAAGACCCCCCGGGCCGGGGCGGAGCGCCTGGCGGCCCTGGAGAGGCTGACCCTGCGGACCTCCTTCCGGATCCACGTGTTTGAAAAGCTGTGAGCTTTGAAAGGAGCAGATTTATGAAACCCAATCCCACCCGCTCGGCCCTGATCCTCATCGACATGGAGAACGGCTTCGTGGACCACCGGGGCGGCCACTGCATCCAGGGGGCCCAGGCCACCGTCCCCGCCTGCGCCCGGGCCGTAGACCTGGCCCGGAGCAAGGGCATCCCCGTCTTCTTTGTCAAGCGCATCTACCGCGCCGACGGCAGCGACGTGGAGCTGACCCGCTACGCCGCCTGGAAGGCCGGGGGCCACGCCTGCCGCCCCGCCTCCACGGGGCCCAACAGCGCCCAGGCCCCGGAGGCCCTCCGGCCCCAGCCGGGGGACTGGACCATTATCAAGCCCCGGTGGAGCGCCTTCTTCCAGACGGAGCTGGACCTGATTCTGCGCCGCCTGGACGTGCGCACGGTCCTCCTGGCGGGGACCACCACCCCCAACTGTGTCCGCACGACCTGTTACGACGCCATCGCCCTGGAGTATAACGCCGTGGTGCTGACGGACTGCTGCTCCTCCCAGACGGAGGAGATCCAGCGGGTGAACCTGGAGGACATGGAGCGGGCCGGGGCCGTCCTCATGGACAGCGCCGCCTTTGCCGCCTACGGCCCCGAGACGGTCCCCGACCTCTCCGCCGCCATCCGGGAGGAGATGCTGGCGTCAAGCGCCTTCCCGGAGCCCTTCGAGACCCAGGGGGACGCCGTGGGCTGGGCGGACCGCTGGTAGGGCCGGCGTGCAGATTGTGAACGTTTGCGTAAATTCTCGCGGCCCTTTCGTCAAAGCGTAAAAAAAGCCGGAGAACCTTTGGCAAAATCGGAAAAATTTCTGAAACGCGGAGAAAAACCGTTGATTTTTTACCGGGAAAATGCTAATTTCTTTATAGCGAAAACGATTGCGGGAGCCCCTTGCTTCCGCCGGTTTCCATTTTTGACCAAGAGGCCCGACCGGGCCCCAGGACGACAAATTTTCAAGGAGGTCGTTTCCCATGTTTGATTCCAAGAACGTTTCCCTGGGCATCGCGCCCATCGGCTGGTGCAACGACGACATGCCGGAGCTGGGCGGAGAAAACACCTTCCAGCAGATTGTCAGCGAGATGGCCCTGGCGGGCTTCACCGGCTGCGAGATCGGCAACAAGTACCCCACCGACCCCGCCGAACTGAAGAAGGCCCTGGACCTCCGGGGCATGCGCATCGCCAGCCGCTGGTATTCCTCCTTTATCCTGACCCGCCCCTTTGAGGAGGAGGAAAAGGACTTCAAGGCCAACCTGGATTTCCTGGCCGCCGTGGGCGCCAACCGGATCAACGTCAGCGAGCAGAGCTACTCCATCCAGGGCCAGATGGACACCCCGGTCCTCACCGGGGGACACAAGCACGTGATGAACGACGAGGAATGGGCCCGCTTCTGCGAGGGACTCAACAAGCTGGGCAAGATCGCCGCCGACCGGGGCTTCAAGCTCTGCTTCCACCACCACATGGGCACCGTGGTCCAGACCAGCGAGGAGACGGACCGCATGATGGTGGGCACCGACCCCCGCTATGTGTTCCTCTGCTACGACACCGGCCACTTCACCTTCGCCGGGGAGGACCCCCTGACCATGCTGAAGAAATACGTGGACCGGGTGGGCCACGTGCACCTGAAGGACATGCGCCTGCCGGTCGTGGAAGAGGCCCGGAAGAATAACTGGAGCTTCCTCCAGTCCGTGCGCAGCGGCGCGTTCACCGTCCCCGGCGACGGCGACGTGGACTTCGACCCCGTGTTCAAGGTACTGGCAGACGCCGGTTACCAGGGCTGGCTGCTGGTGGAGGCCGAGCAGGACCCCGCCAAGGCGAACCCCCTGGAGTACGCCATGAAGGGGCGGAAGTACATTAAAGAGCACACCGGACTCTAAACCTCAAAGAGGGGACTTCGTCCCCCCTTTGGATTCCCCCCTCCAGTGACGTCGGTCACTGGAGCCGCCGCCCCAGGCGGCTGGAGTCAAGGAATTTTTGTGACGCGCATGTCGTCGCAAAAATGATTTGAATTACAATTTGGGAGATGATTCCAATGACCTATTTTAACAAAAACGCCGAACTCAAGCAGGGCTACAACCCCTACATCGACGCGGCCGCCGACGACATGGGCACCCAGATGGACGTGGGCCTGCTGGTGATGGAGCCCGGCGACGTCTTCACCTTCGAGGAGGCCGAGAAGGAAATCGCCGTCCTGCTCTTCGCCGGACAGGTGACCTATCAGTGGGCCGGGAAGACTGTGGAGGCCAGCCGCCCCGACTGCTTCCACCACGAGGCGTACTGCCTCCTGGCGGGCCGGGGAGAGAAAATCGTCCTCACCGCCAAGGCCCACAGCGAGCTGTATATCCAGAAAACCCGGAACGAAAAGCCCTTCGAGGCGGTCATGTACACCCCCGACACCGTCCAGACCCAGCACGCCGGAAACAAGGGCGAGCTCCTGGGCTGCATGGAGCGGGAAATTAAGACCTTCTTCGACCACGACAACGCCCCCTTCTCCAACATGGTCCTGGGCGAGGTGCTGAACCACCCCGGCAAGTGGTCCTCCTATCCCCCCCATCACCATCCCCAGCCGGAGGTCTACTTCTACCGCTTCGACTACCCCCACGGCTTCGGCGCGGGCTTTGCCAACGGGGAGATTTACCAGACGGGCCACAACGGCCTGGCCGTCATCACCAGCGGCTTCCACTCCCAGACCGCCGCGCCGGGCTACGCCATGTGCTACGCCTGGGGCATCCGGCACCTGGAGGGGGACCCCTGGCTGAAAACCCGCATCGACGACGAGGAGCACGCCTGGCTCTGGAAGCCCGACGCCAACGACCACATCTATCAAGGATAAGCAAGGAGGAAGATTCCAATGGATACGATTCGCTTAACCATGGCCCAGGCCCTGGTCCGCTTCCTGGAAAATCAATACATCGACGTGGACGGCCAGGTCTCCCGCTTCGTTCGGGGCGTGTTCATCATCCCCGGCCACGGCAACGTGGTGGGTCTCGGCCAGGCTCTGACCCAGGAGGCCAAGGAGCTGGAAATTTACCAGGGCAAGAACGAGCAGGGCATGGCCCAGGCCGCCGTGGCCTTCGCCAAGCAGATGAAGCGCAAGCAGATCTTCG
>CATNDJ010000064.1:6396-8047 GCA_950097265.1 uncultured Oscillibacter sp.
ATGGCCCAGGCCGCCGTGGCCTTCGCCAAGCAGATGAAGCGCAAGCAGATCTTCGCCGTCACCTCCTCCGTGGGCCCCGGCGCGGCCAACATGGTCACCGCCTGCGGAACCGCCACGGCCAACAACATCCCCGTTCTGGTGCTGCCCGGCGACACCTACGCCTGCCGCCAGCCGGACCCCGTGCTGCAGCAGGTGGAGCAGATCAACAGCCTGGCCACCACCACCAACGACGCCTTCAAGGCCGTCTGCCGCTACTGGGACCGCATCGTCCGGCCCGAGCAGCTGATGAGCGCCGCCATCTCCGCCTTCCGCACCCTCACGGACCCCGCCAACACCGGCGCGGTGTGCCTGGCCATGCCCCAGGACGTGGAGGGCGAGGCCTATGACTACCCCGTCAGCTTCTTCAAGAAGCGGGTCTGGCGGCTGGAGCGCCGCCCCGCCACGGAGGCCGCCCTGAAGGAGGCCGCCGAGGCCGTCAAGGCTTCCAAAAAGCCCATGCTCATCTGCGGCGGCGGCGTGCGGTACGCCGAGGCTCACGCCGAGCTCCGGCACTTCGTGGAGGCCACCGGCATCCCCTTCGCCGACACCCAGGCGGGCAAGAGCACCGTCGAGTGGGACCACCCCTTGGCCCTGGGCGGCGTGGGCGTCACAGGCTGCTCCGCGGCCAACGAGATCGCCAAGGAGGCGGACCTGGTCATCGGCGTGGGCACCCGCTACACCGACTTCACCACCTCCTCCAAGTGGCTCTTTAAGGACGACTGCAAATTCGTCAACATCAACGTCTCCGAGTTCCAGAGCCTGAAGATGGACGCCATCCCCGTGGTGGCCGACGCCAAGGACGCCCTGCCGAGGCTTGAAAAGCTGCTGGTGGGCTGGAAAGCCCCCTACGGAAACGAGGTCAAGGACGCCCAGGCCCGCTGGAAGGCGGAGCTGGAGCGGCTGGACCACATGACCTTCGCAGACACGCCCGACTGGGCCCCCATCATCAACGACGCCAACGCGGACTCCGCCAAGCGCTTCGCCAAGGACCTGAAGGCGGGCCTGTGCCAGACCACCGTCCTGGGCGCGCTGAACGCCTGGATGGCGGACACGGACGTGGCCATCGGCGCGGCGGGCTCCCTGCCCGGCGACATGCAGCGCATGTGGCGGCCCCGGGCCCAGGACACCTACAACATGGAGTACGGCTACTCCACCATGGGCTACGAGGTGGCCGGAGCCCTTGGCGTGAAGCTGGCCATTGGGCCGGACCGGGAAGTCTACGCCTTCTGCGGCGACGGCAGCTTCCACATGCTTCACGGCGAGCTGGTAACGGCCATGCAGGAGCACAAGAAAATCAATATCTGCCTCTTTGACAACGCCAGCTTCGGATGCATCAACAACCTCCAGGTAGGCCACGGAAACAAGACCCTCTGCACGGAGCTTCGCTACCGGAACGAGGACGGCCTCTTCGGAGACTTCATGGACATCGACTACGCCAAGGTGGCGGAGGGCTACGGCTGCAAGGGCTACACCGTCCGCACCATGGAGGAGCTGAAGGCCGCCTTTGCCGACGCCAAGACCATCAAGGACCGCCCCGTCCTCTTTGACATCAAGGTGCTGCCCAAGACCATGACCGACGGCTACGGCTCCTGGTGGCGCGTGGGCGACACGG
>CATNDJ010000065.1 GCA_950097265.1 uncultured Oscillibacter sp.
CGTTTCCCTATATTCCCATGCAGGAGCAGAACCCGCCCCGTTTCAGCCGGGCGGAGGCCCTCCAGGCGGGCACTCTGTTCCCCGGCCTGGATCTGCCCTTCAAGGCGGCTATCCAGGCGAAAACCAAGCTGGCCAACACCGCTCTAGTGGAGCTGATGGCCTTAGACTTCGCCATTAGAGAGCTGAACCTGTACCTGGACACTCATGCCAACGACCAGGAAGTCCTTCAGCTTTATTGGTCCTATATCAAGCTGTCCAAGGAGGGCCGGGAGAAGTACCAAAAGATGTACGGCCCCCTGAAGAGCACCGATTTGACCCCGGAAGACGGCTACGCCTGGCTGAAAGACCCGTGGCCCTGGGACGTGGGAGGGAACGACTGATGTTTGTATATGAGAAGAAGCTTGAATACCCGGTAAAAGTCAAGAATGCCAACCCCAAGCTGGCGGCGGTCATCATCTCCCAATACGGCGGACCTGACGGGGAGCTGGGAGCTTCCCTCCGGTATCTGAGCCAGCGCTACTCCATGCCCTATCCCGAGCTGAAGGGGCTTCTGACGGACATCGGCACGGAGGAACTGGGACACCTAGAGATGGTAGGGACTCTGGTTCACCAGCTCACCCGAAATCTCAGCGAGGAGCAGATCAAAACCGCCGGGTTCGACACCTATTTTGTGGACCACACAACCGGGGTGTATCCCCAGTTCGCCTCCGGCTATCCCTGGTCCGCCTCCACCATGCAGGTGACCGGCGACGTTATCGGCGACCTGACGGAGGACTTAGCGGCGGAGCAGAAAGCCCGCGTAACCTACGACAATATCCTGCGCCTCTCCGACGACCCGGACGTCAGCGACGTCATCAAATTCCTCCGGGCCCGGGAGGTCGTTCACTTCCAGAGGTTCGGCGAGGGTCTGCGGCTGGCCAAGGACAAAATGAACGAAAAAAACGTCTATTATATGAACCCCGCTTTCGACAAATGAAAGCGGTAAGAGCGGCGGGTTCCCCGCCGCTCTTTTTCGTCATTCCAGCATGGCCGCGAACTCGTCCTCCGTCAAAACGGGAATGCCCAATTCCCCGGCCTTTTTCAGCTTGCTACCAGCGGCCTCTCCCGCCACCACATAAGTGGTACGCTTGGAGACGGACCCGGCAGCCTTGCCGCCTCGTTCCTCAATAAGCGCTTGGGCAGCCTTACGGTCAAACCGGGACAGCGTTCCGGTGAGAACAAAGGTCATTCCGGCAAACCGCTCGTCAACCAGCTCCGCTGTGCTCTCCATATTAACTCCGGCGTCCTTCAGGCGCTGAATCAAATCCCTGGCCTGTGGAGAGGACAGATACTCCACCACGCACCGGGCCGTTACGCCGCCCACGTCGTCGATGTCCGTCAGTTCCTCCTCCCCGGCGGCACAGAGGCCGTCCATGGTACGGAAATGGGAGGCCAGCACCTTTGCCGCCTTTTCCCCCACCTGCCGGATACCCAGGCCAAAAATCAGTCGGGAGAGATCGTTGGATTTGGACCGCTCGATAGCTGCCAGCAGATTCTCCGCAGACTTTTTCCCCATCCGGTCCAGCTTTGCCACCTTTTCCGCCTCTAGGCCGTAAAGGTCCGCCGGGTTGCTCACCTGTCCGCTGTCGATAAGCTGCTGTACCACGGCAGGACCGCAGCCGTCGATGTCCATCGCATTCCGGCTGGCAAAGTGGGTCAGGTTTCGCAAAAGCTGAGCGGGGCATTCCGCCCCGGTGCAGCGGATGGCCGCGCCGTCCTCATCCCGGCGGACTGGTGCGCCGCAGACGGGACAGGACTCCGGGAAGCGATAGGGCTCCGTCCCCTCAGGGCGCTTGGAGAAGTCCACCTCCACAACCTCCGGGATGATCTCTCCCGCCTTTTGAACGATGACGGTATCCCCGATGCGGATGTCCTTCTCTGTAATGAGGTCCTGGTTGTGAAGCGTCGCATTGGTCACATTTGTCCCCGCCAAGCGGACAGGCGTCAGCACTGCCTTGGGGGTCAGCACGCCGGTGCGGCCCACCTGGATCACGATGTCCAGCACTTGGGCGGGCTTTTTCTCCGGCGGATACTTAAAGGCCACCGCCCATTTCGGAAATTTCGCCGTACTCCCCAGTTTTTCTCTATCTGTCAAGGAATTAACCTTCACGACTGCGCCGTCGATATCAAAGGGATATTCCATGCGATCTTCATTGATTCTGGCAATTTCCGCCTGACAGGCGGCGGCGCCGGAAAGAGTCTTATGGGGAATGACCCGGAAACGCTGAGAGGCCAGATAATCCAGTGTCTCCTGATGGGAGACAAATCCCCTTCCCTCCGCCAGCTGTAAATTGAAGACCTGGATGTCCAATTTACGTTCCGCACAGATCTTCGGGTCCAACTGCCGGAGGGACCCGGCGGCGGCGTTCCGGGGATTCGCCAGCAGGGGCTTTCCCTGAATCTCCCGCTGTTCGTTCAGCTCCTCGAAAACCGCCCGGGACATATAGACCTCCCCCCGGACAATGAGCCGGGGGAGCTTGTCCGGCAGGACCATGGGGATGGAACGGATGGTCTTTAAATTCTCCGTTACATCCTCCCCGGTCCGTCCGTCTCCCCGCGTGGCTCCCCGGACAAACAGGCCATCCCGGTATTCCAAAGCCACGGACAGGCCGTCCACCTTGGGCTCCAGGGAATAGACCGTTTCCACTCCGAGGGTCTCGCCGATTCGCTCACAGAACTCCGCCACCTCTTCCCCGCTGAAGACGTCTTGAAGGCTCTCCAAGGGAACTTCGTGGGTATAGGAGGCAAAGCCTTCCAAGGTCTTTCCGCCGATTCTCTGGGTGGGAGAGTCCGGCGTGACTTCCTCTGGATGCTGGGCCTCCAGCTCCTCCAGGCGGCGGTTGAGCATGTCGTATTCATAGTCGCTGATGGTAGGCGCGTCCAGTACGTAGTATTTGTAGCCGTGCTCGTTCAGAGCGTCCCGCAGCCGTTTGATTTCTTCACGGTAGTCCATGAGGTCCTCCTAATTCAGTATATAGTCCTTCGCGTCGCTCTCGTAGCTCTCCGGCGTGGAACTGAAGTAAGTGTAGGTATCCGGCACGGAGCCCACGATGACGGTTTCCGCCACAGTGACGGCGTTGGAAACGGTGGTGGCCGCAGAGAAGCCCGGCAGCAGGATGCTGACGGCCACGTCGATGTTCAGCACAATCTGGTGCTTTGTCTGGTTGATTCCCGCCGAGGTGAACTCGTTTTCAAAGTTGGCGGAGGAGGAGCCCACCGACTCCATGCGCACAGAAATCCTGGGCCCCCGCCCCGCCAAAAGAACGGAACCTGTAAGGCTGCCCACCGGGATAGACAGTTCCCTGGCGGACACCTGGTCTATCCTGGCCAGGATGATGTCCAAAATATTGGACTGCAGCCGGTTGAACGCCGCCATGTTGCTGTAGATGGCTGTGATCCGTCCTTCGTTGTCTTTTTCAAAGGTGATGAGATCGCTGTAGGTGATGTTTCCGCTGTCTATGGCCTCGTCTACCGCCTCGGAGACAATGCGGTTTACCATGTTGGAAACCCGGGTAGTGGCCAGGCTCACCAAAATGGGCCGCATCTGCGTCGTGGCGAACAGCAAGGCGGCCAGAACCGCCGCCATGGCGGAAAAAGCCAGGACGCTCAGCAAACCCCGCCGGGTCATCCTTCGGCGGTAGTAGAAAAAGCCCATCCGTCGCCACCCCCCGGACACTTTATGCGCCGGAGGCTTGGCTTTATTTCAGGCCGTTCACAATCTCTTTAAAAACCCTTCCCCGTTCCATGAAGTTGGCGAAGCGGTCGAAAGAGGTGCTGGCGGGAGATAACATCACCACGTCTCCCGCCTCCGCCCGGCCCCGGGCCAGGGAAACCGCCTGTACGTAGTCTTCCACGTCCGCAATCTCCAGCCCGCCGTAATTTTCCGCCTGCTCCACCGAGGCGCGGATCACTCCGGCGGTGGCCCCGCAGAGAATCAGCAGCTTTACATGGTCGTTGACCACCGGCCCCAGGTTGTCATAAGAAATCCCCTTGTCCTTCCCTCCGGCGATCAGGATGACCTTTTCCGGGAAAGAATTCAGCCCTGCGATGGTCCGATTGGGGCTGGAGGCAATGGAGTCGTTATAGTAGCGCACACCGTCCAGCTCCCGAACCAGCTCAATCCGGTGTTCCACCCCGCCGAAGTTCCCGGCAAAGTCCCGGATGATTTCATCGGGGACCAGCCCGTCCACGGCGGCAATGGCAGCCATGTAGTTTTCCACGTTGTGAATCCCCGGGAGCTTGATGCCCGGCAGCGGGAGCACCTCACGGCGGCCCTGTTCATTGGATATCCAAATCGCTTCCCCAGCGCCGCTTTGGGCGAGATAGGCTCCCTGCTCCACCGCCTCCCGGCGGCTGAAAGCGCGAAGCCTCCCTCTCTCCCGCCCCATAAAGGAGCGCGTGACCTCGTTGTCGGCATTGAAGACGGCAATATCTTCTTCTATCTGATGTGTAAAGATATTTTCCTTTGCGGCTATATACTCCGCATAATCCCTGTGGACATCCAAATGGTTGGGCGATAAGTTGGTGACGACGGCAATATGGGGGCTGTGGGTCATGGTCATAAGCTGGAAGGAGCTCAGCTCCAGCACGGCGATGTCCCCCGCCGTCATTCCGCCGGTCTCCGCCAGCAGCGGATGGCCGATATTTCCGCCCAAGCGGACCGTCTTTCCAGCCGCCCGGAGCAGTTCCGCAATGATGGTGGTCGTGGTGGTTTTCCCGTCGCTGCCGGTGACCGCGATGATGGGACAGGGGCAGACCTCAAAGAAAACTTCCATTTCGCTGGTCAGCACGCTCCCCCGCTCCACGGCGGCGGTGAGCTCCGGCAGGTCCGGCCGCATCCCCGGCGTACGGAAGATGACATCTTCCGTCAGGTTTTTCAGATAATCGGTTCCCAGCCGGAGGCGGCACCCCTTCTCTTCCAGTTCCTCCGCCAGGGCGCCCAGGGCCGCCCGGTCCTTCTTGTCGCAGGCGGTTACCGCCACGCCGCGGGAGAGCAGCAGCTCAATGAGGGGCCGGTTGGAGACCCCAATGCCGATGACTGCTACCGTCTTATCCCGCAGAGAGGATATATATTCCTCAAATCTCATGGAAATCGCTCCTTATCTTTTCCGCCCTCCGGCGGGATGTTTACTTCATAACATAAACGCTTCCACAGAAGCCGTCAATAAACCGCTTTCCTATTTTACCACGCCGGTCCCTTTCCGGCAAGACTTGCTTCAGGAGGAATTTTGTGATATCCTGTCAGGCGAAACAGAAAGGAGGCCCTGTCATGGAACCGCAGCTTTTTCAAATCGGCCATATCCCCGCCGCCCTCTGGGGCCCGCCCTCGGACCGGGTAATTGTCGCCGTTCACGGAGCGCAGTCTTCCAAGACGGACGTTCCCTTCCGCCTTTTGGCGGAGGTCTTTTCCGACCGCCAGGTTTTGAGTTTCGACCTGCCGGAGCATGGAGACCGCAGGAACGGCCCCGCCCTCTGTAAGCCCCCGGTCTGCGTCCGGGAGCTGGCCGCCGTTCTGGACTATGCCGAAAGCCGCTGGAAGAACCTGGGCCTGTTTGCCGTCAGCATGGGGGCCTATTTCAGCCTCTTGGCCTGCCCGGGCCGGAATCTTTCCCACGCCTGGTTTCTCTCCCCGGTAACGGATATGGAGCGTCTGAACCGGGACATGATGGGCTGGTTTCAGATTTCCGAGGCCCGCTTGGAGGCGGAAAAATCCATCCCTACGCCGATGGGCCAGTCCCTCTGCTGGGACGATTACTGCTATATCCGCCGAAATCCCGTGGACCGCTGGCCCTTCCCCACTGAGATTCTCCGAGGCTCTGGGGATACTCTTGTGGCGGCGGAATCCGTAACTGCCTTTGCGGAGCGCTTTTCCTGCCGTCTGCGGACCGCGGAGGGCGCGGAGCACTGGTTTCACACACAGTCGGACTTAAAGGCGCTGTCCGATTGGCTTCGGGAAACCTCCCCTGGTTGACAAGTCCGCCGTATGCCTGTATAATAAACCCGCGAGTAAGACAGACAGCCGCGTGGGCAGGCCGAAAGGCCGTCCATGAGGAAAGTCCGGGCTCCACAGGGCAAGGATAACGGGTAACGCCCGCCGAAGGCGACTTCAGGAAAAGTGCAACAGAAATAGACCGCCGGGCCTTGGCCGCTTTACGCGCCCAGCGCCCGGTAAGGATGGAAAGGCGAGGTAAGAGCTCACCCATCGGCTGGAGACTGTCCGATGCTGTAAACTCTATCCGGAGCAACACCGTGGAGAGAACTTGGATCATGTATCTGCGATCCTCGACCGGCCCGGTCGTTCTCGAGGAGGTGGCTGGAGCGGTCTGGCAACAGGCCGCCTAGATAGATGACTGTCAAATACAGAACCCGGCTTACAGTCTTACTCGACATAAGGGAAAGTACCTCGGAGGTGCTTTCCCTTTCTTCTTGAAAAACGTTTTGGTCCGGAGGAGCTTATGAAAACACAAGACGATCTTCAATTTGACGCGCGGTCCGTTCTCGTCGTCCCGTCCCAGCGGCAGCTGGCGTGGCAGAGGATGGAGTTTTACGCCTTTATCCATTTTTCGGTGAACACCTTCACCGGCCGGGAGTGGGGGGACGGTACGGAGCCTCCCTCCTGCTTCGCTCCCGCGCGGCTGGATACGGACCAGTGGGCCCGGTGCATCCGGGACGCGGGGATGGGCGGGGCCATCCTCACCTGCAAGCACCACGACGGCTTCTGCCTCTGGCCCAGCCGGTACACGGACCACACTGTCGCCAACAGCCCCTGCCCCAGGGACGTGGTGGGGGAATTTTCCGATTCCTGCCGCCGGTATGGGCTGAAATTCGGGGTCTACCTCTCCCCCTGGGACCGGAACAGCGCGCTGTATGGGACGGGCAAGCCCTACGATGGCTATTTTGTAAATCAGCTGCGGGAGCTTCTGACGCAGTATGGTCCCGTCTTCTCCGTCTGGCTGGACGGGGCCTGCGGCGAGGGGCCCTGCGGGAAG
>CATNDJ010000066.1 GCA_950097265.1 uncultured Oscillibacter sp.
AGTGAAGGAATCCTGAATCAGCCCCTTGGCCACCTCGCTGCCCGTGGCGATGACGGCGGCGCTTTTCAGCTTCCAGGGCCGCAGCTCCAGCAGGGGCCGCTCCCCGGCGGCCTCCTCCGCCCGGCGCAGCTTCTCCTCCTCAATGACCAGGGGGATGACCCGCATGCCCGCCAGCTTGTCCCCCCGCCGGACCGCCGTGCCGCCGTGCCGGGTGGCGATCATCACGTCTTCCAGGGCGTTGACGGCGTTGAGCCTGGCGCTGTCCACCAGGAACAGGCCGTCCGCCGCCGCGGTGAGCTCAATCTTGCCTTCCTTGACGGCGCTGCGGTCCATGCCCTCGCTGCGGCAGAGGGCGCAGAGGCGCTCCGCCGCGTCGTTTTCGTGGACCATGCCGGGGACCAGCTCCCAGACGTAGAGGTGCTCCTTGCCCATGGACAGCAGGACGGGGATATCCCCCTCTTGGACCACGTGACCCTTGCGGAAGCGGGCGTCCTTGTATTTCCCCGGAATGATCTGGGTCATGTCGTGGCAGAGGACGTGTCCCACGGCCTCTTGGGTCGGTATCAGCTTCATGGCCCTCGCTCCTTATATAGAATCTTTTATAATCTCAATTTTATCGCCCTTGCGGACGGTTCCTTCCGTTACCACTACGGCGAAAATGCCCTCCGTGGGCATGACGCATTTCCCGGTGCGCTTTTTGATCTCGCAGTCGCTGTGGCATTCCTTGCCGATTTGGGTGACCTCCACCACCGTCTCTCCCAGCCGGAGCCGGGTCCCCACGGGAAGGGCCTTCAGCTCAATCCCCCGGGTGTTGATGTTCTCGGCAAAAGCGCCCGGCTCCAAACCGGGCAGAAGAGCCCGCATCTTGTCCACGCTCTCCTCCGCCAGGAGGGAAATCTGCCGGTGCCAGTCCCCGGCGTGGGCGTCCCCCAGGATGCCGTGGCGGAGCTTCAGCCGGATCTCCGGGACCTCCCGTTTCACCGTGCCCTTTTTCTCGCTGACGTTTACGGATACGACTTCCGCCATGCTCACCACTCCTTGCTGTAGTCGCCGAGCTTGCCCCCGCTTTTCCGGCAGAGGCGGATATCGGCGATTTCCATATCCCGCTGGACGGCCTTGCACATGTCGTAGATGGTCAGCGCCGCGGCGGAAGCCGCCGTCAGGGCCTCCATCTCCACGCCGGTCTCCCCCTTGCACTTCACCTTGGAGCGGATGTGGACGGCGCCTTCCTCCAGGGTGAAAGAGAGATCCACCGCCGTCAGCTGCAGGGGGTGGCACATGGGGATGAGCTCATGGGTCCGCTTGGCGGCCAGAATGCCCGCCACCTGGGCCACCGCCAGCACGTCTCCCTTAGGAGCTCCGCCGGTGCGGATGAGCTCTACGGTTTCCGGCGTCATGCGGACCCGGCCCTCGGCCTCAGCCTGGCGGAAGGTAATTTCCTTGCCGGTCACGTCCACCATGCGGGCCCGGCCCTGCTCGTTGATGTGGGTCAATTCCATATTCTCAGCCTCCAATCTGGTGCATGTTCCGGCCCGCCTCGCTGCGGCCGGTCTCGTCCATGTGGTGCCGCTCCGGCTTGGCGGCGACGCCCTCTTGAATCGCTTGGCGCAGCGCCTCGCCCCGAAGGCCCCGGAGGGGAATTTCCTGGCCGGAGTGCAGGCAGGGCTTCAGCCTTCCGTCCGCCGTCACCCGGATACGGTCGCAGCTCCCGCAGAAGCGGCGGCTCATGGGCTCAATAAGCCCCACCGTTCCCCGCCCGCCGGGGGAGCGGTAGCGCCGGGCCACGCCGGAGCCCCCCGCCGGGCGGAGGTCCGGGCAGGCGTCCAGCACCGCCTGGGCGGGGAGGAACTGGGCGTTTCCGCCCTCTCCGATGGGCATCAGCTCGATAAACCGGACCTCCACGGGATACCGCCGGGCCAGGTCCACGAAGCCGGGGATTTCATCGTCGTTGAAATCCTTCATCAGCACCACGTTCAGCTTGGTCCCGGTAAAGCCCGCCTCCGCCGCGGCCTTCAGGCCCCGGAGCACGTCTTCCAGGCGGCCCACCCGGGTCATGTAGGCGTAGCGGTCCGGCCGCAGGGTGTCCAGGCTGACGTTCAGCCGGTCCACCCCGGCGTCTTTGAGGGGTCCCGCCAGAGAGGAGAGAGCCGCGCCGTTGGTGGTCAGGCAGAGCTCCTCCACCTCCGGGATGGCGGAAACGCCCCGGCAGATATCCAAAATTCCCCGGCGGACCAGGGGTTCGCCGCCGGTGAGGCGGACCTTGCGGACCCCGCAGTCCGCGGCGGCCCGGGCGATTTCCACCAGCTCCTCCACGGAGCAGGCGTCCCCGTGCTCCCGCTTGGGGACCCCTTCGGCGGGCATGCAGTACCGGCAGCGGAGGGAGCAGAGGTCCGTAACGGAGAGGCGGAGGTAAGTAATGTTTCTGGCGTAGCGGTCCCGCATGGCGGCGCTTCCCCCTTCCGGCGGTGTGAATTGGATTTCATTATAAAGGAGGAGCGGACAAAAAGATGTTGTTTTAACAACATTTTTCTGCTATAATTTCCCGGAAGGGAGGGGAAGCCCATGGATGCGCCTTTAACGGCCCTGAGCCGGTGCCGTCTACTTCAAAATCTGCCGCCGGAGATACTGGAAAGGGAGGTCCTGCCCCGGGGGAAGTTCCGGGAGTTTGAACGGCAGGCGGTCCTCATCGCACCGGGGGACCGGGTGGACTGGTTCGCCGTGGTCCTCGGGGGAAAGGCCCGGATTTCCCAGATTTTCTCCGACGGGACCAGCAGCCTGATGGACGCCCTGGGGCCCGGCCATACCCTGGGAACGGACTTGATCTGCACCCGGAGCCGCCGTTCGCCCTATTACGCCATGGCGGCGGACCGGCTTCAGCTCCTTCAGTTTCCTGGGGCGCTGCTGCTGGACCCCGGGAAACTGCCGGAGGAGACGCGGACGGTCCTCTGGCGGAACCTGCTGGCCATTTTATCCGACGACAGCCTGCGTAAGCACTACCGTCTGGCCATCCTGGCCCAGCGGGGCCTCCGGGACCGGGTGCTGGTCTACCTCACCATGCAGGCGGAGCGCCGGGGGACCCATACCTTTCGCATCCCCTTCTCCCGGGAGGAGCTGGCGGCCTTCCTCTGCGTAAACCGCAGCGCCCTGTCCCACGAGCTGAGCCGGATGGAGGAGGAGGGGCTGATTCGCTTCCGGAAAAACGAGTTCACCTTGCTTTCCGCCGGGGAGAAGCGCAGCGCCTGGAGCGGGCTGGAGTGAAAAAGCCGCCGCCGGTGACAGAGCCCGGCGGCGGTTACAGCTTTTATAAAGTGTTTATACTTTCTCGCACTTCCAGAAGGCCACGCTGTAGGGGGGCAGCTCGCTGCCGCCGCCGAAGTCGTGGAGCTTCCCGGTGAGGAGGTCCACCGCCTGGCCGCAGCCCGCGTCGAAGTGGGCGGTGTAGGGCTGGTCGGAGGCGTTGACCGCCACCAGCACCCGTTCGCTGTCCGTCCGGCGCTGGAAGATGGTCTGGTGGTTCGTCAGGACGACGTCCTTGAAGTCCCCGTAGCACAACGCCTCGCTCTCCCGGTGGGCCTTTGCCATGGCGGCGATTTGGTCCGTCAGCTCGTTCCACTCCGGCGCTTCAAAGGCGGGGCGCAGGGCGTCGTCCCCCTGGGACTTCTCCCCCAGGGCGCCCCACTCGCTGCCGTAGTACAGGCAGGGGATGCCGGGCATGCCGAAGGCCAGGCCGTAGAGGAGAGGCAGATGCCGGGGATTCGTCAGGATGCTGGCGGCCCGGGTGACGTCGTGGTTGTCGGCAAAGCAGAGGAGGTGTTTGCCCTTGTAGAGGGTCCACTGCTCCGGGCCGAACTGGCGCTTGAGGCTGTGGACGATCTCGAAGAGGTTCATGGAGTTCAGGCTGGAGTAGAGGCCCTTATAGCACTCATAGTTGGTGCAGGAGTGCAGGAGGCCGTCTCCCACCCAGCGGTTATAATCCCCGTGGAGGGTCTCGCCCACCAGGAAGAACTCGGGCTTTAAGCCCTCGGTGAAGGAGCGGAGGCGGCGGAGGAAGTCGATTTCCAGGCAGTAGGCCACGTCCAGCCGGAGGCCGTCGATGTCGAACGCGTCCACCCAGAACTTCACGCAGTCCAGCAGGTAATCCACTACCGCCGGGTTGCGGAGGTTCAGCTTCACCAGTTCATAGTGGCCCTCCCAGCCCTCGTACCAGAAGCCGTCGCTGTAGTTGGAGTTCCCGTCGAAGCTGATGTGGAACCAGTCTTTGTAGGGGGAGTCCCATTTCTTTTCCTGCACGTCCCGGAAAGCCCAGAAGCCCCGGCCCACGTGGTTAAACACGCCGTCCAGCACCACCCGGATGCCGTGGGCATGGAGGGCTTTTACCACTTCGGCGAAGTCCTCGTTGGTCCCCAGGCGGCAGTCCACCTTCCGGTAGTCCCGGGTGTCGTAGCCGTGGCGGTCGCTCTCGAAGATGGGGGAGAGGTATACCGCGCCGGCCCCCAGCTTTTGGATATGGGGGGCCCAGTCCGCGATTTTGCCGATGCGGTTTTCCAGGACGCCGTCGTTTTCTCTGGGCGCGCCGCAGAAGCCCAGGGGGTAGATTTGATAGAATACGCTTTTTTCAGCCCACATAGTTGAACCGTCCTTTCTTGGCGGAGGATAATACGGAGGTATCCCACAGATTTGCAGTATACCACAGATTCCCGAAAAGGTCGAGAAAAAATCGCAGGGACGCGCCGGCAGGGCGCGTCCCCATATTTTATTCCAGAAACTGTCCGGGATTCCGCAGGGCCTCCGCCGCTTCCGCCGGGATGGTGACGGTGAAGGTCAGCAGGTCCCCCAGGTCCACGTGCAGCAGGGAGGGCATATCCTCCAGAATCACCATGGTCACCACGTCCTCCGACTCCGAGACGGTGAAGCGCCCCAGATCCTCATACTCTCGGTCCGCCTCTTTTTGTCCTGCCTTCAGGGTCTCCTGCTGGCAGTAAACGTAGCTGCAGGCCGGGTCGCCGGGGTCCTCGGCCATGCGGGTATCCTGATGGCTGTCGGTGCTGAGGAGGCCGTCCAGGGCCTCGACCTGTTCCGAGTCCGTGACGGTTCCCAGCTCCTGGCCCTCGGCGTCTAAGATTTTCCAGTAGTGGTCCTTTTCCACGCCCCCCTCGTCCCGGCTGTCCCAGGCGGCGCTCCACTCATTCCAGGTGGCCTCAAAGTCTTCGGCCCAGTCCCCGGCGGACTCTTCTATAGAGTCCGCCAAGTCCCTCTGGAACTCCTCGTCCTGGGGGGAGGTCACGCTGCACCCCGCCAGCAGAGACAGCGACAGGGCGAAGGCGCAAAGTATGGTCAATCGTTTCATCATGTACTCCTTATCATTAAATCAGCAGATTAAACAGGCCCAGGGTGATGGCGGTGGTAACCGCCGCCGCGATGACCAGCCCCAGGAAGATGGCGGGCAGGGCGTGGCGCATCCGGATGTCCAGCACGGAGGCCACCAGCGCTCCGGTCCAGGCCCCGGTCCCCGGCAGGGGGATGCCCACCAGAATCACCAGCCCCAGAAGCCGGTACTTCCGCACCAGCCGCCCCTTGAGATGGGCCCGGCGCTCCAGCCAGGCGATCTTGGGCCCGAAGAACCGGGTGCCCCGGAGCCAGTTTGCCACCCGCCGCCCCAGGATGATGATGAAGGGGGCGGGGACCAGATTCCCGGCGATGGCGGCGATACAGGCCAGGGCCGGGGGCAGTCCCGCG
Source organism: uncultured Oscillibacter sp. (assembly GCA_950097265.1). Taxonomy (GTDB): domain Bacteria; phylum Bacillota; class Clostridia; order Oscillospirales; family Oscillospiraceae; genus Oscillibacter. The sequence continues at coordinate 5,737 of CATNDJ010000066.1, forward strand.
GCGATTCCCGCCGGGATGGCCCCCCGGAGCTCCACCACCGGGACCATGGCCACCAGGAAGGTCATCAGCAGCTCGCCGGATACCGTTTCTAAAAAGCTCTCTGAGAACAGCATGGGATTCCTCCATAATGAGATTCATTATGGAAAACAGTTTACTCCAGGTTCAGGTGTCTTTTCAAGAAGAATGTGGTGACGGCGTAAAAAATTGCGCCGTAGAGTATGACCACCCCAATGGCCAGCAGCAGCCCCACGTGGATCGCCACGGTGGCGGAGTGGATCTCCAGATGGAAGGGGAAGGGAATGTGCAGCCGGTCCAGGGTGATGAACAGCAGGGAGCCCAGGAACTGCAGGCCGAACTGGAAGCCGAAGAACCAGACCACGGACCAGAGCATCTTGCGGTTGGGACGGCTGTGCCCCGCCGCCAGGGCGGCGTAAAACTGGAGGGAGAACGCCGCCATGGACAAAAACATCAAAACAGCGAACTCCACAAGATAAACCGTGCCGTTCAAAGCCTCGCTGATTTTCAGTTTTTGGAGGCCCTGGAAGAACCAGCTCAGGAAGTCGAAAAACTCCCGCAGGAAGCCTACGTCGTAGGCCACAATCAGGCTGGCGGCGATAATCGCCAGCACCGTGGCCACGAACCACACGGCGGAAACAATGAGCTTGGACCAGATGTGCTGGTGGACGGAGACGGGGAGGGTGAACATGAGATAACCCTCGTCCTGCAAAAGGTTCTTATAAAACCGCTGGATCATCAGCACAAAGGACATCAGCAGGACTCCCGCAATGGCGAATCCAAAGGCCATGACGATGATGACCGCCAGAATGTTCAGGATATCCGAGTGGCCGTCCATCATCCCCCGGCCCGCCAGGTTGGAGCCCAGGGCGGTGACCAGCAGCACCAGGTACATGGGCAGCATGACGCGCCCGGTGGCGCGGAACTCGTGCTTCAATAATTTCCTCAGCATTTGAACACCTCCCGGAACAGCGC
>CATNDJ010000067.1 GCA_950097265.1 uncultured Oscillibacter sp.
CGGCAGGCGGAAGAGCCCCCTCAGCAGTCCCCAGCCCCGGCGGAGGAACCGGAAACGGAGGCCCCCGCCCAAGAGGAAGAGCCCGCCTCCTATATCAACGTCATGCAGCTTCTGGTGGAGGAAAAGGCGGATGAATACATGAAGATGTTCGGCATCTGCTGCTGCGACAAGTGCCGGGTGGACGTTCGGGCCTACGCCCTGAATCACCTGCCGCCCAAGTACGTGGTCCTGAGCCAGAACGAGCGGGTTCCCCGTCTCACCGTCTACGAGAGCCGGTTCGCCAGCGACGTCACCTCCCAGCTCATCCAGGCCTGCAAAAAGGTCATGCTCACCCCGCACCACTCCCGGGAAGACGCTTAATATTCGGAAGCCAAAAGGTTCGGCGTTTACCGCCGAACCTTTTTCATGCCTTCATGCCCTCAGCCTTCCGCTCCGGACTCCGCCGCGGGCGCTTCCTCCGGCCCCTGGCCGGCCACGGTGCTGCTCAACTGCTCCCAAAGGACGTTGACATTTTCCATGCAGTTAAAATAAACGTTGGTCAGAATCTGGTTGGGGATACCCAATTCCTCCGCCAGGGCGGTGATGGCGTTCCAGTTGGCCGCCTCATAGCTCAGCAGCAGCTCGTAGAGCTTGCCGCAGCGGCCCTCTTTCCGCAGCAGAGCGCTCTTCACCACGTCGCTCATAGGCAGCTCCTCCAGAATTTCCTCCAGAGGCGCGTCCACCAGGTGGTTCAGCGTGGAGAACATGCCCATAAGATAGGCTTCCGCCTGGGTAATCGGCATATTCTTGGCGTACTTCATCAGCTCCTTGCAGAAGGAGGCCCGCATAAAGGAACGCTTCAGGAACTCCTCCGTTCCCGCCTCGGCGGCCTCGGTGCTGACGCTGGCGCTGAGGAGGTAAATCCACTGCTTCAGCTGCCCCAGGCCCAGGGTCATAATGGCCTGGTGCACGGTGGTGGCCCGGTTCCGCAGGGCGAAGTACGCCGAGTTCGCCACCTTCAGCAGGTTGTAGGTCAAACTGGCGTCCATGGAGATGAGCTGCTCGATCTCGTCCACGTCCGGTTCGTCCCGGGTGATGGCCACCATCAGGCGGAAGAAGCTGGACTGGAGGTAGGCGCTGGAGTGGACCCGGGTGGTCATCTGCTCGGCCACATACGCGCCCTCCAGGCCGTCGGCCTTCAAAAGCACGGCCTTCCGGTACTGCTCCTCCGTGTCGATGTTGGTCACGATGCACTTTTTCTGCATGCTGTGGGAGACTTCCACAATGTTGTGCATCGCCAGCTCCGGCGTGGTCTGGACATTGATTTTGATGTAATCGATGCTGTCCAGCAGGGCCAGATACCGGGGAGCGAACTGGAACTCGTTCACCGCGATTTTATAGCCCTCCTTGGCGTACTGGTTGACAAAGTGCATGGACAGCGGGTGAATGATGACACTGTCGTTGATCTGTATTACCAGCTCCGTCTTCTCGAAAAGCCGGGGCGTCTTCTTCATCAGCAGCGTCGTCGTGAAGGTCATGAAGTTCAGGGACCCCCGCAGCGTCGTCGTACTGTTCTGGGTGAGGAAGCTGTAGATTGTGTCGGCGGAGGCGAATTCCTTGGCCTGGGGGTTCTCCACGGTAAACGCCTGGTTCTCCCCATGGTACAGAATCTCATACCCCAGGATTTTCCCCTCGGGGTCCTTGATCGGCTGCCTTACGATGTATTTACTGCTCATGATATCCCTCCGCGATTATTCCCGGCGTCCGGCTTCTTCCAGCAAATGGTCGATGACCCGGACCAGATGTCCGATTTCCGGTTTGCTCATCTGCTCGTCCGCGCCCAGCTCCTTGCCCTTGCGGCGCATTTCCTCCGTAATCAGGGAAGAGAAGATAATCAGCGGCAGGTGCTTGAAGTCCTTGTCGTCCTTTATCAGCTTGGTCAGCCGGTGTCCGTCCATCTGGGGCATCTCGATATCCGTGATGACCAGCGCCACCTCGTCGTCGAAGTCCGCGTGGCCCCGCAGGCTGTTGAGGTACTCCCACAGCTTGCTCCCGTCGGGGAACATCCGGGTGTTGACGTAGCCGGACTTATGCAGGGCCTCTTCGATCATTTTGCTCAAGAGCACGGAGTCTTCCGCCACCAGGATGACGGCGTCGCTCCGCTTCCGCTCGCCCAGCTGGTCGATTTCGGACATCTGGATGGTGGTTTCCGGGGCGATCTCCGCCACGATCTTCTCAAAGTCCAGGATGGTCACCAGATCCTCGCCGCACTGGGCGATTCCGGTGGCAATGCCCTCGTTTCCTCCGGCCACGGTTTTGTCCGGCTTCTGGATGCTCTTCCAGGAGATGCGGCTGATGCCCACCACCGTGTGCACCCGGAAGGCGATGTTCATCTTGTTGAAATTGGTGATGATGAACAGGTCCTTGCTTTTCTTTTCCCCCGTCTCCCCCAGCAGGTAGGTGGGCAGGTCCACCACGGTAATTACCTTGTCCCGGGGCTTGAAGATGCCCTCCACCGCCGGGTGGGCGTGAGGCATGTGCTTTACGGGCTGAGAGACCAGAATCTCTTTGACCTTCGCCACGTTGATGCCGTACAGGCTCTCATTGATGGTAAATTCCATGACCTCGATTTCATTTGTGCCCGACTCCAGCAAAATGCCCCGCTTGTCCTCTTCCAACAACATTCCGAACACTCCTTTCAGTGGTTGGCTTTTAATTCTATACTCCTATCCCATACAAAAACCGTTAAATGATCATCTCCGGCCGGCCGTAGCACCGGACGCAGGCCAGCCCGGTGGCAGGATCAAACAGCAGCGTCCGGGCCACAGAGCCGCCCACGTCCTCCTTCAAAAGCTGGATGCCCTCCCGCTTCAGGTGCATGTGGACGCTCTCGATGTTGCGCTGGCCGATGTTTCCCAGGTTCCCCCCGCTGACCTCAAACATCTTGGCCCCCCCGGCGATCTTCGCCGTGATGCGGGACCGGGAGGCCCCCTTGGCCTCCATCATTTTCAGCGTCTCCCGGATGCCGGTGTCGGCGTATTTCATGGTGTTCTTCCGTCCCGGCTCCATGTTCAGCGGCAGCATGATGTGAACCAGCGCCGCCAGCTTAATCCTCTGGTCATACAGGCAGATTCCGATACAAGACCCCAGGGCGTAGGTGATCAGCATGCCGCTCCCCTGGGCCATTTTCATATCCGCGATTCCAACTGTGATCTTACTCTCCACTGTTCACGCCCAGCTTCCTTAATAAAAAGTTCAGCGACCGAATATCCGGCGACAACAGCAAACGGCAAGGGATCTCCTTTCCATTGCAAATGAAGTTTCCGCCGATGGTCATGATGTAATTGGACTGCCCGCCGTACTCCGCCATGGGTACGGCCATAATCGCGCCCTGCATATCCACGGTAAAGGCGGGGACCGTCAGTTCGATGTCAATGCCCGCCAGGCCGCTGAGGGCGTTGATAAACGTGGAAATCATGATGTTGCCCACCTCGGTGAGGGCGGACCGCTCCATCTCTCCCAGCTCCATGTAATCTTCAATGGTCTTTTCCATCATGCTCTCCAGCACCAGATTTACAAAATCCAGCTGCTGCACCGAAAGCATGATGCCGCTGAGCTGCCCGCTCATCCCCACCAGCACGCCGGCGGTGATGGGCTCCGGGCCGCCGATCCACTCGATGGCCTCGTTGTACTCCATGATGCGGACTTCCGGCTGCTGGATGCGCACCGGCTTTCCGATGAGGGACGAGAGGCTGGTGGCGGCGTTTCCGGTGCCGATGCTCCCAATTTCCTTCAGGGTGTCCAGCTCCAGGGAGCTGAGTTCGTCGTAGCTTTTTATGGTCATGCTCTTCCTCCCTCTCAGCCGCGCAGGCTGTTGATGGTGGTCTCGACCTCATCGGAGGTCTGCACCATCTTCAGCGCCATGCCGTAGGCCCTCTGGGATTCGATAACCTTGGTCATCTCTTCCGCCAGGTCTGCGTTGGACATTTCGATAAAACCCCGCATCAGCGTTCCGCCGCCCTGGCGGATGCCCCCGTTTTTGTCAACGGCCCGGAAGCGGGTGTCGTTTACGTGTTCCATGCCGTCGTAGTTCATATAGTCGAAGATGCCCACGGGCTGGGGCTGGTGTTCGTCCTCCACTTCAATCATGCTCCCCTTGTCGCTGAGGACGAAGCGCCCCTCGTTGTCGGAGAGGTAGTAAATCCGCTCCTGAATCTCCTGACCGTTCTCGTCCACCTCTCCGGTGGAGCGCATCAGCTCGGAGATGACGAAAGCGCCGTTCCGGGTCAGGGTAATCTCCCCCGTGGTCAGGTCCGCGATGGCGAAGAAACCCTCTCCCGCGATGGCGTAGTCCTGATCCCGGCGAGTTTCCTCCAGGGGGGCGCTTTTGAAGTCCGTATCCGTGGTCCACAGCGCCGCGCCCACGCCGGAGGGAAACGCATCGAAGCCGGGGTCCTCCCCCTCGTAGCCGCCCTCCGTGGCGGTGCCGACGCTCTTGAGGTCGTCGTACATCAAAGAGGCGAAACGGCTCTTTTCCGCCCGGAATCCGTAGGTGTTCAGGTTCGCGATGTTGTTTCCGTGCACCCCCAGCCGCTTGAGCTGCTGATGGGCCCCCACGGCCGCGATGAAAAAGGATTGATTCATAGGCTCCCTCCTTAGGCGAAGCGGCCGACGTCGCTGGTGGCCTTTGTCATCAGCTGGTCGTACATCTTGGTCACCTGGGCGGCGCTCTGGAGCGCCCGCTGGTAGGTGATCATCTCCGTCATCTGCTTGACCATGTCGCTGTTGGACCGCTCCAGGTACTTGTTCCAGACCTCGTAGTCCGTGCTTGCCTGGGCTCCTTCTCCGGTGAACAGTCCCCGGTCGTTCCGCTCCAGGGCCTGATTGTCCTCGAAGCTGTAGACGCCCAGCTGGCCGATGGCGGTGCCGCCGCCCTGCTGCGGGGGCTGGTCGAAGTAAATGACGCCCCGGCTGTCCCCCCGGATCTTGTCGGTGCCCAGGTAAATGGGCCGGCCCTGGGGATCCAGCACCTGGCCGAAGCCGGGCAGGCAGAGGTAGCCCTCGTCATCCAGGGAAAAGTTGCCCATCCGGGTATAGGCCACGTTGCCGTCCGGATCCTGGACGGCGAAGAAGCCGTCCCCCACGATGGCGAAGTCCAGGGGCAGCTCCGTCGGCTCCGGAATGCCCTGGCTGTAATCCGTGTAAATCTCGCTGGCCGCCCGTATGTAGCTCTGGCGGCCGATCTCCGTGCCGCCGCTTTCGTTTACCGTCACCCGGCTGTACATCACGTCGTCAAAGGTGGTGGCGATATAGCGGTCCTGCTTGTATCCCGACGTGGAGATATTGACCATGTTGTTTCCTATTACATTCAAGTTGTGCTGATGCGTCAGCATGGCGGAGGTCAGATTGTAAAAGCCCTTATACACGCGTTATCCCTTCTTCCTCTTCGGTTTCGGCTCCGGCTCGTCGCTCAGGTAGCTCTCCATATAGGCCCGCAGCTTTTGGATGGCCCGGGTATGAATCTGTGAAATGCGGGGCTCGCTGAGCTCCATCACCTGGGCAATTTCCTTCAGGTGCAGGTTTCGCTCGTAGTACAGCGAGAGGACAATCTGCTCGTTCTCCCGCAGGGAGGCGATGCCCTGGGCCAGGGCCCTCTGCATCTCCCGCTCCTGCAGCACCAGCTCCGGCTGGCTCTTGGCGTCGCTGGAGGGGACCTCCAGGGGGTAGCCCGTGGTCTCCCGGGTGTCCATCAGCACGTCCAGGGAGAGGACGTTGCTCAGGGCGATGTTGGCGGCGTCCTTTTGATACCGCTCCTGGCTGATGCCCAGGTGCTCGGCGATTTCCCCGTCCGTGGGCATCCGCCCCAGGTTGGTGGACAGCTCCGCCGAGGCCAGGTCGATTTCCTTGGCCCGCTTTCGGATATTCCGGGGAATCCAGTCCTGCTTTCGGGCCAGGTCGATGACCATGCCCCGGATGCGCTTGGACACGTAGGTCTCAAACTTCACGCCCTTGTCCGGGTCGAATTTATCGATGGCTCCCAGCAGGGTGATGATTCCCTCGTTGATGATGTCGTCAATTTGGGCAAAGCTGCTGTAGACTCCCCGGATCTGCATGGCGGCGCTTTTAATCAGCCCTTCGTACCGCAGGACCAGGGGCCACTTCAGGCCCTCGTCCCCCGTCTCCTTGTAGAGGCGGAGGAGCTCCTGGGTGTCCATCTGCTCAATCTCCCGCTCGCTGTAGCGGACGGCGGCCGTTGTCTCGCTCATGTGCCCACCGCCCTTCGCTCCGGCCGGGCGGCCGGCTCCAGGGTGATGTTCCCAATGGCCTGAATCTGCACGGAGCTGGTGATTTCATTGAAGGACAGAACGTAAACGCCGGGGTAAAATTGAGTGATCATCTTGGAGAAATAGCCCCGGATCACCTGGCTCACCAGGATAATGGGCGTCTGGGAGAGGTCGTTGAACTTCTTCATTTGGTTGGCCAGCTGGGAGACGATCTGCTGCATCAGCTCCGGCCCCATGGCCAGGTACACGCCCTGCTCGTTCCGGGTCAGGGACGCGATAATCTTTTTCTCCACCTCCGCGTCCAAGGTGACGACGCGCAGCTGCCCGTCCTCGCAGAAGCGGCGGGTGATGGTCCGGGCC
>CATNDJ010000068.1 GCA_950097265.1 uncultured Oscillibacter sp.
TGGAGATCTGGTCGATGCCCTCGGTGACCTGGGCGATGGCCTCGGCCTCTTCCTCGACGGCCTGGGCAATCTCCTGGAGGGCGTTCATGGACTCGTTGGTGGCCTCCACCGTCTTATCCAGGGACTCGGAAACCCGGTTCACAATCTCGCTGCCGTCCTGGACGGAGGTGATGGAATTGTCAATCAGCTCCTTGGTGGCCTTGGCGGCCTGGTCGGACTTGGTGGCCAGGTTCCGCACCTCGTCGGCCACGACGGCGAAGCCCTTGCCGGCGCTGCCCGCCCGGGCGGCCTCCACGGCGGCGTTCAGAGCCAGGATGTTGGTCTGGAAAGCGATGTTCTCAATGGTGGCGATGATTTTGCCGATTTCCTCAGAGGAGCTGGAAATTTTCTCCATGGCCTTGACCATTTCATCCATGTGCGCGGCGCTCTCCCGCAGGCGCTGGCCGGCGTTCTTGGAGTGGTCCATGGCCTGTTCGCTCCGCTTGGCGTTGCTCTGAGCCTTGGAGGAGATATCCGCGATGGTGGCGGACAGCTCCTGAACGGCGCTGGCCTGCTCGGTAGCGCCCTGGGCCAGGGCCTGGGCGCCGGTGGACACCTGGTCGGAACCGGAGGAGACCTGCTCGCCGCTGAGACTGATCTGGGTCAGCGTATCGCTGAGGCTGCGGTTGATGACGCGGATGGACTTGAGCATATCGGCCAGCTCACCCACGTAGTACTGCTCGGCCTGGGTGCGGCAGTTAAAGTTGCCGCCGCCCATCTCCTCCAGGAGCCGGCAGGCGTCCTTAATGACGCTGTCCAATACCTTCTGGCTGGTCCGCAGGGCGTCGCACATTTCGCCCAGCTCGCTCTTGCTCTCATAATCCACAGGGATGTCCAGCTTACCCTCGCTGAAGCCCACCAGAGCGGCCCGAACCTTCTCCGTGGGAACCACGATGCTCTTGATGATGATCAGGGCCAGCCGGAGCACCACCACAGTGGCGATAATCATGGCTACCACGATGCAGATCATCGCGATGTTGGAAACCGTGCTCTGCCGCTTGATAATGGCCTGCTGCTCCGACTGGAGCTTGTCGGCCAGCGCGTCGCCGGCGGCGGCCATTTGATTCAAAACGGGAGTGCAGTCTTTGACCAGCATATCGGCCGCCTGCTGCTGGCTTGTGCGGGCCGTCTGGCCGATGTTGGTGGCCTCCTTCTCCCAGCTTTCCACCAGGTTAATGAAGGCGTTCAGCTCGGTCTTGTCCTCCAGGGGATAGGCATTGGACAGCACGGTCAGCTGGGTGCCCAGCTCGCTGATTTTGCTGTTTGTGGTGTCCACACTGGTCATATCGCCGGACAGCACCGCGTCACGCAGGTTCCGGGCGGCAATGTTGTAGTCAATGCGGCACTCGGACACCAGCTCGTTAGACGCCACATACTGGTCTAAAATGTCGGTGTACTGTCCCTTCTGAACCGCCATCAGAACCAACGACACGATGATGATAATCGCGGAAACAATGATGGTAATCCCGAAGCCCATGATCAGGCTCTTCCTGATCTTCATGTTTTTTATCATTTCCTGCTTCCTCCTCGTTTTCTTTGAATGCGTTAAGATTTCTTTTATTCTAATCGGCGGCCCGCAGCTCTTACACTACGTCGCCGTATCTTCCCTTCTCGACGTCGCCGAAGATCTTTCCGTCCACCAGCGTCACCACCCGGCGGCGCATGATGTTCACGTACCGGCTGGCATGGGTGGCCATGATGACGGTGGTGCCCATGCGGTTGACCTCCTGCAGAAGCTGGAACATATCCCAGATGTTGTCGTCGTCCAGGTTCGCCGTGATTTCGTCCAGCACCAAAATGGGCGGGCTGTTAATCAGGGCCCGGGCCAGTTCCACCCGGCGGCATTCCCCGATGGACATTTCCACGGGATACCGGGACTCCACGCCCCGCATGCCCACCAGGCCCAGCACCTTCTTCACCCGGAGGTCCACGTGCTTCCCGCTCTCAAAGCGGCGGCGGCCCACCTGGGCGGCCACCCAGAGGTTCTCTTCTACGGTCATCTTCCGGATGAGGCTGTGTTCCTGCTGCACCTTTCCGAAGAGGATGGCCATGCGGTTCTGGCTCCAGGGAATCAGCTTGGAGAGATCCTTCTTGTCCAGGTACACCGTGCCCTTGTCCGGCTTGAGCTTCCCGGAGATCAGGTCCAGCAGCGTGCTCTTTCCCGCGCCGCTGCTGCCGACCAGGAAGACAAATTCCCCCTGCCGGATGGTCAGGTTGACGTCCTCCACGCCGACCTCGTACTTTTTCCCCTTCTGTTCCTTCTGCCGGCGGCGGTCCAGCTTGTAGTTCTTTGTCACGTTTTCCAGCGTAATCGTGGGCATACTCTGCGCTCCCGTCGTTTGAATCGTGTCCCTGACGGGAAGTTTCTTCCCGCGGGCGGGGGTCTTTCCATACCCGTCCCTACGCGCGCAAAGGCGGGAGCCCGGCCAAACCGGCCGGGGCTCCGGCTTTTGCGGTCTTCCTTATTTGTAAATTGACTTCTCCCTGGCCAGCTTGCGGTTGACCACCTGATCCAGCTCCACAAGCTGCTTCAGCACCCGCTGGTTTACGCCAACCTGCGCCGTCAGGGGGGCCTCCGCCTCCGTCTCCGCCGGCTCGCCCTTCAAGATGGCGGCAAGGCGGGCTGCGTCGGCGGGCGGCAGCGTCCCCCCCTGCTGGGCCAGGGCCTGATGGGCCCCGGCCAGCTTGTCGGTGGGTTCCTGCCGCATGGAGACCAGGAGCTGCAGCGCGACCTCGTCGTCCCGGTCCACGGCGTCCGCCATCTGGCGGGTTACGTCCAGCGCCTCGTTCAGCGCGGTGTAAATCCGTTTGAGCTGCACATGGGCGTCCATCAGCGCCGATGCTTCCATCCTGATCCCTACTTTCCTGAGTCTCCGCTCTTTTGCGCCTGGCGGAAGGCGTCCCGCAGTTCGCCCACCATGGTTTTCACGTGGGTCAAAACCTCCTTGCGGCGGCCGATCTTCGCCCGGCCCAATTCATAGGTAAAGTACTCATAAAGCTGCGCCAGATTTCCGCTGATGGGATACTGGTGGTCCAGCGTGGAGTCCAAATAGTCGATGATGGCGACCGAACGCTCAATGGAGGCCTCGTAGACGGGGTAATTTTGCTGGTCCAGCATGAGCTCCGCCTGGGACAGGCGCTTATACAGCTCGTCATACAGCAGCAGCAGCAGCTCCCCCTGAGTCATGGTATTCACGCTCTGCTCCTTGTATTGCTGGTAGCCTTTCATATCCATTGTTTGTGGATCACCGCCTTTTTAAAATCAGCCGCCCATCAGCTGGGAGAAATAGGAGCTCTGGGAGTTCATCTGCTGAATGAGCTGCTCCAGACGGGAGAACTGGCTGGTGTAGTGGTCGATCTGGTCTTCCATCTTCTCCTGCCACCGCTCAATTTGAGAGTCAATGTTGTTGAGTTCCTTTTGGATCGTATTGCTGTACATGGTGCTGGGTGCCAGGGGAGAGCCGGCCTTTTCCACCAGCACGCCCTTGCCGCCCTCGGTCTTGCCGTACAGATCCAGGGGCTGCTTCAGGGCCTGCATCAGTCCGTTGCTCTTGGCGCCGGATTCGGTGCTGGCGGTGAAGGCGTCCCGGACCTTGTCGGGATCGTTGTTCAGGGCGGCGCGGAATTTATCCTCGTTGAACTCCAGCTGGCTCAGGCCGTTGGAGTAGCTCACGGTGATGCCCGCTTCCCGGAGGGCCGCGCCGTTCTCGCCGGTCATGGAGATGGCGGTGGTCATGCGCTGGTAGAGGGAGGCCAGGTCCCGGTCGCCGAAGAGGATGCCCTGTTTTGCCTTGTCGTTCCAGTTTTTGATGGCGCTTTCGCTCATCTCGTCCTCGTCCTCGGCGGTCAGGGGCTCGTAGTACGCGCCGTTGGACCGCTGGGCGGGCAGGGTGGAATAGGCGTCCTTGATTTCCTTGGCCATGGCGTTGTAGTCTTCCACCATCTGCTTCACCGCGTCCACAATTTTGTCCGCGTCGGAGCTGGTCTCAAAGGTGACGGCCTCCGTGTCTATTTTATTGTATTTCACGTTTCCGTCGGCGTCTTTGATTTCATTTCCGTCGGCGTCTTTCGCCGCCTCATAGCCGAAGGTCCCCTTGAGGTTGATGGTCATCCCGTCCATTTCCACACTGTTGGAACTGCGGGTGATTTCGCCCAGGGAGGTGCCGTTGACGGTGGCTTCAAAGATGGCATCCTGGCCCTTTTCATACTTGTCGGAGCCTGTGTCAACCTTGCCGAACAGGGCCGCCGCCAGGGAGTTGTCGCCGCCGAAGTCAATCTTGCTGGCCGCTCCGGTATCCTTGGCGGTGAAGGTCAGCTCGTTGGTCAGCTTGGAGTATCCCACCTTGACGTCGGAATCCGAGTTGCTGTTCATCGCGTTGAAAACCGTGCTCAGGGACGTGTCTTTATTGAATTGGCCGATTTCCTTGCCGTTGACTTTGAAGGAGTAGAGGACCTGCCCGTTGGCGTCCAGCGCCGGGGTGGTGGTGGGATTCCCGTTGGAATCCTTGGCATAGGCCACCTCCAGGCCGTTGAACCCGTCCTTCCCCAGGATCTCGCCCAGGGTCTTGCCGGTGTTCAGGTAGCTGGTGACCCGGCCGCTCTCGCCAAAGCCCAGGACCTCGCCCTTGGAGGAATTGACGGAGAACGTGGAGCCCTTGGACGCCTGGAACTGGAACTGGATGCCCTTCCCGTCGCCGGAGTCCGTACGGTTGGCGTCGCTGACCGTCAGCTTGCCTTCGCCAAAAGCGGCGTCCACTTTATCCTGGAACGCCTTCATAAAAGCCTCGTCCCGGCGCTCCTGCCGGTCCGTCTTCGTAAGGGCCCGGGGATTGTCCTTCAGCGCGTCCTTCAGGCTGGCGATTTCCTTATCCGTAAGGCCGTCCGTGTTCAGGTTTTTAATGATTTCGTCCGCCGTGGGCAGCTTGACGGTTTTCGTCACGCCGTCCAGGGTGATCTCCATGCTGCCGCCCCGGCTCATCAGGTACTCGTAGGTGCTCAGCTTCTCCGTCTTCAGGGCCTCGGAAGAGACGCTCAGGGATTTGACCTGCTTCTCGGAGTCGCTGCTGGGCTCTTTCCCGCCCAACAGCAGCTGCTGGGCATTTCCGCTGGCGCCGGAAACATAGACGTTGTTTTCCTTGGGGTCCGTGAAGGTGATTTGGCCATCCTTGCCCACCTCGGCCTTCACCACGTTCTCCAGCAGCTCGCTGCCGGTGTAGGTCTTGGTGCCGATGGAGACGCTCTGTTCCGAGAGCTGCTTGTTAATTTCGTTTACCAGGTCCTCGGCGCTGCCGAAGGTCTGGGTTTCGTCAAAGCTGAGGCTCAGGTAGCTGGTGGCGTTCTTGCCGCCATAGGCCAGGGTCAGGGAGCCGTTCAGCTTGCCGATGGTCATTTCCTTGTCCAGGTCCAGGGTTCCGCCGGCGGCGGCGGTGACTTCGTTCTGCCCAAATTCGGCGGTATTGCCGTCCAGGACGGTGCCGCTGACCTTGTAGGTGGCGGCGGAGGCCAGCTGCTTCACCCGGTCGATGCGCAGATCGCTGCTGGCCCGGCCCGTGGCGGACACCAGGTCCTTATTGGCTCCCTTGGCCACCGTCTTCACCGCCTGGTCGAAAAAGCTGGTGGACATCAGGTTGTTGGCGGACCGGTAGGAGGTGTACTTGGAGAGGAAGGAGGACATTTTGCTGACCATGCTTCTGTAGGCCTCTTGCTTCCACTCGGTTTTCGTGCGCTGTTGGTTCAGAGCGGTGATCTTGTTTTTGTACGCAGATATTGCGTTTTCGATCATGCTTTCCGTGTCCAGGCCGCTGGCCAGGCCCGTGATCACGTTTCGAGTTCCATAGATGCTTGTGCTTCTGCTGCTTACGCCGCTGACTGCCATATGCTACAACTCCTTTCAAGAGATTCCGGCGGTTCCCGGCCCTCCGGGCCCGGGTCTGCCGAAGTTAGAATTTTTTTGATATTCCTCTATGTTTTTTTATCGACATATAGTATAATAAAAATAAGAGGTCCCCGTTTAGTTTTTACAGTAAGGAGGAAAATCCTTTGACACAGGTCATCACTGTCACGAATCAAAAGGGCGGCGTGGGCAAAACCACCACCGTTTCCGCGCTGGTCTGCGGCCTGAAGCAGCGGGGCGCGCGGGTCCTGGGCGTCGATCTGGACCCCCAGGGCAATCTCGGCTTCACCCTGGGCCTGGACATCGGCGAGTGCAAAACCGTATACGACGTGCTCACCGGCGCCTGTCCCATCGAGCGGGCCATCTCCCATACGGAGTATGGCGACATCCTCGCCTCGGACATCATGCTCTCCACCGCCGAGGTGGAGTTCACGGCCCCCCGGCGGGAGTTCATGCTCTCCCAGCAGCTGGATGTGGTAAAGCCTAACTACGATTTCATCATCATCGACACCCCGCCGGCGCTGAACATCCTGACCATCAACGCCTATGTTGCCTCCACCGGCC
>CATNDJ010000069.1 GCA_950097265.1 uncultured Oscillibacter sp.
CCACGTATACGAACCTCTTCAACAACATCCGGGACCTCTACGCCTCCACCCAGGAGGCCAAGAGCCGGGGCTACGGCCCGGGCCGGTTCAGCTTCAACGTCCGGGGGGGCCGCTGTGAGGCCTGCTCCGGCGACGGCGTGCTGAAAATCGAGATGCACTTCCTGCCGGACATCTTCGTCCCTTGCGAGGTCTGCAAGGGCCGGAGGTACAACCGGGAGACCTTGGAGGTCCACTACAAGGGGAAGAATATTTCCGAGGTCCTGGAAATGACGGTGGACGAGGCCCTGGAGTTCTTCGCGCCCCTGCCCAAGCTCCGCAACCGCCTCCAGACTCTCCAGGACGTGGGCCTTGGCTACGTGAAGCTGGGCCAGCCCTCCACGGAGCTCTCCGGCGGCGAGGCCCAGAGGGTGAAGCTGGCCACGGAGCTGAGCAAGCAGGCCACCGGGAAGACCATTTATATCCTGGACGAGCCTACCACGGGCCTCCACACCGACGATGTGCGCAAGCTCCTGGAAGTGCTCCAGCGGCTGGTGGACAACGGGAATACGGTCGTGGTCATCGAGCACAATTTGGACGTCATCAAATCCGCCGACTGGATCGTCGACCTGGGGCCCGAGGGGGGCGACGGCGGCGGGAGCGTGGTCTGCACCGGCACGCCGGAGAGCGTGGCCGCCTGTAAGGCGTCCTATACGGGCCAATATCTGAAGAAAGCCCTGGCCCGGTGAAAGAGGCCGGGCTAAAGTTATAAAAATACTTTTAAAAAGTAATATTGCTTAACGGGAAAGTTGAGGATCACCTGACATGAAAATTGAGAAAACCGCCATGATCACCGTCTGCGGACGGCCCAACGTGGGCAAGTCCAGTCTCACGAACGCCCTGGTGGGGGAGAAAATTGCCATCGTCTCCAATAAGGCCCAGACCACCCGGAACCGCATCTACGGCGTGGTCAACCGGGAGGATACCCAGTTTATCCTCCTGGACACCCCGGGCCTCCACCGGCCCAAGTCCGCCTTGGGGGACTACATGGTGAAGGTCGTTACCGCCAGCCTCTCCGACGTGGACTGCGCCCTGCTGCTGGTGGAGCCCATTGCCCACGTGGGCGGGCCGGAAAGGGCCCTCATCGGCCGGGTGCGGGAGGAGAAGCTGCGCTGCGTCCTGGCCGTCAACAAAATCGACACCGTGGAGCCCGCGGAGCTGCTCCCCGTCATTGCCGCCTACAACGAGGCCTGGGACGGCTTCGACGCCATCATCCCCATCTCCGCCCGAACCGGCGACGGCCTGGAGGAGCTGATGGCGGAGCTCCAAAAATACGCCCAGGAGGGTCCTCAGCTCTTCCCCGACGGGCAGACCTCCGACCAGCCGGAGCGGCAGGTAATGGGAGAGCTGCTGCGGGAAAAGCTGCTCCTCTGCCTGGACAAGGAGATCCCCCACGGCACCGCCGTGGAAATCACGAAGTTCTCCGAGCGGGACTCCGGCGTGGTGGACGTGGGGGCTACAATTTACTGCGAAAAGGCCAGCCACAAAGGCATCATCATCGGGAAGCAGGGGGCCATGCTGAAAAAAATCAGCTCCCTGGCCCGGCGCGACATGGAGAAGTTCATGGGGACCCAGATTTACCTGGAGACCTGGGTGAAGGTCAAGGAGAACTGGCGGGACAACGTGAATTACGTCCGCAGCCTGGGCTATCGCGAAGACTAAATTTTCGCTTCCAGCCTAACCGGGTATTTCCATGTATCTCCCTCGACTGTTTTCGCAGACTATCCGTAAAAGGAGGTCTGCGACATGGAACACATGGAACCCGCGCCCCTCTGGGAGCTCTTCTGCCTCACCGGCGAGCCCCTGGCCTATATGCTCTACCGGTCGGCGGAGGAGGAAAAGGACAACAATTTGTCATAAACGGGGAGGTCGCTACTCTCCGTACATAAGGGAGGGAGGCCGCCGTGGCGGGAACGCCCTATATCGTGGACCGCGGCGTGGTCCTCCGGGAGACCGAGACCAAGGAGACGGACAAGATTCTGACCCTGCTGACCTGGGAGCAGGGGAAAATCGGGGTCATCGCCCGGGGGGCCCGGCGGAAGAACTGCAAGTTTGCCGCCGCCGCCCAGCCCCTGGCCTACGCCGAGTGGACCCTGTACCAGCGGAAGGACTGGCACTACGCCAGCGACGCCTCCACTCTGGACCTCTTCGGCGGCCTCCGGGAAGACCTGACGGCCCTGGCCCTGGGCTGCTATATGGCGGAGCTGGCGGAGGCCGTCTGCCCGGAGGACGTACCCGCCCCGGAGCTGCTGCGGCACCTCCTCAACGGGCTGTACGCCCTTTCCGCTTTACACAAGGCCCCCGCCCTGGTGAAGCCCGCTTTTGAGCTGCGGCTTTTGTGCCTTGCGGGTTACGAGCCCCTGGCGGACGCCTGCGCCCTGTGCGGAAAAGGGGACCCGGAAAATCCGGTGCTGGACACGGCCCAGGGAGTGCTCCGCTGCCGGGACTGCGGCGGGGGAGGGGGAAGGCCTCTCTGCCGGGACTCCCTGGCGGCCCTGCGGCATATTGTCTACGGGGACCCCAAGCGGCTGTATTCCTTCCGCCTGGGAGAAGAGCCCCTGCGCCGCCTTGCCGCCGCCTCAGAGGCGTTCCTTCACGCGCAGCTGGAGCGGAGCTTTGCGACGCTAGACTTTTATAAAAGTATTTTATAATGTTACTCTACAAATTTCGCCTTTCTGGAAACAGGCGAAAGTCCCGCAGAACCCCTTGACAGGAGGAACTTCCATGAGCGAACTGTTTGAAAAATCCCTTCGCACCCTGGAGCTGCCCAGGGTCCTGGAATTGCTGTCCGAACAGGCGGTGAGCGCCGAGGCCAAGGAACGGGCCCTCCGGGTCTCCCCGGAGACGGAGGCGGAGGAGGTCCTGCGCCTCCTGGACCAGACCGACGCCGCCCGGGAGATGATCGGCCGCCGGGGGGCGCCCTCCTTCGACGGCGTGAAGCCGGTGGGGGAGGCCCTGGACCGGGCGGACCGGGGCGGGAGTCTGAACACCCGGGAGCTGCTGCGCATCGCGGGGCTGCTCACCGCCGCCCGCCGGGCCCGGGAGTATTTCAATGATGAGTCGGCGGGAAAGACGGCCATCGACCACCTCTTCCTCTCCCTCCACGGGAACCACTTCTTAGAGGACAAAATCAAGCGCTGCATCCCCGACGAGGACACCATCGCCGACGCGGCTTCCCCGGAGCTGGCGGACATCCGCCGCCACATGCGGGCCGCCCAGGCCAAGAGCCGGCAGATTCTCCAGAAGATCATCTCCTCTCCCAGCTATGCCAAGGTGCTCCAGGAAACCATCATCACCCAGCGGGACGGCCGCTTCGTGGTTCCCGTGAAGGCGGAGCAGAAGGGGAATCTCCCCGGCCTGGTCCACGACATCTCCTCCTCCGGGGCCACGGTCTTCGTGGAGCCCATGGGGGTGGTCCAGGCCAACAACGAGTACGTAGAGCTGGAGGCCAAGGAGCAGAAGGAGATCGAGCGCATCCTGGCGGAGCTCTCCGCCGAGGCCGCCGCCCACCGGGAGGACATCCAGTGGGACTACGACGCTTTGGTCCATCTGGACCTGATCTTCGCCCGGGGGCAACTCAGCTATAAAATGGACGGCGTGCGGCCGGAGATCCGGCGGGACGGGGCCCTCTGCCTCCGCAAGGCCCGCCACCCCCTGCTGGACCCGAAGAAAGCGGTGCCCATCGACCTGGAGCTGGGGGAGGCCTTCGACACTCTGGTGATCACCGGGCCCAACACCGGCGGCAAGACGGTCTCCCTGAAAACCCTGGGCCTCTTGACCCTGATGACCCAGTGCGGCCTTCACATTCCGGCGGCGGACCGGAGCGCCGTGGCGGTCTTCGACCGGGTGCTGGCGGATATCGGAGACGAGCAGAGCATCGAGCAGAGCCTGTCCACCTTCTCCGCCCACATGACCAACATTGTGGGGATTTTAAAGGAGGCGGACGGAAAGAGCCTCATCCTCTTCGACGAGCTGGGGGCGGGCACGGACCCGGTGGAGGGCGCGGCCCTGGCCATCGCCGTCATCCAGCACGTCCGGGCCGCCGGGGCGAAAATCGCCGCCACCACCCACTATGCGGAGCTGAAGACCTTTGCCATGACCACCGCCGGGGTGGAGAACGCCTCCTGTGAGTTCAACGTGGAGACCCTGAGTCCCACCTACCGGCTCCTCACCGGCATCCCCGGCAAGTCCAACGCCTTTGCCATCTCCCGGCGGCTGGGCCTCCCCGAGGAGGTCATCGAAGCCGCCCAGACCCAGATGAGCGGGGACAGCGTGCGGTTCGAGGACGTGCTGACTCAGCTGGAGGCCAAGCGCCAGGCCCTGGAGAAGCGGGACCTGGAGTCGGACCGCCTCTTCCGCCAGCGGGAGGAGGATGCCAGACGTGCCCGGGAGTTCCGGGAGCAGATGGAGCGGGCCAAGGAGAACGCCCGGAGCCGGGGCGAGGCGGAGGCCAAGCGCATCCTCCGGGACGCGAAGGCCGCGGCGGATCAGACCTTCAACGAGCTGGCGGAGCTCCGGCGGCGGCAGGCCGCGGCGGATTCCGCCCAGAACATCAACGACGCCCAGGCCGCCATCCGGGCGGGCCTCCGTCAGGCGGAGGACCGCCTCCGCACGGAGAAGGACCGCCCCGAGCCCATCCCCAAGCCCAGCCGCCCCATCGTCAAGGGGGACCTGGTGGAGTTCCCCGGCGTGCGCCAGCCCGCAGAGGTCATTTCCGTGGGCAAGGACGGCACCCTGCAATTGAAGGCAGGCGTGCTGAAAATGAAGGCCAGGGCGGAGGAGGTCCGCCTCATTGAGGACGACGAGCGGGCCGCCCGGAAGCCCAAGGTCCCCGTCTCCTCGTCTGGAAACCGGACCCTCCGGTCCGCCGCCAGCCGGGAGCTGGACATCCGGGGTCTGGAGACCCTGGAGGCCGAGGGCGTGGTGGAGGGCTTTCTCTCCGCCGCCGTCATGGGCAAGCTGGAAACCGTCACCATCATCCACGGCAAGGGCACCGGGGCCCTGCGCAAGGCCGTCCACGACATCCTCCGCCGGAACAAGGCGGTGAAGTCCTTCCGCCTGGGGGTCTACGGCGAGGGGGAGACCGGGGTGACGGTGGTGACGCTGAAGTGAGGAACCGCGCCGGGCGCGGCACGCTGAAAAATTAAAAAGGAGATGCCGTCATGGACTACAGAAAACAGGCAATCGAGTGCGTAAAGGATACGGTCCTGCCCCTGCACGCCCGCCAGTTCCGGGAGTGCGGCGGGAACCTGGACCTCCAGTACATGAAATATGGAGACACCGCCACCTTCTTCGCCGAGATTCTGGAGCCGGGCCATGTCTACGAGGTGGGCTACCCCTCCTGCGTCTGCCCCCGCCTCCAGTACGGCGAAACCCGCAAGCCGGAGCACTGCGAGTGCTCCCGGCAGAGCATCCTGTACATCCTGGAAAACCTCCTGCCGGAAAAGCAGATCACCGTGGAGACCCTGGAGACCGTTCTCACCGGGGGAAGCCGCTGCCGCTTCCGGGTGACGGTGGAGTGAGGGCGGAAATTTTTCCGTCAAATTGTTGCAAAACCACCTGGGATTTGCTATACTGTTTTTACAAAATCACGACACAGAGGTGACGATTATGCAAAAACTGGAAAAGCAGTTCCATATTGCCTGTACCGCCGAGGACATCGGCCGCTACTGCATCCTGCCCGGGGACCCCGGCCGGGTGCCCGCCATTGCCGCCTATTTCGACGACGCGAAACAGGTGGCCTATAACCGGGAGTTCAACGTCTGGACCGGCACCCTCCTGGGGCAGAAGGTGACGGCCTGCTCCACGGGCATCGGCGGGCCCTCCGCCTCCATCGCCATGGAGGAGCTCCACAAGTGCGGGGCGGACACCTTCATCCGCACGGGGACCTGCGGGGGCATCGACGTGA
>CATNDJ010000070.1 GCA_950097265.1 uncultured Oscillibacter sp.
CTCCAACGCGGCGGAAATCGCCGTGCCGGACCGGGAGGCCCTGAAGCAGCGGCTGAGGGGCGCGGCCTCCCGGCTGGAGAACAGCGAGGCCGCCCGGCTGGCGGCCCTCCGGCAGCGGCTGGGCGCCCTGGCGGAAAAGCGGGTCCTCCGGGACCAAATGGCCTATGTTCAGGACAAGCGGATGGAGCTGGCCCACGTTCAGCAGCGGCTGGGGGACCTGTCCGGGGCCCTGGCGGCCGAAAAGCGGCGGCAGGTCTCCGTGCTGGGGGCGGCGCTGGACGCCATGAGCCCCCTGGCCGTTCTGGGCCGGGGCTACGCCATGGCCCGGGGGTCCTCGGGGGAGATTCTGAGGACCTGGCGGGATGTTCAAACCGGGGAACGGGTCTCCGTGACCCTGGGAGAAGGGGGTTTCCTCTGCACGGTGGAGGAGCCCTGGGAAAAGGAGAGAACGGCATGGCCGCAAAAAAGTTGACCTTTGAGCAGCAGATCGCCCGGCTGGAAGAAATCGTCTCCGCCCTGGAACAGGGAGACGTTCAGCTGGCGGACTCTTTGGCCCTCTTTGAGGAGGGGACGAAGCTCATCGCCGCCTGCACCAAGCAGCTGGACCAGGCTGAGCAGCAGGTGGTAAAGCTGATGAAGGGCCCCGGCGGCGCGCCGGTGGAGCAGCCCTTTGAAACGGAGGAGGCGTAAGGCATGGAATTTCAGAGGCAGCTGGAGGAGGCCCGGGAGCTGGCGGAGGCCCGCCTGCGGACCTTCTTTTCCGGCGGAGGATTGGAGGAGGCCATGCGTTACAGCCTCCTGGCCGGAGGCAAGCGGATCCGGCCCATTTTAACCATGAAATTTTGCGAGGCGGCGGGCGGAACCTTGGAAGAGGCTCTGGACTTTGGCTGTGGAGTGGAAATGCTTCACACCTATTCCCTCATCCACGACGACCTTCCCTGCATGGATAACGACGACCTGCGCCGGGGAATGCCCACCAGCCACAAGAAATTCGGCGAGTGCGTGGCCATTCTGGCGGGAGACGCCCTCCAGGCGGCGGCCTTCCGGACGGTGCTTTCCGCGGAGGGAACCTGGCGGCATGGGGGGAAGACGGCCCTGGCGGCGAAAATCCTGGCGGAGGCCGCCGGGGAGACCGGCATGTGCGGCGGGCAGTACTGGGATTCCCTTGGCGGCGGCCGGTCCCGGACAGAGGAGAGCCTGACGGAGATCAACGGCAAGAAGACCGGGGCCCTGCTCCGGGCGGCCTGCATGATGGGGGTCTGCGCCTCCATGGGCCGCCGGGAGGTGGACGGGAGCTGCATGGACGCCGCCCGGGATTACGCGGCGAACCTGGGACTGGCCTTCCAGATTCGGGACGACATTCTGGACGCCGTGTCCACCGCCGAGGAGCTGGGCAAGCCCGTCGGCTCCGACGCGGCAAACCGGAAGGCCACTTATGTGACCCTGCTGGGGGTGGAGGCCTGCGAGGCGCGGGTACTGGACTATACCGCCCGGGCGAAGCAGGCGCTGGACTCCGGCCGCTGGGCGGGAGACACGGCCTTCCTGATGGAGCTGGCGGACAGCCTGGCGGTGCGCCGAAGCTGAGGGCGAATATCATTCCTGGAAAATCCGGTTCCGGGGGGAGAAGAACGTGGCAAAGAATATTTTGAATTGCCTGGAGCGGGGCATGAGCGGCTTTTCCAAGGGCCAGAAGCGCATTGCCTCCTATATTTTGGAGAACTACGACAAGGCGGCCTTCATGACGGCCAGCCGCCTGGGAATCCTGGCGGGGGTCAGCGAGTCCACGGTGGTGCGCTTTGCCTTCGAGCTGGGCTACGACGGTTATCCCAGCATGCAGCGGGCCCTGCAGGACATGATCCGCAGCCGCCTGACCTCCACCCAGCGCATTCAGGCGGCGGGAGACATGTTTCAGGATGTGCTGCCGGCGGTGATTCAGTCCGACATCGACAAGCTGCGCCAGATGCTCAGTCACTCGAACCGGAGCGGGTTCGACCAGGTGGTGGACAAGATCATGTCCAGCCGCCACGTGTATATTTTGGGCGTGCGCTCCTCCTCCTTCGTGGCGGGGTATCTCCACTTTTATATGCACCTTTTGTCGGAGAATGTGACGCTGATTCAGTCCAACGCAGCGGGGGAGATGTTCGAGCAGATGCTGCGCATGGGGCCCGGGGACGTGCTGATCGCCATCAGCTTTCCCCGGTACTCCAAGGTCACCATCAACACGGTGAAGTTCGCCCGGGACCGGGGGGCGGAGATTATCGCCATCACGGACAACGAGCTGTCCCCGGTGTACCAGCTCTCCCAGGCGGCGCTGCTGGCTCCCTGCGAGATGATTTCCTTTGTGGACTCCATGGTGGCGCCGCTGTCCCTCATCAACGCCCTGCTGGTGGCCCTGTCCAACCGCTACGGCGCGGACGTCTCCAGCACCTTCGCGGAGCTGGAGGATATCTGGAACGAGTACGGCGTGTTCGGGAAGATGGACGATGAGTAAGGCGGTGGTGGTGATCGGCGGCGGAGCCGCCGGAATGATGGCCGCCATATCGGCGGCGGAGCGGGGAGCCTCTGTGACGCTGCTGGAGCCCAACGAGCGGCTGGGGAAAAAGCTGAACATCACCGGAAAGGGCCGGTGTAACCTGACTAACAACGCCGGGCTGGAAGAGCTTTTGGCGAATATACCGCGTAATGGAAAATTCCTTTACAGCGCTTTCTCCCGTTTCCATGCCCAGGATGCGATGGCCTTTTTTGAGGATTTGGGAGTCCCCTTGAAAACGGAGCGGGGGAACCGGGTGTTTCCAGTGTCGGACCGGGCTTTCGACGTCAGCGCCGCCCTGGAGCGTCGGCTGAAAAAGCTGCGGGTCCGCATCGTCCGGGACCGGGCGAAGGCCCTGAAGCTGGAGGACGGCGCGGTCCTGGGCGTAGAGGGAGAGCAGGACGCTTATCCGGCGGAGGCGGTGATTTTGGCCACCGGCGGGGTGTCCTATCCTGCCACCGGCTCCACCGGCGAAGGCCACCGCATGGCTGCGGAGGCCGGGCACACGGTGACGCCCCTCCGGGGTTCCCTGGTGCCCCTGCGGGACTTTGGAATCGGGAAAACGCTCCGGGGCCTCAGCCTGCGGAACGTGGGGCTGACGGTTTTCGAGAACAGCAGGAAAATCTATACGGACTTTGGAGAGCTTCTTTTCACCCACTTCGGCCTCAGCGGACCGCTGATTTTGTCGGCTTCGGCCCATATGCGGCGGTTCGGCGAACGGGCCTACCATCTGGAAATCGACCTGAAGCCCGCCCTGGATGAGCCCGCCCTGGACCGGCGGCTGCTGTCGGATTTTGAGAAGTACTGCAATCAGGACTTCTGCAACGCCCTGGACGACCTGCTGCCCAAAAAGCTAATTCCGGAAATTGTCCGAGCCTCTGAAATTGATCCCCGGCAGAAAGTTCACGATATTACCAAGGAGCAGCGCCGGGGGGTGCTGCGGATCTTGAAGCATTTCCCGGTGGTTATCGCCGGGCCCTGCCCGGTGACGGATGCCATTGTCACCTCCGGCGGCGTGAAGGTAAAAGAGATCGACCCGGCCTCCATGGCGTCGAAGCTGGTCCGGGGACTGTATTTTGCGGGGGAGATCATCGACGTGGACGCCTATACCGGCGGCTTTAATCTCCAGATCGCCTGGTCCACCGGGCGGGCTGCCGGATTGTCCGCGGCGGAGGAAGGATAAAAGGGAGGTTTGTTTTTATGAGCACCATACGCGTGGCTATTGACGGCCCCTCCGGCGCGGGGAAGAGCACCCTGGCCAGGGCCGCCGCCGCCGCCCTGGGCTTTTTATATGTGGATACCGGCGCCATTTACCGGACGGTAGGGCTTTCCGCCCGGGAGGAGGACGTGGACCCCGGCGACGAAACCGCCATGGCGGCGATGCTGCCCGCCCTCCGGGTAGAGCTGCGGTATGACAAGGCCGGGCGTCAGCGGATGCTCTTAAATGGCCGGGACGTCAGCGAGGAGATCCGGCTGCCGGAAATCTCCCGGTACGCTTCTGCCGTCTCCGCCCTGCCGGCAGTCCGAGCCTATCTGATGGAGACCCAGCGGGAGCTGGCCCGGAAAAACAGCGTGGTGATGGATGGCCGGGACATCGGCTCCGTGGTCCTGCCGGATGCGGAAGTCAAGATTTTTCTCACCGCCTCCGCCCGTGTCCGGGCGGAGCGCCGCTGCCGGGAACTGGAGGAGCGGGGGACCCCTCAGCCCTTTGAGGAGGTCTTCCGTGATATTGAGGACCGGGATTTCCGGGATACCCACCGGGAGGCGGCGCCCCTGCGGCAGGCGGACGGCGCCGTGCTGCTGGACACCTCGGCGCTGGACTTCCAGCAGAGCCTGGAGGCGCTGCTGAGCATCATTCGGGAAAGGACCGGCCTATGAAACCCTTTAACCGCCTGTTTATATTCATCTATTATGTAGTGGGCTTTGTCACCCGGGTCCTGCACCCCACCTCCGTGGAGGGTATGGAAAAACTGCCCAAGAGCGGCGTGCTCCTCTGCCCCAACCACTCCAGCAACTGGGATCCCATTCTGGTGGCCCTGCGGCTGCCCATCAACTACCGGCTGCACATCATGGCCAAGGAGGAGCTGTTTCAAAATCCGCTCCTGGGCTGGCTGCTGAAAAAAGTGGGGGCTTTTCCCGTCAGCCGGGGAAACAACGACATCAGTACCGTTCGCACGGCAATTCAGGTGTTGAAGGAGGGCGACAACCTGCTGATTTTTCCCGAGGGAACCACCATCCGCAACGGCTTAGGCTACATAGACGGCCTGCCGCCCCAGGCCAAAGCGGGGGCCGCCATGATCGGCGTCCGCACCGGGGCTGCGCTGGTGCCGGTCTTTGTGGACGGGGAGAAGAAGCTGTTCCATAAAACCCGCATCATCTTCGGCGATCCCTACGAGCCCCACTATACCGGCCGCCGGGGGACCTCCGAGGAGATGCAGAAAATCGCCGACGATCTGCTGGAAGCGGCCTATGCCCTGGGCGGCCAGGCCGTGGGAGGGAAGCCGCTGTGCGGGTGATACTGGCCCAAAACGCCGGATTCTGCTGCGGCGTCCGCCGGGCGGTGGAGCTGGCCCGAGAGACTGCGGCAAAGTCCGGCCGCTGCTGGATGCTGGGAGACCTTATCCATAATGCCTACGTAGTGAGAGAGCTCCAACAGCTTGGCGTCCAAATGGTAGAAAGCACTAATGCTTTACAGCCTTGGGATACGGTGATCATTCGTTCCCATGGGGAGTCGAAGCGGGTTTTGGACCGTTTGGAAGCCCTTGGCATCCGTTTTGTGGACGCTACCTGCCCTAATGTCCGGCGTATCCAGACTCTGGTGGCCCAGGCGGAGGCGAAGGGCCGGACCCCCGTCATCATCGGGGACGGGAACCACCCGGAGGTGGCCGGGATCGCCAGCTGGTGTGAGCATCCTCTGATTTTCAGCGGCCCGGAGGCGGTGAAAGCCTGGCTGGAGGAGGACCCGAAAGCCAGGGAAACGCCGGTGACGGTTGTTGCACAAACCACGTGTATTCGTGAACTTTTTGAAACTTCTTGGAAAATCGTAAAAAAAGAGT
>CATNDJ010000071.1 GCA_950097265.1 uncultured Oscillibacter sp.
CCCAGCGGGTGTACATGCGGTAGAGCATCTGGGCCCAGTCCTGGGCCTCGGTGCCGCCGGCCCCGGCGTGGAACTGCAAAATGGCGTTGCACCCGTCGTACTCCCCGGAGAGAAGGGTGGCCATGCGGGTCTCGGCGGCCCGGTCCTCCAGGGCGGCGTACTCGGCCTTGAGCTCCTCCAAAATCTCCGGGTCGTCGGCCTCCTGCCCCATTTCGCACAGGGCCGTCAGGTCCTCCCAGGCGGAAACCAGCTTCTCCTGCCTGGCGATTTTATTCTGGAGCTGCTTCAGCCGCTGCTGGACTTTCTGAGAGCGCTCCAGGTCGTTCCAGAAGCCGTCCTGAGCGGTCTCGTCCTCCAGCCGCGCGGCTTCCTGCTTCGCCGCCTCGATGTCCAGGGCGGCGGAGAGCCCGTCCAGCTCCGGCTTCAGGTCCCGGAGCTTCTGCTTGTAAGCGTCGTATTCAATCAAAGCCATGGCACTTCTCCATCCTTACAGATTTTCCTAGCCTATGTATTATATAGGAGGGAAATTTATTTGTAAAGAGAAACTTTCCGAAAGGATTCCCCTTTCTCCAAGGGGCCCGAAAGGGCAAAATGACGAAACCAGGGGCCGCCCGGACGGACGGCCCCTGGAGCTTGCCTGGAGGGAGTTATTTCCGGTAGTTCTGCATCCGCCAGACGATGGCGGAGACCTGCCCCCGGGTCAGGGTGTTGGAGGGGCGGAAGGTGCTGGTGCCGTTGTTGAAGTAGCCTTCCACGATGCCCGCGGCGTTCAGGGCCTGGACGTAGACGTCCGCCGTGTCCGTGAAGGGCTTCACGCTGGAGAGGTTGTTG
The DNA here is from genome assembly GCA_950097265.1 of uncultured Oscillibacter sp. Taxonomy (GTDB): domain Bacteria; phylum Bacillota; class Clostridia; order Oscillospirales; family Oscillospiraceae; genus Oscillibacter. The sequence continues at coordinate 832 of CATNDJ010000071.1, forward strand.
ATGTCCAGCCGCAGTGCCCCGGCGGCCAGCTGGGCCACCTGGAGCCGGGTAATGGGCCCGTTCAGGGCCACGGTGCTCCGGGTCACCAGGCCGTCGGCCTGGGCCTTGGCCAGATACCCGCTGAAGGTGCTGCCGGGCACGGTGGGGGCCTGGTCGGGATAGCCCGCGGCCTTCATGATGAGCTTCAGCGCCGCGCCGTAGGTGATGGTGCTGTCGGGGCGGAAGTTCCCGTCGGCGTATCCGTCGATGACGGCGGAATCCGCCAGCTCCGTGACGTATTTATAGCACCAGGTGGCGGCGTTGATGTCCCCGAATTTTTTGTTGGTGTTCAGCACGCCCATGGAGAACATGCCGGAGGCGATGGGGACATTGCTGGCGTTCAGGGCCACGTAGGGGATCTCCACCGGGCCGGTGTAATTGGTCTGGGGCACGAAGCGGAGCTGGCCCAGCTGCTCGGACCCGGTGTTGTAGCCGTAGACCGAGGAGGTGTTGGCCGGGGTGGTGCTGTTGCCCACGTAGACCGCGCCCACATTGGCGGCGGGGAGCTTCAGGAGCTGGACGCCGCTGGGGGTGGTGCCGGTGGCGGCGGCCACGGCGGCGGCGATGGAGGAGGCCGGGAAGGTCACGGCGGTGTTCCTGGGGGTGGGGCCGTAGACCTCGGAGACGGCCTTGTTGGTGACGCTGATCAGGATGCCTCCCGTGACGGACTGGCCGTTGGTGCCGTAGGCCGTGAAGGGAATGGCCGCGCAGTAGTTGGACCCGGAGGGCACGTAGGTCAGCTCCGTCAGGGCGTACTCGCTCTGGGAGGCGGGGCTTACGTAGAAGTTCCGGCTGCGGTTGGAAGCCGTGATCTGCTCCCGGGAGGAGGCGCCGTACTGGCTGGCCCCGTAGTAGTTGTAATACAGTCCCCCGGCGGCGGGCACGTCGTTCAGCACCACGTACTGAAGCGCTCCGGCGGGATAGGCGCTCTTATAGAACCGGGCCAGGTCGTTGGCGTTGATCTGGACGTTGGTCCCGGTGGTGACGGCGTAGCGCACATTCCCCGCCAGGTTGGAGGTGACGGAGGCCGTGGCCGGAATGATGACCACGCTGCCCTCCACCTCCCGGCCGTTGGTGCCGTAGGCCGTAAAGCGCAGGGTCACCTTGCCGCTGGTGAAGGAGCTGGCGGCGGCGAAGGTCAGGTCGTTCAGGGCGTAGTCGTTGCGGCCCGCGTCGTTGGCGTTGTAGTAGAACCGCACGTCCCGGAGGCTGTTCCGGGAGAAGGAGGTGGAGTAGCTGGTGTTGTACCCGGTATACAGGGTGCCGGAGGAGTCGGGCAGCTCCGCGGAGCCGGGCACGTCGAAAATCACGTACTCCAGGCTGGAGCTGGAATAGGTCCCCCGGAAGAAGTCGTCGAACTTGGTCCGGTCAAAGTTCACCGTCTTGCCCGGGGAGACGGTGTAGGAGATGTCCCCGCCGGCGCCCACCACCAGCTTCAGCGTGCCCTGCTCGTAGTCCCCGCTGTCGTAATAGGCCCGGAAAGGCATGGTCAGGTAGCTGCCGTCCTTGGCGGAGGCGTCGGGCCGGAAGTACAGGCTGCCGATGGAATAGGTGCCGTAGTTGGGGGTCCCGTTGTAGAACTGGGTCTTGGTGTAGGTCAGGTCGCTGCGGGTCAGGGGGACGTTCCCGGTGTAAAGCTTTCCGGCGAAGCTGGCGTACTCGCTGCCCGCCTCGAAGGCCACGTATTTAATCGTGCGGCTGGTGCCGGACATGGACTGGTAGGCCCGGTTGAACTCGCTGGCGGTGAAGCTGACGGAGCCGCCGGGGGCAGCCTCGTAGGTGATGGTGTTGGCCTCGGAGGTCACCACGACCCGCAGGGTGCCCTCCTCATAGTCGTCCCGGTTCCGGTAGTAGGCCCGGAAGGGGATGACCAGGCTGGCGTTCTCCCGGGCGTCCCGGTCCGCCTCGAAGGTCACGTCCTCCAGCAGATCGTCGTCCCGCCCCGCGTCGCTGGAGCTGTAGTAGAACCAGGTCTCGTCGTGGGTCAGGTCATCCAGGCGCAGCCTCGCGTTCCCCACGTAGAACACGCCGTCAAAGTGGTCGTAGCTGTCCGGCGCGTAGAAGGACACGGCGGTGATGGTCCGGCTGCTGTAGCCGGAGAGGTACTGGTAGACCTTGTTGAAGGCCGTCTTGTCCAGGCGGGCGGTGCCGCCGGGGGCCACGTTCAGGGTGACGGTGTCCTGGGAGCCGTTTTTGTCAATGACGATCCGCAGGGTGCATTTCACCTTGTCGTCCTCGTCCCGGCAGGCCCAGAAGGGAATCTCCAGATAGTCCCCGTCCTTGGCCCCGCCGGCGGCCCGGAAGACCAGGTCGTCGATCACATAGCTGTCCCGCCGGCTGTCGGAATAGTAGAACCACTCCCGGGCCAGCTCCCGCTTGGTGAAATCGGAGTGCCCGGAGACGCTGAGCTTGCCGGTGAAGTTGGTGTAGGAGTCGCCGGGGTCGAACTCCACATAGCGGATTTCGTTCTTGGTCCCGGTGACGTCCCGGTAGGCCTGGTCAAAGTCGCTGCGGTTGAAGGTGACGGAGCCGCCGGGGGCCACCCGGTAGACCACCTCGCCGTCCTGCTTGCCGTCCCGGTCGATGACGACCCGTAGGGTCCCCTCCGCATAGGAGGTGCTCCGGCCGTAATAGCGGACGGTCATGGTCAGCGCCGCGCCCACCTTCGCCCGGCTGTCCGCCCGGAAGTTCAGGGTGTCCAGGGCGTAGTCGCCCTCCCGGTCGTCGTCGATGTAGAAATCGTAGTAGTTCAGGTCCGCCCGCTTCAGGGAGCTGTTCCCCCTGCAGAGCTCCCCGTTGAAGTCCTCGTAATCGCTGTCCACGATGAACTCCACGGTTTCCAGCACGTCGTTGACGCCCCGGAGCTTTTTGAAGGCCTCCTCAAAGCGGGCCGTCTTGAGATACACGGAGCTGCCCGGGGCCACCCGCAGGACGATTTCGGCGGAGTCCGCCAGCGCGCCGGAGAGGGTGATGGTGCCGGAAATGGTGTTGCCGTGCCGGTCCTCGGCGGCGTAGGTCACGCTCAGGTCCTTGGAGGACTTGGGGATAAAGTAGATATAGCCGGACAGCTCGCCGTACTCATAGACGCTGTCCAGTCTGCTCCCCTTGCTGTTATAGTAGAGCTCGCCGCTTCCGCTGATGGATTTGAACTCGATCTCTTCAAACCGGCTCTCTCCGGTGATGGTCTTAAAGAAAGCGGCCACCTTGTCCCGGATCTCCGTTCCCACCAGCGCGCCGCCGGCGGAGCTCACGGGAATGGTGAAGTTCTGCTTCTGCGCGGTGGTGGTGCTGCTTTCCGTCACCACGTCGCCGCACACGGCGCATACGCGGGTCAGGATCCCGTTTTTGTTGCTCTCCGTCCTATAGCTGTGGGCTCCTGTGGCGGGAATAGGCTCCTCCTCGACATACCTGCATACCTTGCAGTAGCGGGATCTCAGGCCCGACTTTCCGCAGGTGGGCTCGGTATTGGTCGCCCAAGGGTACCAGACGTGTTTTGCTTTACCCTCTTCGTCATCCTCTTCCCAATGATAATCCTCGTCGGATTTCCATTCGGTTTCCGCCAGCGCGGCGGGCGCCAGGCTCGCCAGCATCACCAGCGTCAGGAGAAACGCCGGTACTTGTCTCTTCCAGAAATTGTTCATAAGGTTACCTCCGTGCCTGCCGCGAATTTGTGTCCCGCGGGTAACATAATACCACTCTTTATAACATAGCGGAAAGCGTGTCCATAATCATGAACAAATTGTGAACAAGCGGCAACATTTTGGTATCATTTATAAAACAACCCCGCTTCCGCCGGGGCCGGAGGGGGGCTTTTTTGTCGATTTCTCACAGGAGCCTCCTTTTTCCGCCAAACGCGCCGCCGACCTTGAAGGGCGGGGCTTCCTGTGGTATCATGGGAAAAAGAAGCGAAAGGAGATGCGCCATGCGCCGTGAGGCCTCCCCGGAGGAACAGGCCCTGGAGAAGCTGCGCCGCCTGAAGCGGGACGCGCCCCCCGGGAAGAAAAAAGGGACCCCCTGGGTCCGGTATATCGCCGTCGTCCTCCTGGCCGTGATCTGCATCGGCGGGGCGGAGCTGACGGCCTGCCGCTTCTTCGCCCCGGCCCTGTACGAGGAGCTGGTGGAGCCGGTGCGGGAGGTTGCCCA
>CATNDJ010000072.1 GCA_950097265.1 uncultured Oscillibacter sp.
TCCTGGACGGGCATGGAGGAGTTCTTCACCCCGATCACCCGGGGATTCTTCAGCATCTCCTGAAGCAGGGGCACGGACAGGGCCACCCCCGCCAGCTGGGGGATGTTGTAGATGACGAAGTCCGTATTGGGAGCCGCGTCGGAAATGTCGTTCCAGTATTTCGCGATGCCCTTGGGGGGCAGGTGGAAGTAAATGGGCGGGATAGAGGCGATAGCGTCCACTCCCAGGCTCTCGGCGTGGGCCGCCAGCTCCCGGCTGTCCGCCGTGTTGTTGCAGGCCACGTGGGCGATGATGGTCATTTTGCCGCCCACTTCCGCCATGACGTTCTCCAGGGTCTCCTTCCGCTCGGCCGCGCCCTGGTAGATGCACTCGCCGGAGGAGCCGCCCACGTACAATCCCTGCACGCCCTTGTCCAGCAGGAACCTGGCCAGGGCCCGGACCGCCGGGGCGCTGACCTTGCCGCCCTTGTCATAGCAGGCGTAGAACGCAGGGAAAATACCCTGGTATTTGGAAAGGTCTCTCATGTCGTCACTCCTAATCATAGATTTTAACCTTGAAGACCACCTTGCTCACGGTCTCCGGTCCCCCAGTCTGCATTTTGATGCGGTGGGCGTCCCCGGGGAAAACCACCAGAAAGTCCCCTGGGGCCAGGACCAGCTTGTAATCCCCCTCGCCCCGGTAGGCGTAGAAGTCGTTGGCCTCCACCCGGTCGAACTCCGTCAGGGCCTCCGGCGGGGCGATCTCCACGCCCTCGGAGCCCTGGACCATGATGTGGATATCCAGGTATTTTTTATGGGCCTCGAAAAAGCTCTCCTCCGCCGGAATGGTCTCGTAGGTAAACCGGGTGGCGTACACCTCGCCGCCCTTGAGCTCCACCCGCTCCGGCCCCACAGAGGCCAGGAACTCCGGCGTGATATGCTCCAGGGCCAGGTCCAGATTGGGGTGGATGCCCCGGTAGGCCGGGGCGTCCTTGTGTTTGGCGTAAATCATCGTATTACCCCTTTACCGCGCCCATGGTGATGCCCTGGGTGAAATACTTCTGGAAGATCAGGAACACGATGATGATGGGAGCCGCCGCCAGGGTGGCGCCGGCCATCAGCAGACCGTTGTCCACCGAGGTCTCCGCCTGAAGGGTAGCGATGCCCAGGGGGATGGTAAAGTTGCTGCCGCTGGCCAGCATGACCAGCTGCATGAAGTAGTCGTTCCAGCAGTTGATGAAGGTGAAAATGGCCAGGGCCCCGATGCCGGGCTTAATCATGGGCATGACCACCGTGGAGAAGGTGTTCCACTCGCTGGAGCCGTCGATTCTGGCGGCTTCCAGTATCTCTCCGGGTATGCTCTCCGAGAACTGCTTCATGAGGAACACGCCGAAGGGCCAGCCCACCGTGGGGAAGATTACCGCCCACAGGCTGTCGTACAGGTGCAGGGCGGACATCTCCTTCAGCAGCGGGATGAGGATGACCTGCTTGGGCAGGGCCATGGCGCAGACGATGAGGGAGAACAGGATGGCCCGACCGTTGAAGCGCTTCTTCGCCAGGGCGTAGCCCGCCATGGCCGCCGTCAGGCAGGTGAGGAGCATGGCCAGCACGCACATGAGCACCGCGTTGATGAGCCAGCGGATGGCGGCGGGAGCCTCCGGCCCGGCGGTGAGGAGTACCTTTTTTCCGCCGTTGAAGAAGCTGCCGAAGGGCAGGTAGACCTCCCACAGGGGGACGCTGCGCTGCTTCATCAGCTTGTCAAAGTTGTTCATCACCCATTCGGTGGGAACCCAGATGGGTTTTGTGGCGTTGATGTCCGCGCCGTTTTTGAAGGCGCCGGTGACAATCCAGTACAGCGGGAAGGTGAACAGGAAGGCCAGGATGATCAGAACGATTACGGAGACGATTTTATACGCGCGGCCGCGTCCAGTTTCTATTTTCATACCAGCACCCCCTTACTTCTCTTTCGCCAGCTTGAACTGGAGGGCGGACAGCAGTCCGATGAAGATGGCCAGCACCACGCCCATGGCGTTGGCGTAGCCGAAGTGGCCCGCCTGCTCCGTCAGCTTGAAGGCGGTCCAATAGATGTGGTACATCACCGTGTTGGTCCCCGCGCCGCCCTTGGTCAAGAGCTGAATCAAGGCGAAGCACTGGAAGGAGTTGATGGTGGTGATGACCAGGATATACAGGGTCGTCGGCATCATCTGGGCCCATTTCACCTTCCAGAAGACCTGGAAACTGTTGGCCCCGTCCACCTCGGCGGCTTCGATCAGGGTCTGGTCCACGTTGCCCAGGGCGGAGACGTACAGCACGATGGGCTGACCCACGGAGGTGGTGAAGAGGATCAGGATGATGCACCAGAGGGCGTACTTCGAATCGCCCAGCCAGTTGATGTTCTGGTCAATGAGTCCCGCGCCCTTGAGGACGTGGTTGAAAATTCCGGTGTAGTTGTCGTACATCCACTTCCACACCACGGTGACGGCCACAGAGCCGGTGACCACGGGGAGATAGAAGATGCAGCGGAAGGCGGACAGCACGGGCCCGCTGAGCTTGTAAATGGCGGAGGATACCCACAGGGAGAAGGCGCACACCGTGGGGACGCTGACGATGACGATGATGAAGGTGTTTTTCAGCGCCTCCAGGAAGGTCTCGTCGCTCATCAGCTTTGTGAAGTTGGACAGGCCGACGAAGCTGCCGAACATGCCCTGGTCGTGCATGTTCGCGTCCGTCAGGCTGGTCACAATGCAGATAATCATGGGGATGACCACGAAACCGATGAAGAAGATCAGGCTGGGCAGCAGGAAGAGGTATCCGGAGATGTTCTCCCGCCGCTGCAGTGCGCGGCTCATGGTTTGGGTGGACTGTCTTGCCAAGATCAACACTCCTTTACGACTGGATTTCGACAGGGCAGGGCCGCTGGGATAAAAACGCGCCCCTCTCCCGCCCTTCGCGGGAGAGGGGCGCAAAAACCCTTATCTCTTTGACCGTGTATGTAGGGGATCAGCCAGCCGCGGCGGCGTTGGCGTTGCCCGCGTAGGCGGCGACGGTTTCCGCAATATCGGCTCCCTCGCCCACCTTCTGGAGCATGGTCCACCACTCGGTACGAGCGCCGGCCCAGCCCTTGGTGACCTGATAGTAGTCGCCCAAGAACGGCATGAGGATCTGATATTCGTTCATGATGTCGTTGTCGGCCCAGATGCCGGAGAGATCGGTGCCCTCGGCAGAGGAGCGGGCGGCGAAGTAGTTGGCGGTCTTTACCGCGTCCACCGTGTGCTCAGAGTCGCACATCCATTTGATGAAGGTCTTGGCGTCGTCAATTTTGGCCTGGTCTCCGTTATCGAAGATGCCGAAGCCCCAGATGCCGCCCTGGAGAGCGGGAGCGCCGCCCTGAGAGGGGAAGGCCATGAAGACGATCTCTTCGCCGTTAGCGGTTTTGCCCGCTCCGGTGTCGGCCTGGTTGGGGTTCAGCTGCTGGGCAATGTTCCAGCAGAAGGCCATCTTCAGAATGCCCTGGTAGAAGACCTTGATTTCGTCGCCGCCCTCCAAAGAGGCGTCGAAGGCGATGCCGGGCATGCTCTTGAGCTGCTCCAGGGCCTTGACGTTGGCGGGGTCGTCCCAGGTGTATTCGTCATGGGAGGCGGTGGCGAAGGTTCCGCCGTACAGGTTGTTCACGAGAGCCCGGGTGCCCTGGTCGCCGCCCTGGCCCTTGCAGTACACGGCGCCCACGGGAGCCTGGTAGTGGTCATACAGGGCCTCCACGGCGTTGATGAAGTCGGTGGTGGTCCAGGTGTGCTTCTCCAGATTCAGGAACTCGTCGGCTCCGGCTTCCTTGAAGGCGTCCAGGTTGATGGCCATGCAGTGGGCCGTGATAACCAGGGGATACTCGTAGACGGACCCGTTGGAGTGGGTGCAGGCGGCCATGGCCGCGGCGTTGATTTCTCCCTTGTCCGTGTCGTCAAACATGTCGCTCAGGTCCACCAGATAGCCCTTGTCGCCCCAGTTGGTCACCAGGCGCTCGGGACCTTCCATGATCAGGTCGGGGGCGTTTTTGGCCGTAATGGCGGAGTTCACTTTGTCGTCTCCGTCGGCATAGGCCAAGTATTCCACTTTCACAGTGATTCCGGTGTCGGCGGTGAAAGCGTCGGTGATGGCTTTGACCTTGTCTTCCTTGCCCCAGTCGCCGATGGGGTAGGTCCACAGGGTGATCTCGCCGCCGGCGGCGGGCTCTTCGGGAGTCTCGGGGGTCTGGGTGTCGGTCTGGGTCTTATCGTCGGCGGGGGGCGGGGTATCGTCCTTTTTGCCGCAGGCGGCAAGGCCCAAAACCATAATCATGGCCAGCAGCAGCGCAAGCAATTTCTTCATCGCGAATCCTCCTTTTAATCCTCACAAAAAATGAACCGGCAAGCGCCCGGCTCGCTGTATAAATTATACAAGGCCTTCCTTCTTCTGTCAATTAAAATCGAAAACTTTTCCGCAAGAACCGCATATTCGGCGGAAGTTTCAAAAATAATTTCGATTTTTGGTAAAATTACCACCATATTTCGGAAGCCGCTTCGACAAGTCTGTCTTGACAAACCGCAAAAAACTGCTAACTTATAAGAAAAAGGGGTAAATTTCAGACCGCACGGCTGCGGACAGAAAGGACGACGGATTATGAAAAAACACATTCTCTGCCTGGGCGACTCCAACACCCACGGCTACTGCGCCGACCCCGCCGACTGCGCCGACGGCGGCA
>CATNDJ010000073.1 GCA_950097265.1 uncultured Oscillibacter sp.
CATCCTGCCCTATACGAAGGCCTACCTCCAGGTCATCCTCTTCGGGGCCCCCTGGATGACCTCCTCCCTGGTGCTGAACAACCAGCTGCGCTACCAGGGCTCGGCGGCCTATGCCATGGTGGGCATCGCCAGCGGCGCGGTGCTGAACATCGCCCTGGACCCCCTGCTGATCTTCACCTTCAATCTGGGCGTGGCCGGGGCCGCCTGGGCCACCATCATCAGCCAGTTTGTCAGCTTCTGCCTGCTGCTGGCGGGCTGCGCAAAGGGCGGGAACCTCTTCCCCCGCCTGTCCGGCCTCCAGCTGGACCCGCTGTATTATATTCAGATTGTCCGGGGCGGCCTGCCTTCCCTGGCCCGGCAGGGCCTGGCCAGCGTGGCGACTATCTGCCTGAACCGGGCCGCCGGGCCCTACGGCGACGCGGCCATCGCCGCCATGGGCGTGGTCCAGCGGATCATGATGTTCAGCGCCTCCGCCATGATCGGCTTCGGCCAGGGCTTCCAGCCCGTGTGCGGCTTCAACTACGGCGCGAAGCTCTACCACCGGGTGCGGGAGGGCTTCTGGTTCTGCGTGAAGAGCGCCACGCTGTTTCTGACGGCGGTGGGGGCCCTGGGGGCCTTCTTCGCCCCCCAGCTCATCGCCCTGTTCCGGGACGACCCGGAGGTCATCCGGATCGGGTCTATGGCCCTGCGCTTCCAGTGTGCGACGCTGTGTCTCTCCGGGTGGATTGTCATGAGCAACATGATGCTCCAGACCATCGGGAAAACCGCCGGGGCCACCTTCCTGGCCATGTCCCGGCAGGGGATCTTCTTCATCCCCCTGGTGTATATCCTGTCCCATGCCCTGGGCCTCCTGGGGGTGGAGATGACCCAGTCGGTGTCGGACCTGCTGACCATCGTCTGCGCGGTGCCCATCCAGCTGCGCGTCCTGCGGGAGCTGGACGCCCTGGAGCGGGGGGAATTGGCGGAATAGGAAAAAGGCGGCGTCCCGTAGGACGCCGCCTTTGGTTATGCGGTATGTATGGTTACTGAGCCTTTTTCAGCTCGTTGACATCTCGGGCCAGGGCTTTGACGACCTGCTTCATAAAAGCGGCTTCATCCTCCAGAGCCTCTGCCCGGTCCTTGGGGGCCAAGGCTTCGCGAAGAACCTGGTGTCCGTCGGCCAGAATGCCGAACTTCGGCATAACGTCCGCCTCAATGCAGGCCAGTATACGGGATTCCGTATCACTTGCGCTCTCCTGGATTGCGGTCAGCATACGGGATTCCGTATCTCGGGTGCTTTGCTCTATTTTGTTTTCGAGTTGTTTTACGGCGGTATCAAGCCTGGTATCCACCAATTGGGCGGTTGCCTGTAAATCCTTTTCGTCCAGCATTTTCATCACCTCACGGCTTTCTTATACCTGCCAAGTCCCGCCGGTGTCAAGCCCTGCTCAGTACCCGAAAATCATATCCCGGCGAATCTCCGCCAAAGAGTGGGCCCCGCACATGGCCATGGCGTCGGCCAGCTCGGCTTTCAGCTTGTCCACGTAGACCCGCACGCCCTCGGCGCCGCCGCCGTAGACCATGTTGACGAAGGGCCGTCCGATGAGCACCGCGTCCGCCCCCAGGGCCAGGGCCTTGAACACGTCCAGGCCGGAGCGGATGCCGCCGTCCACCAGGATGGTCATTTTGTCCCCAACGGCGTCCACGATGGCGGGGAGAACCTCGGCGGTGGCGGGGCACTGGTCCAGAACCCGGCCCCCGTGGTTGCTGACCACGATGCCGCCGGCCCCGGCCTCCAGGGCCTTCTCCGCCCCCCGGACGGTCATGATCCCTTTGAGAATAAAGGGAATGCCCTCCAGGGATTCCACGATCTCCCGGAGCTCCGCCACGGTCTTGCTGCCCGCCGGGGGCTGGAGGTTCTTCAGGAAGGGCAGGCCCGCCGCGTCGATGTCCATGGCCACGGCGAAGGGCTTCGCGGCCTTGATTAAGGCCAGCTTCTCCCGGATGGTCTCGATGTTCCAGGGCTTGATGGTGGGCACGCCCCGGCCGCCCTGCTTCTTCAGGGCCTCCGCCGCGGCCTCCATGACGGCGGGGTTGGTCCCGTCCCCGGTGAAGGCGGCGATGCCCGCCTGGGCGCAGGCGGCGACTAAGATGTCGTTATAGGCCAGGTCGTCGTACTTGTCCCCGTAGTGGAGCTGCATGGCCCCCACGGGGGCGGCGAAGACGGGCAGGTCCACCCTCTGTCCGAAAAGGGTAAAGGAGGTATCCACGGGCTTGTTTTCGCAGATGGTGTCCATGTTGACGCAGAGTTCCTGCCACTTCTGGTAGTTGCGGATAAAGCCGGTGCCCACGCCCTTGGCTCCGGGGCCGGGGATGGCGTTCCGGCAGCCCAGGCCGTTGCAGGTGGGGCAGGACTTGCAGTGGGGGCCCATGCAGGTGCGGGCGGCTTGCAGGACTTCCTGATAGGTCATGTCGGTTCCCTCCAGATATGTTAAAATTTTCAGGACTTGGATTTGCATTCATTGTACAGGAAACGGGGGAGAAAGGCAAGGGGGAGAACTCTCCGCCCCGGCCCCTCATAGACTGTTAGAGGTGATAATATGAGGAATCCAAACTGCGACCCCCTGGCCCTGACCACCGCGGTGAATACCCTGGCGGTGGCCATCGCGGGACGGCTGAAGGACGAGGAGCTGGACCTGGTGGCGGCTATCCTGGTCCAACTGGGGGACACCCTGGCCACCATCTCCGCCCAGCGGGGAATCTGCGGCGGTTAGCCCAGCAGGCGCTTCGCCGTATCCACGTTCCCCCGCTCCAGCTCCCGGAGCTTCCGGACCGCCTCCGCCTGGGCCGCCTTATCCCCGGCCTGGGCGGCGGCTTTGTCGATCATGGCTTTCAAATTCTCCTCCGTCAGGGCCTCCAGGTCCGTGAAGTTCTCCCGGCCGATGTACCGGAGGAAGGAGGAGACCTTGGGGTCGTAGACCACCCCCGCCAGGGGGATGCCCTGCCCGGCGGCGAAGATCAGGGCGTGGAGCCGCATGGACACCACCGCCTCCATCCGGGCCAGGGCCCCGATGATGGTCCCGGCGTTCCCAGCGTCGTCCAGGAAGTAGTGGGGAATATCCCCCAGGGACGCCGCCGCCTCCCGGGCGGCGGAGGGGTCCTGGCCCTTCTCCACCGCCGTGAAGACGGGGGTGAGGCCGTAGCGCTCCCAGGCGTACCGGGCCCCGGCGGCGAAGACGGGGGCCTTTTCCCGGAAGCCCGGCCAGGGCCGGAGGGCGAAGCAGAGATACCGTTCCCCACGGGGCGGGATCCCCGCCCGGAGCAGCACGCTGTCCGTCTTCTCCGCCGCCGCCGGGGCCAGGGTCAGGGCCGGGTCCGCCGTCAGTTTGATTTCCGGCCGGTCCACCCCTATGGACTTCAGCTCCTCCAGGGAGTCCGGCTCCCGGAGGGTGATCACGTCCACGTTCCGGTTCAGCACCTTGGCCGCCAGCTTCCGGTGGTTCGGCCGGTTGACGGGGCCGATGCCGCAGCCGTACATCTGCACCTTGCAGCCCGCCCACTTGGCGGCCCGGATGTTCATCAGGTAGAACCACAGCGACCGGCGGGAGGTCACGTCTTGAATCAGGCTGCCGCCGCCGTTGATATAGAGCCTTGCCCGTTTCATGGCCCCCAGCCAGCCGGGGAGGTCCATCCGGCTGACGGCGCGGACCCGGTAGGCGAGGCGGGTGGACTTGGGATTCTTGGAAATGACCGTCACGGGCATATCGGGGTCGATGGACCGCATCTCCCCCAGAACGGCCTCCAAAATCGCGTCGTCCCCGGCGTTCCCCCGGCCGTAGGCCCCGCAGATCACCACGCCGTCCCGGTCCCGCCGGGGCCGGGCGTGGCGGCGGAGAATCTCTTCGTAGATGTGGAGCTGGGTGGCCACGGTCTTCTCAATGGAGAACTGGGCCGACGCCTTCTCATAGAGCTTCTCCCCCATCTCCCGCCGGAGGGCCGGGCCGTTCCCCAGGGCCGCCAGCCGCTTCCCCAGGGTCTCCCAGTCCCGGGGGGTGAACAGATAGCCGTTGACCCCGTCGTCGATGAGGTAGGGGATGCCTCCCACGGCGGTGGAGATGGTGGCCAGGTGGAACCGGGCCCCCTCGGTGAGGGCGTAGGAGAAGGTCTCCGACAGGCTGGTCAGCACGTTGATATCCAGGGCGCTGTAAAAGCGGTCCATGCCCCCGCTGATCCACCCGGCGAAGGTCACCTGCTTTTCCACCCCCAGCTCCCGGGCCAGATTCCCCAGCTTTTCCCGCTCCTCGCCGTCTCCGGCGATTACTAACCGTAGTTTATCACAAGATTTATACGCTTCGGCGAATCCCCGGATGAGGGTGGACATGTCCTTGACGGGGTTCAGCCGGGCAGCGATGCCCACGACGACGGAGTCTTCCTCCACGCCGGCTCCCAGGGAGCGGAGGTAGGGGAGCCGGTCCCCCTGATCCGGGGCGGGGGTGAAGTCGATGCCGTTGTAGATGGCGTAGAACCGGTCCGCCGGGAAACCCCGGGAGATCAGCAGATCCACCATGGCGTCGGACACGCCGATGCGGTAGTCCAGCCGCCGGAGGGCCCAGGTGTTGATGACGCCGAAGGTACACCGGGCCAGGGGGCGGCCCATGTAGTCGATTTTGTAGTCGCTGTGGATGGT
>CATNDJ010000074.1 GCA_950097265.1 uncultured Oscillibacter sp.
AATGGACATCATCCGTCCCTCCAGCTTGGCGGGCCGGTCCAGATTGGCAATCTCCGCGCACTGCTCGGCGAAGCGGGTCAGCAGGTCCCGCCCGATGTCGGTGTGCGCCATCTCGCGGCCGCGGAAACGAACAGAGACCTTGACCCGGTTGCCGTCGGCGATGAACTTCTGGGCGTTTCGGAGTTTCGTGTTGAAATCCCCGATGTCAATGCCCGGAGACATCCGAATCTCCTTGATCTCCACCACGTGCTGGTTCTTCCGGGCCTCTTTTTCCCGCTTGCTCTGCTCAAACCGGAACTTCCCATAGTTCATCAGCTTGCAGACCGGAGGTTTGGCCTGGGGCGAGATCTTGACCAAGTCCAGATTCTGTTCCTCGGCGATGCGCAGGGCCTGTGCGGGCGCCATGATGCCAAGCTGTTCGCCCGTGGGACCAATCAGCCGGATCTCCTTGTCGCCGATACTCTCATTCAGTTCATGCACTTGCTTACTAATGGTCAAAGCACCTCCATCCTAAAAATCACAAAACGCGGACACCGCAAGGCATCCGCGCGACAACGAACCGCCGTGGCCGGCAGCTCCGAAAAATCGTTCTTAACCTCTTCGCAAACTTGCTGGAGGTGAGGCGGATGCAGTCAGCCTTCTTTGTTTTGCTCCGTTAGTATATCAGCTCTCCGCCCTTTTGTCAACAAAGATTTTTCTGTTTTCCTGAATAATTTCAACGGGCGGCGGCAAGAATAATCCCTGAACTCACTGGGGAGCATCTTCAAGCCGGCAGGACGATGAAGCGGCCGGGCGGTTTGGAAACGCCCTCCGGAGCCGAAAGGAGGTGTTCTCAATGGAGAACCGGAACAACCAGAACGAACGCGAACAGAATCAGCAGAACAACCAGAAGGAGCAGCAGCGCCAAAACCAGAAGGAAAACCGCAAGTGAGCTCCTCTTTTCCCAAAACGGCCGGCAGGTTTGAACCTGCCGGCCGTTTTTTTACGCCTCTTCCTCCCGCTTCGGAGGCAGCCCCACCTCCGGCATCAGCTCCCGGTCGACAATCCGAAGCATCTCCTCCAGCTTCCCGCACTCCTCCGGGGTGAAGCGGGCGGCCACCCGGTCCATTACCGTCTCAATATAGTTTCGGGACACGTTGTAATAGTCGATATACTTCTGGGTGACCTCCAGGTGGTATTCCCGGCGGTCGCTGGCGGACTGAACCTTGCGGACATAGCCCTTTTTCACCAGGCTGTTCACTTTATAGGCCGCGTTGGGCGGGGAGATACGCATGAATCCGGCGAACTCGTTGACGGTGGGGCTACCCAGGGCCTGAATGGACTCCATGCAGAAGGTCTCCACCGTGGTCAGGCTGGCCTCCCGGTCCTGAAAGCGCCGGAAAATCTCCTGGTAAAAGTGCAGCTTGAATTTTGAGTACACGTTGTTAAACGCCTGCTCCAGCATCGTCCATCCTCCTCCCAGGGCGGCTTCTCTCTTTCTATTATACCCAACGCGGCGGAAAAAAGCAATGCCCGCCCGGTTATCCGATGGCAAAGGTCAGCTCGGCCGTCACGGCGGTCTCGCCGTCCACCCGGGCCGTGCACTCCCCCACGCCTATGGGTCCTTTTTGCCTAATCAGGCGGCACTCCAGCTCCAGCACATCCCCGGGGACCACCTGGCGGCGAAACCTAGCGTCCTTCACCCGGCCCAGGAAGGCCAGCTTCCCCTGATTCTCCGGCAGGGCCAGCGCCGCCACGCCTCCCACCTGGGCCAGAGCCTCGATGATGAGCACGCCGGGCATCACGTGCTTCTGGGGGAAGTGGCCCTGGAAGAAGGGTTCGTTGACGGTGACGCATTTCACGCCTTTCGCCCACCGGCCCGGCTCACCGTCCACAATCTTGTCCACCAGGGCGAAGGGGTAGCGGTGGGGCAGAATCTCGGCGATTTGATTGGAATCATACCGCATGGCCATTTCTCACGCCTCCCATCTTTTGAAGAGCAGGCAGCCGTTGTGCCCGCCGAAGCCCAGGGAGTTGGACAGGGCGCAGCGCAGTTCCGCCTCCCGGCCCTGATTCGGCACGACGTCCAGGTCGCACTCCGGGTCCGGAACCTGGTAGTTAATGGTAGCCGGGATAAAGCCGTCCTTCAGCGCCAGGGCGGTGAAGATGGCCTCCACAGCCCCCGCCGCTCCCAGCATATGGCCCGTCATGGACTTGGTGGAGCTGACGGCCAGCTTGTATGCGTGGTCCCCGAAGACCGTTTTGACGGCGGCGGTTTCTCCCGCGTCGTTCAGGTGGGTGGAGGTCCCGTGGGCGTTGATGTAGTCTACTTCCTCCGGCTCCACGCCCCCGTCCTCCAGGGCCATGGCCATGGCGTCCGCGCCGCCGCTGCCGTCGGGCCGGGGGGCCGTCATGTGGTAGGCGTCGCAGGTGGCGCCGTACCCGGTGATTTCCGCGTAAATGTTCGCCCCCCGGGCCAGGGCATGGTCCAGCTCCTCCAGCAGGAGAATCCCCGCGCCCTCCCCCATGACGAAGCCGCTGCGCTCCGCGTCAAAGGGGATGGAGGCCCGGCTGGGACTGGCTGCCTGAGTCAGGGCCTTCATGGAGGTAAAGCCTCCCACGGCCAGGGGCGTCAGGGCCGCCTCACTGCCGCCGCAGAGGCAGGCGTCGGCATAGCCATCCCGGATATAGTGGAACGCGTCGCCCACGGCGTTGGTGCCCCCGGCGCAGGCCGTCACCGGGCAGGAACACATCCCCCGGAAGCCGGAGTCGATGGCCACCCGCCCGGCGGCCATGTTGCAGATGCCCGTGGGGATGAAGAAGGGGGACACCCGGTCCCAGCCCCGGGCCAGTCCCCGGTCGTGCTCCTCCTCCGTGATGCCGATGCCCCCGATGCCGCTGGAAACAAAGACGCCGCAGCGCCCCGGATCGGCGTTTTCCACCTGGAAGCCGCTGTCCGCCAGGGCCTCCCGGGCGGCGGCCAGGGCGAACTGGGTGAAGCGGCCCATGCGCTTGGTCTCGGGCTTTCCGAAGAGGGCCTCGGGGTCGAAGCCCTTCACCTCCGCGGCCAGCTGGACCTTCATCCCGGCGGGGTCGAACTGGGTGATGGGCCCGACGCCGCAGACCCCCTCCCGGACGGCCCGCCAGCTCGACCGCACAGTGAGGCCCAGGGGCGTGACCGCGCCTAGGCCGGTAATCACAACTCGTCGTTGCTTCATAGTAATCCTCCGTCAATGTTCAAGCCACGTTGCCGTGCAGTAATCTTAGACTATGAACAATTTGGGTAGCGAGATAAAGTTCTTTTGGGTTACTTTTCCTTTCAAGAAAAAGTGACTACATCGACATACCGCCGTCCACGGCCAGCACCTGGCCGGTGATATAGGCGGCCTCATCACTTGCCAGGAAGGCCGCGGCCCGGGCCACGTCCTCCGGCGCGCCCAGGCGGTTCATGGGGATGCTCCCCTGGGCGGCGGCCCGGGCGGACTCCGGCAGGGCGGCGGTCATGTCCGTCTCAATGAAGCCCGGGGCCACAGCGTTCACCGTCACCCCCCGGGAGGCCAGCTCCTTGGCCAGGGACTTCGTCATGCCGATCACCCCCGCCTTGCTGGCGGCGTAGTTCACCTGCCCCGCGTTGCCCCGGAGGGCCACCACGCTGCTCAAATTCACAATGCGTCCATAGCGCTGCTTCAGCATCAGCCTGGAGACGGCCTTCATACAGAGGAAGGTCCCCTTCAAGTTGGCGGCTACAACCAAGTCGAAGTCCGCCTCGCTCATGCGCATCAGCAGGTTGTCCCGGGTGATTCCGGCGTTGTTCACCAGAATATCAATTCTCCCAAAGGCCTCCACAGCGGCTTTCACCAAGGCGTCCACCTGGGCGGCGTCGGACACGTCGCACCGGACCGCCAGGGCCTTGGCCCCCAGGGTCTCGACGGCCTGAGCGGTTTCCTGGGCCGCCGCCTCGTTCCCGGCGCAGCACAAAACCACGTTGGCCCCGCCCCTCGCCAGCTCCAGGCAGACGGCCCGTCCGATGCCCCGGCTGCCCCCGGTGACCACGGCGGTCTTTCCCTTGAAATTCATCATCCGTTCTCCTTTACAAGCCCTTCCAGGGCCTCCACGTCCCGCGCCGTCTCCACGGCGTGAACCGGGAAGCCGGGGACGGTCTTTTTCACAAAGCCGCTGAGGGCCTTGCCCGGGCCGATCTCCACCAGGGCGTCCAGGCCCATGCCCGCCATGCGGCGGATGGAGTCTTCCATGTAGACGCTGCTCTGGACCTGCCGGACCAGCAGGGCGGGGATGCGGTCTTCCGCCTCCTTCTCCCGGCCCAGGCAGTTGAAAATCACGGGGATCTCCGGCTCGCCGAAGGCTGTGCCTTTCAAGTAGCCCTCCAGCGCCTCCCCGGCGGGCTTCATCAGCGGCGTGTGGAAGGGCCCGCTGACCTTCAGGGGCAGGCAGCGCTTCGCGCCCTGCTCCTTGGCCAGGGCCACGGCCTTCTCCACCGCCGCCCTGTCACCGCCGAGGACCAATTGGCCCGGGCAGTTGTAGTTGGCGATGACCACGGTGCCCTGGTCCGCCGCCGCCTCACAGGCTCTTTGCAGCGGCTCCCGGTCCAGGCCCAGGACGGCAATCATGGCGCTGTCGCGGCCCGCCGTGGCCTCCTCCATGGCCTT
>CATNDJ010000075.1 GCA_950097265.1 uncultured Oscillibacter sp.
CGATGATGCCCTCGGAGATCATGGCGCCGTAGAACACCATGTGGCCCTGGCGCTCGGATTTCATGCAGCGGGCCATCAGCGGGGACTGGGTGGCGTGGAAGCCGGAGATGGCGCCGCAGGCCACGGTGATGAACATGAAGCTCCAAATGGGGGTCCCGGAGGGATGCATGTTATAGAAGTGGTCCCACAGCTCCGGGATGACATACTCGGAGTTTGTAATTACGCCGAAGGCCACGCCCACGGCCATGATAATCAGGCAGATGCCGAAAATCGGGTACACCTTGCCGATGACCTTGTCCACGGACACGAAGGTGGCGATGAAGTAGTAGACCAGAATGAGAATCAGCCAGAACATCTTGTTGGCCAGGATGCCGCCCGCGTTCTGGCACAGGAGCTGGAGCAGGCCCGCCGGGCCCACGGCAAACACGGTGCCCACCATAATCAGCAGCACCACGCTGAACACGCGCATGACGTTCTTCATGGCTCCGCCCAGGTAGATGCCGGTGATCTCGGAGACAGACGCGCCCTCATTCCGCTCGGACAACATGCCCGCGAAGTAGTCGTGAACGCCGCCGGCGAAGATGGTGCCGAAGGTAATCCACAGGAACACGCTGGGCCCCCACAGAGAGCCGGACAGCGCGCCGAAGATGGGGCCCAGGCCCGCGATGTTCAGCAGCTGAACCAGAAACAGCTTCCACTGGGGCATGACGACGTAGTCGATTCCGTCGTTGATGCGGACAGCGGGAGTCTCCCGGTCGTCCGGCCCAAAGGTGTTGTCGACCACTTTGCCGTAGACAAAGTATCCGGCAATCAGAAGGGCCAGACAGATGAAAAAGGTGATCATACAGGTTTCCTCCCTTACAGATTGGGCCTTCTTTGTTGTCTGATGTCTTGCGAAATCAGAAGACCTCTATTGCAGAACCTATTATAGTCCTCGCTCCGCAGAATGCAAGGGGGGAAGCTCAGGTTTGTAGGTTAAAACTTCACTAAAAATTCATATTTATTTTTGACAGTCTCTTTTTCTGAAAGTGAGCAATTTTGTATGCAATAATCTTACGTTTAACGGATTTTCTGTTGGAATATCCACTTAAAAATCACCGGATTTCTCAAATTTTGGCCATACTTTCCTACAGGATCTCTCCCCGTCAGCCCTCCAGCTCCCGAATTTCACGTTGAATCAGCGTCCCCGCCGCCCCGGCCAGCTGGTCCATGGTTCGGATGCGGGCCAGGTTTTGCCCATAGATGCTCTCCGCCGCCGGGATGTTGGCCGTGGGCCCCATGAAGACCGCCCCCACCCGGACGCCCCGGCGCTCCAGCGCCCGGACCTCCCGGGCGGCGTCCTTCACCGCTGGAGCCCCGTCGTAGTCATGTCCCAGGGGGTATTCTCCGCCGGACGGAATACGGCGGCTGTCGCTGGGGCTGGCGTCGGTGAGGACCAGGAGAATCCGCCGCCGGTCCGGCGGGGGTTCCAGAAGCGTCCCCGCCGCCCGGAGGGCCAGTCCGTCCCGGTTCCACCCGGAGGCGAAGTAGCGGAACACGCCCCGGCTCTTGTCTCCAAAATTCTTGAGGATTCGAAGGACCGTGTAGCCCCGGAGGCTGCAAAAGCCGGACACCCGTACCGGCACGCCGCACCGTGTCAAGCTCTCCGCCAGGATGTACCCCTGGGCGGCCACGGTCTCCTGGCAGTGAAGCCGGGAGGCGGAGGCGTCCAGCAGCAGGTCTACGGCAAAGCCGGGGCGGTTGGACGGCTCCTCCCGCTGAAAGACCCGCTCGTCCCCCAAAACCGCCGCCCGCCAGACCCGGGAGGAATCCAGCCGCCCCCGGCGGGCGGTTTCCGTCTCGGCCTCGCTGTGGACCTGGAGACAGTTTTGAATCCGCTCCGTCAGCCGCAGGATGGCGTTCTGGTACAGCGCGGCGTCCGCCGAGAAGGCGGCGCGGTTCCGCTCCGCTTGGAGCAGGGCCTGCTCCGCCATGCGGCGGGCTTCCGGGTTTTTCGCCCGTTCCGGGTTCGGAAGCCCGGAGGTGTACCAGAGGCGGCAGCCCAGGTGGATTCCGGCGCACAGCGACTGCTCGGCAAGCCCCAGCTCCCGGGCCGGGAGCAGGGAGGGGCCGAAACAGCTCTCGATATACTGCCGGTCGGCGGAGGCGTCCTCCTTCAGCCGGAGGACCGCCCTCCGGGGGCCTGCGGCGCCTTCCTCTCCCGCTCCGGCTATGCGGTCCAAATCCACCACGTCCGTGTGGGCGATTTCCGTGGGCATCAGACGAGTCATCATGCCCGCCAGGCGCCCGGAGAGGCGCAGACGCAGAGCGGAGGGAGGCTTGGTCCTCCCGTTGAACAGGCGGAACCGGGAAAAGACCTCCAGGATTGCCGGGAACAGGCGGTTTCCCTCCAGCCCGGCCAGGTCCAGGGCGGCGGAGAGGCGCTTTTCATAGGGCGTCATCACCGGGGGCCGCCGCTCCAGCACCGCCCGCCAGCGGGCGGCCTGCATAGTGTAGCTGATCTGGTTTTTCGCCATCCACTCCTGGCGGGAGAGGGTCTGCTCCCGGTCGAAAAAGGTTTTTGCGTGGGCTCTCCGCAGCTCCGCCAGCAGAGGGCGGACGGGCAGCTCCTGAGCAAAGGCGGCGCTCTCCAGGGCCAGCCAGGCCAAATCGTCCAGCAGCGCCTGCCGGCGGTCCCCGGCCCAAGACTGAAACAGCCGCTCCGGTACCGCCTCGCCGTACCACTTGCGGACGCAGCCCACAATGGTGTTTAAGTACAGGTCCGGCCTGCCCTTCGCGTCCAGGGAGAGGAACAGGGGCGAAAAGCCGTAAATCCCGGCGGCGTTCCAGACCTGGTTCAGAGCCTGCCGCTGCTGGGCGCTGTAATGGCCGCTCATTGGTCAAAGAGCTGGTCCCGGGTGAACTTGGGCGATATCCGCGCCGCCATCACGTCCCGGATCAGGCCCTGCTCATAGCTGTCGAAGGTCTTGCAGGTGATGCCCATATCCAGCGCCGCCCCGGCGGGAACCCCGGCCTCCATCAGCTCCAGGGCATCCAGCAGGCCCCGGAGGTCCAGGGCCTTGGTGGAGATCTCGCTGGCCTCACATTTGGCCTGGAGCTCGAAGAACAGCTCGCAGAATTGCTGCCGGGGCTTTTTCCGCAGGGCGGGAAAATGCCGGAAGAGCAGCCGGTCCAGGTTTTCCGGGCTGATGGCGGGCATTTGCAGCACCACAAACCGGGAGGCCAGGGCCTCGTTCAGCTCCCGGGTCCCGGCGTAGCCGTAGTTCATGGTGGCGATGAAACGGGTGCTCTCTTCCATGGGCTGGCGGTCATAGCCGGGCACGTCCAGGCAGCGGCGGAAATCTAAGGCGGAGTGGAGCACCGCCAGGGCCTCGTTCCGGGCCATGTTGATCTCGTCCAAAATGCCGAAGCCCCCCAGCTTGGCGCATTGGTGGATAGGGCCGGGCCGGAAGACCACCCGGCCGTCCGCGAAGGTGTCCATGCCGATGAGGCTGGCGGCGTCCACGCTGACGTGGAAGGATACGTTCCAGGCGGGACGGCCGAAGACCATAGCCAGGTTTTCCGAGAGGACGTTTTTCCCCGTTGCCTTACCGCCGGTAAGCAGAAGGTTTTTGCCGCACAGCAGGGCAGACAGGGCATATTCCCATATCTCCCGGCCATAGTAGCGGAACCGGGGAGATGGGACCCGGCTTTGCAGGCTGTCTTCCAGGGGGTGGGTTTCCCGAAACTGTTCCACTTCCCGCAGCAGCGCGGGGCTGACGCCGTCTTCCTCCAAAAATGAGAGCATGATCGACCGCTTCCTTTTCTCTCCAATATGGGTGGGGAATTTGCCTACAATATAGTCCTATGAACGTGGGTTGTCAATGGAAAGAAGAAGCTTTCACGCTGAGCAGATACTGCTGAAGCAGTTCAGGAACTGCGCCGCTATAAACAAAGAATAGACCTGGGACCGGTTTTACGCAAGCTGGTCCCAGGTGTTTTGTTCATAGCCAGTTCAGCCTTTCCTTCAACTGCTGAATGTTCGCTGCGCTCAGCGCGGCATCTGCCGTTGATTCCAACTGCTCAATGGCGGAGTCACGATCCGCCGCGACCTGTTCTCTCCAAGCTTTGAACTCAGTTTCACTCATGGTGCCCTTCATGTACCGGGCATAGTATTTTTTGTAGGCCCGCTTGTAGAGCTTCTCCGTTCGGAGGCCCCATGTCCCCGGACAGCGTCCTGCACATGCTCCAGCGGGTGCTGAAACGAGCAGGGCTGGAGCGGATACGCTTCCACGACCTCCGTCATACATTTTCCGTGCTGGCCCTGCAAAACGGCGTGGACGTGAAAACCCTCTCTGCCATGCTGGGACACTACTCCGCCGGGTTCACCCTGGATATCTACGCCCACGTTACCACCTCCATGCAGAAGCAAGCGGCAAACGCCGTGGGCAGTTTCCTCTCCGGCGCTCTCCGGTGATTTCCGCTCCGCGCTCTGGTATGGGTCACGGCTTGGGTCAAATCGACACTCCAAAATTAAACCACCCGAAAAAGTGCACAGAACAAGAACAAAACCACGGAAATCCAACGGATTTCCGTGGTTTTGGTACGCCCTGAGGGATTCGAACCCCCGGCCTTCTGGTCCGTAGCCAGACGC
>CATNDJ010000076.1 GCA_950097265.1 uncultured Oscillibacter sp.
TTTCCGTCCCTTTCGCTTGAATCCCTTGCGGTTTGTGGTTGCGGAGTACTCCCTAGTTTACAGGAAACCGGGAAGAAAATCAATCTTTTTGCAAAAAAGCCGGTACGGAAAAATCCGTACCGGCTTTCTGACAAAACGGAGACGCTTAGAACTCGAGATTCTTGCCCTCGCTGTCAAAGACGTGGCAGACGCTGCCGTCGAAGCTGAGGTGGAGGGGAGTGCCGGGGGCGAAGCTGACGCTGGAGAGGTCCAGGGTGGGCACGATCACCACCACGTCCCGCCCCTCGGCGTTGGCGTGGAGGTGGACTTCGCTGCCCATCATCTCGGACACGTCCACAGTGGCCGTCAGGGTGTTGGGCCCGTCGCCCAGGGTAATGTGGCTGGGCCGCACGCCCAAGGTGATGGCCTGGGAGCCCACGTTCTTGGCCGCCAGGGCCTTCTGCTTCGCTTCGGAGAGATCCACCTTCATGCCGCCCACGGAGACGCTGTACTTGCCGTCTTCCTTCAAGAGCTTGGCGTCAAAGAAGTTCATCTGGGGCGTGCCGATGAAGCCGGCGACGAAGAGGTTGGAGGGATGGTCGAAGACCTGCTGGGGCGTGCCGATCTGCTGGATGAAGCCGTCCTTCATGATGACAATCCGGTCGCCCAGGGTCATGGCCTCGGTCTGGTCGTGGGTGACGTACATGAAGGTGGTGTTAATTTTCTGCCGGAGCTTGATGATCTCCGCGCGCATCTGGTTGCGCAGCTTGGCGTCCAGGTTGGAAAGGGGTTCGTCCATCAGCAGCACCTTGGGCTCCCGGACGATGGCGCGGCCGATGGCCACGCGCTGGCGCTGGCCGCCGGAGAGGGCCTTGGGCTTGCGGTCCAGGTACTGGGTGATGTCCAGAATCTCCGCCGCTTCCTTGACCCGCTTGTCAATCTCGGCCTTATCCATTTTGCGCAGCTTCAGGGGGAAGGCCATGTTCTCATACACCGTCATATGGGGATACAGGGCGTAGCTCTGGAAGACCATGGCGATGTCCCGGTTTTTGGGCTCCACATCGTTCATCAGCTTCTGGTCGATGTACAGCTCGCCGCCGGAGATCTCTTCCAGGCCGGCGACCATGCGCAGGGTGGTGGACTTGCCGCAGCCGGAGGGGCCGACCAAGACGATAAATTCCTTGTCGGCGATCTCCAGGCTGAACTCCTGGACCGCGATAACGCCCTTGTCCGTCACCTGGAGGTTTACCTTTTTTTCGGGATCGTCCTTCTTCTTTTTGGGCTTTTTCTGGTCGCCGCTGTGGGGGTAGATTTTCGTGATGTTTTTCAGGCTCAGAGTTGCCATAGCGTACTCACTTTGACGAAGCGGCCTCCGCCGTCTCCGCCTCGCCCCGGGAAGCGCGTTCCCTGGGACATTACGGCAGGTCTCCACACTGCCGCACCGCAAGTGAAAGCGGGGGGTTCCTCCTTCTTTTTGGGTGCCGGGGGGCGATAGGAATGGAGTCGCCGCCCGGCCCGTTGATTTATGGAAAGGCGGGGAAATTCCGCCAAGTCCAACATGGGGAATGCGTCAGGCCGTAACGTCCTCGCCCTTGAAAATGATGTGCCGGATGGACAGGTCCTTCCGGTCCAGCAGGACGGCGCTGGCTTCCTTGCCTGCGTCCAGGGTACCGGCCCGGTCCTCGATGCCGATGGACCGGGCGGGATTGTAGGTGCAGGCCCGGACCGCGTCCGCCGCAGGAATACCGAAGGATATGGCCTGCCGGAGGCAGCCCATCAGGCTGGTGACGGAGCCGGCCAGGGTCTCCGGGTGGTGCAGGATGGTGGCCCGGTTTCCGTGGACCTCGATCATCTGCCCGCCGAAGGGATACTCGCCGTCGGGCATGCCCGTGGCCCGGAGGGAGTCGGAAATGATAATCATCCGCTTTTTCCCGAACAGGCCGAAGGTGAGGCGCACCACCGCCGGGTGGATGTGGATGCCGTCGCAGATCAGCTCCGGCATGACGGAGGGGACCTCATAGGCCGCGCCGATGACGCCGGGATCCCGGTGGGCCAGGGGAGGCATGGCGTTGTACAGATGGGTGGCGTGGTCCGCCCCCGCCTCAAAGGCGGCCTTGGCCGTGTCATAGTTCGCCACGGTGTGCCCCACGGAGACGTGGACTCCCAGGTCCTTCGCCGCCTTGATGAACTCAATGGAGCCGGGCTGCTCGGGCGCCACGGTGACCAGCTTCACGCAGCCCTCCGCCGCCTCCTGGAGGCGCTTCAGCATAGGGACGTCGGGGTCGTGGAGGAACGCGCCGTTCTGCGCGCCCTTCTTGGCCATGCAGAGGAAGGGACCCTCCAGATGCGCCCCCACCACTTCCGCGCCGCCAGCGTTCTTTTTCCGGTGGGCGGCGGTGGTTTTGCAGATGGCCGTCAGCTGGTCCTCCGGCAGGGTCATACCCGCCGGGCAGATATAGGTCACACCCTGGGACAGCTCGTAGTCTGCAATTTTTTGCAGGCCCTCGGGGGTGGCGTCGCTGAAATCTTCCCCCACGGCGCCGTGGAAATGCACGTCCACCAGGCCGGGGATGACATAGCACCCGGAAGCGTCCAGGACATTCCCGTCGCCGCTGACGGCGGAAATCAAGGAGCCGTCGGTGCAAAGGTCCCGGGCCACAAAGCCCTGCTCCAGATCGAAGACCTGCCCGCCGGTTATTCGCATACGCTCACCCCGGCGGCTTTCAGCTTGCTTCCGGCGGCCTCGTCCACGACGACCACCACGTTGGGGTGGAGCTGGAGGACGGAGCCGGGGCAGTGAGGCGTAATGGCTCCGGAGACGGCCCCCAGGATAGCGTCGGCCTTCTCCGCGCCGCTGGCGGCCAGAAGTACCTTCTTAGCCCCCATGATGGCCCCGATGCCCATGCTGATGGCCTGTTTCGGCACGTCGTTGCGGCTTGCGAAGAAGCGGGCGTTGGCGTCGATGGTGCTTTCCGCCAGGTCCACCACGTGGGTCTCCTTGACGAAGCAGTCGCCGGGCTCGTTGAAGCCGATGTGGCCGTTGCGGCCGATACCCAGGAGCTGGAGGCTGACATAGCCCAGGGAGCGGATATAGGCGTCGTACTCGGCGCAGAAGGCCTTGGGGTCCTTCGTCAGCCCGTCGGGCACCCGGGTGTTCCCGGGAACGATGTCCACATGGTCGAACAGGTTGTGCTGCATGAAGTAACGGTAGCTCTGGTCATGGTCGGGCGCCAGGCCCACGTACTCGTCCAGGTTGACGGAGAGCACGTCCTTGAAGCTCAGGCAGCCCTGCTTGTGCCAGTCCACCAAGTACTTGTAAGCCCCCTCGGGGGTGGAGCCGGTGGCCAGGCCCAGCACGCAGGCGGGGTTGTGGGTAATTTCCGCCGCGATGATCTGAGCCATCCGGCAGCTCATGGCGTCGTAATCCTTCTCGATAAAGATTCTCATAATGGCATTTCTCCTTTTCAGACTTCAAAGAGGGCTTCCTGCTTACGGGTGCTTTCGCCTTGAGTATAGCAGATATTCAGGTATATTGAAAGCCCCTAGAGACAGTTTTTTCCATTGCCGGCGTTATCCCTTTACGCCGCCGGAGGCGAGGCCGCTGACCAGGTTTTTCTCAATGCACATGAACAGGATGACCACGGGGATAATGGCGAAGATGGAGGCGGCGAACAGGTACTGCCACTCGATCATATTATACCCGTTGAAGGTGTTAATACCCACCGTCAGAGGCTTGTAGGTGTCGGTGGAGATGAGGCACAGGGCCACGGTGTACTCGTTCCAGGCGTTGATAAAGATAAAGATCAGCGTGGTGACGATGCCGGGGGCCGCCACGGGGAGCAGCACCTTCATCATGGACTGCACCCGGGTGCAGCCGTCGATGGTGGCGGCCTGCTCCATCTCCGCGGAGATGCCCATGAAGGTGCCCCGGAGCAGCCAGATGGTGAACGCCTGGTTGAAGGCGGCGTTGATGAAGATCAGGCCCAGAATGTTGTCCGTCAGGCCCAGGCGCTGCATGACCTGGTAGATGCCGATGAGCAGCACCACCGGGGCGAACATCTGGGAGACGATGACGAAGCCCAGGAAGGCCGTCTGGCCCTTGAACTTCATCCGGGCTAAGGCGTAGGCCGCGGGAATGCCGCAAAGCATGGCGATGATGGTGGACCCGCCGGCGATCAGCACGGAGTTCAGCATGTACTTGGCCATGGGGGCCCGGCTCCAGATATCAATGAAGTTGGACCACAGAGGCACGACGGGCAGGATGGTGCCGCCGGAGAAAATCTCCACCCGGTTTTTCAGGGCGGTGCACAGCATGGCGAAGTAGGGATACAAGGTGATTACGCACACGTCCAGAACGACGAAGTAGAGCAGGACGCGCAGAATTGTCTTCTTTACGGAGACCGGCTTTTTCACGGCGTTGGCAGGCTGGCTCATAAATCGTCGTCTCCTTTCCGCAGGGTGTAGATCATGTAGACGCTGGCGCAGATAAGCAGGATGACAAAGCCGATGACCGAGACGGCGGAGGCCTCGCCCTGCTTGCCGTTATAGAAGGCCAGCTTGTAGAGGTAGGTAACCAGGGTGTCGGTGTGGTTGGCCGGGTCGCCCTTGGTCATGGTCCAGATGATGG
>CATNDJ010000077.1 GCA_950097265.1 uncultured Oscillibacter sp.
CGCAGCTTAGCCAGCTCCTCCAAGGGAGGCTCCACATATCCCTCGGGCCGCTTACCCTTGCCGCTGCGCACCACGCACAGCTCGCAGTTGTGATAGGTCTTGGGGCTGTCCGGGTCAGACTCCAGCCGCACCTGGGCGGTCTGCCGCAAGAGATTGACGCCGCACACCGTCCCCGCCCCGTCAGGGGTCTCCACAAAGGACTCCTGCTTGGGGGCTTTTTTCACCAGGTCCTCATAAGCCTCCTGCTCATACTTCAGACAACACATCAGCCGCCCGCAGGTGCCGGAAATCTTGGTGGGGTTGAGGGACAGATTCTGCGTCTTGGCCATCTTGATGGACACCGGCTGAAACTCGTCCAGGAACTGGGAACAGCAGAAGGGCTTGCCGCAGATGCCCAGGCCGCCCAGCAGCTTGGCCTCGTCCCTCACTCCGATCTGCCGCAGCTCAATGCGGGTGTGCAGCGCCCCGGCCAGGTCCTTCACCAGGGCCCGGAAGTCCACCCGGCCCTCGGATGTGAAGAAGAACACCACCTTGCTGCCGTCAAAGCTGTACTCCGCCCCCACCAGCTTCATATCCAGGCCGTGGTCGGCAATCTTCTGCTGGCAGATGGACAGGGCATACTTTTTCCGCTCCTTGTTCCTCTCCACAAGCCTGTCATCCTCCGCCGTAGCCATGCGCACCACCGGGCGAAGGGGAGCGGTGAGCTCGATCTCGTCGATCATGGTGTTTCCCTTGACGCATCTGGCGTACTCCATCCCCCGGGAGGTCTCCACGATTACGCCGTCCCCCTCCTTGAAGGGGATGCCGTTGGGATTGAAGTAGTACTCCTTCCCGCCGCTCTGAAAGCGAATGCTGATAATTTCTACCATAGGTTATTTTCTCCTCAATGATTAAATCCTGTATTCACATAGTGGTAAACATTCCGGCGCACAGCCAGCCGGCAATCTGGCCGCTGTTGACATTGAGCATGGCCGCTCCCCGCAGCGTTTTCACCAGCTCCGCCGCCCGCAGCAGACGCCGCCGGTCTCCGCCCCTGGCCGCCCGGGCGGCGAGCTGATCCGTCAGCTCGTCCAACAGAGCGGCCAGTTCCTCCCGGTTCCGCTTCACATCCAGCACGGCCGCGGCGGTTTCCAACAGCTCCAGCTCTCCGGCCTTTTCCAGGGAAGCTGTCAGCTTTTCCGCCAAAGCGCGCCGCTCCTGATCGGTCTCCCCACTCCCCGGCTCCCCGGTCGGGGTCAGGGCCAGCTCCTCGCACCGGGAGCGCACCGTCTGGAGCAGTCCCCCGGCATTGCCGGCGATGAGGAGGAATGCGGCGTAGGGCGGGCCCTCCTCCAGCAGCTTGAGCATGGCGTTCTGGGCTGGGGCATTCATTCGGTCCGCCCCCTCCAACAGGTAGACCTTCCGCTCTCCCTCGTTGGGGCGGATGTAGGCGTCGGCCCGCAGTAAGCGCACCCGGTCCACTGTGATTGGCTTGCCCTCCTCCGGTCCGGTCACCGTTGATACGTCCGGATGGACCCCCTTCCGCACCTTCAGACAGGGTCCGCACTTCCCGCAAGGCTTCTCCCCGGAGCCGGCGCACAGCATGGCCGCCGCCAGCTGCCGGGCCAGCGTATGCCGCCCGGACCCGGCGGGGCCGGAGATAATGTAGGCGTGGGACAGCCCCCGCCCCCGCTCCTGCCGGGACAGCTGGTCCTTTAATCTTTCATTTCCCTTCAGCGCAGACAGATTCATATCACGCCTCGCTTATCACTCGAACTTCTGACAGCATATTATACCCTATTTTCTCTAAATAGGCCAGTTCTTTTTTTGTAATCCGCTCCCCGGGGGCCACAACGGGCACGCCGGGGGGGTAGGGGGCAATCTGACAGGCGGAAACCTCCCCCTCGCAGTCCCTTAACGTCCGCAGCACACCGGGGGCAAACAGGGCGGCCCGTGGGGAGCTCACCCGCTCCGGGAGAGGGGGCGCGGAGATGGGCGCGCACTCCCCCATCCGCTCCCGCAGCTCTACCAGAGCCCCCTCCAGGCGGTACAGATCTCCGTCGCTGTCCTGGGCGGAGCAGATCAGCACCACATGTCCCCCATCCTCCATCTCCGGGAAGATTCCCCGCTCCTCCAGCGCCCGGGCAAAGGCGAGGCCGTCCTTCACCTTCAGGGTGAGGCGGCAAGGGTCCAGGGAGAGACCGTCTTTCAGGCTGGGAAAGGCCTGCCGGAACTCAAAGACCCGGCAGGCTGTCCGGCGGTACTCCCACCGGCCTTTCCCCAGCAGCCAGTCCCGGGCCAGGTCCATAGAGGCCAGCATGGGATAGGACGGGCTGGAGCTTCCGAAGATCGAGGCCGTCCGCCGCACCCGGTCCGGGTCCATTCCGTTGACGAACAGCAGAGCGGACTGGCCCATGGCGGGGAGGGTCTTGTGGGCCGAAACGGCCGCCGCGTCCGCTCCCCGGAATGGGTCCACCCCCAAAAATGGCAGGTGGGCCCCATGGGCGCCGTCTACAAACAGTGTTCCGCCGCGGGCGTGGACAATTTGAGAAATAGCCTCAACATCTGACAACACTCCGGCATAAGTCGGTGAAGTAATACAGACCGTTTTTATATCCGAGTGTTGGTCCAGCATTTTTTCCACCTGCCCCGGGGAGATGGGGCCAATCATGTTTTCGGAATCCAGCCAGGGCCGCTCCAGCCAGACCGGCTCCAGGTCCAGCAAGGCCAGGGCGTTAAAGACGGCCCTGTGACAGCCGCGGTCCACAAGCGCCTTCTCCCCCGGTCCGGCGCATAGGGCCAGTCCGGTGTGGATACCCATGGTGGAGCCTCCGGTGAGGAACTGGCAGAAATCGAAGCCGAACAGCTCCGCCCACAGCCGCTGAGCAGAGTCGAATGGCTCCCCGGCCTCATAGAGATTCCCGGTTGGGAGCAGCTCGGTCAGGTCGATAGGGGCCAGCCCCGCCAGCTCGGGAGCTGGGAGGAATTTCCCCTTGTGTCCCGGCATGTGAAACCGGGCTGGGTTCTTTTGGGCGTATTCTTTCAGCGCGTCATAGAGGGGAGTAGGCATACTGTTACCTCCAAAAAAGGCGGAAGGGTACTCCCTTCCGCCTGAAACTTATCTCTGATTGGGGGCGTAGGCCACCACGGTACGGCGGTTAGGCTCCACGCCGGTGGAATAGGTGGTGACGCCCTTGTAGTTCTGGAGGGCCGTGTGGATCACATGGCGCTCGTAGGCGTTCATGGGCTCCAGGGTCATATTTTTCCGGTATTTGATCACCTTGCCCGCCACCTTGACGGCCAGCCGCTGGAGGGACTCCTCCCGCTTAGCCCGGTAGCCCTCGGCGTCCACGTGGATGCGCACCCGCTTGGACGCTCCCCGGTTGACGGTGTAGCTGGTCAGCTGCTGAATGGCGTCCAATGTCTCGCCCCGGCGGCCGATGATAGCCCCCAGGTCCTTGCCCTGGAGAGTCACCTTATACCCGCCCTCGCTGGTCATGAAAATCTCCGGAGCGGCCTCCACCTGAAGGTGACTCATCAGCCCGGTGAGGAACTCCCGAATTCGGTTGGCCTTCTCGTCGTCCGGTTTGACCGGCTCCATGGTGACCGGCTCACGGGAAACAGGGGCGCTGCCGATCAGTACCTCGTCCCCCTCCTGAAGCTGATTCTCCCTGCGGGGCCGGCGCTCAGGCCGGGGCTGGTTCCTTTTCTTCGGGGGGGCCATGCCCGGCTTGGCGGCCAGAATCGTCTCCTCCGCTGCGGGGGCGGCGGGCATCTGTTCCTCCTTCATCACCGGCCTGGCAGCGGGAAGAACGGTCTCCTCCGCCACGGGGGCGGGCCGCTTCACCTCGGCCACAGGCTCCGGCTCGAGGGTGCTTAGCACGTTGGCGTTCTCCTTGAGGGGACGGGCCGCGCCGTCCACCTCCTCATAGCTCACCCGGACCTTGGCCGGGTTGCTTCCAAAGCCCAGAAAACCGGACTTGGCCCGCTCAATTACCTCGACTGACACGTCGTCCCGGTCCAGACCCAGCTGAAACAGAGCGGCAGCAATGGCGTCCTCTTCGGAGCGCCCGGTGGTTTCAATCCACTTTAACATTCACTCAGCCCTCCTTATTCTCATCCTCGTCCACCTCGACCTCGATCTCCTCCACTTCCACTTCCACCTCTTCAGTCTCAACGGGGATCTCAGCGGGAGCTTCGACAGAGGCCTCGATGGGGGCGGGGGAGGTTTCCTCCGCGGGGGAGGCAGGCTCGGCGGGCCTGCTCTCCGGAATCTGAATGGACCCGGCCTGAGTAGTACCCTCCGGCTTCTCCTCGGTTTTTCCCTTCTTTTTCTTCTTTCCGCCGACCTCAGCGGCTTCCATGGCTCGGAAAATCTGGTTGGGGTCGGTGTAGGGGGTCACGCCGCCGTAACGGCCGGGGATATAGGACCGGCCTCGGGCGTAGGCCCGGATGCCCTCCCGGCTGTCCTCCCGGTTGATCCCCTCCTGGTCGGGTTCGGCGTCCTTCTTGGGCTTCTTCTTGCCCCGGTTCTTCTTCTCCTCCTCAAGGCGGCGCTTGCATCCGCGCATCACGAGCACTTCCTTGGGGG
>CATNDJ010000078.1 GCA_950097265.1 uncultured Oscillibacter sp.
GGGCGTGGACTATGACCGGGTCTCCGGCGAGCCCGCCGACACCATGGAGAAGTGTGCCGCCGTCAGTGAGGTCCTGGGCATGCCCATCTGCAAGAACCTCTTCCTCTGCAACAGGCAGAAAACCCAGTTCTACCTGCTGCTTATGGGCCCCGACAAGCCCTTCCACACCAAGGACCTCTCCCACCAGATCGGCTCCGCCCGGCTGTCCTTCGCCCCGGAGGAGAGCCTGTGGGAGCTGCTTCACTGCACCCCCGGGTCGGCCACCGTCCTGGGGCTGATGAACGATACGGAACACCATGTCCGGCTCCTCATGGAGCGGGAGGTGTATGAGGCGGAGTACCTGAGCTGCCACCCCTGCATCTGCACCAGCACCCTGAAGCTGAAGACGGCGGACGTGCTGGGGAAGCTCCTGCCCCATACGGGACACGAGGTCACGGTGGTGGACCTGTAAGCCGATAAAAACAGCGCATGGCCGGTCGGTCATGCGCTGTTGTCTTATGCTCGTTCAAATTCTACAGTCTCTAGGATGCTGGGGATTTCCGCCTGCATCCGGGTATATTCATCCGAAATCTCCTGCACCTCATAATTAAACTGGATATCCGTCGGTCCCCCGGAAATTAGGGCCACGCCATCTTTCTCAGCTACGATCTGGGGATTTTCCATAGGCACATATTCTTCAAAGTCCACAGGGCTTGGTGTGACCATTAGAAAGAACACCAAGCCACCGTAGTCTAGTCTGGAAGCCTTCTGATAAAAATCCAGATAGGCCCCGTTGCTTTCAATCACGCACGCGTCCTTCCACTCCCTCGGGAGCGTCAGCCGTATGCGCCAGCCGTCCAGGACTTCGTCAACAAGAACTCTGCTCTGCTCCGCGGAAACGGGCTCCGCTCCGCCGTCTTCCGGCGGATTTTCCGCCTTGGGGGCCGCCGGTTCAGGCTCCGGGGCGCTTTCCCCTTCCTCCCGCTCCGGGGCGCTGGTGCGGATTACCTCCATCCGTTCCATCTCCGGCGGGGCCTCTCCGTCCTCGGAGTCCCCCGGTTCGCTCCCCGGTTCGTCCTCCGCCGCGTCTTTCTCTTTGTCCTCTTTATCGTCCTGCAAAGCGGCGATTTTCTCCAGAAGCGTCTCCCACGGCGCTTTCAGGGGCGGCACCGCCCGGCCCTCCGGCGCCGGGCTCAAAAACAATCCCCCCGCCGTCAGGCCGACCGCCACCAGGACGCAAAGCAGGGCCGGCAGCATGGAGTCGAAATTGGCCACCCGGATGATCAGCCAAATCACGGACGCCAGGAGAGCCGCCAGCCCGATGAGTCCCATGACGCCGAACAAACCGGCCAGTATGCTGAACTTGACAAGCAGCGCCTCCATATGCGGCCCCTCCCGTATTTCCCGCAAGCGCGAGGCGAACGCCGCCCCGGGCTTCCAGATTTTCTCTCTTGCAGATATGATATCGTTCTTTCCCCGG
The DNA here is from genome assembly GCA_950097265.1 of uncultured Oscillibacter sp. GTDB lineage: Bacteria > Bacillota > Clostridia > Oscillospirales > Oscillospiraceae > Oscillibacter. The sequence continues at coordinate 1,460 of CATNDJ010000078.1, forward strand.
AATGTCAAGTTCTTTCCTTCCCGTCCCGCGGAAAGAGAAGGGCGCGCCGCCCGGAAAGGCCCGGGCGGCGCGCCTCGTTAGGTTCACGCTGTTTTCAGAATTTCAGGTCCCCGCTCAGGCCTCTTTGATAGCCGCCTGGGCCGCCGCAAGACGGGCGATGGGCACGCGGAAGGGAGAGCAGGACACGTAGTCCAGCCCGGTGCGGTGGCAGAACTCCACGCTGGAGGGATCGCCGCCGTGCTCGCCGCAGATGCCCAGGTGCAGGTCGGGATTGGCCTCCCGGCCCAGTTTGGCGGCCATGGCCACCAGCTTGCCCACGCCGGTCTGGTCCAGCTTGGCGAACGGGTCGTTCTCATAGATCTTCCGGTCGTAGTAGGCGTCCAGGAACTTCCCGGCGTCGTCGCGGCTGAAACCGAAGGTCATCTGAGTCAGGTCGTTGGTGCCGAAGGAGAAGAAGCCGGCCTCCTTGGCGATCTCGTCGGCGGTCAGGGCCGCGCGGGGAATCTCAATCATGGTGCCCACCAGGTACTTCATGTCGGACCCGGCTTCCTTGATGATGGCGTCGGCGGTCTCCACCACCACGCTCTTGACGTATTTCAGCTCCTTGACCTCGCCCACCAGGGGGATCATGATCTCGGGAACCATCTTCCAGTCGGGATGCGCGGCCTGGACCTTGAGGGCGGCCTTGATGACGGCCCGGGTCTGCATGGCGGCAATTTCGGGATAGGTGACCGCCAGGCGGCAGCCGCGGTGGCCCATCATGGGGTTGAACTCATGGAGCCCGGCGATGATGGCCTTGATATCCTCCACGGACTTGCCCATATCCTGGGCCAGCTTGGCAATGTCGGCCTCCTCGGTGGGCACGAACTCGTGCAGGGGGGGATCCAGGAAGCGGATGGTGACGGGGCAGCCCTCCATGGCCTCGTAGATGCCCTCGAAGTCGCTCTGCTGCATGGGCTCCAGGCGGGCCAGGGCCTTTTCCCGCTGCTCCAGGGTGTCGGAACAGATCATCTCCCGGATAGCGGGGATGCGGTCCTCGTTGAAGAACATGTGCTCGGTGCGGCACAGGCCGATGCCCTGAGCGCCGAACTTCCGGGCCTGGGCGGCGTCGTGGGGAGTATCCGCGTTGGTGCGGACCTGGAGGCGGCGGTACTTGTCCGCCCAGCCCATGACCCGGCCGAACTCGCCGCCGATGACGGCGTCCACCGTGGGGATGGCCCCGTCGTAAATCTTGCCGGTAGAGCCGTCCAGGCTCAGCCAGTCGCCCTCGTGGTAGGTCTTGCCCGCCAGGTCGAACTTCTTGTTTTCCTCGTCCATCTTGATTTCGCCGCAGCCGGAGACGCAGCACTTGCCCATGCCCCGGGCCACCACGGCCGCGTGGGAGGTCATGCCGCCGCGAACGGTCAGGATGCCCTGAGCGGCCTTCATGCCCTCGATGTCCTCGGGAGAGGTCTCCAGGCGGACCAGGACCACCTTCTCGCCCCGGTTGGCCCACTCCTTGGCCTCCTCGGCGGTGAAGACGATCTTGCCGCTGGCGGCTCCCGGAGAGGCGCCCAGGGCGTGGCCCACCACGGGGGCAGCCTTCAGGGCCTCGCCGTCAAACTGGGGATGCAGCAGGGTGTCCAGGGACCGGGGCTCGATCATAGCCACGGCCTTCTTCTCGTCGATCATGCCCTCGTCCACCAGGTCGCAGGCGATTTTCAGGGCGGCGGCGGGGGTGCGCTTGCCGTTGCGGGTCTGGAGCATGTAGAGCTTCCCGGCCTCCACGGTAAACTCCATGTCCTGCATATCCCGGTAGTGGTCCTCCAGGATCTTGCAGACGTTCTCAAACTGGGCGAAGGCCTCGGGGAACTTGTCGGCCATCTCCTGGATGGGCATGGGGGTCCGCACGCCGGCCACCACGTCCTCGCCCTGGGCGTTGGTCAGGAACTCGCCGAAGAGCTTCTTCTCGCCGGTGGCGGGGTTCCGGGTGAAGGCCACGCCGGTGCCGCAGTCGTCTCCCATGTTGCCGAAGGCCATGGACTGGACGTTGACGGCGGTGCCCCAGGAGTAGGGGATGTCGTTGTCCCGGCGGTAAACGTTTGCACGGGGGTTGTCCCAGGAGCGGAACACGGCCTTGATGGCGCCCATCAGCTGCTCCTTGGGGTCGGAGGGGAAGTCCACGCCCAGCTTGGACTTGTACTCGGCCTTGAACTGGGAGGCCAGCTCCTTCAGGTCCTCGGCGGTCAGGTCCACGTCCTGGGTGACGCCCTTCTTTTCCTTCATCTGGTCGATGAGCTGCTCGAAGTACTTCTTGCCCACTTCCATGACCACGTCGGAATACATCTGGATGAAGCGGCGATAGCAGTCCCAGGCCCAGCGGGGATTGCCGGATTTGCGGATCAGCACCTGGACCACGTCCTCGTTCAGGCCGAGGTTCAGGATGGTGTCCATCATGCCGGGCATGGAGGCCCGGGCGCCGGAGCGGACGGAGACCAGCAGGGGGTTCTCCAGGTCGCCGAACTTCTTGCCGGTGATTTCCTCCATTTTGGTGATATACTCCATGATTTCGGCCATGATGGAGTCGTTGATTTTCTGGCCGTCCTCATAGTACTGGGTGCAGGCCTCGGTGGTGATGGTGAAGCCCTGGGGAACGGGCAGGCCGATGTTGGTCATTTCGGCCAGGTTCGCGCCCTTGCCGCCCAGCAGCTCCCGCATGTTGGCGTTGC
>CATNDJ010000079.1 GCA_950097265.1 uncultured Oscillibacter sp.
GGAGCGTATTGCCGGAGCCGTTGCTGTCCACCCAGAGGTTCAGGCCCGTGTAGGGCTCTTTCAAGACGGCGGGCTGAACCGTGGCGTGCCACTGGGCGGAGCCCTCGGTGAGGTCATATTCCAGCTTGCCGGAGGCTTTGCCGAAGCGGACGTAATTCCCGTCCCGGTTCAGGCTGAAGTTCGCCCGCTCGCCGGAGCCCCGGAAAATGGTGGTCTCGCCCTCGAAGTCCTCCAGGGTCTCCAGGTGCTGGGTGGAAACGGTGACGTCGATGCTGGCGCTCTGGGTGCCGGCGGAGACGGTGATTTTCCCCGTCCCCAGGGCCGCGGCGGTAAAGAGGCCCGTCTCGTCGATGGTCCCGATCTCCCCTTCCAGGGCCCAGGTGAAGGCCGCCGGGTCCGCCTTCAGGGGCAGGTGCTTGTAGGCGGCGGAGCCGTGGAGCTGGACGGAGGTCCCCGGGGCGGCGTTCAGGGTGGTGATGATGGCGTTTTGGCTGTCCCGGACCGCCACGCCGTCCGGCGCGGCCACGGCGTGAACCACGGTGGAGCCCCGGCCGCCGCCGCCCTCGGCGGTGACGGTGATATCCCCGCCCTCCAGGGGGGTAACCAGGGTGTTCCCCGTCAGGGTCCCGGCGGAGGCCGTCAGGTCATAGCGCTGGTTCATGGGGATGAAGTTGGTATCCACGGCGGCGGCGGAGATCTCCGCGCTGCTGCCCGCCAGGACGTAGGCGTTGTCCGCGCTGACGTGGAAGTGGCTGAGCTGCCCCGTGGGCTGGCTGCTGGCCACCAGGAAAATCTGGTTGGACACGGAGCGCTCCACCCGGTCGGAGGGCTGGTTGATGCGCTCCGCGGCGGTCTCCGTGGGCTTGGTCACCGCCATGGTGGTGGACCCGCCGCCGTCCAGGCCCAGGGCCGTGGTGCAGCCCAGCTCAATCATCCGCCGGGCCACCTGGTCCATGGTGGCCCCGATGGAGTGTCCGGATTTCCGGCCGTCGATGGTGTAAAAGACCAGGCTGCCGTCGTAGCGCTGTCCCACGGCGGTCCGGGGGGCCGTCCCCGTGGGCAGGCCCGCCGCCACGGCCCCGTTTTCCACCAGGGAGTAGAGGGCGCCGGCGGCGTACTGCACGTCGTTCCAGCCGGGGTCGGCGGGCGTCAGGGTCAGCGCCAGGACCGTCCCCACGGGGATGGAGCGGAGGGTGTTCAGGGTTTCCTCCCCGGCCTTGGCGTTGGCGCTGAGGACCACGTGGGTGGGGCCCAGGGGGGTGGGCTCCTTCTCGGTCTCCGCGATGCGCTCCACCTGGAGGAAGGTGGTCCCGCCCAGGGTCAGGTCCCCCTCCTGAATGGTGCAGACCACGTCCACGCCGGGCTGGGTGGAGCCGGTGGTGTGGGCGGCGTTGAAGTCATAGGTGTAGACGAACACGCCGGACTCCGTCCGGGCCTTGTTGAAGGCGGCGGGCCACAGGGTCTTCTCCGCCGTCTGGCCCGTGCCGTTGGTGAGGGGATTCCCCAGCTCGTCGTACAGGGGCTCCCCGGCCTCGTTGTAGAGGGGCTCTCCCGTGCCGTCCTGAGCGGTGTAGCGGACGCTCATGGTGATGGCGGGCTTGCCCAGGATGGCGGTGCCGTCCGACCGGAAGCCGATGGCATGGTAGCCCCCGTCGCTGGAGCGGAGCCGCCCCTGGGTGACCACAATGCCGATGGGCAGGCCGTTGTTCACGTTGTAGAAGTCCCCGTTGATTCCGGCCACCACCCGCCAGCCTTGCTCCTCCAGGGCCTGGGCGGTATTGGAGACGGAGCTCCGGTCCGTCAGGGCCCCGCCGTAGGTGACGATGGGGGTGACGGAATCGTTGGGGGTGTATGTAATCAAATTTTCCGTCCGGTAATCGGAGCTCGCCTCGCTCCAAAAGACGTTGGTGGACAGCTGGGTCTCCCGGTTCAGCAGGGTGTCTGCGGCGGTGAGGTCGTCCCCCATGGCCTCCGAGGCCAGGGCGGGGGAGACGGTCAGGGCCGCCAGCAGGGAGAGGACCAGCAGCAGGGAAAGCGCTCTGGGTAAGATTCGTTTCATAGGGTTCCTCCATACTTGTCCGGGGTCGTTGAACGGCTTCCATCATACCACAAACCGGGAGGGAAGTAAATGACGAACTGTAAACAAAATCCGACGGTTTCCCCTGGATTTTCCAGGCTGGACAACGGGGCGGTTTCGCGCTATGATGGAGGCAGAGCGAAAAAGGAGGGACCGCTTATGACCGTCGCTGTGGATGAAACCCGCTGCATCGCCTGCGGCATGTGCGCCTACGCCGCGCCGGAGGTCTTCCGCATCGTGGGAAAGTCCTCTGCCGTCATTGCCCAGCCGGAGGGGAAGTCCCCCCGGGTCCGGGACGCCGCCAATGGGTGCCCTGTAAACGCCATTCGGGTGGAGGGATAAGGGGATAAAAAGGAAGCTCCGGCCGGATTCCGGCCGGAGCTTCCTTTTTACTGATAGCGGTACCCTTGGGCCGTGTAGCCGTCGATGCAGCTTTGAAAGAGCTCGTAGCTGTGAAACTCCAGAAGCTGACAGCCCGGGGCCTCGTGGAAGGACACCACCCGCCGCCGGGTATCCACCCACACCCGCCAGACCCGGCCTTCCTCTTTTTTTCTCGTGGGCAACGCGATCCCCCTTCCCCCCGCTGTGCGGTCTTCTCCATTCTATGCGATTTTCGTATAAAAATCAATATGCAATTTTTGCATATCCTAAAATGGAGACGATTCGGAACGGCGGGAAAGGGGAAAGTGCCATGTACCAGAGGCTGCGGGACCTGCGGGAGGACCGGGACCTTCCCCAGCGGACCCTGGCGGAGCTGCTCCACGTGTCCCAGGCGACCTATTCCCGCTATGAGAGCGGGGGGCTGGACATTCCCAGCGGGGCGCTGATCGCGCTGGCGGGGTTTTACCGCACCAGCGTGGATTATCTGCTGGGGCTGACGGAGGACCCCAGGCCCTACCGGAAGAGGAGCCGTCAGCCATAAAGACGGTCCCCCGCGCCCAACAACGTAAAATGGAAAAGGGCCCCTTTCGAAGGGGCCCTCAGACTGGCGAAAAGTCTTTTCGCCAGCCTGAGCAAGTTTTCAGAACCCGTGGGAAGTTCTGAAAACTTATGATTGAAAACGAAAGGAACCCCTCCTGGGTTCCTCTCGTAGCTCTCTTCCTTCCCGTCGAATTAGTTTTCCATGTTTTTCGACAAGCTGAGGGCCCCTTTCGAAGGGGCCCTTTCTCATGTGCTTTTTTACTTGGCCTGCTTCATGGAGAGGGAGATGCGCTTCTTCTTCTCGTCTACCTCCAGGACCAGCACCTTCACCACGTCCCCTACGGAGACCACCTCCGAGGGGTGCCGGACCCGGCGGTCCGCCACCTGGGAGATATGCACCAGCCCGTCCTGGTGGACGCCGATGTCCACGAAGACGCCGAAGTCGATGACGTTCCGCACCGTCCCCGTCAGCACCATGCCGGGTTTCAAGTCCTTCATCTCCAGCACGTCCGTCCGCAGCACCGGCTTGGGCAGGTCGTCCCGGATGTCCCGGCCGGGCTTCAAAAGCTCGGACACCACGTCCCGCAGGGTGGGCACGCCTACCCCCGCCTCCCCGGCGGCCTTTTCCTCGCCGTAGGCCGCCACCTGGGCGGGGAGGCCCTGGAGCTTTCCCGCCCGCACGTCCGCCAGGGAGTGGCCCGTCAGCTCCAGGAGCTTTTCCGCCGCGGCGTAGCTCTCCGGGTGGACGGCGGTGTTGTCCAGGACGGACTTGCTCTCCGGCACCCGGAGGAAGCCCGCGCACTGCTGGAACGCCTTGGGCCCCAGCTTGGGCACCTTCAAAATCTGCTTCCGGGCGGTGAAGGGGCCGTTCTCCTCCCGGTAGGCCACGATGTTTTTCGCCGTGGCCGCCGTCAGGCCGGAGACCCGCTGGAGCAGGGACGGGGAGGCCGTGTTTACGTCCACGCCCACGGCGTTGACGCAGTCCTCCACCACGCCGTTCAGCGCCTCGTCCAGCCGTTTCGGCGGCATGTCGTGCTGGTACTGCCCCACGCCGATGGCCTTGGGGTCGATCT
>CATNDJ010000080.1 GCA_950097265.1 uncultured Oscillibacter sp.
CCCCCCGCCGATATCTTCGAGCGGCCCCAGCACGCCAGGCTCCAAGATTTCCTCAGCAAGGTGCTTTGATTTTTCCGCATGAAAAAAGGGCTCACCGCCTGACCGGCGGTGAGCCCTCTCTTTATTTTGTTCCGAAAATCCGGTCCCCCGCGTCGCCCAAGCCGGGGACGATGTAGCCGTTTTCGTTCAGCCGCTCGTCCACCGCGCCGCAGTAGATGTCCACGTCCGGGTGACTCTTCTGGATGCGCTCAATGCCCTCCGGCGCGGCCAGGAGGACCATCAGCTTGATGCTGGTGCAGCCGTATTCCTTCATGAAGCCGATGGCCGCCTCGGCGCTGCCGCCGGTGGCCAGCATGGGGTCCACGATGAGCACTTCCCGCTCCGCCACGTCCTTGGGCATCTTGCAGAAGTACTTCACCGGCTCCAGGGTCTCCTCGTTCCGGTAGAGGCCGATGTGCCCCACCCGGGCGGAAGGCACCATGCGCAGCACGCCGTCCACCAGGCCCAGGCCCGCCCGGAGGATGGGCACCACGGCGAACTTCTTTCCCTTGAGCATGGGGGCGGTGGTCTTGCAGATGGGGGTTTCCACCTCGCAGGTGGTCAGGGGCAGGTCCCGGGTGGCCTCATAGGTGATGAGCATGCCGATTTCGGACACCAGCTCCCGGAAATCCTTGACGCTGGTGTTTTTGTCCCGGAGGATGGTCAGCTTGTGGGCCACCAGGGGGTGGTCCATGACGTGTACTTTTCCGTTCATAAAAACGCTCCTTCTATTTAAAATTCCAAGGTCAAATCAACTCACCCGCCCTGTTTCTCCCGCCGCAGCCTCTCGGCCTGGGGAGGCCGCAGGTACACCGGGGCCAGCTCCTGGGCGGATACCAGGCCGCCCGCCCGGGCGACGTCCTCCGCCTCCAGGGCGACGCTCACGGCGTTCTCCTTCACCAGATGGGCCGGGGCCAGGCGGCAGGGCACCCCCGCCGCCGTCAAAAAGTCATAGGTCATCCGTCCCCCGTCCCCCAGGACGGTCTTGGGCCTGGGGTCGCTCCGCAGCTCCTCCGCCAGGTCGGACAGGGCGACGGCCCGGTCCTCCGTCAAGCGGACAAGGGCCCCGTCCTTCGCCTCGAAAAGAGCGTTGTAGACCTGCTGCCGCCGGGCGTCCATAGCGCAGACGACGAGCCCGTCCATAAACGCAACATTCCGGGCCAGGGCCGCCAGGGTGGACACCGCCGCGCAGGGCTTGTCCGCCGCCCAGGCCAGTCCCTTGGCGGCGGAAACGCCGATGCGGACCCCGGTAAAGGACCCCGGCCCCGCCGAGACGGCTATGGCGTCCAGGTCCGCCGGGGTCATATCCGTGTTTTTCAAAAGAAGCTCCACCAGGGGCATCAGGGTCCGGCTGTGGGTCAGCCCGGTGTCCTGGTATGCGGAGGCCAGGACCTTCCCATCCTCCGTGACGGCGGCGGAGACGGCCTTGGCGGCGGTCTCCAGGGCTAAGATTCTCATACCGGCCCAACTCCTTCCACCCTAATGGTCCGCCAGTTTTCGTTCTCCGGGCAGCGGGCAAAGGAGACGGCCGCCGCGTCCTCCGGCAGGGCCTCCTCCACCCGTTCGCTCCACTCCACGGCGCAGATTCCTCCCCGATCCAGGTAGTCCTCCCAGCCGATGTCGAAGAGGTCCTCCGCCCCCTCCAGGCGGTACATGTCGAAGTGGAACAGGGGCAGGCTTCCCCCTTCGTACTCGTTGACGATGGTAAAAGTGGGACTGGTCACCCGGCCCTGATACCCAAGGCCCCGGGCCAGCCCCCGGGTGAAGGCGGTTTTGCCCATCCCCAAGCCGCCCCGGTAGGCCACCACGGCCCCGGGGCCCAGGGCGGCGGCCAGGCGGCGGCCCAGGTCCTCCGTCTCCGCCTCGCTGTGAGAGATGTAGTCCATGCCGGAGCCTCCCTTCCGCGTCCATCTGAAATCAATTCAGTATAACACAATTTGAACAGTGTGTAAAAACAAATTTCGATTGTTTACAGGTTTTTTTATTTGTGGTAAAATACCTTGTTCACGTACAAGCCTGAACTCCAAGGAGCGTATCATGCTGAACCGACTGAAAGCAATCCTGACCGACTTTATCCAGCAGGCCGACCTGGTGCTGCTGGCCCTTTGCTGCACCGCGACGGTCTACGGCGTCGCCCTGGTGTTCAGCGCCACCCGGTACATGGACCCCGCCACGGGCCTGCGGCGGATGACCATTCAGACCGTGGCCCTGGGGATGGGCGTGTGCGTTTACATCTTCTTCTCCATGCTGGACCTGGAGTCCATCACCCGGAAGTGGAAGTGGATTCTGGCCTTTAACGTGGGCTTCATCCTCCTGCTGAGAACGCCCTTCGGCGTGGCGGGCAACACCGGAAACCGGGCTTGGCTGAAGTTCCCCCTCATCCCCTTCCAGATCGGCCCCGCCGAGGTGGTGAAGATCACCTTCGTCCTGCTGCTGGCCAAACAGATCGAGTGGCTGTGGGAGGAGAAGCAGGATTTGAAGTCCTTTCCCTCCGCGCTCTCTGTGGCGGCCCATACTCTGGGCATGTGCGGGCTATATTTCCTGGTCTCCCACGACATGGGAAACGCCCTGGTCTTCCTGTTCATTTTCCTCTGCATGGCCTATGTGGCGGGCTTCGCCCTGCGGTGGTTCGTCCTGCTGTTCGCCGGAACCGGGGGGGTCATCGCCGCCGTGCTGCTGCTGGATTTGGTGCCGAAAAACATGGAGTACATGCTGAAACGCTTCATCGTCCTCTTTGACCACAGCTTCGAGCCCCTGGACACGGGCTGGCAGCAGACCCGGAGTCTGCTTGCCATCGGCTCCGGGGGGCTCGGCGGCCAGGGCTACCTCAGCGGCCGGCTGACCCAAAGCGGCAGCACCTCCCTCCCCGCCAAGCAGACGGACCTGATCTTCGCCGTGGCGGGGGAGGAACTGGGGCTCTTCGGGTGCATCGCCATCATGGTCCTGCTGGCGGCCATCATCCTCCGCATCCTGCTGGTGGCCCGGAAGGCCCGGACGCCCTTCTACCGCTACGTCTGCGTGGGCATGGCCTCCATCCTGATTTTCCAGACCGTCATCAACATCGGCATGTGCCTCTTCGTCATGCCCACCATCGGCATCACCCTGCCGTTCTTCAGCTACGGCGGGTCCTCCATCGTCACGCTCTACATGGCCATGGGGGTGGTGTCGGGCATCAAAAAGCGCTCCCCGGAGATGCGCCGGACGGCCCGGTCGCCGCTGCGATAACCGGATAATGCCGCCGCCCCGGAAAACCGGGGCGGCGGTTTTTCGCATAATTTCATGGAATGGGAAAACACTACTCCCGTACCAATTCATACAGGAGGATGATTTTCCTATGAAGCACCAACTGACACGAGCCGCCGCCCTGCTGGCGCTGACGGCGGTACTGCTGACGGGCAGCGCTTCGGCACTGTTCGGCAAAAAGGCCGAGGAGACGCCCCCGGAGGGCGCGCCCCAGGTCTGGGACCTGGAGATCCGGACCTATCGGGACATCCCCGGCCAGGGCGAGTTCCTGGCCTCGGACCCGGAGGGGGACGAGATGACCTTCGCCCTGGCGGAGGAGCCCCGAAAGGGCGTGGTCGTCATTGAGGGCGGCAGCTTCACCTACACCCCCGACGAGGGCGTTACCGGCTCGGACCGCTTCACCTACACGGCTACGGACAGCCAGGGCCACGTCTCCGCCCCCGCCAAGGTCACCGTGACCATCGACAAAACCCGCTCCGGCGTGGACTACGCCGACACCAAGGACAGCCCCGCCGCCCGGGCCGCCCAGACCCTGGCGGAAAAGGGCGTTTTCACCGGCGGGAAAATCGGGGACTTTTACTATTTCCAGCCGGACCAGCCGGTGAGCCGCAGCGAGTTTCTCGCCATGGCCCTGGAGACGGCGGGCCGGGAGGTCACCAGCGTCACCATGACGGGCTT
>CATNDJ010000081.1 GCA_950097265.1 uncultured Oscillibacter sp.
TTCAAGAACCCAGTGTTTTCAAGGCTTTGCGGGTTTTGTCAGTTATTCCCACTCAATCGTCCCCACGGGCTTCGGGGTCAGGTCGTACAGCACCCGGCACACGCCCGGCACCTCCGCCAGCACCCGGCTGGTGATGGTCTGCAGCACCGGCCAGGGAATCTCCGGCACAGTGGCGGTCATGGCGTCCACGGTGTTGACGGCCCGGATGATGACCGGCCAGTCGAAGGCCCGCTTGCCGTCCCGCACGCCGGTGGACCGGAAGTCCGGCACCACGGTAAAATACTGCCAGACCTGCTCCGCCAGGCCTGCCTTGCTGAATTCCTCCCGCAAAATCGCGTCGGACTCCCGCAGGGCCGCCAGGCGGTCCCGGGTGATGGCCCCCAGGCAGCGCACGCCCAAGCCCGGCCCCGGGAAGGGCTGGCGCTCCACCATAGACACCGGCAGGCCCAGGGCCCGGCCCACCACACGGACCTCGTCTTTGAATAGGAGCTTCACCGGCTCCACCAGCTCGAAGTCCATATCCTCCGGCAGACCGCCCACGTTGTGGTGGGCCTTGACCCCGTCGCTCTCCAGGATGTCGGGGTAGATGGTCCCCTGGGCCAGGAAGGAGATGCCCTCCAGCTTCCGGGCCTCCTCGTCGAAGACCTTGATAAACTCGCCGCCGATGATTTTCCGTTTCCGCTCCGGCTCGTCCACCCCGGCCAGCAGGTCCAGGAAGCGGTCCGTGGCGTCAATGTAAATCAGGTTGGCGTTCAGCTGATTCTTGAAAACTTCGATGACCTGTTCGCTTTCCCCCTTGCGCATCAGGCCGTGGTTCACGTGGACGCAAACCAGCTGCTTTCCGATGGCCTTGATGAGCAGGGCGGCCACCACGGAAGAGTCTACGCCGCCGGAGAGGGCCAGCAGCACCTTCTTATCCCCCACCTGGGCCCGGACCTGGGCCACCTGTTCGGAAATGAACGCCTCCGCCAGCTCGGGGGTGCTGATCCGCTTCATGTCCGCGGGACGGGTATTGTTGTTCATAGACTATCCTCCATCGTAAGATTTTCCTTTGTTTCTGCCAACTGCTGTTATAACACATTTTCGGCCGGAAAGCAACAGGCTTCGCCGGTCCCGGAGAGGGAAAACAATCAGGAGAGCCGGACCCTCCGGCCCGGCTCTCCGTACATGCCCGTATGCGTGCTCAGACGGTGGCGTACTCGCCGTCCCACAGCACCTTGCGGAATTTCAGGGGATCGGTGTTGCCCTCGGTGGAGAACATCAGCACCTGGCTGTAGCGGTCCAGTCCGACGGCCTCCCGCAAGTCCTTGTACTCGTCGGTCTCCATCAGCGCGGCGATGAGGCCCATGCCCACCGCGCCGCTCTCGCCGGAGATAACCACCGGGTCCCCCTTCACAGGCACGCCCAGCATCCGCATGCCCCGGGCGCTGACCCAGTCGGGGCAGGAGACGAAGGCGGCGACGTGATTGCGCAGGATGTCCCAGGAGATGGTGTTGGGCTCTCCGCAGGCCAGGCCCGCCATGATGGTCTTCAAATCGCCGTCCACCACCCGGGGCTTTCCGTCCCCGGCCACGGCGCCCTGGTAAAGGCAGTCCGCCGCCTGGGCCTCCATGACGATGAATTTCGGGGGATCGTTGGGGAAGAGGTTGGTGAAGTAACCCACCACGGCCCCCGCCAGGCTGCCAACGCCCGCTTGGACAAAGACGTGGGTGGGGCGGTTTACGCCGATCTGGCGCAGCTGCTCCCCAGCTTCCCCGGCCATGGTGCCGTAGCCCTGCATAATCCAGGAGGGGATCTCCTCATAGCCGTCCCAGGCGGTATCCTGGACGATGACGCCGTGTTCCGTTTTTTCCGCCTCGGCGGCGGCCATCCGGACGCAGTCGTCGTAGTTGACTTCTTCGATGGTCACCTGGGCTCCCTCTTTGGCAATGTTGTCGAAGCGGGGCTGGCTGCTGCCCTTGGGCATGTGGACCACCGCTTTCTGGCCCAGCTTGTTGGCCGCCCAGGCCACGCCCCGGCCGTGGTTGCCGTCGGTGGCGGTGAAGAAGGTGGCCTGGCCGAACTCCCGGCGGAAGGCCTCGCTGGTCAGGTAGTCGTAGGTCATCTCGGACACGTCCCGGCCCATCTCCTTGGCAATATACCGGCCCATGGCGAAGGAGCCCCCCAGCACCTTGAAGGCGTTGAGGCCGAAGCGGTGGGCCTCGTTCTTCACGTAGAGGCCCGCCAGCCCCAGATATTTGGCCATGCCGTCCAGCTCGGCCAGGGGAGTGATGGAGTACTGAGGGAAGCTGCTGTGGAAAAAGCGGGCTTTCGCCACGTTGGACAGGGACATGATGGAGAGCTGCTTGTCCTCGCTCTTGGGCATGCGGTTCAGGGTCCACTTGATGGCTTCTTTCATGACGCGCCTCCAAATATATTTTTGATAATACTAACAAAATTTCAAGTGATGCTCCCATGATAGCACAGAAAACAGAAAAAGCAAGAGGAAATCTAAAAAATTTTTAGGGAAACTAAAAAATTGACAGAACCGTCAAAAGGGACGGGCGTTTTTCGGCGGGGAGGGGAGTTCTTCCAGCCGGAGGCGGAACCGGAAGAAAAAGGCGGGAGCAAAAAAAATTGTATAAATTTTAACGAGTATTTTGTAAGAATTGTAAAAAAGAAAAAAAGAGGGGGGCGGCGGTGAAATTGTACTTGATAATTCGGCGGAAGAACCCTATAATAAAGATTGTGAGCAAATTAGCAATGTCGGGATTTGCTCTCTTTGTCCGAATTTGAACGAGGTAACAGAAGCCACAATTTTACAAAATAACAGGAGGAACAATCAATGAAGGTAGCTATTTTCGGCGCGGGCACGATGGGCAGCGGCATCGCTCAGGTCTTCGCGGCAAAGGGCCACACCGCCCTGATGTACGCCAGCTCCGTGGCGTCCGCCCAGAAGCATAAGGACAAGCTGGCCGCCTCTCTCCAAAAGCGCGTGGACAAGGGCCGGATGGAGCAGGCCGCGGCCGACGCCATCATGGCGAACGTCCTGGTGGAGGAGAAATCCGCCTGCGCCGACGCGGACCTCATCATCGAGTGCGTCAAGGAAGACATGGCCACCAAAAAGACCCTGCTCAGCGAGCTGGACGCCATGTGCAAGCCCGAGGCCATCTTCGCCTCCAATACTTCCTCCCTGTCCATCACGGAGATGGCCAACGGCCTGAACCACCCCGTGATCGGCATGCACTTCTTCAACCCCGTCCCCAGCATGAAGCTGGTGGAGATCATCCGGGGCGCCAACACCACCCAGGAGACCTTCGATTTCATCTACAAGCTGTCCCAGGAGATCGGCAAGGATCCCGTGGAAGTGGCCGAGGCTCCCGGCTTCGTGGTCAATAAGATCCTCATCCCCATGATCAACGAGGCGGCGGGCCTGGTGGAGACCGGCGTGGCCTCCGTGGAGGACATCGACAAGGCCATGCGCCTGGGCGCGAACCATCCCATGGGCCCCCTGGCTCTGGGCGACTTCATCGGCCTGGACGTGTGCCTGGCCATCATGGAGACCCTCTTCAACGAGAGCGGCGATCCCAAGTACCGCCCCGCCCTGCTGCTGAAGAAGATGGTGCGCGGCGGACTGCTGGGCAAGAAGACCGGCAAGGGCTTCTACGACTATTCCAAGTAAAACCTGAGTAAAGGAGTATATAAGGTATGGATTTTCATCTTTCCAATGAGCAGCTGATGCTCCGTAAGATGTACCGTGAGTTCGCCGAGAACGAGGTCAAGCCCCTGGCCGAGGAGATCGACGAGGAGGAGCGCTTCCCCATGGAGACCGTGGAG
>CATNDJ010000082.1 GCA_950097265.1 uncultured Oscillibacter sp.
CACCGTGCACGGCGCATTCTCTCTTTTCGCAAAAGAGAGAATGGGGGGTGCATTGGACCAGCCATCATCATGGCTGTTGACTCTCCCGCCCGAACGGGCGAGTACAGAGCCAAGAGGATTAGTCCTCTTGTTGTATTTCCTCCCCCATTCGCCGCCAGGCGCTCTTAATCTCCCCCCAGGGAAACCCCCGGCGGAGCAGGGCGTTTGTCAAACGCCGCTTCTCTTTTTCGTCGGGGACCCGCCCCCGGAGCTTGCTCCGCAGGAACGCCTCCACCTGCCCGCCGCCGGCGGGAAGCTCCTCCAGGGCGTCCTCCCACAGCTCCCGGGGAATCCCCTTTTCATAGAGCTTCTCCCGGACCCGGGCGGGGCCGTAGCCCATCCCCCCGTAGTGCCGGGCCAGGGCGGCGGCGTATTCCGCGTCGTTCAGGGCCCCGATGGCCTCCAGCCACTCGGCGGCGTAGCGGGCCTCGGCCTCGCTGGCCCCCTTTTCCTGAAGCTTCCGCTCCAGGTCCCTCCGGCTCATGGCCCGCTTGCCGATGAGGTCCGCGGCAGCGGCCCGGGTGTTGGAAACCCCGGCGGCCTCTTTCAGCCGCGCCAGGGCCTCTCCGTCCAGGTCGTCCCCGGAGCGGACGCCGAAGTCCAGCAGCTCCTGCTCCGTGACCTTCAGGCAGGCCCCGTCCTCCAGAAAGACCAGGACCCGGCCCCGTTTATGCTTCGAGGCCTCAACCCGCTCAATCCGCATGATCAGTCGGATTCGCCGGAGTCGTCGAAGTCGTCGGCGCTGACGTCCACGGCCCGCCCGGCGGCCTTGGCGGCGGCCCGGGCCTGGCTGCTCATGAGTTTGTCGAAGTTCTTCCGGATGTCCGCTTCCAGCTGGTCCCGAATCTCCGGGTTCTCCTGGAGGTACTTCTTTGCCGCCTCCCGGCCCTGGCCGATGCGGGTCTCGCCCATGGAGAACCAGGAGCCCGCCTTCTGCACCAGGTCCAGCTTCACTCCCAGGTCGATGAGCTCGCTCTCCCGGACGATGCCCTCGCCGTACATAATGTCGAACTCCGCCTCCCGGAAGGGGGGCGCCATTTTGTTTTTCACCACCTTGGCCCGGGTCCGGTTGCCGATGATTTCGCTGCCGTTTTTGATGGCCTCGATGCGCCGCACGTCAATGCGCACGGAGGCATAGAACTTCAGCGCCCGGCCGCCGGTGGTGACCTCCGGGTTGCCGTACATGACGCCCACCTTTTCCCGGAGCTGGTTGATGAAGATGACGATGGTGTTGGTTTTGCCGATGGCTCCCGTCAGCTTCCGCAGGGCCTGGCTCATCAGCCGGGCGTGAAGGCCCACGTAGCTGTCGCCCATCTCGCCCTCGATCTCCGCCCGGGGCACCAGGGCGGCAACGCTGTCCACCACGATGACGTCGATGGCCCCGGAGCGCACCAGGGCCTCAGTGATTTCCAGGGCCTGCTCGCCGGTGTCCGGCTGGGAGATCAGCATATCCTCCACCCGCACGCCCAGGGCGTGGGCATAGGTGGGGTCCAGGGCGTGCTCCGCGTCCACGAAGGCCACCTCGCCTCCCCGCTTCTGGGCCTCGGCCACCACGTGAAGGGCCAGGGTGGTCTTGCCGGAGGACTCCGGCCCGTAAATCTCAATGATGCGCCCCTTGGGGAGCCCGCCGATCCCCAGGGCCACGTCCAGGGCCAGGGAGCCCGTGGGAATGAACTCCACGTTCAGGGCCGTCCGGTCTCCCAGGCGCATGATGGAGCCCTTGCCGTACATTTTTTCAATCTGGCTCATGGCGCTGTCGATGGCCTTTTTCTTATCCGACGCCGGGGCCGCCGTGGGCAGGGGCGCTTTGTCCTTTGCCATGCTGATTTCCTCCTGATTAGTTATATAGGTAATTTATAAATTGCTTTTTAAATCTATCTCAGAGTTCCTCCGGCTCCCGGGGGAAGATGGCGGCGCAGACGCCGTCCACCATTTTGCCCTGGTTGATTTTCTACAGTCTCTTTTCCATAACGCTCCTCCTTAAATCTCCTGACAGATGGCGCCCAGCACCACTCTTGGAATTTGATGGTGATCCTTGACGATTTGCAAATCCCCGAAGCCCTGGCTGCGCATCAGCCTCAGCACCGCGTCCGCCTGGCCGATGCCGACCTCAAAATAAATCCGCCCGCCGGGGGCCAGGGCCTCCTTCCACTGCCCGGCGATGGAGCGGTAGAAGTCCAGGCCGTCGGCTCCGCCGTCCAGGGCCATATGGGGCTCGTAGTCCCGGACGGAGGGTTCCAGCCCGGCGATGTCCCCGGAGGGAATGTAGGGCGGGTTGCTGACGATGCACTGGAACTCCCCCAGGGACCGGGCGGGCTTCTCCCGCGCGTCCGCCTGGATGGGCATGACCCTGGCGGAGAGGCTGTTCCGCCGGATGTTCTGGCGGCAGATTTTCAGGGCGCTGTCGTCGATCTCTCCCAGCGCCACCCGGGCCTGGGGGCACTGGGAGGCAATGGCCAGCCCCACGCAGCCGCTGCCCGCGCAGAGGTCCAGCACCCGGCAGTCCCCCAGCGTTTGTATGTAGGCGATGGCCTGCTCGGCCAGCACCTCGGTGTCCGCCCGGGGGATCAGCACGTCCTGGGAGATGTCCAGGGGGAGTCCGTAGAACTCCCACTCGCCGATGAGGTAGGCCACCGGCTCCCCGGCCATGCGGCGCTCCACCAGCCGCCGCACCTGGGCCTCCCGCTCCGGGGAGGCGTACAGGCGGCTGTCCCGCTGAAGCTCCTCCCGGCTCTTGCCGGTGCCGAAGCAGACCAGCTCCCGGGCCTCCAGGGTGGAGGCCTCCACCCCGCTCTCCCGGAGCTGCTGGCGAACGTCCAGATATAAATCATTATAGGTTATCGCCAAGGGAACTCACCCCTTTACCACTCGTCTTTGCCCTTCTCCGAGGGAAGGACCAATTCCAAGGACCGGATGGCGCATTCAATCATGCCGTCGTCCGGCTCGTTGGTGGTGAAATTCTGCATCCAGAGGCCCGGGGCCGTCAGGATTTTCGCCAGGCGGCTCTCCTGCACGTGCCGCCCCACCCAGCGGTTAAACTCGTAGGTCACCCCCACCACCAGGGGCAGCAGCAGCAGATGGACCGCCGTCCGCAGCCAGGCGTTTGTAATGGGCCAGACGCCGAAAAAGATGCTGGAAAAGATGATGGACACGCAGATGACCACGAACAAAAAGCTGGTGCCGCACCGGGGATGGTGCCGGGGCTGAACCCGGACGTTTTCCACCGTCAGGGGCAAGCCCGCCTCATAGCAGAAGATGGTCTTGTGCTCCGCCCCGTGGTACTGGAAGACCCGGTAGATGTCCTTCTGCCGGGAGCAGAGGATGAGGTAGGCCATGAAAATGACCACCTTCAGAAGTCCCTCCACCAGATTCCGCCCCCAGAAGGGGAAGCCGGGGAAGAAATGCAGGATGCCCCCGGTAAGCAGCGTGGGCAGGACCATGAAGAGGAAGACGGACATGCCCACTCCCAGCACCACCGCCAGGGCCACCACGGCGCTCTCCAGCTTTTTGCTTGAGAGACGCTTCTCCAGCCACAGCTCGAATTTGGACGGCTGCGCCGCCGCCTCCTCGGGGTAAAAGTCGGCAGAATACATCAGGGCCTTGACCCCGTTGACCATAGAATCCAGGAAATTCACCGTCCCCCGAATCAGGGGAACCCCCAGGATGGGATAGCGGTCCTTGATGAAGCGCAGGGGCTCCACCTTCTCCACCAGATTGCCCTCCTGGTCCCGGACCACGATGGCCTGTTTCTCCGGGCCCCGCATG
>CATNDJ010000083.1 GCA_950097265.1 uncultured Oscillibacter sp.
GGCAGGAGGTCGATGGACTTCTCTCCCGCCGCCCTGGCCGCTTTTTTCAGATCCAGGCTGTCCGGCGTGGGGACGTCGAACACATGATAGGTCCCGGAGGCTCCCTTTGCCACCAGGGTTTTAAAGGCCCGCCTGGGGTCCTGGCCCAGGGCCTGGGCCACGTGTACGCCGTAGTCACGGGTGCCCTCGGGGCCCTCGTTCTCCTCGTAGAAATGGGGGGTATAGGGGACCTTCTTCTGGTCCAGAATCCGCATCACGTTGGTTTTCTCGTCCTTTTTCTTTGCCATGCTTCACCTCAAAATCGCCACGCCCGCCAGGACGGCGAGGACGCCCAGCACCGTCAGCGGCCCCAGGGACTCGCCGAAGGCCAGCGCTCCCGTCAAGGTGGCCGCCACCGGCTCCAGGCTGGCCAGGATGGAGGCCCGGCCCGGTTCCGTCCGGGCGAGGCCCCAGGTATAAAAGATGTAGGGCGCGGCGGTGGAAAACACCGCCAGGGCCAGGGCCGTGCCCCACAAGCCGGGGTTTCCGCCGAAGGCTCCCGCCAGCTCCGCCGGGCGGAGCAGGACCAGAGAGGCCGGGCCCGCGAAAAGGAAGGTCCAGACCGTCACCGTCAGGGGCGGGTAGTGGGCCAGGGCGTACCGGCCGAAGATGCTGTAGAGCGCGTAGAAGAAGCCGGACCCCAGGCCCAGGAGCACGCCGGGGAGAGTGACGGACAGCCCGCCGCTGAACACACCGCAGACGCACGCGCAGCCGATCAGCGTCAAAAACAGGGCCAGGAGCTTCTTCTTCGTCACCGGCTCCTTCCACAAAACGGCGGACAGGAGCACCACGAAGGAGGGGGCCGTGTACAGCAGAATGGAGGCCACGGCCAGGGAACAGAGCTTCTGGCAGGAAAAGTAGCAGACGGTGAACAGCACCACGCTGATCACGCCGGTGCCGAAGAAATACTTGAGGTGCCGCCGCTCCACCTTGAAGACGCTCCGGTCCCTGAACAGGAAAAACAGGACCAGCAGGGCGCAGCCCCCCAGATTGCGGACCACCACGATGGAGAAGGGCGAGAGGCCCGCCGCCATCAGGTTTCGGTTCCATAAGCCGATGACGCCCCACAGGGCCGCCGCCGCCAGAATCGCGGCGCTGGCCGGGGCCTTTTTCTGTGTCTCCATAGGGCCTCCGCTAATAAATTTCCGTCATGGCGGCGACATACACCACGGCAATCACCGCCGCGAAGACGGCCCAGCCCGCCCGCTCTAGGACAAGGTACCCCTCCGAGGGCTCCGGGTCCCGGGCGGCCCAGTGCCGCCAGCGGAACAGCGTCTTGTGAAAAACGATCTCCAGGGCCAGCAGG
Organism: uncultured Oscillibacter sp.; assembly: GCA_950097265.1. Taxonomy (GTDB): domain Bacteria; phylum Bacillota; class Clostridia; order Oscillospirales; family Oscillospiraceae; genus Oscillibacter. Next base: position 1,346 of record CATNDJ010000083.1, read on the forward strand.
GCCGTCAGGAACACCGCCATGCCAAACAGGGCCGGGTCCCCGCGGGCGGAGGTATCGGGGCCGAAAGCGAAGCGGACCGCGCCGGCGGCGGTGGTCTCATAGCCGTACCAGGGGTCGCCGCTCACGTGCGCCCGGACGCCCAGCCCGGCGGAGGGTGTCCACTCCCCGTTTTCATCATAAAACCCAAACTCGGCCTCCGGGTCATAGCCGCCCTCAAAGAGGGTTTCCCCGTTCTTCGTCACCAAAATGCCGCCCACGGAATCGCCGTGCTCCGTCTGAATCCTCTCCGTCGGGTAGAACACCCGGCAGACGTCGTGGATTTCCGAGCCGATGGTGTATTCCACGTCCCGCTCAAAATTCGTGGGGAAGGTGACGGCAATGCTTACCGGGTCCCCGTGGGCCCTGCCGCTGTAGACGGTCCGGCCGTCCTGCACCGTGATTTTCAGCAGGCTCTCCTCAAACAGCACGCCGGGACGGGCCCGGAGGACCGCCATGAGGACGCTGAAAAGCGCCAGCATCCCCGCCAGGACCGCCAGCATGAGTTTCTGAAACTTCGTCAGCTCCATGTTCCTATTCTCCCAGAATCTCCCGCTGAACATACTTGGGCAGCTTCTTCAAAACCAGCTCGTGGGACTGGGCGCAGAGCTCCCGCAGAATGTCGTCCGGCAGCTCCCCGTCCAGGAGGCAGGCAATCCAGTTCCGCTTGTCGCAGTAAAACCCCGGCAGAATCTCCGGATGGGCCGCCCGGAGAATCTCGCTTCGGGCGGGCTCGCACTTGAGGTTCACCAAGTCGTGCCCGTTGTACGCCTCGTCCTTCATCCCCTGCGGGGAGCAGACGGCGGCGAAGAGCTTGCCCCGGATCTGATACCGGAACCAGGCCCACTCGGCCTTATAGTCTTTTTCCGCCCCCGGGAGGGACAGCAGATATTCATCCAGCCAGCCGTATTTCATTCCTTCTCACCCCGCAATTCGATGATGCGGTCCCGCAGCACCGCCGCATACTCAAACTCCAGCATTTTGCTGGCTTCCTTCATTTCCTTTTCCAGGCGCTTGATCTCCGCGTCCCGCTCCGCCTTGTTCAGCTTGCGGTGGCGGCGGGCCCGGGTGGTCTCGTCCTCCGCCGTGGTGGAAATCTCCAGCACCTCCCGGACCCCCTTGATGATGGTCTTGGGGACGATGCCGTGTTCCCGGTTGAAACGGTCCTGTATCCCCCGGCGGCGCTCCGTCTCGTCCATGGCGGCCCGCATGGAGGGGGTCACTGTGTCGGCGTAAAGGATCACCAGGCCCCCGGCGTTCCGGGCCGCCCGGCCGATAGTCTGGATGAGGGAGGTCTCGGACCGGAGGAAGCCCTCCTTATCCGCGTCCAGCACGGCCACCAAACTGACCTCGGGAAGGTCCAGGCCCTCCCGCAGGAGGTTGATGCCGATGAGCACGTCGAACTTCCCCAGGCGCAGGTCCCGAATAATCTCCATCCGCTCGATGGTCTCCACGTCGGAGTGCATATAGCGGACCTTGATGCCGGCATTTTTCAAATACTCCGTCAGGTCCTCCGCCATTTTCTTCGTCAGCGTGGTCACCAGCACCCGCTCGTCCTTCGCCGCCCGGGCGTTGATTTCCTCCATCAAATCGTCGATCTGCCCGGTGACGGGCCGGACCTCCACCCGGGGGTCCAGCAGTCCCGTGGGGCGGATGACCTGTTCCACCACCTGGTCCGCCCGCTCCCGCTCATAGGGGCCGGGGGTGGCGGAGACGAACACCGCCTGTCCGATGCGGCCCTCGAACTCCTCGAACTTCAGCGGCCGGTTGTCGTAGGCGCAGGGGAGGCGGAAGCCGTATTTCACCAGGCTGTCCTTCCGGGCGTGGTCCCCGTTGTACATGGCCCGGACCTGGGGCAGGGTAACGTGGCTCTCGTCCACAAACAGCACGAAATCATCCGGGAAAAAGTCCAGCAGCGTCATGGGGGCGGAGCCTTGGGGCCGCTCGGAGATGATGCGGGAGTAGTTCTCGATGCCGGAGCAGTAGCCCAGCTCCGCCATCATCTCCATGTCGTACTCCGTCCGCTGGCGGATGCGCTGGGCCTCCACCAGCTGGTTATTGCCGGTAAAAGCCCGGACCTGCACTTCCAGCTCCTTCCGGATTTCGCCGATGGCCCGGTCCATCTTGTCCTTGGTGGTGACATAGTGGCTGGCCGGGTAGATGGCGATGTGGTTCAGCACCCGGTTCACGGAGCCGGTGACGGGGTTGAACTCGCTGACCCGCTCGATCTCGTCCCCGAAGAACTCCACCCGGATGGCTTTGTCCTTGTAATAGGCGGGGTAAATCTCCACCGTGTCCCCCCGGACCCGGAACATGTTCCGCTCAAAGGCGATGTCGT
>CATNDJ010000084.1 GCA_950097265.1 uncultured Oscillibacter sp.
TTATCGAAGTCCGGCGCGCCGCCCTCCTGATAGAAGGTGGAGACGAAGAGCTGGACCTTGGAGCCCTTGGCGGCGTCCAGAACCATGTTGCTGTCCAGGGTGTCGGAGCCCAGGATGGGAGTTTCCAGACCCATGGAGGCGGCCAGCTTCACAATCTGGGTGGAGTAGGCGATGGACACGGGGCAGAAGATGACGTCCGCGCCCTCGGCCACGGCCTTGTTCAGGTAGGTGGAGAAGTCGGAGGTGTTGGTGGGGAAGGAGTCCTTCACGCAGGTGCCGTCAAAGGCCTGCTCGAAGTAGTTCAGCAGTCCCTGGTCGTAGTCGTTGCCCAGCTCGCCCAGCAAGTAGGCCTTCTTGGCGGAGAACTTCTCGCTGGCGAAGTTGGCCAGGACGGTGCCCTGGAAGGGATCCAGGAAGCAGATGCGGAAGTAGTAATCGTTGCCCGCGGTAACGCCGGGGTTCGTGCAGGTCACGCCGATGGCGGCCAGGCCGGCCTCGTCAAACACGGGGCCGCCGGCCATGGAGACGCCGGAACCGTAGGAACCCAGCACCAGGCTCACGTCCTTGCCCACCAGCTCGGCCGCGGCCGTGGGGGCCTTGGCGGCGTCGGAGGCGTTATCGGCATAGACCAGCTCCACATTGTAGGTCTCGCCGCCGATTTCCACCGTGGGGGTCTCCTTGTTGGCGTACTGCATACCCAGCATTTCCTGCTTGCCGCCGGGGCCGGAGTCGCCGGTGGCGGGCTCAAAGACGCCGATCTTGACGGTCTTGCCGGAGCTGGAGCCGCTGGAGGGCTGGGAGCCGCCGGACCCGTCGGAACCGCCGCCGCAGGCGGCCAGGCTCAGCACCATGGCCAGAGCCAGAAGCATCGCGAAAAACTTTTTCATTCTTTTCATCCTCCTATACAAATAGGACCTTCGTCCTGGTATGACGCTTATTTTACGTCTTCTCTTCCGGTTTTGCAAGGTAAATTCTTCACAGAAAGATTTCCCGGATTTCGCCGCCTCCTCCTGCCCGCGCTTTCAAAGCGGCGGCCTTTTGTCTCTCTCCGACGGACAATTCGAAATACTGGGAAATTTTTACCTGGAACCCGTCCCCCGCTGACGGACAACCGTTTTCGTGATTTTGCTGAACGGGCCGGAGAATGGGAAAAATTTTCAATGTCATTTTTTCGGTTATTATTGCAATATCATGGAAGTATGCTATAATAAAACTGTTGCTCAGTATAAAACCGAATGGGAGGCTACACCGTTTATGAACATGAAAAAAAGCATCAAGAGGACCGTATGGATCCGCACGGTGGCGGCCCTGGTCTCAATCCTGCTGTTCAGTTTCGTGACCACGGCAAACATCCTGCGCATCCAGAGCGTCCAGAGCGCCAATACTCAGGCCGCCGCCCTGCTCCAGCGGGCCCAGGGGGCGGAAACCGCCCACTACAAATGGGCCAGCAACCTCAGCAACGCCCTCTACGCGGGCACCGAGTTCACCGGCAGCACGGACCCCACCGGATGCACCCTGGGCCAGTGGCTCTACGGCGACGCGGAGACCGACGACCCCGCCATCCTGGCCCTGCGCAGCGAACTGGAGCCCTTACATAAGGAGATCCACCAGTCCGCCACCCAGGTGCTGGAGACGCTGAAGACCGATCCCGCGGCGGCCCAGGCCTATTATCAGGGGACCATCCTGTCCAACATCAGCACCCTGGTGGGCAAGCTGGACAAGGTCGTCGAACTGGAGACCACGGCCAACAACGACGGCCTGGACCGGCTGCACACCCTCATTCTCCAGATGCAGTTTGTGTGCTTCATCTGCCTGATCCTGGCCCTGATCTGCCTCATCGGCCTGGTGACCTTCGTCAGCAAGCACGTGGTGCGGCCCATCCTCCTCATCACCGACCGGGCCCGTCCTCTCCAGGAGGGCCGCCTGAACCTGGAGATGGACTACCAGTCCGACAATGAGCTGGGCGAGCTGTCCAAGACCCTGGAGCAGTCCATGGCCCTCATCCACAGCTATGTGGAGGACATCAACCGCATCATGGCGGAGCTGTCCCAGGGCAACTTCGACGTCGCCACCTCCACGCCCTACATCGGCGACTTCCAGTCCATCGAGGTTTCTCTCAACAGCTTCACCTCCACCATCTCCGGCACGCTGGGCAGCATCGTCCAGACCCAGGGCCGGGTCTCCAGCAACGCCGGACAGCTCTCCAGCGGCGCCCAGGCCCTGGCGCAAGGCGCCACGGAGCAGGCCAGCGCTGTGGAGGAGCTCTACGCCACCCTGGACGATTTGTCCAAGGGCGCCGCGCAGAACGTTCAGTCCGCCGCCGCCGCCCTGGAGAGCGCCCGCCTCACCGGCGAGCAGGTGACCGTCAGCGGCCAGCAGATGGAGCAGATGGTGTCCGCCATGAGCGACATCACCAAGTCCTCCGAGCAGATTGGGCGGATCATCGCAACCATTGAGGACATTGCTTTCCAGACCAACATTCTGGCCCTGAACGCCGCCGTGGAGGCCGCCCGGGCGGGTACCGCCGGCAAGGGCTTCGCCGTGGTGGCGGACGAGGTGCGCTCTCTCGCCACCCGGTCCGACGAGGCCGCCAAGGCCACCAAGGACCTCATCGACAACTCCGTCCAGGCCACGGAGCAGGGCAGCCGCATCGTGGGCCAGGTCTCCCAGTCCCTGAAGAAGACCCTGGACCTTGTGATGCAGTCCAATACCACCATTAACGCCATCGCCGAGGCCGTCCGGGCGGAATCCGCCTCCATCGCCCAGGTCACTGAGGGCATCGGCCAGATTTCCGCCGTGGTTCAGACGAACTCCGCCAGCAGCGAGGAGTCCGCCGCCGTCAGCTCGGAGCTCTTCGAGGAGGTCCACAAGCTGGAGGACGAAACCCGGAAATTCCGGCTCAAGAGGGGCTGAGAAACGCGAAGGGAGCCGCCTGGGCAAGCGCCCAGGCGGCTTTTCTCACTCCATCAGCCCGGCCCTTCTCATTTGGGCCGTCTTGGACTGGAGGCGGGCGAAGGAGGTCACGCCGTCGTCCTCTTCCAGAATCGCCTTGACCTCCGGGGACAGGGTCTGGAAAAACTCGTAGGCCGAGGGATCCTGGTCCAAAAGATCCTCCAGGCTCAAATATTCCACGCCGTACATCCAAATCACCTCCGGGCCTAGTCTGCCCGGTTTCACAGGGAGGCTTTCATGGAATTTCGCACAATTTCTGACAACAAGCGGAACTTCCTCCCGCTGCTCCTCCTGGGGGACGAGCAGGAGGACATGATAGCCCGCTACCTGGACCGGGGGACGCTGTGGACCCTGTACGACGGCGGCGTCCTCCGGGCCGTCTGCGTGGTGACGGAGGAAGGGGACGGAAACTTTGAAATCAAAAACCTCGCCGTGTCTCCGGAGAGCCAGCGGCGAGGGTACGGCAGAGCCATGGTGGAACATGCGGCCCGGCAGTGCCGGGGGAAGCGGCTCCTCGCGGGCACCGGGGACAGTCCGCTGACGGTCCCCTTTTACGAGGTCTGCGGCTTCCGGGAGAGCCACCGGATTCCGAATTTTTTCACTGAGAACTACGACCACCCCATCTTCGAGGCGGGACGGCGGCTGACGGACATGGTGGTCTTTGTCCGGGAGCTCTAAAAAGGGAGTACTCCGCAACCACAAACCGCAAGGGATTCAAGCGAAAGGGACGGAAAT
>CATNDJ010000085.1 GCA_950097265.1 uncultured Oscillibacter sp.
TCATCTGGTAGAGCGCCACCTTGCCAAGGTGGAGGTAGCGAGTTCGAGCCTCGTTGCCCGCTCCAGCTCGGAAATTCCCAACACCGCTCCGTTTCCGGCTTCGCCGAAAACTGCGCTATGTTGGGAATTTCCTCGCTTCCCCACCGCAAACGCTTCGCTGGTTTGCGGCGGGGCCCCCCCGGTTTGACGCCGCATTACTTCGTTTGCGGCTTAAAATTTTTTGAGTTTTTTTCAAAAAGGGGTGGACTTTTTCTGGGAGTTCGCATATAATAAACTGTAGATGGTGACATAGCCAAGTGGTAAGGCAAGGGTCTGCAAAACCCTGATTCCCCGGTTCAAATCCGGGTGTCACCTCCAAAAAGGAAAGACCGCCGAACGGCGGTCTTTTTTTGCCGCGAAAATGGAGCCGCCCAACAGGACGGCTCCATTTTTTCTTGTTCAGGCTTCCTCTGGAGGGGCCTTAAACCTCTTCCGGGCCCTCCTCGGAGCTGCCGAAGGCCCTGAGCGCTCTCTCGTCGGCTTCCCGCTTTTCCTCGATGGCCTCTTTCAGGATCATGTCCTTCACCTTCATGAGCCGGATGGTGGTGGCGCGGTCGTTTTCGTCCAGCTTCATGTTGATATACCGGATGGCCTCCTGGGTGTCGGGGATCATCACGTACTCCAGGGCGTTGACCCGCCGCCGGGTCTTTTCGATCTCCTCCGCCATCAGCTGGGCGGATTTCTCGATCTCCGCCAGCTTCAGGAGCTTGCGGAACACCTTCCCCAGGGCGTCCACCGCCGTGTCCAGTTCGCCGGACGTGGCCGCGAAGCCGTAAGGGTAGATGTCGGAGTCCGACCGGGTCTGGGTCTGGAAGTCGTATACCGGCACGTTGACGGACATGATGTTCTGGGTGGTCTGGGTCAGGACCACGCTCTGCTTCGGGTAGAGCAGGGCCTGCTCCATGGCCTCGGAGCTCATCAGGGCGGAGGCCACCGTGAAGGCCCCGTGGACCGTCATCAGCTCCTCCTCCACCTCGGCCCGGAGGGCCCGGACCTCCCGGACCGTCTCCAGAAACTGCTTCATCAGCTCATCCCGCTTGTCTTTCAGCAGCTTGTGGCCCCGCTGGGCGGTGCGCAGCTTGCCCTTCAGGCGGGTGAGCTCCATTCGGGTGGGGCTTACCGTGATATTCGCCATGGCTCACCCCTCCTTTAGTCTTTCTTCGGCCAATACTTCTCGATCAGCTCGGGTTTGATACGCTTCAGCTCCGCCTTGGGCAGGATGCTCAGGAGCTCCCAGCCCAGGTCCAGGGTCTCGAAAATGGAGCGGTTCTCCTCATAGCCCTGGTTCACATAGCGCCGCTCGAACTCGTCGGCAAACTTGGCGTACAGCAGATCCGTGGGCGTCAGGGCCGCCTCGCCCAGAATGGACATCAATTCCTTGTTGTCCTTGCCGGTGGAGTAGGCCGCGAAGAGCTGGTTCATGGTATCCGCGTGGTCCTCCCGGGTCTTGCCCTTGCCCACGCCCTTGTCCTTCAGACGGGACAGGGAAGGCAGCACGTCCACGGGGGGATGGATGCCCTGGCGGTACAGGGCGCGGCTCAGGATGATCTGGCCCTCGGTGATATAGCCCGTCAGGTCGGGGATGGGGTGGGTCTTGTCGTCCTCGGGCATGGTCAGGATGGGGATCAGGGTAATGGAGCCCTTCTTCCCAAGCTGGCGGCCGGCGCGCTCGTACAGCGTCGCCAGGTTGGTGTACAGGTAGCCCGGGAAGCCGCGGCGGCCCGGGACCTCCTTCTTGGCGGCGGAGACCTCCCGGAGGGCCTCGGCGTAGTTGGTGATGTCGGTCATGATGACCAGGACGTGCATGTCCTTTTCAAAGGCCAGGTACTCCGCGGCCGTCAGCGCCATGCGGGGGGTGGCGATACGCTCGACGGCGGGGTCGTTGGCCAAGTTGGAAAACAGGACTGTCCGGTCGATGGCCCCGGTGCGCTTGAACTCGTTGACGAAGAACTCAGACTCCTCGAAGGTGATGCCGATGGCGGCGAAGACCACGGCGAAGTTCGCGCTCTCGTCTCCCAGCACCTTGGCCTGACGGGCGATCTGGGCCGCCAGGTTGGCGTGGGGCAGGCCGGAGCCGGAGAAGATGGGCAGCTTTTGGCCGCGCACCAGGGTGTTCAGGCCGTCAATGGTGGAAACGCCGGTCTGGATGAACTCGTTGGGGTAGTCCCGGGCGGCGGGGTTCATGGGCAGGCCGTCGATGTCCCGGTACTCCTCCGGCAGGATGTCGGGGCCGCCGTCAATGGGGTGGCCCATGCCGTTGAAGACCCGGCCCAGCATATCGCCGGAGACGCCAAGCTGCAGGGGGTGTCCCAGGAAGCGGACCTTGGCGTCGGCCATGTTGATGCCCGCGGCGGACTCGAAGAGCTGGACCACGGCGGTGTCGCCGTTGACCTCCAGCACCTGGCCCCGGCGGGTGGTCCCGTCGTGGAGCTCCACTTCAACCAGCTCGTTGTAGGTGACGTTCTCGACCATCCGGACCATCATCAGCGGGCTGACGATTTCCTCTACGGTTTTGTATTCACGAATCATTACTGGTCACCTCCCTGAGCGGCAATCTCGGCGATCTGGGTTTCCATCTCGGTCCGGATGTCCTCGTAGACCTTGGCATACTCGTCGGCGGGGACGCTCTTGGCCCGGCCGATGGTCTCCCGGACGGGAATGTCGAACAGCTTCATGACGTCCGCCCCCTTGGCGATGGCGTCCCGGCAGAGAACCTCATAGCGGAGGATCAGCGCCAGCAGCTTGCCCTGGCGGTCGTAGCTGGAATAGCCGTCGATGTCGGTGAAGGCGTTTTGCTGGAGGAAGTCTTCCCGGACCATCCGGGCCACCTCCAGGGTGAGCTGGTCGGAGGGGGACAGGGCGTCCTTGCCGACGAGCTGCACGATTTCGTTCAGGCTGGCCTCCTGCTGGAGGATGCTCATGGCCTTGCTCCGGTCCTTCATGAAGTCCTCGCCGAAGTTCTCGTCAAACCAGGGCTTGAGGGTGTCCAGATACAGGGAGTAGGAGTTCAGCCAGTTGATGGCGGGGAAGTGCCGCTTATAGGCCAGGGACGCGTCCAGGGCCCAGAAGACCTTGACGATGCGCATGGTGGCCTGGGAGACGGGCTCGGACAGGTCGCCGCCCGGAGGCGACACCGCGCCCACGGCGGTCAGGCTGCCCCGGCGCTCGTCGGAGCCGATGCACTCCACGGAGCCGGCCCGCTCGTAGAACTGGGCCAGGCGGGAGGAGAGGTAGGCGGGGTAGCCCTCTTCGCCGGGCATCTCCTCCAGACGGCCGGACATCTCGCGGAGAGCCTCGGCCCAGCGGGAGGTGGAGTCGGCGATGACGGCCACGTCATAGCCCATGTCCCGGAAGTACTCCGCAATGGTGATGCCGGTATAGACGGAGGCTTCCCGGGCCGCCACGGGCATATCGGAGGTGTTGGCGATCAGCACCGTCCGCTTCATGAGGGACTCGCCGGTGCGGGGGTCCTTCAGCTCGGGGAACTCCCGCAGAACGTCGGTCATCTCGTTGCCCCGCTCGCCGCAGCCGATGTAGACCACGATGTCCACGTCGGACCACTTGGCCAGCTGGTGCTGGACCACGGTCTTGCCGG
>CATNDJ010000086.1 GCA_950097265.1 uncultured Oscillibacter sp.
CCGCCAGGGCCAGCCAGCCGCTTTGATGGGCCTCCAGCCGCTCCAGAACCTTCCGGCCCAGGGCCCGCCAGCTCTCGCTGTCATGGGGGATGAATTGGAGGAGCACCGTCTGCTCCCCGCCGCAGACGGAGTCCAGCTCCCCGCCGTGGCGGAGCTCCAGGCGGCGGAGGGCGGACCGGCCCTCTTTCAGCAGCTCCGCCGCCAGGGCCAGAGCCTGGGCCTCCCCCGGCCCGCCGCCGATGGTCCCGGCAATCAGGCCCTCCCGGCCCGCCAGAAGCTGGGCTCCGGCCCCCCGGGGGGTGGACCCTTGGGCGGAGGCCACCGTGGCCAGCGCCGCGTCCTCCCCCCGGTCCAGCAGGGATAGGAGGGTTTCAAATATCGCGCGCATAGGGGCTCCTTTCACTAGCGGCTTACCAGCTTCCCGGCAAGCACCATCTCTCTCGTCAGCGGCTCGCCCTCCGGCAGGTCCACCGTGATGGAGTGCCACAGGGACCCACCGTGCTTGTCCCCCTGGGCCTCGTGGCTGTAGTACACGGAAACGCGGTGAACCGGGGTCCGGGGGGACAGCTCCTCATAGAGCTCCATGGCCCGGTCCGCCATGGCCGTCCGCATGGTTTCCTCGTCCGGCACCGGCGCGCTGCGCTTGTCTCCAAAATCAATGCGGATATCCACCACCGCCCGTTCCGGATCACTGGGGTCCCACCGGGCCCGCCAGTAGGCCTGGCGCCCGTTGATCTGGAGATGCCTGGCAATCCCCAAATCCATACGGAGCACCGCCGCCCGCCTCGTGTCTGTCACCAGGCCGGACTTCAGGTCATAGTCCAGGGCGCGCCGGCCTCCGACGTTTTCCAGGGCAAACTCCAGACAGTAGCCGCCGGACTTTAGGTCATACCAGGCCCAGGGGCCCTCCGGCTTCAGGCCCGGCCACACCTGGGCGGCGTAGCTTCGCATTCGTGCGGCGGAGACCAGGTTCCCCAGCACCGGGGACCAGCCGAAAACCGTCCACAGCAGGGTCAGAACCGCCAAAAGGGCCAGCAGGCAGCCCCCGGCCCTTTTCAAAATGTTCGTCAGCTTCGTTTTCACCGTCCCGGCCTCCCCTCTCGCCTCCCATTGTAGCACAGCACCCGGAGGGCCGCAAGGGCTCCGCGCCGATGGAAGGACTCGTCAGGCGAAAAAAGCGCCCGGCCTTCCGGCCGGGCGCGGGGGAAGAAAGAAGGTGGAGTTCTTTCAACCTTTCGTTCAGGCAATGCTCTGGTTCTTGGACCGGAGCACGAACAGGGCGCCGATCATCAGCACGATGCCGATGGGCAAACCCAGCAGACCGGGGGCGCCGGCGCTCACCAGGATGCCCGCGATGAGGTAGGTGACGCCGGACACCACCGCGCAGGTGATGGCGTAGGGCAATTGTGTGGAGACGTGGTTCACGTGGTCGCACTGAGCGCCCGCGGAGGCCATGATGGTAGTATCGGAGATGGGGGAGCAGTGGTCGCCGCAGACCGCGCCCGCCATGCAGGCGGAGATGCAGACGATGGCCATGGGGTTGTCCATGGAGAAGACGTTCTGCACGATGGGGATCAGGATGCCGAAGGTACCCCAGGAGGTGCCGGTGGCAAAGGCCAGCAGGCAGCCGATGGCGAAAACGATGAGGGGCAGGATCATCTGGAGGCCCTCGGCGGAAGACCGCACGAAGTCACGGACGAAGAATTTCGCGCCCAGGGAGTCCGTCATGGCCTTCAGGCTCCAGGCAAAGGTCAGGATCATGATGGCGGGCACCATGGCCTTGAAGCCCTCGGGGATGCAGCCCATCATCTCCTTGAAGCTCATGGAGCGGCGGATGAGGTAGTACACCAGGGTGAAGACCAGGGCGAAGGCAGAGCCCAGCATCAGTCCCACGGAGGCGTCGGAGTTGGAGAAGGCGGAGATGAAGCCCTCGCCCTCGAAGAAGCCGCCGGAGTAAATCATGCCGATAACGCAGCAGATGATGAGGACCACCACGGGCAGCACCAGGTCCAGCACCGTGCCCTTGCCCTCGGGAGCGTCGTCCTCGGCCCCCGCGTAGGGGTTGGAGCCGGAGAAGAGGTCGCCCGCCAGGGCGTTCTTCTCAAACTTGGCCATGGGGCCAAATTCCGTCTTCATGAGGATCATGCCCACCATCATCACAATGGTCAGCAGGGCATAGTAGTTGTAGGGGATGGCCCGCAGGAAGAGGTTGAAGCCCTGGCCGTCCTCGGCGAAGCCCGCCACGGCGGCGGCCCAGGAGCTGATGGGGGCGATGATGCACACCGGGGCCGCGGTGGCGTCGATGATGTAGGCCAGCTTGGCCCGGGAGATGTTGTGCTTGTCCGTGATGGGCCGCATGACGCTGCCCACGGTCAGGCAGTTGAAGTAGTCGTCGATGAAGATCAGCACGCCCAGGAGCACGGAGGCCAGCTGCGCGCCGACGCGGGACTTGATGTGGTCCTTGGCCCAGCGGCCGAAGGCGGCGGAACCGCCCGCCTTGTTCATCAGGCACACCATGGAGCCCAGGATGATCAGGAAGATCAAAATGCCCATGTTGTAGCTGTCCGTCACCGAGGCTACAATGCCGTCGTTGAAGACGTGGAGGATGGTGCCCTCAAAGGCGAAGTTGGAGTACAGCAGGCCGCCCACCAGAATGCCCACGAAGAGGGAGGAGTAGACCTCCTTGGTAATCAGGGCCAGGGCAATGGCGATGATGGGGGGGATCAGGGACCAGAAGGTGTTGTAGAAGCCGCTGGAGGACTCCACGTAGCCAACGCCCTCGCAGCTCTCGCAGGTGACGGCCTCCAGGTCCTCGGACAGGACGACGCCGGAGGCGCCGCAGTCGCCGCACTCGACGTACTTGGTTCCGGCCATCTCGGTCAGGTCCTCTCCCGCGGCCATGGCGGGAACGGTCAGCGCCGCGCACAGCAGCATCATGACCGCCAGCAGGGGCAGGAACCGTCTTCTCAGGTTCTTCATAACGCTCTCTCCTAAATGAAAATGAAGTCATGACAGCTCGTCATGACTTCATACCACACATTGTATGAATCCACGACAGCGCTCCACCTCCGAAGGGGTGACAGTCCGGGGGATGTTTTCCCCGCGGCCCGGCTCCGGCTCCCTCAGGCGGGAGGGCGAAGCCTCGGCGGAAGCCCCTTTCCCCCTCCCCGGCTCCTGAACCCTTGGGGAGGCGTACTCTTGACGTCCGCGCCTCTATCATGCTGGCACTTATTATAATAAGCAATTTTCAAATGTCAACACCCTTTTTCCGCTTTTTCCAATATCCTCCTGATCCTGTGCCGCCGCCCCGCCCCTCCGGCGGGAAAACAGCGGCTGTCCGCCGGGGATTTTCCCCGGGCTCTTGCGCAGTTTGACCAGCGTCCGGCGGGGAATTTCCCCTTCCACCGGGCAAAACGACGATTTTTGGAAAAGCGTTTGACTTGGTGCGCCAACATGCTACAATAGAACAACACGCGGCCCGCGCGGCGGCGGAATACGGAGCCCCAAGGAGGCGAAAAGGATGAAGTTTTCCAGCAAGTGCGAGGCGTGCAGCCTCTCCCCCATTCGGAAATTCCACCCCTATGTGGTGGCGGCGGAGGCAGCCGGGCGGCGCGTCCTCCATCTG
>CATNDJ010000087.1 GCA_950097265.1 uncultured Oscillibacter sp.
GTCCGCCTCATACCGGCCTCTTCGCGCCGAAGGCCCGGCCGCAGCCCGTCAGGCGGCTGCCGCCTCTTTCACCGCGCCCTTGCTGAGGCTGACCGTGATATCATATTGGTCAATCACGTCAAACTTGGACCAGTCCTCCGCCTCGCCTCGCTGGTAGGCGGTGACGTGGATGCCGCCCTCGTCCACCGTGACCATGCTGAAGATCTGCTGGGAGTTTTCCGCGCCGTCCTTGTGGACCACGGCGAACTTGCCCCCGGCGGTGTCCTCCTCAAACTCGTCCAGCTTCTCGCCCAGGGAAGAGCAGGTCATGAAGGTGGTGCCTTTTCCGATGTCCACGATTTTGTTCCCCTTGGTGGTGGTCCGGATGTATTCGTGGTCATGTCCGTTCATGTACAGGTCCACCTGGAGCTTGTCGCACAGCTCCGGGATGTAGGGATAGTCGGCGGGGTCGTTGAAGTTCACGATGTAGGTGCCCACGTGGGCCGCCATGATGCGCCAGGTGCAGTCCGCCTCCTCGTAGACCTTCTTGGCCCAGGCGGTCTGCTCGGCGAAGAACTTGGCCCGGTCGGCCTCAATGTTGGCGCCCGCTTTCCCGGAGTAGGGGTCGGCGTTGATGAAAACAAAGCAGGCGTCGCCGACGACGCACCAGCCGGTTCCCTCCAGGGGGCCGTACTCCGCCTCATTGGGCAGGCTGGTCCGGGCGCCGTACTGCTTGTAGAGCAGGTCTCCGGCGTTTTCGTGGTTGCCGGGCAGGAGGATGTTCAGCCGGTCCGCCATGTGGCCGCCCAGCTTGTCAAAGTAGTCCGTCCACTGGGAGCTCTTGTAGCCCGCGTCCACCATGTCGCCGGTGTTCAGCAGGAAGTCCGGCTGCGCCGGGAGCTTGGCCACGAACTGCTCCATGGTGTCCAGGAAGGGGTCGTAGCCGGAGGGCTCCTCTGCCTGAAGGTCGCCGTACTGCATAAAGGTGAAGGCCCCGGATTCCGGCAGGGTGGTGAAGCTGTGGACCTCGCTGCGGCAGTCCTTGCCCCGGAAGGCGCCGCCCACCGCGTACTCGTAGGCGGTCTCCGGCTCCAGCCCGGTGAGGACGGCGGAGTGGCTCTGGGTCTCCTCCCACCCCTTGGTCAGGTAGTGAAGAACGCTTTCGCCCTTGACGGTCTTCCATTCGCTCTCGCCCTTGGCTCTGTACCAGGCCTTGGAATCCGTCACGGCGGGATCGGTAAGCCAGTTGAGGTTTACTTCGGCGTAGGTCTCGCCCACCTGGCAGAGGATCTCCCGGGGGCTGGCGTCAATCACGCCGTCGTCCAGCTCCAGGGGCAGGGGGGCGGAGGCGTCCGTGGGGACCGTGAGGGTCTCGCCGTCCACCACGGCGGCGGCGTAGTAATAGTACTGTCCGGGGTCCTTCAGGGGCAGCTTCACAAGGCCGCCCTCCGGCACGTCCACGGAGTCCGTGAGCTTCTCCGGGTTTTTGCCGTAGAAGACCTTGACGCTGTCGGCCTTCTTCCCCTCGGGGAGGAGCAGCCGGACCTTCATACTGGGCTGAGTCCCCTTGGCGGCCCAGTTCACCAGCAGGTCGTCCAGCAGCAGGACGGGCTCCTCGACGGCCAGGTCCTTGACTGTCTTCAGCTCCGGGGCGTTCCCGGCCTTGACGAAGCCGGAGAGCATGGGATAGCCCTCCTCAGGCTCGCCCACCCAGGCCCAGGTGTTCTTGAAGTCCCACTTGAGCTCCTTCTCGTACTGGTCCCGGCTCTGGAGCACCCCGGCGGAGGCGCTCATGAAGATTTCCCGGTTGGGGTGCTTTTCCGGGCGGTTGCCGGAGAGGACCGCCCCCTCCCACACGTAGTTGTGGGTGATGTTGGCCCCGCTCTCGCTGTCCAGGGTTCCGATGAAGCGGTCAATATTCTGCGCGCCCTCCTCGCCCTCAACTTTTTTGACTACGGAGACCGTGTTTTTCAGGAACTCCGCCGCGGCGAAGGCCCCGGCGACGCCGCCGCCGGAGACGGGCCCCTCGCCGTTGGAGACGGTCAGGGAGCCGCCCACATAGCAGTTCTCCACCGCGCCCCCGGTCTCAATCGCGCCGATCAGGCCGCCGGTGAGCTCCTTGGCCTTGACCTTCATGTAGGACAGGCAGTTGCGGACGGGGCCCTCGCACTTGCCCACCAGGCCGCCGGTGGTCTCCTTGGCCTTGATGGAGCCGGTGGCAAAGCAGTTTTCGATGGTTCCGTAGCTGACGCCCGCGAAGGCGCCGCAGGTCTTTTTGCCCTCGATGGTCACGTCCGCCAGGCCCAGGTTCCGGATGGCAGGGCTGGTGAAGGTCTCGTCGCCCAGATACCCCACCAGGGCGGCGTACTTCTCGTCCACCCGGCGGATGCGCAGATTGGAAATGACATGATACTGCCCGTCGATCTGGCCCTTGAACCAGCCGTCGGATTTGTCGGCGTTTTCGTCCTTGTTCCCGGAGATGGGGGGCATCCAGCCCTCGGCTTCCTCGCCGGAGGCTTTGGCGATGGCTTTGCCGATGCTCTCCATCAGCGGGCCCATGTCGATGTCCGCCGTCAGGACGTAGCGTCCGGTACGGGGCGCGTCGGGCGCTCCGTCCTTGTTGGTGTCGGCGGATTTCCAGCCGCCGGAGAGGAACAGCAGTTCCTCCGGGGAGCTGATTTCATAGGCCTTGCTGGTCTTATTGTAGGCGGGCGGCTTGGCCCCCAGGGATACCAGGGTTTCCGTATCCCAGACCTCTTCCATCCACCAGCCCTCCTCTTCTTTGGCGGAGGCTCCGGCTGCCAAAAGAGGCAGCAGCATCGCCATAGCCAGAAGCAGGGATACCAGTTTCGCGGTGGTCTTTTTCATCGTTGGTCCATCCTCCTTTTTCGCCGCCGCACCCGAAAGAGGCGGTGCGGTACGGCCAAGTTTGTTTTAGGATAAACCCCGCCTGCTTCTTTGTCAATCTTTTTTGGTATTTTTGGCGAATTTTACGAGTGTGCAAAGGCTTATTTATGTGCATTTTCGCAAATTTTGAATTTGTTTGCGTGGATAGAATTTTGGAAAGCCGCGAGGCCGGGCGGGTACATCGAAGAGCTGTCCATCCGCCAGGCCATGCGGGCCCTCATCGGCCAGGCGGAGGAGTATATGGAGCCCCTGGGGAGGAGCATCCGGAAGCGCCTGCCCTGGTGGTTCTGCCGGGGCCGGCGGTGTCCCGCTATGGTTTGGTGTAATCCATATGCTGCGCGCCTGACCGCGTGAGGCGGCACGCCGGAAGAATGTATTTGCACTTTTGGGCGCACTGAGGTATGATGTAAAAAGAGACGCGCGGGGCCCGCTTGCGGAACCCGCGGAAACAGGAGGGACCTGGAAATGATGACGGGCGCGATTTTTGACATGGACGGTTTGCTGCTGGACACGGAGCGGGTGTATCAGGAAAACTGGATGGAGACGGCCAGAAGGTTCGGCCAGACGCCGTTTCCGGAGTTTTCCACCGCCGTCAGCGGCACCACAGGAGAGGAACAGCGGCTGGTGATCCGCCGCTACTATCCGGGCGTGGACCCCTTGGCCTTTCAGCGGGACTGCATCTCCCGTGTGGACGGCATTTTGAACCTCCGGTGCGCCCCTG
>CATNDJ010000088.1:0-1258 GCA_950097265.1 uncultured Oscillibacter sp.
GAATGTTCCACGTGAAACATTGAGGCCGCGTAAGCGGCCTCAATGTTCTTTTTAAGAAAAATACAAAAACAGTTGAAATCCCCGCCGCCGGTTGATATAATGAGAAATTGCACAACAGCTATTTCTATTTTCCTGAGGAGGCCCGTCCCATGGCCAAGATCATCGCCGTCGTCAACCAAAAGGGCGGAGTGGGCAAGACCACCACCACCGTCAACATCACCGCCGCCCTCCATTCTCTGGGCCGGCAGGTATTGTTATGCGACTTTGACCCCCAGGCCAACGCCACCTCCGGCATGGGTGTGGACAAGAACGCCGCCTCCCCCAACGTGTACGACGTACTGGTCAGCGGAGCCGACCCGGCCCGCGCGGTGGTGTCCACCAAGTTCGGCGACGTGCTGCCCTCCAACAAGGCGCTGGCCGGGGCGGGCATTGAGATGATCGGCATTGACAACCGGGAGATGCTGCTGAAAAACGCCTTGGACAGTCTGACGGAAAAGTACGACTACATCTTTATTGACTGTCCCCCCTCTCTGGAGCTGCTCACCGTCAACGCCCTGTGCGCCGCCGGGTCGCTGCTGGTGCCGGTACAGTGCGAATACTACGCCCTGGAGGGCCTGAGCGATCTGCTGGCCACCGTCCGGCTGGTGAAGCGGCGGCTGAATCCGGGGCTGTCCATGGAGGGGGTCCTGCTCACCATGTTCGACAGCCGGACCAACCTGTCCCTCCAGGTGGCGGAGGAGGTCAAGCGCCACTTCCCCGGGCAGGTGTACGCCACCGTCATTCCCCGGAACGTCCGTCTGTCCGAGGCCCCCAGCCACGGCAAGCCCATCTCGGCTTACGATCCCTATTCCCGGGGCGCGGAGGCCTACAAGCTGCTGGCCGAGGAAATGATTGCGAGGTAACAATATGGCAAAACGAAAGACAGAACTGGGTCTGGGCCGGGGGCTGAACGCCTTGCTGGGCGACCCAGACCTGCCGGAGCAGAACGAGGGTTCCGTCTCTCTGCCCATTTCCCAGGTGGAGCCCGGACTGAACCAGCCCCGGAAGCGCTTTGACGAGGAGGCTTTGTCCGACCTGGCCGAGTCCATCCGGGTCCACGGAATCATTCAGCCCCTGACGGTGCGCCGGCTGGCCTCCGGCTACTACCAGATTATCGCCGGGGAGCGGCGGTGGCGGGCGGCCAAGGCCGCCGGGCTCCGGGAGGTGCCCGCCGTCATCATCGAGGCGGACGACCGCAAGGTGATGGAGCTGGGCCTCA
>CATNDJ010000088.1:1281-3587 GCA_950097265.1 uncultured Oscillibacter sp.
GGCCCGGGGCTACCGGACCCTGATGGAGGAGTACGGCCTGACCCAGGACCAGGTGGCCCGGCAGATGGGCAAGTCCCGGCCCGCCATTACCAACACCTTGCGGCTGCTGGCTCTGCCCGACGAGGTCATGAAGCTGGTGGAGGAGAACGCCCTCTCCGCCGGCCACGCCCGGGCCATTCTGGGCGCCCCCACCGCCGCCCTGCAGAAGGAGGCGGCCGCCCGGGTGGTAAAGGAACAGCTCTCGGTCCGGCAGACCGAGGCGTTGATAAAGTCCCTCCAAAAGGAAAAGAAGGAAAGGCCCCAGACCCAGGGTCCCGACCTCTCCCTCTATCTGGGGGAGCTGGAAAAGGACCTGGCCGGTCGGCTGGGCCGAAAGGTAAAAATTGCTCACAAGGGAAAGAAAGGCCGGATCGAGCTGGAGTATTACAGCGACCAGGACCTGGAGGCCCTTCTGGCGCTGCTCCGCCGCTTGAACGGTGAGGGGGGTGTTCCCCTTGCCTGAGGACCGCATAGAGGCGCCGGCTCACTCCACCCCGGCCCCCAGACGGCAGTCGGCCAGGGCGGGCAGAAGCCGGCGGCAGAGCTCAGTGCTTCGATATATCGCCGTGCTTTTTTTCGCCGCCTTTGTCCTGCTCCTGATTACATTTATAATGGAGCGGAGACAATATCAGCGGCTCCAGGAGGAGAACCAGGACAACATCCGGCAGTCTGTCTCCGCCACCCAGACCCTCAACGGGATTCTGGAGGATAACAAGGCCCTGCAGGACCAGGTGAAAGAGCTGGAGCAGGAGCTTGCCCGGCAAAAGGCGGCTGCAAACGAATTTGAGGCCGGTCTGGACGGCGCCACCGCCGCCCTCGCCCACACGGAGAACGTCCTTGTCTGGACCTCCCAGGCCATGGACTATTTCTGGCAGATTGACGAGGCCTACGTCCGGGGAAAGATCGGGCTGTGCCGCAGTCTGATCGAGCAGCTGGAAAGTCCGGACACGACCCCCGAGGCGGGACCGCTGGCGGAGTACCTCCCCAAGGAGAGCGCCACCGGCAACGACCGCTTCTCCCCCTACGACAGGTATATGGAGATTCGAAACAAAGTAATTAAGTAGCCGCCAAAGGCGGCCCCAAAGCACAACCCAGCGGAGCGGTTGTGCTTTGGAGAGGCGGAGCAGTGGAATGAGTGAGCTTTCGCGCTTGCGCGGAAGCGAAGGATATGAAGCGTGCGACGACGATGTTTCACGTGAAACATTACGATAAAGGAGAGAATTACAATGCTTGACATTCGCTTTGTCCGGGAAAACCCCGACGCCGTAAAGGAAAACATCAAAAAGAAGTTCCAGGAGGAGAAGCTCCCCCTGGTAGACCGGGTGCTGGCTCTGGATGCGGAAAACCGTGCGGCCATGTCCGAGGCCAACGAGCTCCGGGCCGCCCGGAACACCCTGAGCAAGCAGGTGGGGATGCTCATGGGCCAGGCTAAGAAGGACCCCTCCAAGCTGGCCGAGGCTGAGGAGGCCAAGGCCAAGGTGAAGGCCAACGCCGACCGGCTGGCCGAGCTGGAGCAGAAGGAGACCGAGCTGGCCGAGGAAATTCGGAAGATCATGCTGGTCATTCCCAACATCATCGACCCCTCCGTTCCCATCGGTCCCGACGACAGCGCCAACGTGGAGGTGGAGCGCTTCGGAGAGCCCATGACACCCGATTTTGAGATTCCCTACCACACCGAGATTATGGAATCCTTCCACGGAGTGGATATGGACGCCGCCGGCCGGGTGTCGGGCAGCGGCTTCTACTACCTGCTGGGCGATGTGGCCCGGCTCCACGAAGCGGTGCTGGCCTATGCCCGGGACTTTATGATCGGCAAGGGCTTCACCTTCTGCATCCCCCCCTTCATGATCCACGGCAACGTGGTGGAGGGCGTCATGAGCCAGACGGACATGGACGCCATGATGTATAAGATCGAGGGGGAGGACCTCTACCTCATCGGCACCAGCGAGCACTCCATGATCGGGCGGTTCATCGACCAGATCCTGCCCGTGGAGAAGCTGCCCCAGACCCTCACCTCCTACTCCCCCTGCTTCCGGAAGGAGAAGGGCGCCCACGGCATCGAGGAGCGGGGCGTGTACCGCATCCACCAGTTTGAAAAGCAGGAGATGATCGTGGTCTGCAAGCCCGAGGAGAGCCGCGACTGGTACGAGAAGCTGTGGCGGTACTCCGTAGAGCTGTTCCGCTCTCTGGACATCCCCGTGCGGCAGCTGGAGTGCTGCTCCGGCGACCTGGCAGATCTAAAGGTGAAGTCCTGCGACATCGAGGCC
>CATNDJ010000089.1 GCA_950097265.1 uncultured Oscillibacter sp.
GTCGATCCACACATCCTCTCTGGGAATCCCATGGGCCAGCGCCGCCTCCAGAATGCGCCGGGCGATCTCCACCCGTCTCTCCGCCGTCCGGGGGATGCCGTCCTGGTCCATGGTGAGACCCACTACGGCGGCCCCGTATTTCTTTACAATGGGCAGCACCCTCTCCAGCACCTGGGGCTCGCCGTTGACGGAGTTCACCGCCGCCTTGCCGTTGTACGCCCGCAGCGCCGCCTCCAGGGCGTCGGGGTTGGAGGAGTCCAGCTGCAGTGGCAGGGACACGGCGCTCTGGATCTTCTTCACCACCCGGGGCAGCATGGCCGTCTCGTCCACCCCGGGGCAGCCCACGTTCACGTCCAGAATGTCCGCCCCGGCCTCCTCCTGCGCTGCGGCCACGTCCAGAATGTAGTCCAGGTCCTCCTCCAGCAGCGCCTGCTGGAACCTCTTTTTGCCGGTGGGGTTCACCCGCTCGCCGATGACCCGCACCCCGTCCAGCCAAAGGGGCGTCACCGGGGTGCAGACAAAACCGCCGCCCAGGTACCGCCGGGGGGCTGGACGGGCCCCCTCCAGAGCCGCTCTCAGCCGCCGGATGTACGCCGGAGAGGTGCCGCAGCACCCGCCGAAGACGGTCACTCCCGCCTCCAGGCAGGGGATCAGGGCGGCGGCGAATTCCTCCGGCCCCATGCCGTAGTGTCCGTCCACCGGGTCCGGCAGCCCGGCGTTGGGCTTGGCCGCCACCGGCAGGCGGGTGTTTTCGCACAGTTCCCTCAAAAGAGGCGCCAGCTGGTCCGGCCCCAGGGAGCAGTTCAGGCCGACGGCGTCCGCCCCCAGGCCCTCCAGCGTACGGGCCATGGCGGCCACGGTGCAGCCGGTGAAGGTGCGGCCGCTCTCCTCAAAGGACATGGTGACCAGCACCGGCAGGCCGGTGTTCTCCTTGGCCGCCAGCAGCGCCGCCTTGGCCTCATAGAGGTCCGTCATGGTCTCAATGGCGACGAGATCCGCCCCCGCCGCCGCGCCGGTGGCCATCATCTCCCGAAACAGGTCATAGGCCCGCTGGAAGGTCAAAGTGCCCATGGGCTCCAGGAGCTCCCCCAGGGGCCCCACATCCAAGGCCACCAGGGCACGGCCCTCCACGGCCTCCCTCGCCGTTTTGACGGCGGCGGCGACGACCTCCGAAACGGCATGGCCGGACCGGGCCAGCTTCAGTCCATTGGCCCCGAAGGTGTTGGCGTAGACCACCTGACTTCCGGCGTCCACGTACTCCCGGTACACAGACGCCAGCAGGGCCGGGTCCGTCAGGTTCAGCAGCTCCGGCACGCCGCCCGGGGGCAGGCCCCGCTGCTGGAGAACGGTGCCCATGGCTCCGTCCAGCAATATGATCTTATCACGAAAGAACTCAGTTCCCACAGTGTTTTCCTCCCTTGCGCAGCGGGCACCGCTCCCGCATCTGACAGTAATCGCAGCCCCAGACGCGGGCCATCTGGGGCCGGTCCGACACCCCGATGACGGCGGTGACGGACTTCACCGGGTTTAAGAGCAGGCTCTCCGTCACCGTAAGCCCCAGCCGCCGGGACGCGTCCAGGGCGGCGCAGATGTCCCCCTGGAGGTCCAGGGGCAGATCCCCGTAGCCGGGGCTGAACCGGTCCGTGAGATACCGCCCCGGAAAGCGGGCGGACAGCTCCGCCTCCGCCTCGTCACAGCCCCGCTCCACCAGCGCACTGCCGACGGCGTCCAGAATCACGGCCCGGGCCATGTCCCGGACCTGGGCGGCGTTCAGGGTCAGGTCAAACCGGGCCCCCAGGGTGCAGGCCAGCAGCGCCGCCTGGCCGCAGGTCTCCAGCATCCGGGCAGCGGTGTCACCCCGCAGGACCACCCCGGCGCCCACCAGGCCGACGCCGCCTGACCGCAGCTCCAGTCCGTACACCCGGTAGACATACCGGGGCCGGATCTGGGCGGACAGCGCCTCCGCCTCCCCGGCCACCTGCCGCCGCAGCGCCTCCGGCGCGCCGGCAGCGCCCAGGTACCGCAGGGCCTCCTCAATCAACGGGGAGCTCAAAATTCCATCCCGCCCTTCCACAGAAAATACAGGCGCAAAGAGGTGCGCCTCTGTGCGTTTTGCTGAGAATTTTACACCCTTTCCGGCCCCGCGTCAATATTGCCGTCCCATTTCCGCCGCCGGGCCGCCGCAGCGGCTTCCTTCGGTACTTGACGGAAGGGGGCGGGACCTGTAAAATATTCTGGTCAAATCGATCCTGAATTAAGGAGGGAACCAAATGCAGCAGCTTTCCACCCGCACGGCCCACTTCACCGACTCGGTGATCCGGCGCATGACCCGGATCTCCAACCGCTACGGCGCCGTCAACCTCTCCCAGGGGTTTCCGGACTTCGACCCGCCCCGGGCCATTCTGGACCGGCTGGCCCAGACCCCGGGGGAGAACGTCCACCAGTACTCCGTCACCTGGGGCGCCCAGAACTTCCGGGAGGCCCTGGCGGACAAGCAGGCCCGCTGTATGGGCCGCCGCCTCGACCCCGACAGCGAGATCACCGTCACCTGCGGCAGCACCGAGGCCATGATGGCCGCCATGATGACCGTGGCCAACCCCGGCGACAAGGTCATCGTCTTCTCCCCTTTCTACGAGAACTACGGCGCGGACACCATCCTCTCCGGGGCGGAGCCCATCTACGTGCCCCTGACGCCGCCGGACTTCCGCTTTGACCCGGAGGTGCTGGAGGACGCCTTCCGCCGGCGCCCCAAGGCCCTGGTGCTGTGCAACCCCTCCAACCCCTGCGGCCGGGTGTTCACCAAGGGAGAGCTGGAGATCATCGCGTCTCTCGCGGCGAGGTACGACGCCTACGTCATCACCGACGAGGTTTACGAGCACATCGTCTACGCCCCCGGCCGGCACGTCTATTTCGCAACCCTCCCCGGCATGTGGGAGCGGACCATCTCCTGCTCGTCCCTCTCCAAGACCTACTCCATCACCGGCTGGCGACTGGGCTACACCATCGCCCCGGCGGAGATCTCGGAGCGCATCAAAAAGGTCCACGACTTCCTCACCGTGGGGGCGGCGGCCCCTCTCCAGGAGGCGGTGATCCCCGGACTGCGGTTCGGCCAGGAGTACTACGACGACCTGCTGGCCAAGTACGCCCACAAGCGGGAGCTGTTCCTCCGGGGCCTGGACGGCCTGGGCCTTGCCCACAACACCCCGGAGGGGGCCTACTACGTCCTGCTGGACATCTCCCGGTACGGCTTTGACAGCGACCTCCAATTCTGCGAGACGCTGGCCCGGGACATCGGCGTAGGGGCCGTGCCCGGCTCCAGCTTCTTCCGGGAGCCGGTAAACCACCTGATCCGCCTCCACTTCGCCAAAAAGGACGAGACCCTGCTGGACGCTCTGAACCGCCTGGAGGGGCTGAAAAAACTCTGATTTCAAGAGAGAATTGCGAGGAAAACCAACATGGACAACACCAAAGAGCTGACAGGCTTCCGCAAGTACTGCGCGGAACAGAACATCTCCTTCACCGCCCAGCGGATCTTCATCGACGGCCTGGGGGGCATGGCCCACGGTCT
>CATNDJ010000090.1 GCA_950097265.1 uncultured Oscillibacter sp.
TGGTCTCGTAGACCTGCCAGAGGAGCTCCGGGAAGCGCCACAGGGCCTGGGGCCCGAAGACCAGGTCCACGTGGCGGTAGGAGTCTTTGACCCGCTTCGCCACCCGCGCCTCTGCGGCCATGCAGCCGCAGAGGATAATCACCTGTTCCGGGTTCTCCCTCTTGGAGTGGGTCAGGATGCCCAGATTGCCGAACACCCGCTGCTCCGCGTGCTCCCGGACGGCGCAGGTGTTCAGCAGGGCCAGGTCCGCCTCCCCGGGGTCCTCCGTGAAGGCGAAGCCCATGGCCTCCAGCATGCCCATGATGCGCTGCCCGTCCGCCACGTTCTGCTGACAGCCGAAGGTCTCCACGCAGGCCCTGGGGTGGGCCCCCCGGGCGGCGAACATGGCTTTTATCTTCTCCTGAAAGTCCCTCTGGCGGGCAATCTCCGCCTGGGGGACGACGACTTCCTCTCGTTTCAAGGCGCTTCCTCCCTCTGTGGGCGTATGTTCATACTTCAACAAGTTTATCATACCAGAAAAGCCCGGAAAGCACAAGGCAAAATCCCGCCCGGGCCCGGGCCCTTTGTGCCTTTCGCCGGAGGTAAACGATTTGCCTTTGGCAAAAACGTAAAATTTCACAAAAGCCCTTGACAGCCCTCCGGAATTATTGTATATTTTAGCTACAGAAAGAGGTGAGTCCAGTGTACGATTCAGGCACGGATACCCACGTCTTCCAAGCGCCGTTCGGAACTCCCCAGCATGACCCGGCGACAGCGTGATCTCAGGCAATTCCCAAAGACGAAACACCACTCACTATGATGAGCCCGCGGGACCAACAGGTCGGCGCAAGAAACTGTTTCATGGATTGGAAACCCCACGGATCACCCACACCCCGGCACATTCCCCACGAACGGCAGATTTCAGAAAGCACGAGGTAAGAAGACCAATGGACAATCCGATCAATGGTTGAGCCCCCCATTCGCCGAAGGAGCGGATGGGGGGATGTTTTTTGCCCGCTCCGCCGCCCGGGGGGCGGCTTTTTTGCGTTTGGGACTTGCCTTTCCGGCCCCGGAGGGGATATAATCAAGGCCGTACAACGCCCGGAGCTGCCTCCGGGCGGGACAAACTGCAAAGAGGAGATGGAACGGAATATGAAGAGAAAACGCATCGCAGCATTGCTGCTGGCCCTGGTCCTGTGCTTAGGGCTGCTGCCCATGACGGCCCTGGCCGGGGAGGGCGGAGAAACCGTGGATCAGCCCGGCGGGGATCGGATGTCCTTCAACCTGGACCCCAACGGAGGCACGGTCGACCCCAACTACTATGAGGCGGAGGGAGACTGGGGGGCTTTGAAAATCGTGGGCAGGCTGCCCACCCCCACCCGGCCCGGCTATACCTTTAAGGGCTGGTACATCGACGGCGTGCTGGTGGACGAGTCCAAGCCCATCGCCAGCACCGCCCCCATCCCCCGCGCGCAGTGGGAGCGCGCCTCCAAGGTCACCCCCGCCCTCAAGGTTATCCCCGATAAAATCGAGGCGGGAGCGGAAACGGTGGAAATCCTCCTCTCCTGCGCCACCGGCGGCGCGGGCCTGGACTGGCGGCCCCTGGAGCGCATCCTCTACATGGACGGCAAAGCCTCTGACGCGGAGGCGGCTGTGAAATCCTATATCAGCGGCAATTTCAGCTCTGTGGGGCTCAAGCTCACGGATGTGGAATATCAACACGACATACCCGTAAACGACAGCGCCTATCCCAGCGCCCTTTATCCCGACGGGGTCTATCCCACAACCGGGCTGACCCTGACTCTGGAGGGTACGGCAAAGGCGGGCGTTCTGAACATCAATCTGGCCCCCGAAATCTTTGTCCAGCTTGTGGACGAGGATGAGGATACGGTTTTGACGGAGGCCAGCGCGGACATTTTCAACGCCGCCCAGGCGTCCATCTCTGTGGGCGGCGGGAAGGCGGCCTCCAAGGACGGCCCCTTTACGGTGAAGTTTGACCTGAACTACAAAAACGCCAAGGAAAGCGAAATCCCCAAGGAGCAGAAAGTGCCCAAGGGCAGCGCCGTCTCCCTGCCCGACGGCGGCAAGCTGACGCCCCCCTACAGCAACTATGAATTTGCCGGCTGGTGCCTCAAGGCCGGCGACGGCAAGCTCTACCCCTGGAACGAGAAAAACGCCGTGACCGCCGACATGACCCTCTACGCCAACTGGGTGGAGAAGGGAACCGCCAAGGAGGACCCCAAGACGGAACCCCCCGCCCAGCCCGCCGCCCCCGCCAAGACGGCCTTTACCGACGTGGCGGCCACGTCGCCCTTCGCCGCGGCCATCTCCTGGGCGGTGGAACAGAAGATTACCAACGGCAAGACCGCCACGACCTTCGGCCCCGGGGACCCCTGCACCCGGGCCCAAATCGTCACCTTTCTCTGGCGGGCCGCCGGGTCCCCGGAGCCCAAGACCCTGGAGGCCGAATACGCCGACGTGACCAAAACCGACGCCTATTACTACAAGGCCGTTCAATGGGCCGCGGAGACGGGCATGGAGGAGTCCGGGACCTTCGCCCCCGACAAGACCTGCACCCGGGGCCAGGCCATGTACTTCATCTGGAAGGCCAACGACAGCGGAACCAGCGCCGGGTCCGTCCCGTCCTTCACGGACCTGCCCAAGGACAGCCTGTACCATGATGCGGTCCTCTGGGCCGTGGGGAAGGGCGTGACCAACGGCACCGGGGACGGCACCACCTTCTCCCCGGACAACCCCTGCACCCGGGGACAAATCGTCACCTTCCTCTACCGGGCCTACTCCAAATAAGAAAGCGTCCCGCACTGTAAAAAACGGAACGGGCCCCTTGCAAGGGGCCCGTTCCGCTTTTCGTTTTCACTCCGCCGGAGGGGACAGCAGCCAGAGGGGCGCGCCGTCGTGGCGGCTGGGGGAGAGCTCCTCCAGAATCAGGGACAGGTCCCAGGGAATCAGGCTCCGTTCCCGGCTGGCGGGGTCCGCCACCAGGATTTCCCCGGTCAGCGTCGTCCCCCGGAGGAGGATGAAGTGCCCGCCCTTGGTAAAGTGCCCCCTGGTCATCAGGGCCACGGCCACGTCTCCCCCGGCCAGGCGGCGGTAGAGCTCGTCCTCGTCCAGCTTCTCCGGGTCCAGGACCTCACAGCCCAGGCCGTAGGCCTCCGAGATCCCCTGGACGATGGAGAGGTAGGACCCGTGGTTCCTGCACCAGTAGCCCCGCTTCACGCACAGGGCCGCCATGTCCGCCGGATCCACCGTCTCCCCCGTCAGGGAGGAGGCCGCCATGGCCATGGCGGTGGGGCCGCAGCCGTGGGTGGCCAGGGGGTCGGAGCCGTACTTCTGCTCCCCCTGGGCCTCGTCGGTCTGGTTGAAGTACACCACGTCCACCCCGCCGCCGGTGAGAATCTCCTGCCCCTCCCGGAAGATGAGGTCGCTGATGAGGGGATCCAGGATCTCCCTGGGGGGCGCGATCTCCGGCTGGGCCAGGGCGGAGTCGGTCTCCGCCGGGGGCGCGGGCTCCGGCGGCGGGGCCGTGACCTCCTCCAGCCAGTC
>CATNDJ010000091.1 GCA_950097265.1 uncultured Oscillibacter sp.
GGAAGACCGTCACCGCCATGAGCGTGGCGGGCCTGCTGCCCCGGAAGCAGTGCGATTACTCCGGGCGTATCCTCCTGGACGGGGCGGAGCTCCTCCACGCGGACCGGAGAGAGCTGCGGAACATCCAGGGCCGGGAGATCGGCGTGGTGTTCCAGGAGCCGATGAGCGCCCTGGACCCCCTGATGAAAATCGGCCCCCAGGTGGAGGAGGTGCTGCGGGTCCACACCCGCATGAAGCGGGAGGAGCGCCGCCGTTTGGCCCTGGAGGCCATGGCGGCGGCGGAGCTGCCGGAGGCGGAGGCGGTGTATGAGAAATATCCCCACCAGCTCTCTGGGGGCATGCTCCAGCGGGCCATGATCGCGGCGGCGGCCGTCGCGAAGCCGAAGCTGCTGCTGCTGGACGAGCCGACGACGGCCCTGGACGTGACCATCCAGGCCCAGATTCTGGAGCTTCTGAAAAAGCTGAACCGGGAATCCGGCATGTCCATGCTGTTCATCTCCCACGATTTGAATGTGGTGCGGAAGCTCTGCGGCCGGGTGGCCGTGATGCAGCGGGGGCTGCTGGTGGAGGAGGGGGAGGCCCGGGAGGTCTTCTACAACCCGAAGCACCCCTACACCCGGCGGCTCATCGCCGCCATTCCCACGAGAAAACGGAAGGAGGGAGAGGCATGAGCGAGGAGCTGGTCCTGTCCCTCAGCCACGTGTACAGCGGCTACAGCGACGGCGCCGGGCTGTTTGAGAGGCGGGAGCGCCAGGAGGTGCTCCACGACGTGAGCTTCGACGTGCGCCACGGGGAGATCCTGGGCCTGGTGGGCGAGTCGGGGACGGGGAAGTCCACCCTGGCCAAGACCATCTTAGGCATGGTGCGGCCGGACCGGGGGACCGTGACCCATTACACGAAGCGGCCCCAGATGATTTTCCAGGACCCCTACAGCTCCCTGAATCCCTTTTACAGCGTGGAGTGGACCCTGGAGGAGCCCCTGCGGGTCTACGGGAAGTACGATAAGGCGGAGCGGAAACGCCGGGTCCGGGAGATGCTGGAGCGGGTGGAGCTGCCGGCGGAGTGCCTGCGGGCCAAGCCCTCGGAGCTCTCCGGGGGCCAGCGCCAGCGGGTCAGCATCGCCGCGGCTTTAATCCGGCGGCCCAGGTTCCTGATTGCCGACGAGCCGGTTTCCGCCCTGGACGTGACCATCCAGGCCCAGATCCTGGACCTGCTGCGGTCCCTCCGGCGGGAACTGGACTTGAGCTACCTCTTTATCTCCCACGATTTGAATGTGGTCTACCAGCTCTGCGACCGGGTGCTGGTGATGAAGAGCGGCCGCATTGTGGAGCAGGGGACCGTGGACGAGATTTTCGACCACCCCAGGGAAGACTATACCAGGCAGCTATTGGCTGCCGCGGAGTGACGATGAGAGCATTTTTTCAAAAGCACCGAAAACTCCATATCTGGCTGCTGGCGGACTGCGCTTTGCTGCTGGCCTTCTTCTCCCTCCGGGGGCAGAGGCGGCTGATGAACGCCGTGGCGGACCATTTCACCGGGCCCCTCCGGAGGGGGCTGGGGCGAATCTGCTATCTGGTTCCCTTCTCCGTCATGGAGATGGTGGAGGCCCTGGCGGTGCTCGCCGCCGTCGGGTATGTGGTCTGGAGCGTCGTCGCCGTGGTCCGGGCCAGTGGACGGCGGCGGGAGCGGGCCTGCGGCCTGGCGCTGGGGGCCCTCTGCGCCGTGCTGGCCGTCTGGGCGGGGTTCTGCCTCCTCTGGGGGGTCAACTACTGGACGGACGGCTTTCAGGACAAATCCGGCATTACCGCCCGGCCCATGGCCCTGGAGGAGCTGGAGGCGGTGACGGAGTACTTTGCGGCCCGGGTGGCCGAGACGGCGGGGAGCGTGGAACGGGACGGGCACGGCCTCTTCGCCGTGCCCCGGGAGGAGATTCTGAAAAACAGCGTCCGCGCCTACGAGGGGCTGACGGGGGACTTTCCCTTCCTGGCCTTCGACGACCCCGGCGTGAAGCCCATGGCCTTCTCCCGGCTGATGAGCGCTATGGACTTTACGGGGTTCTACAGCTCCTTCACCGGGGAATCCAACGTCAACGTAGACAGCCCCGCCTGTATGCTGCCCTCCACCATTGCCCACGAGCTGGCTCACCAGCGGGGCTTTGCCTCGGAGCAGGAGTGCAACTTCCTGGGGGTGCTGGCCTCCACCACCTGCCCGGACCCGGTCTATCAGTACTCCGGCTGGCTCATCGGCTACGTGTATTTGGGGAACGCCCTGTACTCTCAGGATCCGGAGGCATACTGGGCCGTTCGGGAGAAACTGCCGGAGGAGGCCCGGCTGGACCTGGCTTACAACAACGCCTACTGGGCCCAGTTCCAGGACACGGCGGTGCAGAAGGCCAGCAACAAGGTCTACGATGGGCTGCTGAAAAGCTACGGCGACGAGCGGGGCATCCAGTCCTACGGAACCGTGGTGGATCTGCTGGCGGCCTATTACGGCCCACTGTGCCGGGAGGCATAAAAAAGACTGCGCGGTCTGCAAGCCGCGCAGTCTTTTTTTGTCACCAGCGCCCCCCGGGAAGGGTGGCCCGGGCCTCCAGGGTCATCTCCGGGCGGATGGGCCCCGGGTTTCCCAGGCGCTCCGCCAGCCGCCGGACGGCGGACAGAACCGCCTCTTTTTCCTCCGGGGGCAGCTCCCGGCGCAGCCGGTTGGAAAACGTGCCGCAGGCCACGCCCAGCTCCTCGGCTACCCACCAGTACCGCAGGCCCGCCCCCTCGATGGCCGCCCGGACGTCCTGGTTTCTCGGGGGCCGCTTCATCCTTCCGTTCATGGAAAGTTCCTCCTTAGCCGTTGATTCGCGCGGCGTTAAGCACGCCGTCAACAACGGCTCCCCGTGCCGCGCCGTTGCACGCAGGGAGACAACCAAGGAAGAAAATTCCAGGATCAGCCGTCGATGAGCATTCCCACCAGAATGCCCAGCACCGCCGCCAGGGCGGGGAGCTTGCTCTTCCAGAGGCCCGCCGCCTCGGGGAGGAGCTCGCCGAAGACCACGTAGAGCATGGCCCCGGCGGCAAAGCTCAGCGTGAGGGTCAGGGCCATGGGGCCCAGGGTGCCCAGGCAGTAGCCCAGGGCGGCCCCCAGCACCGTGGGGGCCCCGGAGAGGGCCGCCAGGCCCGCGGCCCGCCAGCGGCGCTCGCCCCCCGCCACCATGGGGGCGGAGATGGCCATGCCCTCCGGGATGTTGTGCAGGCCGATGACCGCCGCCATGGTCCAGCCCTGGCGCACGGTGCCGCCGATGAAGGACGCGCCGATGACCATGCCCTCGGGCACGTTGTGCAGGGCGATGGCGGCGGCCATGACCAGCCCCGCCAGCACCAGGCCGCCGGAGGGCTGCCCCCGGTCCAGCAGGGCGTTCAGCCCCGCCGTGACGGCGCAGCCCAAAAACACCCCCAGGGCCACCAGTTCCATGGCCCCCGGGGCGGCGGCCTCCGTCAAAAGGCCGAAGCAGGACACCGACACCATCACCCCGGCGGC
>CATNDJ010000092.1 GCA_950097265.1 uncultured Oscillibacter sp.
CCGGGCCGCCTCCGCCGCTGTGCGGGCCTCGTCCCACTCCCGGATGGCCCGTTCCAGCTCCCGGGAGGTCATGTCGATGACATTGTTTTCCTCAACAAAATCCTCACGCTCATCAGGCGGCAAAGCCAAGAGCTTCAAGGCTTTTCGGACGCCCAAATCCCGAACCAGTTCGGGATTTGGAAACTCCCTCGCAACCTTCATGTAATTCTGGGCGGACGCTTCGGAAAAATGGACGTTTTTTTCCAGCCAGGGAAGCCACGCCCCATGGGGAAGCATCTCTTTGGCCTCAATCAGACGGATTCCAATGTTAACGATATTCTGCGCAAGCTCCTGCTTCAAGTGCAGAATTTCACAGGTTACGGCCTCAATGTCCCTCGTGGTCTCCGCCGGGGCGGGCTGAAGTTGGCTTCGCAGAACTTCCCCCAAACTGTAATTATCCATGGCGGCCCTCCAGATACTCCCGCACAAAGGCCCGGTAATCCTTCGACGCCCCGCAGTGGGGGCTGAAGGTCAAAATGCTCTCCCGGGCGGCGATGCTCCGGGGCACCGGCGGGCTCATGCGAATCATGGTCCGGAATACCGGCAGACCGGATTCCAGCGCCAGCAGCCGGTGAATCTCCCGTTCCTCGGCGGTCCGCTGGAACTGGGTCCCCAGAACGCCCGCCACCCGCAGCCGGGGGTTGACCTGCCGCATGGAGTCCACCTGCCGCGTCAGCTCCGCCATGCCCGCCGTGGAGAACACGTCCAGGCGGATGGGGATAATCACCTCGTCCGCCGCCAGCAGCGCCGCTTGAGAGGCCAGGCCCAGGGACGGCGGCAGGTCGATGATGAGAAAATCCAGGTTGTCCTCCGCCAGGACCGTCCGCAGTCCCTCGATGGCCGTCACCCTGGCGCCGCTGCCCGGCAGATCCGCCCTGGCCAGCTCCATGCCGGAGGGAATCAGGTCCAGGTTCGGCCCCGCCGGGGTCACGAAGTCCGGCCAGTACCCGGCCCCCTCCGTCAGCAGGGTCCAGGTATTCCCGCATTGGCTGGTATCCGTCACGCCAAAGTATTGGGACAGGTTGCCCTGCTGGTCGGCGTCGATCAGAAGCACCTGCTTTTCATGCTCCGCCGAAAGGCACCGGGCCATGGTGGCAGCGGTGACGGTCTTCGCCGTCCCGCCTTTCAGATTCAAGATCGCTATGGTTTTCATAAGCTGTCCTTTCCCCCTCGGCCCAATGGAACGGGCCTCGGGATGCCCGGCGGGTATATGCCGGGCTCGCCGCCCAAGGGCGGCATTTTATTCTTCCGGGAAGGGATTGTCTCCGTCGTCCGGGAGCTCCTTCCAGCCCTCCCAGAAACTGACCTGGGCCTTCCGGCGCTTTTTCTCCGGTTCGGCCCTCTCCGGCGCGGGAAACACCCGGCTAAAGGTCTGGGTGTCGCCGTCAAAATACATCCGCAGGGCGAGGTTTGCCTCACCCTCCTTGTTTTTGCCGATTTTCAGCACCCGGGCGGTCTTGGGATCTTTCCCGGTCTCCTTGTACAGCAGTAGCGCCACGTCCGCGTCCTGCTCGATCTGTCCGGACTGACGGAAGGCGTGCATGCCGGGCTCCGGCGTACCTCCTGCCTTCGGGCGGCTAAGCTGGCTCAAGGCCAGCACCGCCGTGCCGGTCTGACGGCCCAGGTTCTGGAGGTCCCCGGAGACCTCGCTGACCCGCTCAAAGTCGCTGAGACCCCGCCGTCCCTGGCTGCTGGGAATTTTCTGGAGGTAGTCTACCACCACCAGCTCATAGCGGCGGCTCAAGGCCATAGCCCGCACGTCCGCCACCGTCATGCCGGAGGCGTCCACGAACTCCAGGGCTGGGGCCGTCAGCGCGTTCTGGACAGCGACGATCTGCTCGAAGTCCTCCTCCTGGAGGTCGAAGCGTTTGATTTTCCCGAAGGAAACCTTGGCCTTGAGCGCCACCAGGCGGTCAAAGAGCTTTTTGTCGTTGTTCTCGTAGTAGAAATAGCCCACCCGCTTCTGCTCCGCGATGTGGAAGGACATTTGCAGCGCCAGGGCCGTCTTGCCCGCGCTGGGATAGCCGCCCAGGACGGTGAAGTCTCCCGGCTCCACGTAGATGCGCTCGTCCAGGGCGGAGATGCCCCAGGTGAAATAGGCGGGCTTCTTGCCTTCGGCGTGGCGGTCCAGGAACTCCTCGTAGCATTGGAGGAGATCCGTGATTCGCACGCCGGGCTTCTCACAGGCCAGGGAGGTGATCTTGTCCGCCACGGCCCGGGCCTCGTCCAGGCTGGAGGCGGCGGCCTCCGCCAGCCGCTCCCCCAGCTCTGCCAGGTGGTATTGCAGCGCGGTTCGGTGAAGGACGGCGGCGTACTCCATTGCGTTGGCGGAAGTGGGCGTGACCTCCATGAGGCCCGCCAGTATTTCTCGGTAGTTCCCGCCCAGAGCGTCGTTCACCAGCAGGGGGTCCGGCTCCTTCCCCTGGCTTTGGAGCCTCTTGAAGGCCAGGAAGATGTTCCGGTACCGGCCCTCAATGAAATCCTCCGCCGTGAGCTGGTGGAGCAGGGGGCCGACAACTTCGGAGTCGATCAGCATGGAACCCAGGACGTTGACCTGGGCCTCTATGGCCAGGTCTGTCAAAATAGCGCTCATATGTACGTTACTCCTTCCTCGCCCCCCGTGTCGGCGCTAGGCAGCTCGTCGGGCTTCAGGGGATACACCGTCAACCAGTTGGCGACGGTGGCCTTGTCCAGCAGGGCCAGCTTCAGTTTCCGGTCCCCGCCGGAGAGCTTGTCCAGCTTGTTCAGGATGCCGTTCATAGACCGGGTGGTCTTCACCGGGGACTTCTTCGCCACCGCCCGGTTCTCCAGAAGGCCCAGGATGGCCTCCAGCAGCTCCCCGTCCTCTCCGGCGTAAACCGCGCAAAGGTCAAAAACTACACGGGGGACTATAGGGGGTATTCCTTCACTACTACTCTTAGTATATGTATCGCCACAATTTTTTTGGGGTACCCTCTCCAAATTTTTGGGGGTACTCCCCCCAATTTTTTGGGGGCACCTCTCCTCTACCGGAGCGTACAGCCGCCGGCCGCAAAAGATACGGCGAGTCGTGCCCCCGGACTCTTTACGCCGGGGCTCGGTGTGAATAGAAATCTGCCCAACCCGGACCAACGCCTTCAGCAGGTTCCGCACCGTGTTCTCGCTGCAGCCAAGCAGATCGCAGAACTCCTCATTGCTGGCGTCGCACCAGCCGTCGGCGTTGGAGAGGCGGTAAATCTCGCCATAGAGCAGCTTTGCCGAAGCCGGGACCGAATCCTCATAGAGCAGGTCCACCCATATGATGG
>CATNDJ010000093.1 GCA_950097265.1 uncultured Oscillibacter sp.
CTGGGCAATGATGATCTTAGTGGTTCCGGGAATCACCGTTTGCAGGGCATCCCGGATTTTGGCGTCCGTGGCCGTGTCCACGGCGCTGGTGGAGTCGTCCAGAATCAGCACCTTGGGCTTTTTCAAGATGGCCCGGGCGATGCACAGCCGCTGCTTCTGCCCGCCGGAGACGTTGACGCCCCCTTGTCCCAGGTCCGTGTCCAGGCCCTCGGGCATGCGCTCCAAAAACTCGTCGGCGCAGGCGGCCCGGCAGGCGGCCCAGAGTTCGTCTTCCGTGGCCTCGGGGTTTCCCCAGAGGAGGTTTTCCCGGATGGTCCCGGTGAAGAGGGTGTTTTTTTGCAGCACCACGCTGACGGACTCCCGAAGGCGCTCCATGGTGTAGGAGTCCACGGGCTTCCCGCCCACGGACACCGTGCCCCGGTCCGCCTCGTAGAGCCGGGGGATGAGGGAGATCAGGGAGGTCTTGCCGCTGCCGGTGCCCCCCAGGATGCCCACGGTCTTCCCGGAGGGGATGTGCAGGCTGACGTCCTCCAGAATCCACTCGGGACTTTCGGTGCTGTATTTGAAATACACGTGGTCGAAGCCGATGGAGCCGTCGGCGGGGTCGGCGGCGGGGTCCTCCGCCCCCTCGTCGGTGATGGCGGGAACCTCCCCCAGCACCTCCGCCACCCGCTTGGCGCAGGCCACGGTGCGGGTCAGCATCATGAAAATCATGGAGACCATCATGAGGGACATCATAATCTGGGTGATATAGGTGAAGTAGGTGATGAGCTTCCCGGCCTCCAGGGTCCCCGCGTAGACCATCTGGCCGCCGAACCACATGACGGCGATGATGGTCCCGTAGATGATCAGCATCATCAAAGGCATGTTGACGACCACCCGGCCGAAGGCCCGGAGAGAGGTGCTTTTCAGGTCGTCGTTGCGCTGGGCGAATTTCTCCCGCTCCCGGTCCTCCCGGACGAAGGATTTCACCACCCGGACGCCCGCCAGGTTTTCCTGTACCACCAGGTTCAGCGCGTCGGTCTTCTCCTGGAGGGAGCGGAACAGGGGCCCGGTGGTCACCAGCAGGATGACCACCACCACCAGCAGCAGGGGCAGGGCCGCCAGGAAGACGCTGCTGAGCCGGTAGCTGATGCGGATGGAGAAGAACAGGGCGGCCACCAGCATCACCGGGGCCCGGACCATCAGGCGCATGGACATCATCAGGGACATCTGGAGGTTATGCACGTCGTTGGTCAGCCGGGTCACCAGGGAGGCGGTGGAGAACTTCTCGATGTTGGAAAAGGCGAAGGTCTGAATATGGCCGTACTCCGCCCGGCGGAGGTTCGCTCCGAAGCCCATGCCGGCGACAGACGAGGTCACCGCCGCCCCCAGGCCGAAGCACAGCGAGGCCACCGCCAGGACGATCATCAGCCCGCCCTTGCGCAGGATGTAGGACTGGTCGGCGTTGGCAATGCCCACATCCACGATGTCGCTCATCACCAGGGGGATCAGCAGCTCGAAGACGGCCTCCATGGCGCTGCACGCCACGCCCGCCAGAATCCACGGGGCGTAGGGCCGGGCGTGGGGCCAGAGTTTCTTTATCATGTCTCGGACTCCTCCTTGAGATTTTCGATGACGCGGTCCAAAAGGGCGCACAGGGTCTCCCGTTCCTCCTGGGACAAGCCCCGGACCATGGCCGCTTCCACGTCCAGGAAGCTCTGCTGGAAGAGGGCCTGCTGCTCCGCTCCCTTCTCCGTCAGGGTGATGAGGCGGCGGCGGGCGTCGCTGCCGCTGACGGAGCGGCGGACCAGGTCCTTTTCCACCATCCGGTCCAGCACGCCGTTGACGGTGGAGGGCTTCACCCGGAGGAAGTCCGCCAGCTCGTGCTGGGGGACCCGCCCGCCGTGCTGCTGGAGGTAGAGCAGGACATGGGTCTGGGCGGGGGTCACGTCGTATTGGGAGACCCGGGCGTCCATATTGGCCCTGGCCAGCTTGGCCGCCCAGCCCAGGGCGGGGCCCAGGCCCCTGGGACAGTTATTCATGCGGTCCGTTCCTCCTGTCTGTCCCCGGGGGGACAAGATCGTTAGTGTGCTAAATGTTAGCGTGCTAAATATTAGCACAACCTAACGGACCTGTCAAGGGCGAATCCTGGATATTTTTTGAACGATTTGTAAATATAAGGGAGCAAAATTTGTAGAATGTAAACAAAGTGTGAAGCTTGAAAGAAAGCCGTTGACAATTGGGGGACCTGCCGTTATGATAAACCCAACAAGCGGAAAACGCTTGCTGACCCCACCATTTTCCCTCTCCTTTCTCTATACCATACAGGAAAGCGGGCAGTCCGAAAGGGCTGCCCGCTTTCCGTTTGTCAGGGTGAGTTCTGCTCCTTCCGATTGTCAATGTATTTTTATCGAAAAACAATAAAAACTTATTGACAATCAACCAACCCTGTGGTAGGATACCAGAAAAAGGAGGCGTTCGCCATGACATCATTGACCATGATCCTGTTTCCCGCCGCTCTGGCGCTGGCCCTCTGGGGCGGCGCGATGGCCGTCAGCGGCTTCCGCCAGGGGAACAAGCTGAAAATCTTCTCCGCCGTTGGGGCCTTCGCCCTGCTGGGAATCGGCGGGACCGTGCTGATGGAGTTCATCACCAGGCCGCTGTGAGAGGGGTATGACTGTGGAAAAAATTCCGGTTCAGAGGATTGCCAGGGTGCTGGATACCTTGGTGCTGATTGCCCTGGTGTGCAATGTGATTGCCCTTTACCTGGTGCCCACGGCGGTGTTCCTGGGCGGCGAGGGCCTTTTGGAGGGCTTTGTCGACTACCTGGGCGGGGTCCTTCACCCCGGCCCGGACGACATCGTGATGGCTCGGGTGTTCGCCAGCCTGGCGGCCTGGACCTTCGTCTGGGCCGACGCCTATAACGCCGCCCTGACCCTGTTTCTGGTGGTCTCCGGCTGCTGCACCGCCGTCATCCTCCGCCAGGCCCGGCGGGTCTTGAAAACCATCCTCCGGGGAGAGCCCTTCGCCCCCGAGAACGCCGTCAGCCTGCGGCGGGCTGCCTGGGCCTGTTTCCTCATCGCCGGGGCGGCCCTGGCAAGGGTGATTTTCAGCGTGTGCTACTACCACTCCCCCCAGCCCCTGGCCACCTACA
>CATNDJ010000094.1 GCA_950097265.1 uncultured Oscillibacter sp.
TTTGGCCGCATATGCCTGCTGGCCGTTTTGCCGAGGTTACGGAGTAGAGCCTAAAAAGGTGTGCCGGGCGGAGGGTCAAAATCCAAACGGCAGGTACGCGGCGAGCACGGCCAGCAGCACCGAGGGAAGCATATTCGCCACTCGGACCCTGTTCCCCCACACCAGATTCACTCCCACGCCAAAGATCAAAATGGAGCCGATCAGGGACAAATACGAGACGGCCAGGCCGGTCATGACCGGTGAAATCAGCCGGGCCAGCAGGGTAATGGCGCCCTCCAGCAGGAAGACGGGAATTACGGAAAAGACGCAGCCCTTTCCCATGGAAGAGGTCATCACCGTGATAATGATAAAGTCCAGCACCGCCTTCACGGAAAGGGTGGAGTAATCCCCTGAAATTCCATCCTGAATGGCCCCCACGATGGCCATGGCTCCGATGGACACCGTCAGGGACGCGGTCACAAAGGCGTGGACAAACCTCGTGTCCCCGCTGTTTCCCGTTTTCTCTTTCAGCCACTCGCCGAATTTCTGGAAGCCCGCTTCAATGCCGATCAGCTCGCCGATGACCGTCCCTATGGCAAGGCAGAGGACGACCAGCATGGACCTCCCTCCGCTGAGCTCCCCGTTTTCTATTTTCAGCATGCCCTCCATGGCTCCGGCGACGGCGATGAACAGCACGCTCACCCCGCAGGCGGTATTCAGCGAGTCCTGCTGCTCCCGGCGGAATATCCGGCCTATAAAATGACCGGTCAGCCCTCCGGCCACGATGCCGGCGCTGTTGATAACCGTGCCCAGTCCTATCATTTTCCGCCACCTGCCTGTCTCTGATTTCGCCGCCGGGATTTTCCACACGCGCTCCCCGGGAGCCGGGCGCTGGACCGGCGGCCAGTCCATTATAAAACAGCGCCCGCCGAAAAGCAACTGCTTCCCGGCGGGCGCCCGTTTTCCGCGGGATGGCTCCCGCGCCGATGTGCTTACTCTTTCACGGCAGCCTTCAACGCCTCCACCCGGTCGGTCCTCTCCCAGGCCACGCCCAGGTCCTCCCGGCCCATATGGCCGTAGGCGGCCAGCTTGCGGTAAATGGGCTTGCGCAGGTCCAAGTCCCGGATGATGGCGGTGGGCCGGAGGTCGAAGACCTTGCCCACGGCCTCCTCCAGCTTCCCATCGCTGACGGTTCCGGTACCGAAGGTGTCCACCATGATGCTCACCGGCTTCGCCACGCCGATGGCGTAGGCCAGCTCAATCTGGCAGCGCTTCGCCAGACCCGCGGCCACAATGTTCTTGGCCACCCACCGGGCGGCGTAGGCGGCGGAGCGGTCCACCTTGGTGGGGTCCTTGCCGGAGAAGCAGCCGCCGCCGTGGGGGGCGCTTCCGCCGTATGTATCCACGATGATCTTCCGGCCCGTGAGGCCGGCGTCGGCGGCGGGCCCGCCCTTGACGAAGCGGCCGGTGGGGTTCACATAGTATTTGGTGTTCTCGTCCAGCATGTCCGCGGGCAGGACTTCTTTCGCCACCAGGTTGATCATATCCCGGCGGATCTGCTCCAAGGTGACGTCCGGGTTGTGCTGGGTGGAGATGACCACCGTGTCGATGCGGACCGGGTTGTTGTTTTCGTCGTATTCCACGGTGACCTGGCTTTTGCCGTCGGGGCGCATGTAGGAAACCAGGCCGCTCTTGCGGACCTTGGTCATCTGGAGGCAGAGCTTCTGGGCCAGGGACAGCGGCAGGGGCATCAGCTCCGGGGTCTCGTCGCAGGCGTAGCCGAACATCATGCCCTGGTCTCCCGCGCCGTGGTTCAGCTCGGACTCCTCGTTGTTTTTGTTCTCCAGGGATTTATCCACTCCCAGGGCGATGTCCGCGGACTGCTCGTCGATGGAGGTAATGACTCCGCAGGTGTCGCAGTCGAAGCCGTATTTGCCCCGGTCATAGCCGATATCCCGGACCACCTCCCGGGCGATCTTGTCGATATCCACATAGCAGCTGGTAGTGATCTCGCCCATGACGTGGATGAGGCCCGTGCAGGCCGTGGTCTCGCAGGCCACCCGGCCCTGGGGGTCCTTTTCCAGGATGGCGTCCAGGACGGCGTCGGAGATCTGGTCGCAGATTTTGTCGGGATGCCCCTCCGTCACGGACTCGGAGGTGAAGAGATAATGTCTTGCCATAGCGTTCTCCTTCTCGCTTTCTTCGGAAGCGGCGCGCCTCTTTTCTTCCCGCGCGCTGGGACGATTTTTGGGCGGCTGAACGGCCCGGAAATGCAAAGAAAAGCCGTACGTTTCGGCGGCGAAACGCACGGGAAGTTCTTCCTCGCTCCTCATCTGTCGTTTCCGCCGGATTTGGCACCTTTCTAACGCAGGTTGCCGTGGTTTCATCGGGCCGTTCCCTCCGCCACTCTTGATAAGGATATTTACTTGATTCCATTGTATCAGGTCTCGCCGGTTTGTCAAGGGCCCCGGACCTCTTTCCTCCGGATTTTTCCGCCAATTCCGCCAACGCCTCCAAACGTCCCCGGGGAGGGCCCGCCCTCTCCGGGGACGTCCGTGAGAAGTCCCTATGCGCCTTCCGGCGGCGCTCTCACCGCTTCGCGCTGGGCTTGAACACCGCGGCTGTCACCGCCGCGAAAAACACCGCCGCGGCGACGCCTCCGGCCGCGGCCGTCAGCCCTCCGGTGAGGACCCCCAGCCAGCCGTCCGTGTCCACCGCCTTGCGGACGCCCTTGGCCAGCAGGTGGCCGAAGCCCGTCAGGGGCACCGTGGCCCCCGCGCCGCCCCACTGCGCCAGGGGCTCGTACAGCCCCACGGCGCTGAGAATCACGCCCACCACCACGTAGCCCGTCAGAATCCGCGCCGGGGT
The DNA here is from genome assembly GCA_950097265.1 of uncultured Oscillibacter sp. Classification (GTDB taxonomy): domain Bacteria; phylum Bacillota; class Clostridia; order Oscillospirales; family Oscillospiraceae; genus Oscillibacter. The sequence goes on from CATNDJ010000094.1 coordinate 2,848, forward strand.
CAGCTGGGTTTTGTCAATCAAAATCTGCCCAATGGCGCAGAGCAGGCCCCCGCAGAGGAACGCATTGAAATAGTCCATCGTAAAAACCTCCCTTTCCCGGTAGGGTTTCCCGGGAGGGGGCTTTTCATTCGTCCTTCAGCAGGTACTCCGGCCCGAAGCCGTGGGGCAGCAGCTCCCGGAGGGTCCGGGACAGCTCCTCCCCCTTTC
>CATNDJ010000095.1 GCA_950097265.1 uncultured Oscillibacter sp.
CCACCCGGCGGCGCAGCGTCCGCAGGGCCAGGTCCCGGTCCAGCTCGATGGAGGCCTTGAGCTTTTCCTCCTTCTCCCCCCGGTTGATCGCCAGGACCTGGTGGCCCTGCATCCGGGAGAGGGGCTGGGTGAAATCGTAGTAGAGCCGGTAAACCGTGTCCTCCTCCACCGCGGCCTCGCTGTGAAGCTTTCCTTCTCTCACCAGCAGGGAGCGGAGGACCTTCCGCAGCTCCGCGTCGTCGCTGAGGAGCTCCGCCACGATGTCGGAGGCCCCCGCCAGGGCCTCCTCCGCCGTCTCCACGCCCTTCTCGGGGTCGAGATACTTGGCCGCCTCCGTCAGGGGGTCCGGGCAGTCCCTCTCCTGGGCGAAGAGAAGCTCCGCCAGAGGCTGGAGGCCCTTCTCCCGGGCAACGGCGGCCCGGGTCCGGCGCTTTTGCTTATAGGGGCGGTACAGGTCCTCCACCTCCGCCAGGGTGGCGGCGGCGTCAATGGCGGCGGCCAGCTCCTCCGTGAGCTTCCCCTGCTCCCCGATGGATTTTTTCACGGCCTCCCGCCGCTCCTGGAGGCCCCGGAGGTACTGAAGCCGCTCCTCCAGGTTCCGCAGGGTGGCGTCGTCCATGGCCCCGTGGAGCTCCTTGCGGTAACGGGCGATGAAGGGGATGGTGTTGCCCTCGTCCAGCAGGCGGACCACGTTGTCCACGTATTTCTTGGGCTGGTTCAGCTCCTGGGAAAGCTGAGTGATGATCGCTTCCATAAATCCCCCTTATCCGTTTCCGGCCATTCGCTTCCCGTCCTGAAGGGCCGCGATGCGCTCTTCCGCCCTCCGCATGGTCTTGCGGAGGAAAATGATGCTCAGAACCAGGGACACGACCTCCGAAATGGGGAAGCAGAACCACACCAGGTCCAGCTTTCCCGTCTGGGCCAGCAGCCAGGCCGACGGCAGCAGCGCCGCCAGCTGGCGGCAGACGGAGCAGATGAGGGTATGGACCGGGTTGCCGATGGCCTGGCAGACGGACCCGGCGATGATGTCGAAGCCCGCCAGCAGGAAGGAGTAGCTGATGACCCGCAGGGCCACGGTGCCGATGGCCAGCATCTCCTCCGAGGGGGTGAAGAAGCCCAGCAGCACGTGGGGGATGAGGTTGAAGGCGGAGCAGCCAAGCACCATGATGACCGTGGCCACCGTGGCGGTGAGCTGGAAGGTCTTGCGCACCCGGTCCAGCCGGGCGGCCCCGTAGTTGTAGGAGATGATGGGCACCATGCCGTTATTCAGTCCGAAGACCGGCATGAAGATGAAGCTCTGGAGCTTGAAGTAGGCCCCGAAGACCGCCGTGGCGGTGTCGGTGAAGGAAATCAGGATCTTGTTCATGCCGAAGGTCATGACGGACCCGATGGACTGCATGATGATGGAGGGCAGGCCCACCCGGTAAATCTCCCGGACCACGGTCCGGTCCGGCCGGATGGCCCGGAGGCGGATGTGGACGTCCTTGTTAAATTTCAGGTTCATCCACAGGCCGATGAGGGCCGCCACGATCTGCCCGAAGACGGTAGCCACGGCGGCCCCGGCCACCTCCAGCCGGGGGAAGCCGAAGAGGCCGAAGATCAAAATGGGGTCCAGGACGATGTTAATGAGGGCCCCGATGAGCTGGGTAATCATGGAATACACCGTCCGGCCCGTGGACTGGAGGAGCCGCTCGAAGCAGAACTGGCTGAAGATGCCGATGGAGAGCCCCAGGCAGATGCGGGCGTAGTCCGTGCCGTAGTTCACGATGGGCGCGATGTCCGTCTGGGCCAGGAAGAAGGGCCGGGCCAGCAGCACGCCGCACACGCCGAACACCACGGCGCTGACCAGGAAGACGAAAATGCCGGTGTTGGCGGCCTGGTCCGCCTGGTCCTGCTTCTTCTCCCCCAGGGAGCGGGACAGCAGGGCGTTCATGCCCACGCCGGTGCCGCCGCCCACGGCAATCATCAGGTTCTGAAGGGGGAAGGCCAGGGAGACGGCGTTCAGCGCGTCCTGGCTGATGCGGGCCACGAAGATGCTGTCCACCACGTTGTACAGGGCCTGGACCAGCATGGAGATCATCATGGGCACCGCCATGCCCGCCAGCAGCGGGGCGATGGCCATGGTCCCCATCTTGTTCTCCTGGGGCGGAAGCGATTGCGAATTGTTGTTTTTCATCTCTAGTGTCCTTTCTGTATATACAGGGCTTTGCGGAAAAGAGCGCGGCCATAACAGCCGCGCCTTTTAGAAGGCTGGGAAAATTATTTTTTCAGTTCGCCGGTGGCCAGCTGGGTCAGGTAGGCGTTCAAAAAGCCGTCCAGGTCCCCGTCCATCACGCCGTCGATGTTGGCGGTCTCGAAGGCCGTCCGGGTGTCCTTCACCATCTGGTAGGGCATAAAGACGTAGGAGCGGATCTGGCTGCCCCACTCAATTTTCATCTGCACGCCCTTGATGTCGGAGATTTTCTCCGCGTGCTGCTGGGCCTTCAGCTCCAGGAGCTTGGCCCGGAGCATCTTCATGCAGTTGTCCTTGTTCTGGAACTGGCTCCGCTCCTGCTGGGAAGCCACCACGATGCCCGTGGGCTTGTGGATGAGCCGGACGGCGGAGGAGGTCTTGTTGACGTGCTGGCCCCCCGCGCCGCTGGCCCGGTAGACCTGCATCTCGATGTCCTCGTCCCGAATCTCGATGGACTCGTCGTTCTCCAGCTCCGGCATGACCTCCACGGCGGCGAAGGAGGTCTGCCGCCGGGCGTTGGCGTCGAAGGGGGAGATGCGCACCAGGCGGTGGACGCCGTGCTCGCTCTTGAGGTAGCCGTAGGCGTTCTCTCCCTCGATGCGGATGGCGGCGGACTTGATGCCCGCCTCGTCCCCGTCCTGGTAGTCCAGCACGGAGTAGGAAAACCCATGGCGCTCCGCCCAGCGGGTGTACATGCGGTAGAGCATCTGGGCCCAGTCCTGGGCCTCGGTGCC
>CATNDJ010000096.1 GCA_950097265.1 uncultured Oscillibacter sp.
GATTCTCAAATAACCCTCGTAAGGTGGAGAAATAGATGAAAAAATTCAAGTTCTCCCTGGATTCGGTGCTCTCCTATAAGCAGCAGGTGCTGGAATCCCTCCAGGGCGAGCACGCCGTCATCCTGACCCAGGTGCGGGAACAGGAGGAGGTCCTGGAGGCGGCGTGGCAGGCCTACCGGGACTGCAACGAGGAGTACCGCCAGCGCAAGGCCGAGGGCATCTCCATTATGGACGCCATGTTCTATCAGAACGGCCTGCGGGTGCTGGAAGCCGATATCCAGCGGGAGACCGACAGGCTGGAAGAGCTCAGAAAGCAGGAGGAGGCCAAGCGTCAGGAGGTCGTGGACGCCAAGATCGACACCTCCTCCATTGAAAAGCTGAGAGAGAAAAAGCTGGAGCTGTATAACAAGGAGGTCGCCAAGAGCGAGGAGATCCTCATCGACGAGTTTGTCAGCTCCGCCCGGGCCCGGGCCAGCATCGGCGCCTGATACAGGTCCATTGGGGCCCCTGACCAGTCCAATCCGGCGGTTTGTCCGCCGTTTGGAAATATATAGTTTCATTGGAAAGGAGGAAAGCAAGATGGAACAGACAAGTATGGCCATGATGCTTCTTCAGACCGTGGCCAGCCAGACCAAGCTGCCCAAGCCCGCGGGCAAGACCGACAGCGACGGATTCAGCGATTTCCAGAAGATGCTGGAGGAGAAGTCCCAGGAGAAGGACCCGCTGCTGGAGGAGCCGGCCAGAACCCGCCCCAAGGCTGAGACAGGACCCGTCGTGAAAAAGACGGAAAAGGCTTCCGTTGAAAGGCCGGAAAATTCGCTGGAGCGGATCAAGAGGCTGGCGGAGCAGGGCTTCCCCGTGATTCAGCCCTCTATCGCCGCCGTGACGCTGGACGGGCAGGTGCTCCAGCCCGGCGAATATGTGCAAGTCTGGACGCCCACCGGCGTGGAGATTATCCCCGTCACCGATTTGGACGAGGCCCAGATGAGGGAGCTTCAGCAGCTGCTGGACGGACTCCCCACCCACGTGATCGACGTGTCCGACCCCGAGGCCGACGCTTTGCTGGAGGCTACCGACCCCGCTGTGGAGCACGGCCCCGCCGAGCTGCTGGAACGGGCGGTGAACCAGGAGGCCAAGGCGACCTTCCAGCAGGCCGTGGAGGAGGAGCTGCCCCAGGAACAGGAGGAGGACGGCGCTCAGGCGGAGCTTCTGGACATGGAGCAGGCCCCCCGGCAGCTCTTCCGGGACGTGGAGGCCGCCCCCGTGAAGGTGGGCGAGGTGTACGACGCCCAGCCTTCCGGGGAGACGGACGTGGCCAAGCAGCTCAGCGCCGGAGTGGCCCAGGCCCTGGAGCGGGGCGAATCCCTGGTGCGGGTGCGGCTCAATCCCCAGTCTCTGGGCGAGGTCACTGTGGAACTGCGGCAGAGCGCCGAGGGCGTCCTGCATGTGGCCATCACCGCCCAGAACAACCAGACCCGGGGCCTTTTGGACCGCCACGCCGGCGATCTTCAGGGACTGCTCAGCGCACGCGGGCAGGCCGTGGAGGTGGAAGTACAGCAGCCCCAGGAGAACCAGCAGAATCAAAACCAGAATCAAAACCAGAATCAGAACCAGCAGCGCAATTACGAGGGCCAGAACGGCCACGGACAGGGTCAGGACGGCCAGGAGGAGCGCCGGCAGCGCCGCTCCCACACCAGCGGCCAGGACTTCTTGCAGCAGCTGCGTCTGGGACTGATCCCCACGGGGGAATTCTGATCGGAAAGGAGAAGCAATATATATGGGCGTGAGCAATTACTCCATGGTGGACCTGTCCAACCGGGCTACCGCGGTCCAGGGCCTGGTGGCGGAGAAGAGCACCAGCCGGAAGGGCAACACGGAGCTCACTATGCAGGACTTCCTCCAGCTGATGGTGGTGCAGCTCCAGAACCAGAGCATGGACGACACCATGGACACCGGCGAGATGATGAGCCAGATGGTGCAGATGCAGATGGTCACCGCCATTTCCAACATGAATGAGACCAGCCTGATGACCTACGCCAGCTCCATGGTGGGCAAGGAGGTCACAATCGGCATCCGGGACGGCAACAAGCTGAAGGAGATCCTGGTCAAGGTGGTGGGCACGGGCATGTCCAACGGCGAGCAGGTCATCTTCGGCGAGGACGAAAAGGGCAATGTGGAGACCTACAAGCTCAACCAGATCATGGCCGTCGGCAAGCTGCCCCCCAAGCTGGAGGCCCCCGATCCCGACAAACCCACTGACCCCGACAAGCCCGTTGATCCCACTGACCCCGATAAACCCACTGACCCAGATAAACCCGTTGATCCTGATAAACCCGTTGATCCCGACAAGCCCACAGAGGGTACGGAGGGGAGCGGAGACAAGGACGAGGGCGGCGAGGAGCCCAAGGACCCCAGCACGGAAGGAGCCGGCTGAATCAAGAGACGAGGTGAGATAAGATGATCCAGCGTGTATCAGGTCTACAGCGCACGGACGCGCCACAGGTCCGGGTACCGCAGACGAGCAGCAAGCCCGGCGCGTTCGGCGAGATGCTCCGGAAGGAGCTGGCCCAAAGCGAACAGCCGGTTCAGAGCGTGGCGTTCTCCAAGCACGCCATTTCCCGGGCCCAGGAGCGGGGAATCGAGGTCACACCGGATCTGATGGACCAGCTGGTGGGCAGCGTGATCCGGGCTCAGGCCAAGGGAGCAACCAACATCCTGGCGATGGACGCCGACAAGGCCTTTATCATCAACGTACCCAACGCCAAGGTCATCACCGCCATTACCCAGGAGGAAATGAAGGAAAATATCTTCACCAATATTGACGGCGCCGTCTTCCTGTAATATGATAAGCAGATGGCAGGACCGATTTTCGGATGCCTTTGCCCTCCGTCCGACTGGCGGGGGGCGGGCGGCGCTGAATCGAAAGGAGTAATCTTTTAGTTATGACTGGTG
>CATNDJ010000097.1 GCA_950097265.1 uncultured Oscillibacter sp.
TATAGCAGTCGTCTAAATTACCGACAATGATTTTGTAGGGGCGGGTATTACCCGCCCGTCCGGAAGGGCTGTGCCGTGTCACCTTGCGGGCGGATGATATCCGCCCCTACTGAGTGTTACGCATTTTGTTGATTGCTATAGTACAGCTTCTCAGTGGGCAGCTTCTACCGTCACAATGCTGGAGTCGCCCTTCCGGGCCTGCTCCAAAACGGCCTGCGCCAGCATCTGGAAGGTACTGTGGGAGGAGGTGGCCCCCGAAATCGCGTCGATCACGCCCTCGCCCTGCCCCTCCAGAAGCTGGCCCGCGTAATAGCGGGTGTACTCGTTGGGGTAGGTGCCGTTGGAGTGGAGCATGTTCTGCATATAGGCGTTGTCCCAGCTCTTAATAAAGCCGCTGGCGTTCTCTGCGTTGTACTCCACCGAGATAATGCTGCCGCCCTTCACCAGAATGGTGATGTATTCCTTCCAGCCGTGGCTGAACTGGGACATCTGGGCGGTATAGTACCCGTCCTGGAGCCCCGCCTGGCCCCCGCAGGCTGTCAGCAGCGCCGCCGTCATCAGCAGGCTCAAAAGCATGGCGAAAATCCGTTTCATGTGCCGCACTTCTCCTTCAAGATAAATTTACGCACCTGGGCCTGGAGGGACTCGGCCTCCTTGGCCAGCGAGCTGCTGGACAGCTCCGTCTCCCCGGCGTTCTGGAGGTTGCGGTCCGCGATGCCGGAGATGGCGGCGATCCGCTCCTCCATAACGGCCAGGGCCGTCTCCTGGCCCTGTACCGCTGCCGCCAGCTGGTCCGAGATGGTGTTGATCTGGTCGGACACGTCGGAAATCGCCCGGAGGGAGCCGGCGGTATCAGCGGTCAGCTCCACGCCGGTCTGGATGATGGCCTTGGTGTTGTTGACCATGTTGGTGGCGCTCTTGGCGGCTTCCGCGCTCTTGGCGGCCAGCTGCTTCACCTCGTTGGCCACAACGGCGAAGCCCTTTCCGGCGGCACCCGCCCGGGCCGCCTCCACCGAAGCGTTGAGGGACAGGATGTTGGTCTGGAAGGCGATATCCTCGATGGCCTTCGCGATTTTTGTGATCTGCTGGGCGTTGCCGCTGATGTCGTCCATGGCGGAGGAGAGGGCGGACATCTGCTCGTTGGCGCTCTGGATGCGCCGGGTGATCTCCTCCGTCTGGGCGCGGGTCTGGCCGCTGCTCTCCGTCACGTCGGCCAGCCGCTCCTTCACGTGGGCCACCTCGCTGACCAGCTCCTCGGTGGACTGGTTCTGTTCCAGTGAAGCCTGGTGCAGCTGGGCCGACTGGCCGCTCAGCTGCTCCGCCATGGCGGTGAGCCGGTCGGCGGCGGCCCGGAACCCGAGGAGTGTTTCGTTCATCGACTGGGTGATGGTGCACAGGCTGGCGCGGATGAGCACAAAGTCCCCCTTGTAGTCCACCTGGGGGTCGGTGCGCAGGTCGCCGCCGGCCACGTGGGTCAGCACCTGCTGGATGTCGGATATGTACCGGTTCATGCTTTCCAGGGTGGCGTCCAGGGTCTGAGTCATGACCTCCAGCTCGTCGCCGGTGTCAACAGGGAGCACCTCCGTATGCAGGTCGCCGCCGGAGAGGGCCACCATCCGGTCGGTGACCCGCTTCACCGGGCGGGAAATGGACCGGGCAAAGCGCAGGATCAGCAGGATGGAGACGGCCAGCCCCACCAGAGTGGCCATGACCGACACGGCCATCGCCCAGTTGATGAAATGGTTGTAATCCGACTTGGGAATCTGGATCACCAGCGACCACTGCGTCCCCCGAATGGGGGAGAAGGCCACCAGCATTTTCCGCCCATCGATGGAGAACTCCGTGGCCCCTGTCTCCCCAGTGGCCACCCGCTCCACAGCCTTCCCGCTGCCGCCGCTGAGCTGGGCCAGCGTGCTGCCGCTGAGCACCAGCCCCTGGTCCGGGTGGCCGGTGACGATGCCCTCCCGGTTGGCCATGAAGGCCATGCCGCTGCGCCCGATGTTGATGCTGCTGATTACGTCGTTGAGGGTGTCGTATTTGTAGATGCCCATTACGTAGAAGGCGGTTTCGCCGTCCTCCTTCACTGGCATCCCCATAGTGACCCCCAGCTTGCCCTGGTAGACAGTGGTGGAGTCGGTGGTCAGATTGTCCGTCTCCTTCAAAAGGGTGAAGAAATCGCCGTCCAGGCGTTCCGGCGCGCCGTCGATCCCCTGGAGCAGCCGGCCGTCCAGTCCGTAAAGAGCAACCGTATGAAACTCATAGATCTCCGCCGCTTCCTCCAGCACCGCCATGCGGTTCGCCGCGGTCGCTACGGCGTCGGGGCGCGGAGCCCCCGCCCCCTCCGGATCGGCGGCGGCCACCGTGCTCATCCGGGGGTCGCCGGCAATGGTCATCATGCGGTCCGCCAGCATGTGGATGTTGGCCTCCACCGTCTTTGCCGACTGCCGGGCCATCGGCTGAAGGCTGTCCAGTAAAATGTTGTTGGCCAGTGACTGAAGGGAAAGGGCCATAATGACACAGCATATGACCACCAAAATCAGAATGTTGAGGGTGGTGTTTCTCAATATCCTTCTGTTCAGGCTCCGCTTTATCCCCCGTCCGCCGAGGGAATCCCCCTGCTTTCCTGCCACGTTTCAGTCGCTCCTTTTCCTGATGATTTTTGTCAGTAGACAGAATAAAAGCCTCTTGTACCCTTCCCGCGGACATCACGCCCGGCTGGACTGGCAGCAATTGACTTGAATCAGTATAGCATAAATTTATGGGAAATGGAAGTGCCTTTTTCCTCCCCCCCTTTTTATCTCTCCTCAAGTTCGTCGACTATATATTAACCGCCCTGCTGGATGACAAATTCAACAGGACGGTTTTTTATCTTATTTAGGCTCTACTCCGTAACCTCGGCAAAACGGCCAGCAGGCATATGCGGCCAAA
>CATNDJ010000098.1 GCA_950097265.1 uncultured Oscillibacter sp.
GAACACCGTCATGACGATGGTGGGAAAGGCGAAGCGCAGGATGTTCCGCCCCGTCGCCGGGCGGTGGTATGAGTCCAGCTTGGTTTCCATATCTTCCCCCTTTTTAATTCCGGTAGTCCACGTCCTGGCCGTCCCCCAGGCCAAAATGCCGGGTCTCGCTCCCCGGGGCCGGGAGCCGGACGGCGGAAATCCGGCGGTTCCAGGCCGGGGCGAAGTAGTACACGCCGCTCTCGGCGCACATCACACTGGTGCACAAAGTCTGCTCGTAAACCGGATAGTCCGGGTCCGCCCGGACCAGTCCTTCCGGAATGTCCACCGGGGCGAAGGCCCGGAACATCCGGGACACGCCGTCCAGCTCGTCCTCCCCCGGAATCGAGAACTCCTTCATGAAGGCCGTCCGCACAAAACGGGAGGGCGAGGAGTAGTCCCCCGGCAGTCCGGAGCCGCCCCCCAGCCGCTCCCCGAACTCCCGGACCTCATGGCCCGCGATGGTCCGGGGAGCCTTGGGCAGATTCGTGACCCCCACGTAGTTCCGCAGGTTTGTCCGGTGCCAGGGGTAGCCGGGGCTGTTGGTCAGCACGCCGATGGTCCGCCGGTAGACGGACAATCCGCCCTCGTCCGGCTCCAGGATGACGGCCTCGCCGGTCTTATCGCTGAGGATATAGTGGGCGGGAAGGGGCTTGCCTTGGATAGGCTCGTCCGCCAGGGTCAGGGAGCCCAGGGCTTCCACGGCCTCCTGCACCCCGGCGCACCGGCTCAGCAGCCAGGCCAGGAGGCGGCCCGGATGGACCGCCGTCTTTCCCGGGTCCTCCGGATAGGCCGCGTACTCCGGGTAGTGAAGCAGGGCCCCCATGAGTCCGGCGGCGTTCACGCCGTCCACCAGGATGGGCTCCCCAAAGCCCAGCACCGCCATGCCGGTATAGGACCAGCGCCCCCGGGGCGCGTCCCCCTCCCCCCGGAGCGTGGGAGGGCAGGGGGCCCCGGCGGGAACCGCCAGAACCCGGTTGGCCGCCAGGTCTCCGAACTGGTCGTAGGTCCGCCCCAGAAGATGGCGTCCGTCCTTCGTTTCCCAGGAAAAGCTGCTGCATCCAAAATTCATGGTGATACCTCCATTTTTTAGGCCTAGTTTTCCGCTTGGCCTTGTAAAAATACCTTGCAGAGGGTATCATAAACCGTGTGGCTGCCACGCAGTCAAGAGGAAATTAACAAATTCAGGAGGAAATTTTTATGAAGCGGAACACCGGGTGGCTGACCTCCGGCGGCTTTGCCGCCCTGTGCGGCGCCACGAAGGAGACCCTGCGGCATTACAAGGACATCGGCCTGCTGGTCCCGGCTCACCAGGGGGAGAACGGATATTTCTACTACGATATGGAGCAGTTCTACGACTTTTACGCCATCTCCATCTTCCGCCAAACGGGAACCCCCCTGGACGAGGTCCGCTGCTGCCTCCGGGGGCAGCACGTCCCTGAGACGCTGGCCCTGCTCCAGGCCCAGAGGGAGCGGCTGGAGCGGGAGCGGGACAAGCTGGACCAGATGGATTTCGCCCTGTCCGGCATGATCCGCAATCTGCGCCTGGGCGCGTCCCCGGACATGGTTCCCAAAACGGCCTGGTTTGAGCGGGAGCATCTTCTGGCCCTTCCGGCGGAGGAGCTGGAGCGGGAGCTGGACCTGTCCGCCGGGGACGACGCGCTGCTCATCGCCGTGCTGGAGCGGTGCGGAGCCCTGTGCCGGCAATACGGCCTGCGGACGGACTATCAGCTGGGGGCGATTCACCGGCCCGGTGAACGGGCGGAGCAGGCGACCATCACCCATCTCTACACCCGCGTCAAAGAGAAAACGGGCTTCCCCTTCTATCTGGAGAAGCCCGCCGGGAACTATCTGTACCTCTGCTGCCGGGGACGCTGGGATATTTCCGAGGGCTACGCCGCCCTGTGCCGACACATTGCGGAGCGCCATCTTCCCGCGGAGGGGAATTTTTACGCCTGCGACCTGGCCGGGTTCATCCTGAACGGCGTGGAGGAAAACGCGGCCACCATGATCTCCGTCCGCCTGGCGGATTGAGGCCCTCCCCCCCTCCGGCGGACAAAAAAAGAGAGGGGAGACAAGCTCCTCTCTCTCAGCCAACAGAATCTTACTTCGAGACGACGGACTTTACGACCTTGACTTCCCGGCCGTTGTAAGTACCGCACTCCTGGCACATTCTGTGGGGCAGGTGCATCGCACCGCATTTGGGGCACACCACCAGATTGGGGGCCGCCAGCTTCCAGTGGGAGCTGCGCCGCTTGTCCCTTCTCGCTTTGGATACTTTACCCTTGGGTACTGCCATTATGACACCTCCTACTCATACAAAAAGGCGCGGAGCGCTTCTCGTTATTTCTTATCCAAAAGGCTTGCCAGGGCCGCCAGCCGGGGGTCCGGCTCCCTCCCGCAGGAGCAGGGGCCGAGATTCAGATCCGCGCCGCACCGGGGGCACAGTCCCTTGCAATCTTCCGAACACAGTGTTTTGCTGTCCATGCCCAGGATGAAAGCCGTCCGGGCCAAGTCGCCCGCGTCCGCCCTTCCGTCCTCCAGCAGGACGATCTCGTCGCTTTCCCCGTTCTGGAGCTCCTCCGCCAGCATGCAGCCGTAAGCAATCTCCTTGTCCTGGAGGAACGCCTTGCCGCACCGGTCGCAGACCGCGTCCAGCGTGGTCCGGGCCGTCAGCTCCAGCTCCAGCAGATCCGCCGTGTTGCGGACCTCCCCCGTCACCGCCACCGGGCGGCTGACGGGCCTCCGGCCGTCGAACTCCAGGCCGGACAAATCCAT
>CATNDJ010000099.1 GCA_950097265.1 uncultured Oscillibacter sp.
GCACCTACCGCCAGTCATTCAAGCAGAAAAAGCAGTTGGACAGGCCGCAGGAGGAGTGGAAAATCTTCACCGACACCCATCCCGCTATCATTGATCGGGAAACCTTTGCCCTTGTCCAAAATCTCCGTCAGCACCGCCGCAGACCTACAAGGACGGGCGCTGTGAGTATGTTCTCCGGGCTTCTCTACTGCTCCGACTGCGGCAGTAAGCTGGGGTACAGCGCCACCAACAACTACAAGCGAGAGCAAGCCTATTTTTTCTGTTCCGGCTACCGTAAAAATACCGACCTGTGTTCCGCTCACTACATTCGGGAGAGGGTTGTGGAACAGCTTGTCCTTGAGGGACTGCAAAGACTCTTATGGTATGTCCAGGTCTATGAAAAGCGGTTTGCCCAGGAGCAAATGGAGCGGTTTGGCCTGCAAGAGAAAAAGGAACTGTCTGCCAGAAGCCGGGAGTTGGACAAAGCTAAACAGCGAGTGTCAGAGATTGACCGTATCATTCAAAAGATCTACGAGGATTTGACCAAGGGACTGCTTACCGAGGAACGTTTTGCCACGCTGACGGTATCGCTGGAAAATGAGCAGAAGCAGTTGAAAGCGGCAATCCCTGAGATGGAGGCCACTCTGGACGCAACCACGGATAAGGCTGCTGACTTGCAGCGGTTCATTGAGCGGGCCAGACAGGTGACCCAGCTGACGGAGTTAACACCTGAGATCGTCCATGAATTCATTGATAAGATCGTGGTATCCAAGCCGGAGAAGATAGATGGCAAGCGGCATCAGCGGGTAGATATCTATTACAACACTATTGGCCTTTGGACAGCGCCGGAACCGGAAACGCTGGAACAGGAATATATGGCCTATTATCAGGCCATGCAGAAGCGTAGGAAAAAGACAGCGTAGCCGAAGCTACGCCGTCCAAATAGGTAACTTGTCGTTTACGGCCCCCGGTTGGGGCAACTTCCTTACGGGAGTTGCCCCAAAGGGCGGCTCTTCGATTCCATATTTCAGCGCTTACTGGACAATCAGGGTCTTTCCGTCCATCTCCGGCGGGCAGGCCAGGCCCATCACGTCCAGCATGGTGGGCGCGATGTCCGCAAGTCTCCCGTCGCTCCGCAGCTCGGATCCCGCGCCGCAGAGGATGAAGGGCACGGGATTCGTCGTGTGAGCGGTCATGGGGCTGCCGTCGGGCTCCACCATCTGTTCCGCGTTTCCATGGTCGGCGGTGATCATGGCGATTCCGCCCATTTTCAAGGTAGCGTCCACCACCTTGCCCACGCAGGTGTCCACGGTTTCCACGGCCTTGACCGCCGCGTCAAAGACTCCCGTGTGGCCCACCATGTCGCAGTTGGCGAAGTTCAGGATGATCACGTCGTAGGCCCCGGACTCAATGCGTTCCACGCACTTTTCGCAGACCTCGGGGGCGCTCATCTCCGGCTGGAGGTCGTAAGTGGCCACCTTGGGGGAGGGGACCAGCACCCGGTCTTCGCCGGGGAAGACGGTCTCGCTGCCGCCGTTGAAGAAGAAGGTGACATGGGCGTATTTCTCCGTTTCTGCGATGCGGAGCTGGGTCATGCCCATTTTACTCAGGTACTCGCCCAGGCCGTTGTTCACCAGTACCCGGGGGAAGGCAACCTCTACGTTGGGCATAGAGGCGTCGTATTCCGTGTTGCAGACGTAAGTCAGGGGGAAGAACTGACGGGTGAAGCCGTCGAACTCCGGGTCCACCAAGGTCCGGGTGATTTCCCGGGCCCGGTCGGGGCGGAAGTTGAAGAAGATGACGCTGTCATTGTCGGAGATGGACCCGTCGGCGTCGCAGACCACAGGTTCCACGAACTCGTCGGTAACGCCCTTTTCATAGGACCTTTTCACCGCGTCCACAGGATCCGGGTTGTTGATGGGGCTTTCGCCGTAGACCATGGCGTCGTAGGCCTGCTCCACCCGGTCCCAGCGCTTGTCCCGGTCCATGGCGTAGTAGCGGCCCATGACCGTGGCGATTTTGCCTACGCCGATTTCCCCGCACTTGGCGACGGTCTCCGCCACGAAGCCCGCGCCGGAGGTGGGGGACACGTCCCGCCCGTCCAGGAAGGCGTGGATGTAGACCCGGGTAAGTCCCTTGTCCTTGGCCATTTTCAGCAGGGCAAAGAGGTGGGTCAGGTGGGAGTGGACGCCGCCGTCGGACAAAAGCCCGAACAGGTGCAGGGCGGAGCCCTTTTCCAGGCAGGCGTCCATGGCGTGGAGATAGGCGGGATTCTGGAAGAAGCTGCCGTCCTCAATGGCCCGGGTGATACGGGGCAGGTCCTGGAAGACCACCCGGCCGCCGCCGATATTGGTGTGGCCTACTTCACTGTTGCCCATCTGCCCGTCGGGCAGGCCCACATCCAGCCCAGAGGCGGAGAGGGTGGTGTGAGCAAATTCCTGGAAGAAGCCGTCCAGCCTGGGCGTTTTGGCGCTCTTAACGGCGTTTCCCGTCTCCCCGCCGCCGGTCCCGAAGCCGTCCATGATAATCAGAGTAGTCGGTGTTTTGTTCATAAACAATCTCCTTCGCTCATCGGGCCGTCTTGAAAGAGCCCAATAAGGAACCTCCTCCCATACCGCGCGGCACGCGGAAAAAGGGAGGGGGACCAGGGAACCGCAGGTTCCCGGTTTTCTCCGCCGGAGGCGGAGAAATCAATTGAAATCATTTTTGGCGCGACATGCGCGTGCCAAAAATTCCCCGACCTCAGCCGCCTATGGCGGCGTCACCAGTCCGCAGACTAGTGGTGGGGGAGGTCGAGGGGGAGCCTGCTCCCC
>CATNDJ010000100.1 GCA_950097265.1 uncultured Oscillibacter sp.
GGGCGGCCTGCTTCATAGTCTGGCTGCACACCAGCCCCTTGACGGCATCCCACCAGGCGGCCTCCAGCGCACATTCCAGGCAGACCTCCCACTTCTCCCGATAGTCCGCCAGGCCGTCCATCAGCTGCTCCAGCCGGGACCCCGGAGGGGAAAACATGTGCAGCATGGCATCCTCGCACTGCCGCCGTTCCTCCTGAAACCGCGCCAGGGCATTTGCATGAAGCTCCTCCGTATACTGCGCCGCCGAGTGCAGCAGAAAATGCAGCGGAAGTCTCCAGCACTGGCGTTCCAGCTGCATGTCTGCCATACAGGCGCTGCAATGCCCCGGCAGAATCTGCGGAAGCTGCTCCAGAAGCCATTCCGGCGTACAGCGCCCGCCCGTTTTTCCAAAGAAATAGTTCAACGCGTCGCCTACGGTCATCCCGCTTCCGCGCTCCGTCCCGGACACCTCGGTTCCCCGGCGGAACCACGTTTGCAAAATCCCCCTGGAATTGCCTCTGTCCGGCTGGGGCAGGGCCTCCGGATCTCCCGTCACCGGCAAATCCTCCGGGCGGGGGATCGCCTGCATGATGCGCTTCCGCTCCCGCCCGGGCAGGCCGAACTCGTTCCGGAACCGTTCTCTCCAGTCCTCGCTGCCGCCGAAAAGAATCGCTTTCAGGCAGTCCTGGAGCCGGAAAGCCAGGTCCCGCTCCACGGAATTGTGCATCACGCTCCAGACCCAGAACCCGCGGCCCGTATCCTCCGGGGCAATCACGGGCTCCCGCAGGAATGCCCCCGCCGCCAGAAGCGCGGCCAGGGTCGAGAGCGTCTCCACACGGCCCGGCGCAATCTGCCAGAGATACCGGAAGCCCTCCCCCGGCTGGCCCGGGCCTCCGGGCTCCCCGGAGACGATGCAGACGTCCAAAACCATGGGCACGCCGCTGGCGCGGACCTTCTCCAATTCCGGCAGGAACCCCTCCGGCTGCGGGCCGGAACTGACCCACAGCAGATAGAATCCCTCCGGGCAGGAAAAGTCCTCCGCCATATTCTGCCTGCGCAGGCTTTTCAGGACGGTGCCAAGCGAACGCCCGGAGCCCCCCGCAGACCGGCTCTCCAGCAGGCTGCCGAAGGGGCTCGACACCACCTGCCCGCAAAGCCGCGCAGCCGCCTCATCCTTCTCATCCCAAAGCAGCACAGGTTCCCGCAGACACAGTGCCCTGTCAAAATACGGCAGCGTATCCCAGGCTTTCATCCGCAGCTGTTCCCGTAAAGACATCCCTTCGGCCACCAGCATCCCTACCTTTCCGGCCACTCACTCCGGGGATTACATAAAGTCGATCATCCAATCGTAAAACGCCCGGATCTTCTGGCACAGCTCCTCGCCCACAACGTTCCTGAACTGATCGGCAGCCATGGGGAACCGGACATCCGGCTCCCCACTGGGCTTCGTCTGGCGGCGCAGGGTAATATAGAAATCCCGGAGGGCCTTCCGCTGCTTTGCGATCTCCTTCAGCTGCTCGTCCGTACCCTGATCCTCCAGCTCCTGCTTGGCCTGGGCGAAGGGCCGGTAGAGGTCCTCGTCCAGATCGTAGAACGCCTGGGCCGCATAGTATTCCTTGCACGCCCACTCCTGGGGCTTCTCCAGCACGCCACCCAGGGGGAACTCGTCCTCCGCGCAGGCGTACCAGCGCTTCCGCACGGCGTTGTAGCGCAGGGCTCCGCTGGCCAGACTGGCCAGGAAGACCATCTTCCGCTCCTCCTCCCGCCTCAGCCTGTCGGCGGTGGTATTATGCTCCTTCAGGGCGTCTGTCAGCTTCTCAAGGGTGACAAACCCATCCCGCAGCGCGCTCCACACCGCCATCATGTGCCGCAGGCTCTTATAGGTCAGCTCCCAACCCAGGTCCTCCGGGGCCGGTCTTTCCTGGGTGTTGAACTCCGCGTTGGCATACCGCAGGGGAACCGTCCGCATGGTTCCCTTCTCCGCCAGGCGGCTGTACAGGTCTTCCCGGCTGTAAGTCTCCCTGGGGTCCAGGCCCGCCTGGGCCATCATGCCGTCAACGGCGGCCTGCGGGTTTTTCAGCAGGAAGAGGTCATACTGCTCCACCTCCACGCCGGGCTGCGGAATCCGAATCAGCAGCCCCAGATCCCGGGCCTTTGCCAGGTCCTCCGCCGCCATATCCGCCAGTTTCTGTTCATCTTTCCGCCGCTGGCGGTCCTTCTCGGTGGCGGCGTACTCGAAAGAGAGGTCCGGGAACTGATCCCAACTCCAGCCGTCCCGGCTCTTTTCAATGTGGAGGCCGCAGCTCTGAGGCGCGTCCCTGTATTTTTCCTCCGCCTGCTCCACCCAGTTCAGCGCCCAGGCGGGCACACCGGCATAGATCTGGTAGAGCACGATCTCGTTCTGGGCGGAGCTGCAATAGATATTGTCCCGGCCGGTAACGCTGTTGCTGGCAGCGCAGTCCGCAATGGCATCCGGGAGCCACTTGCAGCCGCCCGGCACGGTGATATAGACGTGGTTGGCGCACTGCTTCAGGTAGAAGTGCTGGGAGGTCTGCACCAACGCCGAAGCCTTCCTCTGCAAATCGCTCACGATACCCGCGGCAGCCGTCTTCACGCCCCTATGTCCCTGGGGGTCCTCGTTCGCGTCCAGCTCCGGCACCCGTGCATTGGGATCGCCGGAGTAGAGCTTCACCAGGAAA
>CATNDJ010000101.1 GCA_950097265.1 uncultured Oscillibacter sp.
CGGAGGTCAGGGCGTAGATATCGTCCTCGGGCACGTCGTCCCGGGCGATGACCACCGCGCCCACGGCCACGGTGTTGGTGTCCTGGGCCACGGCGGAGGCGCCGGAGTCCGCGGGGGCGGAGGTGTCGGCGGGAGCGCTGGTGTCGTCCGCCGGGGCCTTGGTATCGGCGGGCTTGTCGCCGCCGCAGGCGGAGAGGAGCATGGCCAGCATGAGAACGGCCATCAGCAGAGAGAATTTCTTTTTCATCGTTCTTCCTCTTTTCGGGATTGGATTTTGCGAGGGTTGGCATCAACTCTTGCAAGTATGAGCATATCATACCATAAAATCCCGCATTTTACAAGGGGACATTTTAGCATAGTAAATAATTTTTGCAAGTTACCATGAATATTCCTGCATGGAAGGGCATTTTTGTGAAAGTTTTCGGGACATTTCCCGCAGGGGAGGAGAAACTGCACAAAGCCCTTCCTCTCAAAAAGAGGAATTTTGTGCAAAAAAGTACAGGTCGCCCCGGAAGGGGCGGCCTTTTTGCGAAGCGTTTATACGATTTTTCGGAGGGCCGGCACGGCCTCCTTCTCCTCGGCCAGGCACCGGATGATGTCCTGCCGGGTCACGATGCCAATGAAGCTGTTCAGATCGTCCACCACGGGGACGAAGTTATGCCGGACGATGGTGTCCAGCAGTTCGTCCACGGAGGCGGTGATGCGGACGGAGGGGTTTTCCCGGAGGATGTCCCGGACGTGAAGCCGCTCCAGTTCCTTCAGGGAGCAGGGACAGGGGGAGCCCTCGTCGGGGAGGAGCCGCCAGAGGAAGTCTCCCTCGCTGACGGTGCCCACGTACTGGCCCTTGCGGTTGATGACGGGGACGGCGCTGCGGCCATGGTGCCGGAGCTTCTCCAGGCCCTGGCGGATGGTGTTGTCGTCGAACAGGTAGGCGACGCGGTGCTTTGGCGTCAGAAGGTAAGCGATATTCACAATAGAGCCTCATTTCTGATGGGCAGGCGGGCGGTCCCGCCTGGGTCATAGTGGGGTTGGGTGCATATCTATAATATACAGGAAAGGCTTGGATAAATGGTGAACAGTTTATGAAATCTGCCGGAGAAAACGGAACAGGGCCAGCCTGGCGGCTGGCCCTGAACCTTATTGTTTGGAAGATTGGATGAAAAGAAGTTTTGTCTCTTGCAAGTATTAAGATACAGGAGAGTTGTTAAGGAAACCAGCCTCAATTGTTACAAAAGTCTTAAATCTTATGTCAACCAAATCCGCCAAACCATGTTCGGCAGATTTGGTCAGGTTTTCCAGCAAGCTGGAAAACTTATTTCCTTCCCGTTAACGAACGTTGTTCCGCAAACTGGAAAAGAACTCGGACAGGACCTGCCGGCACTCCTCCTCCAGCACGCCGCCCACCAGGGCGGGGGAATGAGGAAAGTTCTCCATGAAAAGGTTGGTTACCCCGCCGCAGGCCCCGAAGGCCGGGTCCCGGGCCCCAAACCAGACCCGGCGGATCCGGGCGTTGAGAATGGCCCCGGCGCACATGGGGCAGGGCTCCAGGGTGACGTAAAGCTCGCAGTCCTCCAGCCGCCAGGAGCCCAGGGCCCCGTTGGCCTGGGCGATGGCCTCCATCTCGGCGTGGGAGGCGGCGGAGTGCTGTTCCTCCCGGCGGTTCCGCCCCCGGCCCACCACCGCGCCCTCCCGGACGACGACGCAGCCCACGGGGACCTCCCCGGCGGCGGCGGCCTCCCGGGCCAGGGCCAGGGCCTGTCTCATAAAAATTTCCTGCATAGGGGTTCCTCCTGTATGAAAGCTGGCATATTTGTCCAGACTCACCATATAAAGTATTATACAGGAGGGACAACGCTATGAAAACCACTTTTTTCAAAAAAACCCGGCAGGACCCGGAGCTGCTGGCCCTGCGCGCGGAGCTCCAGAGCGCCCAGGGGGACCTGTCCCTGGCCTACCGCAGGTTTGACCAGGCGGTGGACCCGGAGCTGGTGGAGTCCTGCATTTATCAGATCAAGGCGGAAAAGGCCCGGTGCAATTACCTCATCCGGGCCATCAAGGAGCGGAGCCCGGAGAGCTTCACGGTCCTGCCCAAACTGGAGGGCGAAGCGGTATGGACTTAAACCAGAAGATCATCGCCGCCCTGCTGGCGGGGTTTTTCCTCATCGCCCTGCTGCGGGTGTTCAGCGCGCCGCTGAAGCTGGCGGTGAAGCTGCTGGCAAATACCCTGCTGGGCTTCCTGGCTCTCTGGGCGGTGAACGCCACCGCCGCCGTGACGGGCATCGCCCTGGGAGTCAACGTCTGGAATGCCCTGGTGATCGGAATCCTGGGGCTTCCGGGCTTCGTCCTGCTGCTGCTGGTGCAGTGGGTGCTGTAGGGCTACATAGAGGGCCGGTCCCGGACGGGGCCGGTTCTTTTTTAAGACGGCAATTTAAATTTGAAATTGAGTATTTGAGAGATAATAAAAGATTATCAGAGAAATTCAGAGAATATGGGCTTTCGGTTAAAAATTCTGTTGACATTGCCGGGAAGCCATGGTATAAATAACCTTGCTCCGCAAGGAGCTCTTGATTTGTGAGACCAAATGGAAAATATACTGATGGAGGAAAGACCATGTCCACTTTTATGGCAAACAAGGCCAACATTGAGCGCAAGTGGTACATC
>CATNDJ010000102.1:0-1301 GCA_950097265.1 uncultured Oscillibacter sp.
GACAAAGCGCAGGGGTCCCATCGGCGTGGGAACCTGCAGGGCCACGGTTAACGGGCAGGAGGCCGCCACGGCGGAGCTGACCTTTGCCATCGGCGCGGAATAATCCTTGCCGTTTTCCCGGGAGTTTGCTATACTGTGAAAAAACCGGCGAATCTGTGGGAAAGCGGGCGAGAGCAATGCTGCAACACGCGTTTTTTAACGTCTATACCAAGTTCAAGGTGCACTTTTACCAGGAGATCTTTCAGCGGTTCCAGACCCGGGAGGCCAATTTGACCACGGTGGAGACCTTCTGTGTGGAGACCATCCAGGCCCTGGGCAGCCCAACGGTGAACGAGTTTGCGACCTTCATGCGCATCTCTCCGCCCAACGCCACCTACAAGATCAACAGCTTGGTAAAAAAGGGCTATATCCGCAAGGTGCGGTCCGCCGAGGACCGCAGGGAATATCACCTGGAGGTCACGCCCAAGTATTTTGACTACTACAATATCTCCACCAGCTATCTGGTGGAGGTGATGAGCCGGGTGACCAGGCGGTTCTCCGCCGAGGAGTGCGCCCGGCTGGAAGAGATGCTGACGATCGTCAGCCGGGAATTGATGCCGGAGGTGCAGATTCCTGACGTGGATCTGCGGCTGTAAGCGGTGAGGAGGCCCCGGCGGTTTTGGGGAAAACCGCCGGGGTCTTTAACGTCTGTATTCTCCGGGGCCTTCCGGGGGGACGGCGCCGCTCCATAGAGTGCTTTAGGGAGATGGTTCCGCCCTCCTTGAGAGGACCTCGCGCCGCGGTTTCCTGGTCCGGGCAGCGGGCGATTCCCGGTCCGAAGGTCAAAATGTGTTTCAGCCGCGGTGAATCGGTATTGAGAAACGCGGAGAGGTATGCTATAATGCTTGCGGAGCGGTTATGAAAGAAGCGCTGATGAAATGCCCGCGCATGTCCTCGTGTTATAAAATTTTTCCGGCCCGCGCCGGGAAGTTGGAAAGCTCGGGGATTTCCCGCGCGATTTTCCCGCCGGGAAAAATGCCGGCGCGAATCCGCGCGGGCTGATCCGATCAGCGCTTCTTTAAATTTGAGCCAGACCCGTTTCCCGGCGGTTTGGGGACTGGCATGTCAAGGAGGAAGCTATGAAATTAGGAATCGTGGGACTGCCCAACGTGGGCAAGTCCACTCTGTTCAACGCCATCACCAACGCCGGCGCCGAGAGCGCCAACTACCCCTTCTGCACCATCGACCCCAACGTGGGCATGGTGGCGGTGCCCGACGCCCGGCTGGACCGGCTGAGCGAGATGTACCACCCCAAGAAGACC
>CATNDJ010000102.1:1311-2630 GCA_950097265.1 uncultured Oscillibacter sp.
TACGAGCCGGACAAGAAGACTCCGGCGGTCATTGAGTTTGTAGATATTGCCGGCCTTGTAAAGGGGGCCAGTCAGGGCGCGGGCCTGGGCAACAAGTTCCTGGCCAACATCCGGGAGACGGACGCCATTGTCCATGTGGTCCGCTGCTTTGACGATGAGAACATCATGCATGTGGTGGCCGACGCCGGCACCAATGTCCCCGTGGACCCCCTGGGGGATATTGAGACCATTGACCTGGAGCTGATCATGGCGGACCTGGAGATGGTGAACCGCCGGGTGGAAAAGGCTCAGAAGGCCGCCAAGGGGGACCGGAAGTTCCTCCATGAGGCGGAGGTTTTCAAGGCTCTGGCGGAGCACCTGAACGCCGGGAAATCCGCCCGCACCTATCAGTGTGATGACGATGACATGGCCCTGATCGAGACCAGCGACCTCCTGAGCCTCAAGCCCATTATCTACGCCGCCAACACCGATGAGGACGGCTTTGCCAATCTGGATAAAAATCGGTATTACCAGCAGGTGAAGACCCTGGCGGAGCGGGAGGGGGCCCAGGTATTGCCCATCTGCGCCAAGCTGGAGCAGGACATCGCCGAGCTGGAGGGCGAGGAGAGGCAGATGTTCCTGGAGGAGCTGGGGGTGGAGGAGTCCGGCCTGGACCGGCTCATCAAGTGCTCCTATACCCTGCTGGGCCTTATCTCCTTCCTGACCTACGGCAAGGACGAGTGCCGGGCCTGGACCGTCAGAAAAGGCACCAAGGCCCCCAGGGCCGCCGGCAAGATCCACACCGACATCGAGCGGGGCTTCATCCGCGCGGAGGTCATCGCCTACGAGGACATGATGAAGTGCGGCAGCGTCAACGCCGCCAAGGAGAAGGGCCTCCTCCGCAGCGAGGGCAAGGAGTACGTGGTTCAGGACGGCGACATGATCTACTTCCGCTTCAACGTGTGAGTATGACGGAGCTGGAACGTTTGGCGGCCTATGACCGCATGTACGGAGACCTTCTGCGGGAGCGGGAGGGGGTTCTCACAAAGCTGGAGGAGCTGCGCTCCGCCGGAAAGCAGCGGGGCGCCACCTACCAGCAGCTGCTGGCCCAGAAGCTGACGCTGCAAAATCTGATGGGCAGGTTTGAGATCTACGGCATCAGGCCGGAATAACGCCGAAGGGGCGGACGTTGACGTGTCCGCCCCTTCGGCGTGAAATTTTTTTCTCCGCCTGAAACAATCCGGCCGCTCCGGACGTATTATCAGTGAAAGGCGCTTTTCCACCGAAATATTGACAAAAGGAGGCATTGTTATGGATGAACAAGCGGTGTTTCTCCGCAA
>CATNDJ010000103.1 GCA_950097265.1 uncultured Oscillibacter sp.
TCCAATGTGGACCTCGTCACCGCCGCGACCCCCCTCAGCTATATGAAGGGCACGGACCCCGCCGCCCTGGCGGAGAGCTTCGGGACCCTCACCGGGACCTATGGCGTGAAGGAGATGTTCCTGGGCCAGATCGGCGGTTCCCTGGGCGAGGTTTCCGCCCTGATGCTCATCATCGGCGGCGTGTACCTCATCTGGCGGAAGGTCATCAACTGGCAGACCCCCGTGGCCTACATCGGCACCGTGGCCGTCCTCACCTTCCTGTTCCCCAAGGCCGGGAGCAGCCTGGATTGGATGCTGTACAGCATCTTCGGCGGCGGCCTCATGCTGGGCGCGTTCTTCATGGCCACCGACTATGCCACCTCCCCCGTCACCAAGAAGGGCCAGCTGATCTTCGGCGTGGGCTGCGGCCTCTTCACCGTGCTGATCCGCTATTTCGGCTCCTATAACGAGGGCGTGTGCTACTCCATCATGGTCATGAACCTGTTTGTGCCCTTCATCGACAAGTTCACCAAGCCCGTGCGCTTCGGTGTTGAGAAATCCGACAAGAAGGAGGGGGCCGCGAAATGAGTGCCGCGAGCAAGGAAAAGGTTCAGATGGACCCCAAGTACATCATCACCCTGACGGTGACGCTGCTGGTGACCTGCGTGGTCGTGGCGGCGGCCTTGGGCGGCGTCAACGCCATCACGGAAGAAAAAATTGACGCCATCAACAAGGAAAAAACCGAAATCGCCATGAAGGCCGTGGTGGCCGACCCGGACAACACCACCTTCTCCGACAAGCTGACCCTTACCGACGAAATGATCGCCGCCGCGGGAAGCGTCACCCTGGACTCCGTCTATGAGGCCCAGGTGAACGGCCAGAGCGCGGGCCATGCCATCAAGGTGGTGGCCAGCGGCTCCCAGGGCAAGATCGAAATGATGGTGGGCGTGGACGCCGAGGGAACGGTCACCGGCGTGTCCATTGTCAAAAACGCCGAGACCTCCGGCATCGGCTCCAAGGTCATGACCAACATGCCCACGGCCTCCGGCGTCGGCGTGCTGAGCCAGTTCGAGGGCAAGAGCGCCGCCGACGGGACCCTGACCGTGGGAGGCAATGTGGACGCCATCTCCGGCGCCACGGTCTCCACCCGGGGCGTGACCAACGGCGTGAACGCCGCGCTGGCCGTGGCCGGCGTGCTGGGCTGAGAAAGGGGAAGCTATGAATATCGGAAAACAGTTCAAAGAGGGCCTGCTGACCCAAAACCCCGTCCTGGTGCAGATGCTGGGCCTGTGCTCCACCATGGCCATCACCACCTCCATCATGAACGGCCTGGGCATGGGCGTATCCGTGCTCATCATCCTGACGGCCTCCAACGTGGTCATCTCCGCCATCCGGAAGATCGTCCCGGACAAGATCCGCATCGCCATGTTCATCGTGGTCATCGCGGGCTTTGTCACCTGTGTGGACCTGCTGCTGCAGGCCTTTGTCCCGGCCATTGCCGAGTCCCTGGGCGTGTTCATCCCGCTGATCGTGGTGAACTGCATCATTCTGGGCCGGGCGGAGGCGTTCTCCTATAAGAACGGCATCGGCGCGTCCTTCTTCGACGGCGTCTTCCAGGGCCTGGGCTACACCGCCGTTCTGCTGGCGATGTGCTTCATCCGGGAGCTGCTGGGCGCGGGCACGCTGGCGGGCTTCCGCATCATCCCGGAGCAGTTCCCCGTCGGCATCCTGACGCTGCCCGTGGGCGGCTTCCTGGTGCTGGGCTGCCTGATTGCCGCCATGCAGTGGGCGCTGTCCAAGTCTAAGGAGGGCAAGTAAATGGATCAGATTTCAAAACTCCTGGCCATCACGCTGGGCGCCATCTTGGCGAATAACTTTATTTTCTCCCAGTTCCTGGGCATTTGCCCCTTCCTGGGCGTGTCCAAGAAGGTGGATACCGCCGTGGGCATGGGCATCGCCGTGACTTTTGTCATGGGCCTGGCCTCTGCCATCACCTGGGCGGTGAACAACTTCATTCTGGTGCCCCTGGACCTGATGTAC
Organism: uncultured Oscillibacter sp.; assembly: GCA_950097265.1. Classification (GTDB taxonomy): domain Bacteria; phylum Bacillota; class Clostridia; order Oscillospirales; family Oscillospiraceae; genus Oscillibacter. The sequence continues at coordinate 2,020 of CATNDJ010000103.1, forward strand.
ATGCAGACGGTGGCTTTCATCCTGGTCATCGCCTCCCTGGTGCAGTTCATCGAGATGTTCCTCCAGAAGTCCATGCCCTCCCTGTATACGGCCCTGGGCGTGTACCTGCCCCTCATCACCACAAACTGCGCGGTGCTGGGCGTGGCCCTGCTGAACATCCAGGAGGGATACAACTTCATCGAGTCCGTGGTCTACGGCATCACCGGCGGCATCGGCTTTTTGGTTGCCATCGTGCTCTTTGCCAGCATCCGGGAGCGCCTGGTGTTTGCCGAGTATCCCAAGAGCTTTGAAGGGTTCCCCATCGCGCTGGTCACTGCCGGACTCATGGCCCTGGCTTTTATGGGCTTCTCCGGCTTGGTAATTTGGTAAGGAGGGCGGCTGAAAGATGATGAACGTTGTGTTTGCGGTCGCCGTCCTGGGCGTCCTGGGCGCGATTTTCGGCCTGGTCCTGGCCGTGGCCTCCAAGATTTTCGAGGTGAAGAAGGACCCCCGTGAGGAAGCCATCCTGGGGCTGCTGGCCGGCGCCAACTGCGGCGGCTGCGGCTATCCCGGCTGCGGCGGCTGCGCCGCCGCCATCCTGGCGGGGGATGCCCCCGTCACCGCCTGCGC
>CATNDJ010000104.1:0-1555 GCA_950097265.1 uncultured Oscillibacter sp.
GAAGCCCATCGCCTATGTAGCGGACACCAAAGCGCAGTATGACCAGCTGGTCCAGCTACTGATTATGGTGCGGGTGCCCAAGTTGTCCAAGGATTTCCGTCCAACAGAGGTAAAGAAGCTCTTGAATCTGTCCCTCCAGGTGCTGACGGACGACGATCTGTCCGCCATGGTCAGCACCATGGAGCAGATGGACAATCTGGAGGACACGCTCCACGGCTACCAGGCGGCCATGCAGAGCGCCAGAATCATCCGGACCGAATATAACCGGTATAACCAGTACATTCTGGGCCGCAAGGGCCAGGCCTATCTGGATGCCCGGGAGACCACGCAGCGTCTGCGCAAGCAGCTGCGGGATGCGGAGGACCTCCGCGGCGATCTGGAACGGCGGTTGGAGGAACAGTCGGAGCGGAGACGGCAGTCGGGCACCCGCCTGGAGCAGGCCAAGGCCCAGCGGGCGGCTATGGGGGACGATGATCTGTCCACCAAGCGTGACCAGCTGAAACAGGCGCAAGAGAGCTGTGCCCGGCTGGCAAGCCAGTTGAGGCAGGGAGAGGACCAGCTTCAAAGGCTGGAGGATGGGATATCCAGGCGGGAGACCAACCTGCGGACCTTGACCCGGGACTGTGACGACGCACGGGCCGGGGTGCGCCAGCATCTGCGTGAATTGAACGATCAAAACGACCTCCTGGTTTTGGGACAAGAACACAATTGCTACGTCCGCGATATTCAGGCGGAACGGCTGAATGGGGATCAGCGTCCCCTTCTCGCCGCCCTTCGCCAGCGGAGCCGGCAGATTGAAGATGTCCTTGGCGCCCTGCGAAAGGCCCAGGAGGCCAGAAGCATCTACGACAGTGCCTGTCAGGTTGCCGACCAGGCCGGCGCCTCCGTGCGGGAGGCCCAGATCGTATTCCGGGACGCGCAGACCCAGGAACGGGAGGAGCGTGACAAGCTGCTGGAGGCCTTCACCCGCTGGCAGGATCAAAACACCCAGCTGGAGATCTCCCAGGATATCTGGCTGGATATCCGGCGCGCGCTTTCCGTCTATCGTGTTCTGGCAGACTGGAGCCCCATCCGCGATCAGGTTGACGCATGTACCCGAAACTGCGAGTCGGCCCTTCGGGCACAGCTTCTTCGGGCGGAAAATACCCTGGATACTCGGCTTGAGGAGCAGAAGGAACAGGAGCGGGAGTTAAAACAGCTCAAGGCCCAGCCGGAACCCATCCCACCCCGCAGGGAACAAATCCAGGCCGCCCGCCTTCAGCTGATGCTGCGGGGGATTCCCTGCGCCCCCTTCTATGAGCTGGTGGACTTTGTGCCTGAGCTCTCTCAAAAGGAGCGGGACCTGCTGGAGGCCCAGTTGACCGGCGCCGGTCTGCTGGATGCCCTGGTGGTCCCGAAGGAACACCTGCCCGCAGTCAAAGAGCTGCTGGAGGAATACCCAGACCGCTTTCTGATCCCAGGGCCTGTCGTGGAGCAGCCTATCCGGGGCCTGATCCCCGATGCCACGGGGCGTTTTCCCAGCGAGGCTGCCGCCTGTCTGCGGGGAATCTCCCAG
>CATNDJ010000104.1:1606-2486 GCA_950097265.1 uncultured Oscillibacter sp.
CTGCGGCATGATTCAAGGCCGCAGTCATGTTGAAGCCCCTGCCGGGTTTGTGGGTGCCGCCGCCCGGGCGGCCAACCGGCAGCGGCAGATTCGCGAATTGGAGGGGCGGCTGGAACAGCTGGCCGAAAAAATACAGGCGGCACAGTCCGAAGTTTCGGATCATACCGGATGGCTGGAGCAGCTGGAGGGGGAACGCTCCCGGATGCCGGCCGCCGAAGAGCTGGACCAGGCGCTGGAGCTGCTGGAGCAGGCCCGCCGGGAGCTGCGGCAGGCTGAAGAGGAGCAGAAGCAGAAACTGGCCGCCGAGCAGACGGCAAAGCTGGCCTGGTCAGCATTGGAGGAGAAAAGCATCAGCCTCAGCGCCGGTCTGCCCTATGAGCGGACCATTCCTGACTATGAGGAGGCTCGGGAGGCCGCCGCCAGCTATCGGGATACTCTGGATGACCTGGAGCGCAGCCGCCAGAAGCTGGATTACGCGGTCCGCTCCATGGAGAGCGAACGGGATACCATCGACGAACAGCGGGACCAGGCGGCAGATCAGAAAAAGTCCATCGAAACCGTCCGAGGATCACTGCAAGTCAGCCGGTCGGCGGCGGAAGAGCTGCGGGCCTTTTTGGAACGCCCGGAGAATCAGGCCCGCACCCGCCGTCTGGCGGAATTGGAGGATGAGATCGACCACCAGGACCGGGAAAACCGGGAGGCGGGGGAGAAGTGCGCCGCCCTGGAGGTGGAGCTGAAAACTTCCAGCGAAACCCTGATACAGAGAAAGCAGAAGCTTCTGGATGCCACGCTGGAGGAGCAGGATCTGGAGCGCTATTTTCTGGAGGACCTGGAACTGGGTTTCTCCGGCCTGGACGACGCCGTGGACCTGGAGGAGCGC
>CATNDJ010000105.1 GCA_950097265.1 uncultured Oscillibacter sp.
AACATCTTCATCTGCTCCCGGCTGGTGTTCTGGGCCTCGTCCAGGATGATAAAGCTGTCGTCCAGGGTCCGGCCCCGCATGTAGGCCAGGGGGGCCACCTCAATGCTGCCCCGCTCCAGGTATTTCTGGTAGGTCTCCGCCCCCAGCATGTCGAAAAGGGCGTCGTACAGGGGGCGCAGGTAGGGGTCCACCTTGCTCTGGAGGTCCCCGGGCAGGAAGCCCAGGCGCTCCCCGGCCTCCACCGCGGGGCGGGTGAGGATGATGCGGTTGACCTGCTTATCCCGGAAGGCCATGACGGCGGCGGCCACGGCGAGATAGGTCTTCCCCGTGCCCGCCGGGCCCACGCCGATGGTCACCGTGTTTTTCAGCACGGAGGCGATGTAGTCCTTTTGGCCGATGGTCTTGGGCTTGATGGGCCGGCCCTTGGCGGAGATGCAGAGCACGTCGCCGGTGAGCTCGGCGATTTTTTCTTCCTTCCCCGCCCGGACCATATTGACGACGTAGCGGACGTTCTGCTCGGTGATGGGCTCCCCCCGGCTGGAGAGGGTCAGGAGGGCCTGGATGGCCTTGCAGGCCAGCCCTACGTCCTCCGCCTCGCCCTCCACCCGGAGCTCCCCTTCCCGGTTTACCACGGCGACGGAAAATTCCTGCTCCAAGAGCCGGATGTTCTCGTCGAAGGACCCGAACAGGTTCACGGCCTGTTCCAGCCGCTCGATGCTGATTCTCTGTTCCAATGCATTCACTCCTGTATTTACGCGGGCCTCAGCCCGTTTCTTCCTCTGTATAAAGGGGGACCGTCTCCCCGATCTCCTCCAGGCACTCCGCCGACAGCGTCACCGCCAGCACATCCCCCTTCTGCCGGGAGGAGCAGAGGGTGGACTTGATCTCGCCGTAGGGGGACACCATCTCTTCAAGCTGGGCGGTGAGGATGGCCCCGGCGGCCTTCTCCGCCTCGGCGGCGGTGCGGGAGACCGGCGCGGTTTCGTAAAAGCGCCATTTCTCCGTCACGACGGTCACCGGCAGGGGCACACCCAGGAGGCTCAGGGGGCGCCTGCTGGTTATTTTATCATATTCCGCCCCGTCAATGCTACTGTTTGAAAAGAATTTTATCCGCCGGGAACCGAAAATCAGAGAGAGGCCGGTTTTCTCCCTCCCCGTGTACCGCTTTTCCCGGACCGTCAGGGGCATGGAGGCGGTGAGATTGTACCAGGTCCGGGCCTCCACCTTCCCCAGGCCCGCCAGGACCCGGGCCCCCACGGTGTCCGTGTCCTCCACGCCGGAAATCAAAATCTGCCCCTCCGTCACGGCCACGCCGGGGACCACGCAGCTCACGCCCCCGATGGTCTGGACCTTCTTCACCAGGCCCGCCCGGCGGGCCACCAGGTTGCAGGGCTCCCGCCGGTCCACCATCTCCGGAGGGGGCGTCCGCTCCCGCACCTGGACCTCCGCCCGGCAGCCGGAGACGTTGACGGCGATCCACACCAGCTCGGGCACGTCCAGCAGCACGTGGTTCCGGATGTCCTCCCCGTCCAGGGAGAGGCCGAAGCTCCCCAGGCCCACGCCGTTCTTCTCCAGGGCCCGGAGGATGCGCTCCGTGGGTACGGTCTCGTTGCCCTCCACCTGGAAGTCCCAGACGAAGAAGGACCCCAGGAACAGCGCCAGGGCGCAGCCCACCAGCCCGATCAGCAGGGCCTGGCGGCGGCGGAAGCGCAGGAGGAAGTAGGGCGCGCCCTCCAGGCCCACCACAGAGAAGGTGCAGTCCAGGTGCTTCCCCGCCTCCCGGAGGCGCTTCCAGTCCCGCCGGGACAGGCGGCAGGTGAAGGCCGTGGGGGACTCCCACTCCAGGTCCCAGAAGGCCAGGTCCTGGGCCCCGCAGAGGTTCAGCACCCGCTCGGGGAAGGCGCACTCCGCCCGGATGCGGACCTGGCCCCGGAGGCGGTTGACCAGGGCCGTCAGCATGACCCCACCCACTCCACGGAGTCAATCTTTCCGCCGATGCGCAGCTCTCCCGCCGTCATGGCCAGCAGGGTCAGCCGGGTCCCCTTCACCCGGAGGACCCCGGCGGTGGTGTTGGCGTCGATCTGCTCTTCCGTGTAGGCCAGGAGGCCGGTGTGGTGCTCCAGATATAATTGGCGGCTTCCCACCATCTCCAGCCGGGGCAGCCCCGCCACAATGTCCGCCGGCAGGTCGAAGAGCTCCGCCGCCGCCGCCAGCACGCCGGCTTCCCGGTCCCGTCGATTGCGTTCCATACATGTCTCACCTCGGCAAAGCCTATGCGGCGGGACGGACCGGCATGATTGTCTTCTTTCCCGCATAGGCTTTGCCGAGGTGAGGCGTATGAAACCCCGGCGGCGCACCGGCGCTTGTCTGCTGCTCTGCGGCCTTTTGGTCTGGTTCCTGGCGGACGCGGGAGAGGTCCGGGCCGCCGCGGCGGCGGGGCTAACCCTCTGCGGCC
>CATNDJ010000106.1 GCA_950097265.1 uncultured Oscillibacter sp.
GGCGTGCGCATCTGCGACGAGTGCGTCCATCTGTGCATGAGCATCTTAAACGACGGCTTCGAGCCCGACGCCCCGGCGCTGGAGGACCTGCCGGATCAGCTTCCCACGCCCCGGGAGATCCGGGACGTGCTGGATCAGTATGTCATTGGTCAGGAGGAAGCGAAAATCGCCCTGTCCGTGGCGGTGTACAACCACTATAAGCGCATCTTCTTTGGCGGGGACGAGGATGTGGAGCTGCAGAAGAGCAACATTCTGATGCTGGGTCCCACCGGTTCCGGCAAGACGCTCTTTGCCCAGACCCTGGCCAAGATTCTGAAGGTGCCCTTCGCCATTGCCGACGCCACTACCCTCACGGAAGCGGGCTACGTGGGCGACGACGTGGAAAATATTCTGCTCCGTCTGCTCCAGGCGGCGGACTTCGACGTGGAGCGGGCCGAGCACGGCATTATCTACGTGGATGAAATCGACAAAATCGCCCGGAAGAGCGAAAACACCTCCATCACCCGGGACGTCTCCGGCGAGGGCGTGCAGCAGGCGCTGCTGAAAATCGTGGAGGGAACCGTGGCCAACGTCCCGCCCCAGGGCGGTCGGAAGCACCCCCACCAGGAATTTATTCAGATGAACACAAAGAACATCCTGTTTATCTGCGGCGGCGCCTTTGACGGTCTGGAAAAGATCATCGAAAAGCGCCTGGACCAGAAGAGCATCGGTTTCGGGGCCAACGTCCAGGGCAAAAAGGATAAGGACCTGAGTAAGATTCTCCACCAGGTTCAGCCCCACGACATCCTGAAATACGGCATCATCCCCGAGCTGGTGGGCCGTCTTCCAGTCATCGCGCCTCTGAACGGCCTGAGGCGGGAAGACCTGGTCCGCATTCTCCAGGAGCCCAAGAACGCCCTGGTAAAGCAGTACAAGAAGCTGCTGGAGTACGACGACGTGGAGCTGGAGTTCGAGCTGGAGGCGCTGGACGCCATTGCCGACAAGGCCATTGAGCGGAACATCGGCGCCCGGGGCCTCCGGGCCGTCATGGAGGGGATGCTGACCCAGATCATGTACGACATCCCGTCGGATCCCACCATCGTCAAAGCCGTCATCACCAAGGAATGCGTGGACGGCACGGGCCAGCCCATTCTGACGAAAGACCCGGAGAAGGTGAGCTACTCCGTAAAGCTGAACCCCGGCAAGAGCGGAAAATCCCGCCCGCCGAAGTCTGCGTCTTAATACAAAACGGAATCCGTCTTTTAGCCGGATTGAAAGAGAGGAAGGGAGTAATGTCCCTTCCTCTCGGGTTGTAAAGACGTATTCCATTCTATGCCATTATTTCCCAGCCCCTGGAAAGGAGTGTGGACCCTATGACGCCTATGGAACCGGCAACTATGAATATGCCCGTTCTGGCCCTCCGGGGCCTGACGGTCTTCCCCCACATGAATCTGACCTTTGATGTGGAACGTCCCATCTCCATCGCGGCCCTGGAGCGCGCCATGGAGGGGGAGCAGGATATTTTCCTGGTCACCCAGCGGGAGATCGGCGTGGAGGAGCCGGAGGAAAAGGACCTGTACGAAATCGGCACCGTGTCCCATATCCGGCAGATTCTCCGCCTGTCCTCCGGCTCCGCCAGGGTCATGGTGGAGGGCCGCCGGCGGGCCCGGCTGCGGCGGCTGTGGCAGTCCTCTCCCTACCTTAAGGCCAACATCGAGGAGCTGCCGGAGGAGCCCGCCTCCGAGGCCCGGAGCCCCCGGGCGGAAGCCCTGCTCCGCCAGGCGTGGAGCCTGTTCAGCGAATACGCCCAGCTCTCCGGCGCGGTTCCGGAAGAGATTGTCACGGCGGTGATGGATAACCGGGACGTGGGCTACCTGGCGGACTTCATCGCCCAGAACATCCCCCTGCGCCACACGGATAAGCAGGAGATTTTGGAGGAGACGGCCTCCTTTGTCCGGCTGCGGAAGCTGAACGGCCTCCTGGCCCGGGAGTGCAGCATTCTGGGCTTCGAGCACGAGATGGAGGGCAAGATTCGGGATCAATTGGTCCGCACCCAGCGGGATCAGATACTGCGCACCCAGATTCGGGTCCTCCAAAACGAGCTGGGGGAGGGCGACGACGAGGATGAGGTGGAGGATTACTGCCGCAGGATTGTGGAGCTGCACCTGGAGGAGGAAGCGGAAAAGCACCTGCTGAAAGAGGCGGGAAAGCTCTCCCGCCAGCCCTACGGCAGCGCCGAGGCGTCTGTGATCCGGAACTATCTGGACGTGTGCCTGGAGATGCCCTGGAACACCGAGACCCGGGAGCGGGTCAGCGTGGATGCCGCCCGAAAGGTTTTGGAAAAGGACCACTTCGGCCTGGCGAAGGTGAAGGAGCGCATTCTGGAAACCATCGCCGTCCGTCAGATGAACCCCAAGGGCAAGGGACAGATCCTCTGCCTGGTGGGCCCGCCGGGAGTGGGCAAGACCTCCATCG
>CATNDJ010000107.1 GCA_950097265.1 uncultured Oscillibacter sp.
CCAGGATTCTGGCCGCCAGGACCACGGCGGCGGAACCGCCGTGCCGCCAGTCCCCCGCCGCCGACAGCACCGTCTGAAACGCCGCCGCCTGGAGGGCGTCCCCCGCCAGGGTGGCCACGCACTCGCCGAACCGCTTGTGGTTCGTGGGCATCCCCCGGCGCAGGTCGTCGTTGTCCATGCAGGGCAGGTCGTCGTGGATGAGGGAATAGGTGTGCAGCATCTCCACGCCGCAGCCGAAGTCCAGGGCCTCCTCCAGGGTTCCCCCCGCCGCCTCGCAGAACTTCATGGTCAAAATGGGCCGGACCCGCTTGCCCCCGGCCAGGAGGCTGTACCGCATGGCCTCCTCCAGCCCGCCGCCGGGAAAAAACACCCGCAGCCGGGCCTCGGCCAGCTGCCTGGCCTCCTCCAACTCCCGCTGGAACTCCATGGGCTCAAACCTCCTCCGTACTCTCAAAGGGCAGCTCCACCGGCGCGCCGTCGGGGCCCTTCATCAGCTTTACTACCTGCTGTTCCGCCTGGTCCAGCTGCTTGGCACAGGCGGCAGCCAGCTTCGTCCCCTCCTCAAAAAGGGCCAGGGAATCCGCCAGCTGTACGTCCCCCTGCTCCAGGGCGGAGACAATCTCCTCCAGGCGGGCGATCTGCTGCTCAAACGTCAACTTTTTTCCGGGCATGCCACTCTCTCCTTTTCATAGGATTCCTCCACCGTACAGAGGAGGCCCCCCTCTCCCAGGGTCACCGCCACCCGGTCCCCGGCCCGGGCGTCCCGCCAGGTACGCAGAACGCCGCCACCCGGCCCCCGGACCATGGCGTACCCCCGGCCCAGGACCTTCAGCGGGCTCATGGCGTCCAGCGACGCCCCCAGAACCGAGAGACGCCGCCGCTTTTCGCCCACAAGACCCGCGGACAGGTCCCCCAGGCGCTGCTGGACGTGGAGCAGTTCCATGCGCTTATCCTGGACGTAGGCCATCTGGTCCCGGAGGACCCGCTTTTCCGCCAGCGCGTTCAGCCGCTGCCGGAGGGCCGCCAGGCGGGCGGTCTCGCTCCTCCCCAGGCGGGAGGCCGCGCCCTCCAGCCACTGCCCCAGGGCCTCCCGGTCCGGCACGGCGATTTCCGCCGCGTTGGAGGGCGTGGAGGCCCGGGCGTCCGCCACAAAGTCGGCGATGGTCACGTCGGGCTCGTGGCCCACGGCGGAGATGACCGGCAGCTCGGATTCATAGATGGCCCTGGCCACCCGCTCGTCGTTGAAGGCCCAAAGGTCCTCCATGGACCCGCCGCCCCGGCCGGTAATGATGACATCCCCCACCCGCCACTTGTTGGCATAGCGGATGGCCCCGGCGATTTCCGGCGGGGCCTCGGCCCCCTGGACCCGGACGGGCAGGAGGACCACCTTTGCCAAGGGATACCGCCGCCGCAGAATGCGGATCATGTCGTGAACCGCCGCCCCGGCGGAGGAGGTGACCACGGCAATCCGCTCCGGATAGGGCGGCAGGGGCTTTTTATGGGCGGGGTCGAAAAGGCCCTCGGCATAGAGCTTGGCCTTGAGCTGCTCGAAGGCCACCGCCAGGTCCCCCGCTCCCTCCGGGGTCAGGGCGTTGCAGTAGAGCTGATAGGCCCCGTCCCGGGGAAAGACGGTGATCCGCCCCTGGGCGATGACCTTCATGCCGTTCTCCGGGCGGAACCGGAGCCGGGAGGCCTGCCCCCGGAACATGACGCACCGCAGGGCCCCCTCCGGGTCCTTCAGGGTGAAGTAGTGGTGCCCGGAGGGATACATTTTATAATTGGAGAGCTCCCCCCGGACATATACGTCCTGGAGCATGGGTTCTCCGTCCAGCAGGAGCTTGACGAGCTGGTTGACCTCGGACACGCCGAAAATGTGCCGCTCCATGACTCATCTCTCGTCGGTGCGCCCGGCCAGGTAGTCCAGGGTCACGCCGAAGTGGTCCGCCAGGGCGCAAAAATTATCGAAACCGGGTTTTTGCTTCCCTGACTCAAATCTTTGATATTGATGCTCGGTAATGCCAACGTCCAGCGCAACCTGATGCTGTGTCTCTTTCCGCTCTTTTCGCAGTTCACGCAGTCTTTCAGATAATTTCATCGGCACTCCCTCTTTTGTTATTGACATAACTAATAAGTGGTGATATATTAGTAACAACCTGAAGGTTATTTTTTAGAAAGGTGGTCTTTATGTCCGACTTCATGCTCTGGCTTTACGCCAACTTCATCCGGCCCCAGGTCGACGCGGAGGAAAAAGGAGACTACGAGTTCCATTTTGACCTGGTGAGAAACACCCTGCCGCCCCCCGTCCGGTCCTCCATGGAGAAGTGCCTGGAGTTCACGGCCG
>CATNDJ010000108.1 GCA_950097265.1 uncultured Oscillibacter sp.
GTGTTCTCTTTGGCGGGGTGGCGGTGCCGCTGGTTCTCCCGGGCGGACCCCTGGGCCGTTTGGACCGGTATGCTGCTGCTGTGCTATCTCACCACCTGGGCCGTGCGCTACGTAGGCTGGCGGCAGGACCTGCTGGCCCTGCGCCGGGCGGCGGGACTGGCGGAGGCGCCGGAGAGGACGGTGACGCAATACGTCCTCCTGGCGGCAGCGGTGGAGCTGGCCCTGCCCTGGGTTCTGCGGTGCCTGGACCCGGTGGACGTGCCGGTGCTGACAGGGATTTTCTACCCCGCCCTCATCCTGCCCTTGTTCTGCTTTTTCAGCGCCTGCTCCCTGGGGCGGCGGTGGGGCTGGCGGCAGGCCCTGCGCTACGCCGCATGGTGCGCGGCGCTGCCGGTGGTGAATGTGGCCATGCTCTATAACTACACGGCCCTGTTCCAGGTCTTTATGGCAGGAATCGCCGCCCTTGCGGGGGGACTGCTGGGCACCATCCTGCGGCGGCTGAAAAAAAGGGAATAACCCCTGGAACAAAACCGCCTCCTCTTCCGACTAAACAGGAAAAGGAGGCGGTTTTATGAAGCTCTGGAAATTGGCGTTTGTCCTGACATTGTGCCTGTCGCTGACGGCCTGTGGAAACACCCCGGCGGAAAGCGTGCAGTCCCCGGCTGGGACGGAGCCCCTCACCGCCGGGCCCCTGCCCGCTCCGGCGGACAGCACGCTCTCCCTGGACCCGGACGAGGAACCCACCATCCTCACCTGCCGCATCGTGGACGGGGCGGAGAACGGAAACCTGCTCCTGGCGGAGCTGGGGGAGGGCGGCGGAACCGGGGTCTGCCGGCTGGACGTAAAGGACGTGCCCGTGACCCTGGACGGCGAGGCGGCGGACGCGTCCGTCTTAGAGGACGGCATGACGGTGGACGTGGCCTTTAACGGCATGGTCATGGAGACCTTTCCGGCCCAATTGGGGGAGGTGTATTCCGTCTCCGCCTGGCCCATCGGTACGGAGAAAAACCCCGGCGGGACCTGCTATGACCTCTGCGGCCTGTATCTCCAGGTCCTGGACGACCTCTGGGAGAAGGACAAGGGGCTGAACGAGGGCATTGCCATGGCCGGGCTGGACCTCTCCCGGGCCCCCGGGGAGCTGACCGAGAGCGAAAAAGCCGCCCTGGCCTGGCGCTTCGGGGAGACCCACGGCGTGGAGGTGGTCCAGGGGACCTTTGACGAGCTGGCGGAGCAGGGGTATTTTACCGCCTCCGCCCTCAGCACTCCCCAGCCCGAGAGCGGGGAGGACAGTCCCCTCTGGTACCAGTGGGACGACGGGTGCCTGTTCTCCATCACGCCCAATGAGAACCACGAGGGGGAGGCTTATTCCCTGCCGGTTGTCTTTTTCAACGCGGAGAAATGGCGCTCCCCCCTGGGGGCCTACTGCTTTTACGACTGCTCCGCCCTGTGGCCGGAGTGCGGGACCTGGACCGGCTACAATATCGACAGCGAGATGATTTCCTGAAAAAGACAGCGCCCTGGGACTTCCCAAGGCGCTGTTTCCGTTTCTTAAAAGTCCGCGCTTCCCACGGTCCTGGGATGGGGCAGCACGTCCCGGATGTTGCTCACGCCCGTGAGGTACATCACCAGCCGCTCGAAGCCCAGGCCGAAGCCCGCATGGCGGCAGGTGCCGTAGCGCCGGAGGTCGCAATACCACCAGTAGCTCTCCGGGTCCATGTTCAGCTCTTTAATCCGGGCCTCCAGGACCTCCAGGCGCTCCTCGCGCTGGCTGCCGCCGATGATCTCCCCGATGCCGGGCACCAGGCAGTCCGCCGCAGCTACGGTCTTCCCGTCGTCGTTGAGGCGCATGTAGAAGGCCTTGATTTCCTTGGGGTAGTCCGTGACAAAGACCGGGCGCTTGAAGACCTGCTCGGTGAGATACCGCTCGTGCTCCGTCTGGAGGTCGCAGCCCCAGTAGACCTTGTAGTCGAACTTGTCGTTGTTCTTCTCCAGGATGGAAACCGCTTCGGTGTAGCTCACCCGGCCGAAGTCGGAGGAGGCCACGTGCTCCAGCCGCTGCTTCAGGCCCTTGTCCACGAAGGCGTTAAAGAAGTCGATCTCGTCCGGGCAGCGCTCCATGACCTTTTGAATGGCGTACTTAATCATGGCCTCCGCCACGTCCATGTCCCCCGCCAGGTCGCAGAAGGCCATCTCCGGCTCGATCATCCAGAACTCGGCGGCGTGGCGCTGGGTGTTGGAGTTCTCCGCCCGGAAGGTGGGGCCGAAGGTGTACACGTCGCCGAAGGCCATGGCGAAGTTCTCCGCGTTGAGCTGGCCGGA
>CATNDJ010000109.1 GCA_950097265.1 uncultured Oscillibacter sp.
TACCACATTTCTCACTTCTCCACTACTTCTATTTTCTATCTTGGTGAAGTACTAGACAAAGGACTTAAAATTCCGCCCGGCGCAAAAACTGCGCCGGGCGGTGTCTGTTTGATTCGACTTTGATCGCGGGGACCCAGGAAGGCGGCCCCCAACCGCGAGCCCAGCGGAGCGGGTCGCGGTTGGAAGCGGCGGAGCAAGGGAATGCAGTGAGAGGTACTCTTTAGAGTGCCTCGAACGAAATGGACTTTGCAACGACGCGGGCGCATCTCGGGCAGAGGGTGGGGTGCTTGCTGTCGGAGCCCACGGTGGGCAGCACCTTCCAGCAGCGCTCACACTTCTGGCCCTGAGCGGGGGCGACCTCCACAGTCAGCGCACCCTCGCCCTTTTCCAGGGATACCTGGGAGACGATGAACACGTCCGCCATACTGTCCTCGTCCATCTCGGGCAGAAGGAAACGGTCCGGGTCGGCCGTCTTCAGAGTCACCCTGGCCTCCAGGCTCTTGCCGATCTTCTTCTCGTTCCGGGCCTGCTCCAGGGCGGCGTTAACCGTGTCCCGGGTCTTGATGATCTCCTCCCAGCGCTCCATAGCAGCCTGGTCCAGGGCGTAATCGGCAAAGGGCTTGTTCATCTCGTTGAGCAGGACGTTCCGGCCGTCGTCGCCCTCACGGTGGGGCATCGCCAGCCAGATCTCGTCGCAGGTGAAGGCCAGGATGGGGGCGAACAGCTTGGTGATGGTGTCCAGGATGAGCCACAGGGCGGTCTGGGCGGAGCGGCGGAGGAGGCCGTCCTTCTCCTCGCAGTAGAGCCGGTCCTTGATAATGTCCAGATAGAAGGAGGACAGCTCCACCACGCAGAAGTCGTTGATGGCGTGGCTGACAACATGGTACTCGAAGTTGTCATAGGCGGCGAAGCACTTCTCAATGAGGCCGTTCAGCTTGGTGACGGCCCACCGGTCCAGCTCCACCATCTCCTCCGGCTTGACCAGGTTATTGGGGTCGAAGCCGTCCAGGTTGCCCAGGCAGTACCGGGCGGTGTTGCGGAATTTCAGGTAGTTCTGGGACAGCTGCTTGAAGATGTTGTCGGAGCAGCGCACGTCCACATGGTAGTCGGCGGAGCCGGCCCACAGGCGGATCAGGTCCGCGCCGTACTTTTTAAAGATGTCGGCGGGGTCCACGCCGTTGCCCAGCGACTTGTGCATCGCCTTGCCCTCGCCGTCCACGGTCCAGCCGTGGGTGACGCACTCCTTGAAGGGCGCGCCCTTGCCCAGCGCGCCCACGGCGGTGAGCAGGGAGGACTGGAACCACCCGCGGTACTGGTCCAGGCCCTCCATGTAGACGGTGGCGGGCCAGAAGCCCTGGTCCTTCTGCATGGAGGCGAAGTGGGTGGAGCCGGAGTCGAACCAGCCGTCCAGAGTGTCCTCCTCCTTGGTGAACCCGGCGGACTTGCCGCAGTGGGGGCAGGCGAAGGCCTTGGGGAGGATATCCGCCGCCTCGGTCTCATACCAGGCGTTGGAGCCCTTCTCGCCGAACAGGGCGGACACGGCGGCGATGGTCTCGCCGGTGCAGATGGGCTTGCCGCAGTCCCCACAGTAGAACACCGGGATGGGCAGGCCCCACCGGCGCTGACGGCTGATGCACCAGTCGGTCCGCTCCTGAATCATGGACTTCATCCGGTCGATGCCCCAGCCGGGCACCCAGCGCACGTCCTCGCAGGCGGCGACGGCGGCGTCCTTGAAGGACTCCACAGAGCAGAACCACTGGGGGGTGGCCCGGAAGATGATGGGCTTCTTGCACCGCCAGCAGTGGGGATAGGAGTGGACAATGTCCTCGCTGGCAAACAGCGCCCCGGACTCCTTCATGTCGGCCAGGATGACGGGGTTGGACTCATCGGTCTTCATGCCGGCGTACTTGCCGGCGTAATCAGTGTGGCGGCCCCGGTCGTCCACGGGGACCACCATGTCGATCTTGTACCGCTTGCAGGTCTCGTAGTCGTCCGCGCCGAAGCCGGGGGCGGTGTGGACGCAGCCGGTGCCGCTGTCCATGGTGACGTACTCGGCGGTGCACAGCTGGGAGGTCTTGTCCAGGAAGGGGTGCCGGGCCAGCATATACTCAAAGTCGGAGCCGGAGAAGGCGGCCACCGTCTCGTAGTTCTCGATGCCGCCCACCTTCATGACCTTCTCACACAGCGCCTCGGCCAGGATATACATCTCGCCGTTGTCCGCCCTCACCAGCACATAGCTGTCCCGGGGGTGGAGGGCGATGGCCAGGTTGCCGGGGAGGGTCCAGATGGTGGTGGTCCAAATGACGA
>CATNDJ010000110.1 GCA_950097265.1 uncultured Oscillibacter sp.
GACGGGCAGGATGAGGGACTCCCGCCCCACCCCCTCCTCCGTCAGCCCCGACAGCCGCCAGCCCTCCCCGGCGGTCTCGTAGCGGAAGCAGTCCCCGTCCCGGTTGTCGCCGGAGACCGGCTCCGCCTGGGCCGGGAGGGGCATGTCGGGCAGGGGAATGTCCGCCGGGCCGGGGAGATCCAGCGCCGCCCGCAGCTCCGAGGCCAGCGCGGCGGTGTTTACCACCGCCCCGGCGCTGTTCAGATGGAAGTTGGTGTCGAAAAACCACCCGGCGTCCATCACCGCCTGGGCCGGGTCCCCCAGAATGGGGCAGTCCAGGCGGCTCTGAAGGGCGGTCACGTATTCCTCCAGCCGGTCCAGCTCTCCCTCCGGGATGGCGGCGGCGTTCATGGGGCAGAAGCGGTAGCAGAGCGTCACGCCGTTTTGCCCGCACCAGCGGGCAAACTCGCTGACCGCCTCAAAGAAGTCCCCGCTGGGCAGTTCCGGGTCGAAAACGATGGGCATATTGGGGTCGGACAGCCCGGCCATCACGTTGCGCGCCCGGAGGGGGCTGTCGATGTCGCCGTACCGGTTGAAGGACGAGCGGGCGTAAATTCCCTCCCCCGCCGGGGCGGTTCCGTCCCGGCACAGCCGGGCCTTGGCCCCGGCGAAGGCGGGGAAGGCCCCCGCCATGGGGCCGGACCGCGCCCAGCCCAGGGGGAGCAGCAGCTCGGGCCTGCCGTCGGCGGCCTGCCACATGGCCTGGGGGCTGAAAAAGGCGGACAGGGTCTGGGCGCTCTGCTCGGGGGAGAACACCACGATGTCCCCCGCCCGGAGCAGGGGCTTTGCCAGGTCCAGCATGACGGTGGCGCCCAGCCCGGCGTACAGCCCGAAGTTCACCGCCGAATAGCCGGGCAGGGCCTCCTCCAGCAGATCGCACCGCAGGCCGAAGGCCGCGCCGCTGCCCCCCACCGCCACAATCCGGCGGCCCTCCGCCCGCTCCAGGGCGTCCCGCTTGTCCCCCAGAGCGGCCAGATAGGTCCGGCCATACTGGGGCGGCAGGGCGAAGGCGAAGATCAGAAGGACGCCGGGGACCGTCAGCGCCACCAGCAGGCAGGCTGCGGCCCGGAACAGCTTGGAGCCCATGGCCGGTCCCTCCCCCTCGTCAGAACTGAAAATAGATGAACGTCCCCGCCCCGCCCTGCTCCCAGCGGACCAGCCAGGCGACGGCGGTGGAGATCAGGAAAAACACGCAGGTCATGTCCCCGGGCCGGGGCTCTTTCTCGTCCCCCAGCCGGTACAGGGCGGGGCACAGGGCCAGGATGAGAACCAGCCGGAGAACGTCCGCCGCCCCCAGCCCCGCCGGGATATCCCAGGGGGAGAACAGCCGCCCCAGCAGCATCCCCGCGTGTCCCAAGCTGTCCGCCCGGAACAAGATCCAGCTCAGGGACACCAGGGCGAAGGTGAGGGCGGTACACAGCCCCCGGACCGCCCTGGACCGGGCGGGCATCAGGCCCGCCCCCTCCAGCGGGAGCGCGGCCAGATAGAGGGCCCCGTGGAGCAGGCCCCAGACCACAAAGGTCCACTTGGCTCCGTGCCAGAGGCCGCTGGCGGCGAACACCGCCGTCACGGCCAGCGCCCGGCGGGCCGGTCCCCGGCGGCTCCCGCCCAGGGGGAGATAGACGTAGTCGGAAAACCAGCGGCTCAGGCTGATGTGCCACCGCCGCCAGAACTCCCGGGGGCTCTGGGACAGGTAGGGCCGGTCAAAGTTGCGCATCAGCTTCACCCCCAGCAGCCGGGCGCTGCCCGCGGCGATCTCGGAGTAGCCCGCGAAGTCGCAGTAGATTTGCAGGGCAAAGAGGAGGGTGCCCAGGAACACGGCGCTGCCGTCGGGCTCGGGGGCGGAGTACGCCGCCGTGACGAATGTGCCGCAAAAGTCCGCAACCACCACCTTGCGGAAGAAGCCGCTGAGCAGCAGCCGCAGGCCGTCCTCCACATCTTCCCGCCCCAGGCGGCGCTCCCGGCGGAGCTGGGGCAGAAGATCCCCCGCCCGCTCAATGGGCCCCGCCACCAGCTGGGGGAAAAACGCGAGATACAAGGTAAAATAGCCGGGGTGACGCTCCGGCTCCATCCGTCCCCGGTACACGTCGATCACGTAGGACGCCGCCTGGAAGGTGTAAAAGGAACAACCCACCGGGAGGATGATGTCCCAGGCGTCCCACGCCCCGCCCAGCAAAGCGGACACGCTGCCCGCCAGAAAGTTAAAATACTTGAAGTACCCCAGCAGGCCGAAACACACCGCCAAGGCCAGCCCCAGCACCAGCCGCC
>CATNDJ010000111.1 GCA_950097265.1 uncultured Oscillibacter sp.
TTGGCAAAAAGATTTTGATTTTCCTGTTTTTCCAGGGATTTCCCCGGCCGCGCTTAGGCTGTTGGCAGTTTGAGAGAGATAATCAGGCAGCCGATATACATTAAATATAAGGATATAAGAATAAGTGTCCTGCAAAGCTGTTTCAAAAAGAGAGGTCTCTATTTTAAAAAAGGACATCTCCCGGAAGCGCCTTGACAAATTTCGACAAAGCGGGTACTATAAAGCAGGTTTCCCAACCAGAGAGAAGACGAAGGGGATGAGCGCGCACATGGAGGATGATCTCTTCAAGCCCATACCCGGCGAGGGCGTCATGCCCCACAGGCCGGAGACGGATCCGCCGAAGGATCCGGAGATTCCCAAGGACGGCCCCATCCTGTCCCGGGTCCAGAACTCCCGGCCCCGGCACCTGGACGGCGGCAGGACCGTCCTGCGGCCCAGCCTCCCCTACGACGACAAGAGCCACATGATGAGCTGCTTTCTGGACCTGTACATCGGCGCGAAGTACGCCCCCGCCCCCTCACTTCCCGGCTGCGTCTGCCACGCCACGGTGATTTACGGTACCGTCAGCCTGACGGCGGAGGGCCAGGAATACCAGCTCCTGGAGCGGGACGCCATCCGCTTTAAGGCGGACCAGCCCTATCACTTCGGAAACATGTCCAGCGGCACCGGGCGGCTGCTGCTGGAATATCAATACCTGCAAAATCCCGTCAAAACCACAGAATGAGGAAACGGACCGGTGCCGCAGGCGCCGGTCCGTTTCCTTTGAAAAGAGAGGGTCCGAAAATCACCGGACATATTTTCCCACCCGCCGGGCCAGCAGCGCCGCCAGAGCCAGCTTCATGAGGTCCGGAAGGACAAATGGGAACACGCAGTAGCCCAAAGCGGTCAGCAGTCCCACGGGGCTCCCCGCCCGGGCATAGAGCGCCAGATACCAGGCGGTTCCAAAGGCGTAATAGGCCGCCATTCCCAGCAGCCCGGCGGCCAGCTTCACGGCCGGGGACTCTCCCAGCCGGGCGGTCATCCCCCAATAAAGCAGGGCGGTAAAGAAAAATCCCATGATATATCCGCCGGTGGTCCCCAGAAGCACCCCCAGGCCGCCCCGGAAATTGCTGAACACCGGCGCGCCCACAGCCCCCAGCAGCAGATACGCCGCGACAGCGTAGGTTCCCCGTTTCCCCCCCAGGGTCAGCAGCGCCGCAAAAATGGCGAAAGTCTGCATGGTAAACTGCACGAAGGGCGCTGGGACGGGCACGGAAATCCAGGCGCACACCGCCACCAGCGAGGTAAAAAGAGCCACGAGAGTCAGGTCCCGGGTTCCCAGCCGGGATACGGTTTTTTCTGGCATGAATAAGTTCCTCCTTTTGTTTCCTGACTATGAGGATACCGTGGATTTCCTCATTTGTCAACCATTATTTCTAATTTGGTTTACAACTGTGAAAATTTCAAGGGGAGAGGCTTTGCCTCTCCCCTTTTTGGCGCTCAGAGTTCCGTGTGCTCGCAGAGCTCCCGGGCTTTGGCCTGGATGGCCTTTAAGTCCTCAAAGGTATCCGGGCGCTTGCGGACGTCCCGGAGCAGCGCCGCCGGGTGGTAGAGGGCGGTCATCCAAACGCCGTTCCTCTCGAACCATTGGCCATGCTCCTGGGTGATGCGGAAACCGTCTTTGATAATGACCTTGGCTGCGATGCGGCCCAGGCAGACGATGATCTTGGGGTGCAGCAACGCCGTCTGGCGGCGGAGCCAGTCAATACAGGCATCCTGCTCCACTCCCAGGGGGTCCCGGTTCTGGGGCGGGCGGCATTTTACGATGTTGGCGATATAGACCTTGCTCCGGTCCAGGTTCACCATCTCCAGCATCTCGTCCAGCAGCTTCCCGGCCCGGCCCACAAAGGGCAGACCCTGCTCGTCCTCGTTCTGGCCGGGACCTTCGCCGATCAACAAAATCTCCGCGTCCTCCGCGCCGTCCCCGAAAACCACGTTGTGGCGGGTATCGGCAAGGGAACATCCTTTACAGGCTAAGCACTCTTTTTTCAAGCTCTCCCAAGTATCCATTTCGTGGGCCCTCCGATCTTTTTTCGTTTCCCGGTCATTGTATCATGAAAAAACTACCGGCGCAAGAGGCGGATACCGCTCCATTCTCCGGAGAGACTGTAGCCGAGGTGATACGATGGCCCCGTTACTCTGGTACTTTTGGATTTACAGCTTTTTCGGCTGGCTGGTGGAGCTGGCCTTTGCCGCCATCTCCCGGTCGGAGGAAAAACGGCGGCGCTGTTTGCTGCTTC
>CATNDJ010000112.1 GCA_950097265.1 uncultured Oscillibacter sp.
ATAGTCCTGAAGAAGATAATCGTCACAGAGAGCGCCACCGTTACCATCCCGGACAGTTACGGAAAGTCCGGGGCGACGGGAGCCTCTGCCGGGACCGCCAACACCACGGCGGCCAGTAAGGGCTCCGGTAGCGGAGGAGGTTCCGCAGGAGGTTCCAGTGGAGGAAACTCCAAGGGCTCCAATAAGCAGGGCGGCGGGTCTATCCTCTATAATGCCGCCAGCGGCTTCGGCCTGCTGTAAGGAGGTGCTGAGGTGAACTACACCATCATCGACGTACCGGATATGAACGACAGCATCTCCCATATCGTCCTGAGCGGGAAACAGTATCAGCTCCGCTTCACATGGAACGACACCGGCGGCTACTGGACCTTCGGCCTCCTGGACAGCCTGGGAGCGCCGTTACTCATTGGAGTGAAGGTGGTGCCCCAATTCCCTCTGAACCTGTTTTCTGGCAGCGAGGAGCTACCCCTGGGTATCTTCGCCGCCCTGACGGAGCAGGACCATGTGGGACGCCAGGATTTCGTGAGCGGAAAGGCTCAGTTCGTCTACATCCCGGCGTGAGTAAGGAGTATCCTGCGGTAATTCCACTGGAGAAAAGACTGGAGAAAAATGAGGAGAAGGTACTGGAAATCTCCACGGAGAATCCGCGGTAACCGTACCTTACCTTACCGTACCTAACCGTATCTTATAGAACCGTTCTTTTCGCTTCGCTCAAAGAACTGACCGCCATGGTAATATTCCGATTTTGCGTTATATCATTGGTAACCTGACTTGACGTTACCGAGACGGTAAGTTAGAATGAGAATGTAACCAGGACGGACAAAAAAGGAACGGTGCCGAGCCCTCACAAAGCCGCACCGTTCCTGTGTCCTAAACCGAAAGAAGCCTTCGGTTGCTCTCATTGTATCATGGCCGACTGCTTCTTTCAAGTGCGATTTTACGAAAGGCAGGAACGACAGATGAACAGTGTGGCAACAATCGAGACTGAAGTGATCCGCATGGGGGATGTGGGCGTCATCATCGACACGGTGGACGCCAACCTTGCGGAAGGCCAGACGGAACAAGCAGAGCGGGCCGTCATCATCCTGAAAGAGATTTTCACGGCGCGGTACGGAGCCCTTCGGCGTCGCCTCCACGGGGAGGTGGTCTGAGTGGCTGAGTCCTTCAAGACGTTCGCCGACAAGAGAAAGCGGGAGGTCCGAGTGACTTTTGACCGGGACGGGACCGCTTACTACTGCGGGGTGGACCTGGCAGCCATGTCGGGCTATTCGGCACCGGCAAAGGTGGTCCAGACTTCGGAGACTGGTAGCCGTCCGGCAAAAGCTGTATATCGCAAAATCGACTGCATCGACAAGAACAAGCGGGGCGTCCGCCGGTTCCGGTGCTTCGATGAAGAGAACGCGCTGATTTTCCTGGACCGCAGACCGGCCCCGCCGGAAGTGGTGAGCTGGTTTACCAATGAGGTCGTTCCGAAGGTCCGGCAAATCAGCTTGGAGATGGCCGCGAAGCGGGCCAAGGATGTCCAGAGAGAACTGGAACTTATGCAGGAAGTCCCTGCCCCGGAGGAGAAACCCGCTCAGCTCCCGGTGGCCGTGGGCTCCATCCTGGAGCGGCTGGACGCCATCATCCTGGAGTGTGCGCTGCTGAAGCGGGAGCTGTGCCAAACGAAATAACAGCCTGGGGAGGGTCGCAGAAATGCGGCCCTCTTTTTGTGCCGTCTGGAAAGGGGAGCACGATGAAGAATTTTGACAGACAGTACCGCCTGTCTGCTGGTCAGGCGGGGGCGGCTGGGTTTGAGATCGGAGGAGGGAGCCGCCCGCTCCATATCTCTTTCTCCGTAGAGAAGGCAGACACGGACAGCCAGAACACGGCGAAGGTCTCGATCTGGAACCTGAGCCCGCAGCACCTGGCTGAGCTGAACAAGAAAGACTGCGTGGTATCGCTGCGGGCCGGGTACGGCTCGACCATGCCCCTCATCTTCGCCGGCGTGGTCACGTTCGCCCGCACCCGGCCAGACGGCAGCGATGTGATGACGGAGGTGGAACTGGTAGACAACCGGGTGGAGGTCCGCGATACCTATGTCTCCGTCAGCTACGACGGCTCCGTCAACTGCAAGACGCTCATCCAGGATACTGCGGACCAGATGGGCATAACGGCGTCATTCTCGTACAATGCCGAGTTTAAGGACATCCCGAATGGGTATAGCTACGTCGGCCCCGCCCGGAACGTGCTGACCAAGGCTTGCGAGACCAGTGGTCTGGTCTGGAGCATC
>CATNDJ010000113.1 GCA_950097265.1 uncultured Oscillibacter sp.
GGTGCCGGAAGGGCTGATCAATGTAAACGGCGAGAACGTGCAGGCGCTGGAAATTATTTTCCTGATGACGGCGATTACGCTTCTGCCCTCTCTCGTGGTAATGATGACGTCCTTTACCCGGTTTGTCATCTCCTTTTCCTTTCTGCGAAACGCCATGGGTACGCAGCAGACGCCGCCCAACCTGGTACTGGTGGGCCTCGCGCTGTTTTTGACCTTTTATACCATGTCTCCCACCATCACCCGCATCCAGGAGGAGGCCTACGAGCCTTACGCCGCGGAGGAGATCAGCCAGGAGGAGTTCCTGGAACGGGCCGCGGTGCCCCTGTCGGAGTTCATGGTGCGAAACACCAGGGTGAATACCCTGGAGATGTTCTGCGACATGGCCCATGTGGATATGCCGGAGGAGGTCAACACCCAGACGGTGGTGGAGACCCTGCCCCTGCGGATTATTGTGCCCGCCTTTGTGACCTGTGAGCTGTCCAAGGCGTTTACCATCGGACTGCTGCTGTACATTCCTTTTATGCTGATTGACATCGTGGTGTCCTGCACCCTGATGTCCATGGGCATGATTATGCTGCCGCCGTCCATGATTTCCGCCCCCTTCAAGCTGCTGCTGTTCGTGACCCTGAACGGGTGGGAGCTGCTGTTTTCCACCCTGGTCCGGGGCTTCAACTAGCGGAGGGCTGACGAATGGAAACGGGAATGATAACCGATGTGCTGCGGGACGCCGTGGGCGTGGTCATCAAGCTGGGCGGGCCCATGCTGGTTTTGAGCATGCTGGCCGGCGTGCTGATCGCCATTTTCCAGGCGGTGACCCAGATTCACGAGCAGACCCTCTCCTTTATTTTAAAGGTGATCATCGTGGTGGGCGTGCTTCTTGTGGCGGGAGGCTGGATGCTGACGACGCTCCAGGAGTACACCCGGGAGGTCTTTGACCTGATGACGCAGATCTAGCGGAGGCGCCTATGATAGACGAAGGGGCCCTGACGCTGTTTTTGCTGATTACCGCCCGGATGAGCGGCTTTGTGATGTTCAACCCCCTGCTGAGCCGCCAGAACTTCCCCGGGACCTTCCGGGCGGGGTTCACCCTGCTTCTGTCGGCCTTCACCTACTCGGTGGAGGGAGGACGGGTGGAGCCGCCCGCAGGAGTGATCCCCCTTGCCGGGGCCGTCCTGCTGGAGCTGACGGTGGGCTTTGTCCTGGGCATGATAGTGAACTTTTTCTTTTATATCCCGCAGATGGCGGGATTGTCCATCGACACCCAGATGGGCATGACCATGAACCAGATCTATGATTCCGGCTCCCGGTCCAACATGTCCGTAACGGGCACGCTGCTGAACACGCTGATGATCCTGCTGTTTTTCGCCGGGAATGGACACCATACGCTGCTGCGGATCATGCTGACCTCCGGCCAGGTGGTGAGCTACGGCGGGGTTTCCATCGGGAACGACCTGACGAACCTGGCGCTGGAGCTCTTTGTGGAATGCACCGTCCTGTCGGTGAAGCTCTGCATGCCCATCCTGGCGGCGGAGCTGATCGGCCAGCTGGGAATGGGCGTTTTGATGAAGGTCATCCCTCAAATCAACGTATTTTCCATCAACATCGAGCTGAAGGTCATTGTGGGACTGTGGCTGCTGCTGATGCTGATGCTTCCCATCAGCGAGTTCCTCCTGGAGACGGAGCAGCTGATGCTGAACAGCCTCCACCAGATGCTGGGGCTGATGGCATAGCCGTTTTGAAACCGCGCGGACGTCCAAAGGGGGGATGACAGTTGGCGGACAGTTCTAAGACCGAAAAAGCAACCCCAAAAAAGCGAAGAGACGAACGAAAGAAAGGTAACGTCTTTCTGAGCCAGGACGCCGTGGCCGTAGTCACGCTGCTGGGCTCCTTCTCCGCCTTCTGGCTGCTGGCGGGGAAGATTGGAGACCAGCTGGCGGGCTATATGCGCTTTTGCTTTACCAAGGTGGATTTGGCCGGCGGCCTGGGGATCAGCGACCTGCTCCACGAGCTGGTGATGCAGGCCCTGAGCCTGATGGTCCGGACCGTGTTCCCCATTACGCTGGTAACGGCGCTGTGCGCCGTGGTGGCCACCTTCGCGCAGACCCGGCTGCTGGTCAGCGGGGAGCTGATGCGGCCCAAGTTCAGCCGGATCAACCCCCTGGAGGGCTTCAAGCGGCTGTTCTCCCTGAAAAGCGTCATCAACG
>CATNDJ010000114.1 GCA_950097265.1 uncultured Oscillibacter sp.
CCGGCGAGGCCGCCGCCGCGGCCTCCGGCGCGGGGGCCGGACTCTCCGGCGGCGCCGGAGGCGGCTCTGTCTGAGGGGGCAGGGGCGGGACGACGCCCGCGGGGCCCTCCAGGGTCAAAATCACGTCTCCCTGGCGCAGGGGGGCTTTCAAATCTCCCTCCCGGTTGTTCAGCAGCACCCGGCCGGAGAAGCTCTTCCCAAGCAGCTCTCCCAGGGTCTTGGCGGCGTCTTTGCCGCTGCGGGCGGGCTGGAAGCGGATGCTGTCCCCGGCGTGAACCATGGCGTTGATGGCCGTTTCCTCTCCGTTCACCCGAAGGATGGCGGGGACGGCGGGCTCCCCCCGGAGGACCATGCGCCGCCCGTTGAGGGTCACGCTCAGGTTCTTCCCGGAGCGGCCCAGCATGTCGGCGTAGGTGTAGCCGTTCATCAGCAGGATGTCCCGAACGGTCAGCGTGCCGCTGCGGAAGAGCTTGGCGGTCTCCCCGTTGAGGGTAATGACATAGCTGTCGTTCAGGAGCCCCAGGGCCGCGGAGACGGCGATGCCCAGGGGCGTGGCGTACTCCGGGTTGTTCAGGTCGATTTCATCGGCAAAGGCGCTCTTGGCAAAGTTGTTCCCGGCGATGGCCACCCGGCGCTCATCCATCCCCAGGCTCTGAGCCACTCTTTCCCGCAGGCCCTCCAGCTTGCTGCCGCCCCCTGCCAGAAACAGGGCCGAGGGCGCGCCGCCGTTGAGCTCCGCCACCTGGGCGGCGATGGCCTCCGCCAGCCGGCCCATGGGCTCCTGAATGGCAGCGTGGATGTCCTCAAAGGCTGCGGTGTTTTCCAGGCCCAGGATGTCCGTATAGCGGACGTCCTCCCCGGGCCGGAGGTTCCGCTTGATCTCCTCGGCGGTCCGGAAGTCCACCAGGAAGGTCCGCATGATGGCCTCGGTAATTTCGTCCCCCGCGATGGTGGCCATGGTGTAGCCGGTAACACTTCCATCCCGGCAGACGGCAATATCCGTGGTCCCCGCGCCGATGTCCACCAGCGCCAGGTTCAAAAGCCGCAGCTCCACGGGAATGGCGGCGTTCATGGCCGCGATGGGCTCCAAGGTCAGGCTGGCAACCTGGAGGCCCGCGGTGCGCATGGCGGCGTAGAGGCTCTCCACCACCTCTCCGGGGAGGAAGGTGGCCACCACATCCGCCTCCGCCTTCTGCCCGCTGTGGTCCAGCAGGGAGGCCAGGGGATAGTTGTCCAGCCGGTACTGGGCCACGGTGTAGCCCACCATAAAGAACTGCCGCCGGACCTCGTCCTCTATCTGAAGGGCCTCCTCGGCGGCGGAGAGGGCCCCCGCCTCCAGGCGGCTGATGGTCTCGGCGCTGATGGTTTTTTCCTCGCTGATGTCCATGGTAAAGCTGCCGCTCTGGGTCCGCAGGGCCCGCCCGGCGGCGGCCACGCAGACCCGTTCCAGGCGGACGCCTAGGCGCTCCTCCAGGCGGTCCGTCACCATCCGGGCCAGGCTGCCCACCTGGTGGATGTTGTCGATCTGGCCGTCCAGCATGGCGCGGCTCTCGTGCTCCGCCACCTCGATGTCCAGGGCCTTGAACCGGCCCCCGGAGGGCCTGCCCACAACGCCCACAACGCTGCGGGTCCCGATATCCAGGGCGAAAATCAGGTCCCGCTCCTGGGCTCTCAAATCCTTCATCATGAGACGCTCCTTTTCATGCCTCTCAGAGGCGCAAATGATGCCAGAAAGCGGCACCGAACCGCCTTCTGGCATCATGGCAGGGGACTCTACTGCCAGCGCGGGATGGCGCGAGTGGTCCTGCGTTCATTCCATGTCCATGACAGCTCGCGTCTTACATTGGCCGGGCCCGCCCGGCGGAAAATCGCTTAATACTTGCTGAAGGCGCTGCCGCCGGCGGCGTAGCCGCCGTCATAGGAGGAGGTGTCGGCGCTCTCTTCCGTGTAGGCGGGGGCGCTGTAGCTGCTGGAGCCGCTGTCGTTGCGGAGGCGGAACTTGCTCAGCAGGTCCTTCATCAGGCTGGCCTGGCTGCTCAGCTCCTCGCTGGCGGCGGCGGACTGCTCGGAGGTAGCGGAGTTCGTCTGCACCACGCTGGAGATCTGGTCGATGCCCTCGGTGACCTGGGCGATGGCCTCGGCCTCTTCCTC
>CATNDJ010000115.1 GCA_950097265.1 uncultured Oscillibacter sp.
ATCAGTCCACGTTGGGGCTGGCCCGCATGGCCTGGATGGTTTTCTCCATCAGCTCGTCCAGCTCCCAGCCCAGCAGCTCCGCCCCCTGCTGGATGGTCTCCCGGGAGCAGCCGGCGGCAAACTTCTTGTCCTTGAACTTCTTCTTGAGAGAGGACACCTCCATGTCGGAGCAGGACTTGCTGGGCCGCATCCGGGCCGCCGCGCCAATGAGGCCCGTCAGCTCGTCGGCGGCGAACAGGACCTTCTCCATCTCGTGGATGGGCTCCACGTCGGAGCAGAGGCCGTACCCGTGGCTGCACACGGCGTGGACGAGTTCATCGGAGCAGCCGATTTCCGCCAGCAGCTCCGGGGCCTTTTTGCAGTGCTCCTCCGGCCACTTCTCGAAGTCCACGTCGTGGAGGAGGCCCGCCATGGACCAGAAATCCGCCTCTTCGCCATAGCCCAGGTCCTGGGCGTACCAGCCCATGACGGCCTCGACGGTCAGGGCGTGCTGAAGGTGGAAGGGTTCGGTGTTGTACTTGCGCAGCAGCGCCAGGGCCGCCGCTCTGTCGGGACAGGCTTTCATATGGAAATTTCTCCTTTGTTCGATGATAAGGGTAGTATACGGCTTTTGGGGGAGGATTGCAAGAGCGTTGAGAGACGTTGAGGGCAGGTGCTTTCTCCGATTGACGGCCCCGGGAAAATATGCTATCATGTTTCCCAAATGTCAGGCTCCGCGTTTCCGCTTTACCCGGCGGAGAGCGGGGCGGGGGAGGGTGAGGCCATGGGCGTCCACGACGGGCACCGGGAGCG
Source organism: uncultured Oscillibacter sp. (assembly GCA_950097265.1). GTDB lineage: Bacteria > Bacillota > Clostridia > Oscillospirales > Oscillospiraceae > Oscillibacter. Next base: position 793 of record CATNDJ010000115.1, read on the forward strand.
CATGCGCCGGCGCTTTTTGAACAACGAGCTGAGCGGCTTCGCCGACCACGAGGCCCTGGAGCTGCTGCTGCATTACGCCATCCCCCAGGGAGATGTGAACCCGCTGGCCCACGCCTTGATGGACCGGTTTGGGAGCCTGAACGGGGTGCTCTCCGCCCCCGTGGAGCTGCTGACCCAGGTGAAGGGCGTGGGGGAGCGGACGGCGGTGCTGCTGCGCCTGGTCCCCCAGGTGGCCCAGAGGGCCCGGCTGGCGGAGATTGAGCGGGAGACGGCGCTGAGCACCCGGGAGCGGGTGGAGGCTTACCTCCTGGAGCTCTTCTCCAGGGAGCGGAACGAGGCGGTTTACCAGATCTGCCTGGACGGGAAGGGAAAGCTGCTGGCCTGCCGCCGCCTGGGAGAGGGCAGCGCCTCGGCGGTAAACCTGGACGTGCGCAAGATGGTGGAAAACGCCATTCTCTACGCCGCCAGCTCCGTAATCCTGGCCCACAACCACCCCAGCGGCGTGGCCCTGCCCTCCTTGGAGGAGCAGGCGGCCACCAGCCGGGCGCGGACGGCCCTGGAGGCCATCGACGTGCGGCTGGAAGACCATATCATCGTGGCGGACGGCGACTTTATTTCCTTCTCCGAATCGGGCTACCTGTAAGGGGAAGCGTCTCGGTTTTTTGAAAAATATATCGAACAAATGTTGTAATTTATTTCGCTCTGTGGTATGATACATCCGGACGAAAATTTCGTAACCCACCGACAGGAGGCCGCCATGCCGAAATTCCAAGTCGTATCCGAATACCAGCCCTCCGGCGACCAGCCGGAAGCCATCGCCGCCCTGGCGGCGGGCATTGAGAGCGGGCTGAAGGAACAGATTCTCCTGGGCGTCACCGGCTCCGGCAAGACCTTCACCATGGCCAAGGTCATCGAGGCCGTCCAGCGGCCCACCCTGGTTCTGGCTCACAACAAGACCCTGGCGGCCCAGCTGTGCGCGGAGTTCAAGGAGTTTTTTCCGAATAACGCCGTGGAGTACTTTGTGTCCTACTACGACTACTACCAGCCCGAGGCCTACATCCCCCACACGGACACCTATATCGCCAAGGACGCCTCCACCAACGACGAAATCGACCGCCTCCGCCTCTCCGCCACCTGCGCCCTGCTGGAGCGGCGGGACGTCATCGTGGTTTCCTCCGTCTCCTGCATCTACGGCCTGGGGGAGCCCGACGACTTTGCCAAGATGGTGGTTTCCCTCCGGGCCGGGGCGGAGTGGGACCGGGACGAGCTGCTGCGGCGGCTGGTGGAGATCCGGTACGAGCGGAATGACATCGCCTT
>CATNDJ010000116.1 GCA_950097265.1 uncultured Oscillibacter sp.
GAGCGGGGCGTCTACCGCATCCACCAGTTCGAGAAGCAGGAGATGATCGTGGTGTGCCGGCCCGAGGACTCCATGGACTGGTACGAGAAGATGTGGCGCTACTCGGTGGAGCTGTTCCGCTCCTTGGACATCCCCGTGCGGCAGCTGGAGTGCTGCTCCGGCGACCTGGCCGATCTGAAGGTGAAGTCCTGCGACATCGAGGCCTGGTCCCCCCGGCAGCAGAAGTATTTCGAAGTCTGCTCCTGCTCCAACCTGGGCGACGCCCAGGCCCGGCGGCTGAAAATGCGGGTGAAGGGCGAGAAGGGCACCTATCTGCCCCACACCCTGAACAACACCGTGGTAGCTCCCCCCCGTATGCTCATCGCCTTCCTGGAGAACAACCTCCAGGCCGATGGCAGCGTGGCGATCCCCAAGGTGCTCCAGCCTTACATGGGCGGCCTGGAGGTCATGAAGCCCCAAAAATAAGATCAATAAGGAGAGGCCATTATGGGTATTTTTTCATTCTTTTCCCGGGACGACGAGGACGATGAGGAGCTGCTCTGGGAGACGGAACAGCATCCCAGGCAGGCGCCCCCCTCTTCGGAAGCCGCTCCTACCGGGGAGCTGTACGAGGGAATGCACCTGGACGTGATGACCAGAGAGGGCGAGCCCTTGCTCTCCGGCCGGGTGACCGAGTTCTCCCCCGACTCCCTGACACTGGGCCGGCTGCCCGGCGAGCTGTCCTTCAAGATTTCTCCTGTGGGGGCCGCGGTCAGCCTCAGCGGCTACGACAGACGGCTGATCCCCATTTGCCTCAGCGGCGTTGTCCAGGAGTCTGGCCGGACCCTTCTCCGGCTGAAAAGCCTGAAGATTGAACACCATGTGGAGCACCGGGACAACTTCCGCCTCCCCTTCACCACGCCGGTGTCTCTCTACCGCTCCGACGACGAGCGCCAGCGCAACCCGGAGGAGTGCACCCTGGTAAATATCAGCACCGGCGGATGCTGCGTGCAGTCGGAGTATATCCACGCGGAGGACGAGGTCGTGCGCATCCGGGTCAAGCTGGAGGACTACGCCCCGCTGAACTTCCTGGGCCAGGTCGTCCGGTGCGTGGAGCACGCCCCGGGGCAGTTTTGGTACGGCATCCTCTTCGCCCAGCTCACGGAGCAGGAGATTACCGCGCTGAACAAGACCCTGTACAACCTCCAGATGGGCATTAAGCAGACACACGTCCGGGGCGAAGAGGGCCACTGGTAAGCTGTATTTGTAAGAAAGGCGATGCGTATGAAAAAATTTATGGAGGAATTTAAGCAGTTTATCGCCCGGGGCAATGTGATGGATATGGCCGTTGGCGTCATTATCGGCGGAGCGTTCAGCTCCATCACCGCCTCCCTGATTAACGACATCATTATGCCCTTGCTGGGCATCTTCACCGGCAGCATTTCCTTCGCAGAGCTGTACTTCACCGTCAACGGGGCGGTGATCGCCTACGGCAACTTTATCCAGGCCGTTCTCAACTTCCTGGTTATGGCCTTTGTGGTGTTCTGCATGATTAAGGCCATCAACCGTTTCCACCGCAAGAAGGAAGAGGCTCCCCCCGCTCCCCCCGAGCCCTCCGCTGAGGAGAAGCTGCTCACGGAGATTCGGGACCTGTTGAAGGAGAAGCAGTAAATGCCAGATGACAAACGCGCTCCCCGGCCGGAGCATAGCGGGGCCCCCGCGCAGACCCAGCGGAGCGGTCTGTATGGGGAGAGGAGGGACAGCGGAACGAGTGGGCTTTCGCCGGAAGGCGGAAGCGGGCGATCTGGAGCTTGTCCCGACAAGGGCTACACCCCCGCCTCCCCCGTCAAGCGGGCTCTGGCCTGGATCGGAGTCGTCTACATGGTCATCCTTCTGGCCCTGACCACCTACTTCTACTTCACCGGCGCCGGCCTGGGCAATCTGGGTCCCTTGCTGGCCGTCCCCGGGCTGATCGGCCTGGGAATTGTCTCCCTGGTGTCCTGGAAAACCACCGGGAAATTGGGCAGGCTGCCTGCTATCGC
>CATNDJ010000117.1 GCA_950097265.1 uncultured Oscillibacter sp.
TCGGCCCATGGCCGCGATGGCGGGGACGCCGTGGGCCTCGCAGGCGGCGAAGAGGATCTCCTTGCTCTCCTCCACGTTGACAAAGCCCACCGGTACGCCCACCACCAGGGCGGGCCGCCATCCCGCCTCTATCAGTTCCGCGATCCGCAGCAACGCTGTAGGGGCATTGCCCACCGCCAGGATGGCACCGGGGTATTCCCGCAACGCGTGTTCCATGGAGACTGCCGCCCGGGTGATCTCCCGTTCCCTTGCCAGACGGGCGACCTCCGGCTCCGCCATGAAGCAGTGGAGCGTACAGCCCAGCTTTTCCAGGCTGGGTTTGCTGATGCCCGCCTTCGCCATATTGGTGTCCGTGACAATGGGAGTTCCCCGGCGCAGCGCGGCCTGGCCGCGTTCCGCAGCCTCAGGGGTGAAGCGGAGGGTTTGGGCGTAATCGAAATCCGCCGTGGTGTGGATGACCCGTTTTACGATTGCCTCGTTTTCCGGCGGCAGGACGATGCCCCGCTCCGCCAGCTCTGCGGTGATGATGGACATACTGGTCCGCTCAATGTCCCCGGGAAGGGTGTGGCGTGTTTTCATGGCGATTTGTCCTCCTTGTTCACTTCCGGGCGTACCGGTCTATGGCACCGTAGACGGCGGCCATGTCCAGGCTGGAGCGGACGTCGCGGGCCAGCAGGTCGTACTGGCGCTCCTGATAGGCCCGGTGACTCTCCACCGCTGCCCCTTGAGAGGAGAGGCCTTTGCGCCCCAGAAGCCAGGCGGCCAGGCGCTCCGTCAGTGCGCCGCTGTCGAAGAGGCCGTGGAGATAGGTTCCGAATACAGTCCCCGCGGCGGCGCCGTCCTCCTGACCATTTTCCAGGCGGCAGAAGGGGAGGCCTCCGGTCCGCCGGGTGAGGCCCATGTGGATTTCATAGCCGTCGATCTCCGCCCCGCTAAAGGGCTCCGCCGTGACGGCGGCGGCAGTCCTTGTGCGGGTCTTTTGAAGAGAGAACACAGTCTCGCAGGGGAGGAGTCCCATGCCCCGCAGGGTTCCGCCCCGTTCCGCGCCCTCCGGGTCGGAGAGGGTTTGGCCCAGCATCTGATAGCCGCCGCAGACTCCCAGCACCGGTCCGCCGGCCGCCGCCAGCTTTAGGACGGCGGCCTCCAAACCGCTCTGCCGCAGCCAGAGGAGGTCGTCCATGGTGCTCTTGGTGCCGGGGAGAATCACAAGGTCCGGCGTCCCCAGGGCGCCGGGACCGTCCACATACCGCACGCCCAGGGCGCTGTGGCTCTCCAGGGGGGAGAAGTCTGTGAAATTGGAGATGCGGGGCAGGCGAATGACGGCGACGTCCACGGCCCGGCGGGCCCGAGTCTCCTCCAACCGGGGGGAGAGGCTGTCCTCATCGTCAATGTCCGCCTGGGTGTAGGGAATGACTCCCAGCACAGGGATGCCGGTCCGCTCCTCCAGCATGGCAAGGCCTGGTTTCAGCAGTGCCGGGTCCCCCCGGAACTTATTGATGACAAGGCCCGCGATCCGGTCCCGCTCATGGGGCTCCAGCAGCGCCGTGGTGCCGTAGAGCTGGGCGAACACGCCGCCCCGGTCGATGTCCCCCACCAGCACCACCGGGGCGTTTACCAGCTCTGCCAGGCCCATGTTCACAAAGCTGTCGGCGTTTCGCAGGTTGATCTCCGCGGGGCTGCCGGCCCCCTCGATGACGATGATGTCATACTCCGCGGCAAGGCTTTCATAGGCCCCCAGCACCTCGGGGATCAAACTCTTTTTCATCCGGAAGTAGCTGGCGGCCTCGTACTGTCCCCGGACCTCCCCCAGGACAATGAGCTGGCTTCCCGTGTCGCTGGAGGGCTTGAGGAGCACAGGGTTCATCCGCACATCCGGCTCGACGCCCGCCGCCTGGGCCTGGACCGCCTGGGCCCGGCCCATCTCCAGGCCGTCCCGGGTGATATAGCTGTTCAGAGCCATGTTCTGTCCCTTG
>CATNDJ010000118.1 GCA_950097265.1 uncultured Oscillibacter sp.
GTCCAGAGAATGCAGGATGTTCTGAAGGAGTACCGGGAGGAACTGGAAGGCGATGCCTACCGGCTCAAGATCTACTCCTCGAAGAGCCGCGGGAAGACCTACCGCTACGGCGCCAACCGGCGCCTGGGCAGCGAGGTGCCCCAGGAGGTGTTCCGGAATGACATGCTGACCATCAGCGTGGCATTTAAGGCGGAAACGGACAGTGAAGAAACGGACGATCTGTATGTGTAAACGGCGGAAGCAGCCGCTGCAGATGAAAAGGAAAGGATGACGAAGATATGGAAGATTCCCGGCGGAAGCAGTTGATTGCAAACAACCTCAATACTCTGGACTACCTGAAGGGTACCGGTATCATCTCCACCCACAAGCGGAAGCTGGCCAACGAATGCTACCTGTTCATCAGCAGCGGCGGCAACGGACACAAGATGCTGACGACCCTGCGCCGTCAGCTGGAGTGGCAGGTGGACCCCTTGGAGCTGAAAAGGAAGGTGGGCTTCCTGGCCATCGACGCCTGCCATCAGGAGATGGAGGATCTGGTGACGGAGCTTGATTTCGAGCGCACCGAGGTGCTGAAGCTCCCCTACGAGGGTGCCCATGATTCCATCGCGCCGAACAAGATCACCCCCCAGATGAACCAGTGGGTCTACCCGGACCTGTATGCCAAGACCGGCGGCATGGCCGCTACGGCGCCGTCCCAGTCGGGCTTCGACCCCAGCGGCGCGGGCGCGTGGCGTCAGCCCGGGCGGATTCGCCTGTGCCAGCCCAATTCCCTGACCAGCCTGAAGGGTGCGCTGACGACCGCGGTGAGGAACCTGGCGGTCAATAAGAGCCCGGGGGCGCGGTTCCATGTCTTCTTCCTGGCGGGCCTCGCCGGAGGTACGGGCAGCGGCACGATCGTCGACCTGGCTTTCCTGACCCGGCATATCATCAAGCACGAGGTCAACGCGGACCTGTACACCAAAACCCAGGTCTCCGCCTATCTCCTGCTCCCCAGCGCCTGTGGTACGGACAGCAATGCCCAGGGGGACCGGAACGCCTACGCGGCCCTGAAGGAGATCGACTACTTCATGGGCCTCCAGGCCCGGGGCGAGAGCTTCCGGCAGCTGTACGGTTCCGGCTTTGATGTGGAGATCACCGAGAACATTTTCGACTTCTGCACCCTGGTGGAGGGCATTGCCGACGGCGGCGTGTTCTATGAGGACACCGCGGATACGGCGAGGCATGTGACCGCCAACTCGATTCTGAACCTGATTGCCGTCCCGGACGGGGACCCGGGCAAGGCCCGGCCCTTCCTGGCGGAAGCTTTTCTCAGCAATAAAACCCAGAAGATCAGCGAGGCCATCATCGACCAGACCCACCGGGCCTGGCCCCGGAACGCCAACTACGTTTATAACGTCATCGGCTATTCCTGCTGTGTGGTGCCCATTGATCTGATTACGGTCTATGTCGCCAACATCGTATTCGAGGAGGTCTGGAAGAAGTTCGACAGATACCGGGAGGCGACGGAGGAGGCTGCGGAGAACTTCCTCCAGGACTGCCTCCTGGAGCCCAAGGAGCTTTACAAGGAGACCAAGGCCAAGCTTGTCCTGGAGCGCATTGACGATCAGGCCGACGAGTGCTTCCAGAAGAAGGGTCCCTATTACATGATTAACCTGCTCAATAAGGCCTGCCGTCTGATCGTAAGCGAGGATTACCGGGGCTGTGCCGCCAGGAAAAGCGGGGGGATTTTCGGCAAGAAAAACAAATCCTGGGAAAGGACGGAGGGGTTCTACCGTATGGCCCGGGACCATATGCGGGACATGAATCACCAGCTGTTCGAGGTGTACACGGAGGTCATCGACCAGCTGAAGCAGCTGCTGCGGGAGAACGCGGGACTTCTGACGGAGACGAAAAAGTACGAGGACAC
>CATNDJ010000119.1 GCA_950097265.1 uncultured Oscillibacter sp.
ACAGCTTACCGGTAAAGAGCTTGATATAGACATTCAAGGCATGGGAGAAGGCCAGGGCCTTTACCAGCCGCTCATTGGAGGCTCCCAGATGCCGGGCCATCTCCGCCACGGGAATCACAGCGGTCAGCCCATGATTCCCGCTGCCCGCGCTGCTCATCACCGCGTAGGGACAGCCGCTCATGCGTCCCTCGGCGCTGCTGGCCACCCGAGCCATGGTGCGGCTGAAGAGGTTGTCCCCCATGGCGCCGCTCTCGACCTGTCGTTTCAGGGCGCCGGCAATTCCGATTCCCGGGTCGTTCTCCAGGCCGAAATCCGCCAGGCGCTCGTTCATCTCCACGCCGTCCAGCATGAAGGACAGTTCCTCCTGGGAACACTGTTCCACCAGGGCACGGATCTCCACCACGGTCATCGGTTTCAGCCGGTTGTGGAGGCCGTCCCCGCCGGAGGCGGACCAGTCTCTTTTCAGCAGTACCTCGTTGTTCCGTTTGGTAAATACGATATTGGAATGGGTCCCCCGGATCTTGCTGATCCCGATGCCGGCGGTGGTGATGATCTCCGCCCGGGCATAGAGGTACGCCTCCTCATGCTTGATCCGCACAGTCACATGGCCCTCTTCCACCAGGCAGACCGCCTGCGAGATGATTCCGCCGTTTATGTCCTCCAACAGCTGGAGCCCTTTCTCCGGATTACTCAGAATGGCCCCCAGGGCGGCGGCGTATTTCAGGCCCACCCGGGGAAAGCCCGGAATGCCAACGCTCATGCCGTTTTTGTAGATGCCGGGATTCACCTCCAGCTTCACCGAGACAACCTCTCCGCCAATGGCGCGGCAGGCATCCGCGGCGGCCAGCGCCACGCACACCGGCCCGGTGCAGCCCAGGGCGGGAACCACCTCCTGACGCAGCAGGGTCAACAGCTCTTCTTTTGTAATCATATGGAACGCTCCTCTCTAAGGATGGCTTTGCGCTGGATTTTTTCACCGCCGGCATAACACAGCAACTTCTGTGCCAGATATTTTTCCCGGGAAATCCTTGAAATTCGCCGGCGCTTATGATTAACTGGTTAAAAAATTGGTTGAAGTTTATCTAAAGGAGAATCCATTATGCCGCCCAAAAAGAAAATTTCCGTCATCGCCCTGGACCCCAGGGCGGGGGAGTCCTACAAGTCCGATATTGCCGAACTGTTCGCAGACGCGGCGGATATATCCGTCTTCTCCACGCTGGACGGCAGCGCCGCCGGAACGCTGGACCGGGCGGACCTGTTCGTAGCATCCACCGACGCCTACGGTTCCCCGGAGGAACTGATGCGGCATATTCCCATCGACAGCCAGACCATGGCCGTGGAGGTCTCCTTCCGCTGGAGCGAGCTGCGCAGACTCAAGGAACTCCCGGCGGGCAGTCAGGTGCTGTTTGTCAACATGACCCAAACCATGGCCCGGGAGGCCATCGCCCAGCTGGAGCAGTTCGGAATCACCCACATCCACTGGATTCCCTTCTATCCCGGCGCGCCGGAGATCCCCGGCGTTCAGATCGCCGTGACTCCCGACGAGCGCCGCTACGTCCCCTCCGGGATAGAGACCGTCATTGACCTGGGCCAGCGGAAGTGCACCTCCGGCATGATGATTGAGATCGCCCTCCGGCTGGGGCTGGAGTCTCTGCTGGAGGGCGCCGCTTTCCAGGAGTACGCCCGGGAGGTGGCCACCAGCAATTACAGCTTTGACCGGATGTTCGCCCGCTCCATCCGCCTGGAAAGCCAGTTCCACATTTTAATGGAGAGCCTGGAGGACGGCGTGGTGGGCGTAAACGAAAAGGGCGAGGTATTCGCCTGCAGCCGCCGCGCGGAGGAGATGACCTGCGTCAGCGCCTCTCTGGTTCAAGGGCGGCGGTGCCAGG
>CATNDJ010000120.1 GCA_950097265.1 uncultured Oscillibacter sp.
GGCGCAGGTACAGCTCATACTCGATGCCCAGCACCAGCCGGGCCTCCCCCAGGGAGAGGGACGGGGCGAGGTCAAAGTCCTCCCGCATCCACTCCAGCAGCGTCTGGGGGGTGATGCCGGCGGCGGTGAGCAGCTGAGCCGTCAAATGCTTGGAGGCCAGCAGGTCCAGCAGGTCCTCCCCCAGCTGGCGCTGCCGCTGGGCCTCCTGCTCTTCTGTCAGCTCCCCCTCAGGCTCCGCCAGCTCCGGCAGGGGCGGGTCGTCCTCGTTCCGGGGGGCCACGGTCTCCGGATGCTGGAGGAGGTAGGCGGTCAGCGCCTCCTTAGAGGGGTCCAGCGCCTTGAGGTAGGAGAGGAAGCGGCGCTTGAGCACCGAGTCCCCCAGCTGGTCCAGGGTGTAGGTGTAGGGCAGCTGGCGGGAGATGGGGAGGTTTTCGATCCAGTCCACACCGTTGGCCTGGCACAGCTGGATCAGGCGGAGAATGGCCTCGTTCTGATCTTCCCCCTCCTTCAAAAGGCTGGGGTCGAAAGTCAGGTTGTAGGTGGAGCGGTTTCCAACCAGCAGCCGGCCGTTGCGGTCGGTGATGACGCCCCGGGAGGCCTCCACGGTCTCCGGCCTGGCGATGGAGTGGACGGACTGGGTGGCGTAGTCCTGGTGGTGGACCACCTGGACGCTGTACAGAACGCCCAGATAGACCAGCAGGACGGCCGCCAGCATAACGCCCAGAAAATAGAGGCGGAAATTGCGGGATTCGTGTTGATCCATGAGAACTCCTTATAAAAAACCTGCGTTCGCGGTCTCAAACGCCGCCGGACCGGAACCTCCCATGCGCCGGGCGGGATTCCTTAAAAGGCGCGAAGATTTTCAAGAGCCGCCCCGGCGTGAAAAATCCGCGGCCATCCGGTGTTTCCGGCCGTAAGCGCAGGGCCTTAGTCGTCGGGGTGAGTGCGGCGGAACACCGCCCGGAACAGCAGCGTGACGGGGATGATCCACGGCGCGGTGACGCAGAACTCCCGCAGGGCCACGGAGGCCCCGGCCTCCCAGGCGGCCTTGCCCCGGCTCCAGAGGACGAAACAGGCGAAGCCGTCCGTCAGGGCAAAGGCTATGGCGGCGGCGGCCAGGGAGCAGAGGAACCCGGGGCGCAGAATGCTGTGGGAGAGGATGGAGGCGAAAAGCCCCGCCAGGGGAAATATCAGCGTGTAAAAACAAGGAATGGGGGCGGGCAGCAGCAGGTCACAGCTTATCCCCACCGCCAGGGCGAAGGCCGTGCCGGCGGCGGGGCTCTCCCAGGTGGCGGGGATGGCTGCCAGCAGGGGGCAGAGAAAAGGAATCACGCCCCAGAGGGTGATCCGCTGGAGAACCGCGCCCTGCGCCGCCAGGCACGCCACGGCGGCGGCGGCGTAAAGAAACCACTTGAAAATTGTCTCGTTTCGTGCCAGCAAGGGTCAGTCCTCCTCTGTTCGCGGATTCCGCGCCGGGCCCCGGCGGACTACACAGGATTTTTCGGGGAGATGCGGCGCGGGAGAATTATGAGCGGGGCCCCATTGGCCCGCTTCACGCCGTGGACCCTGTTTCAGGTGACCACGTCAAAGGACTTGATGACAAAGACCTCCGTCAGGGAGGAGAGGTCCGCCGCGGGAGTCAAAATGGCATAGGATGCGGCGCCGGAGTCGTCCACCAGGATCTCCTCCACCGTGCCGATGACCAGGCCCGAGGGGTAGTAGCCGCCCAGGCCCGAGGTCTGCACCAGGTCGCCGGGAAGCAGCTGGCACCCGGCGGGCAGAAGCTCCAGCCGCAGCCGGCCCTGCTCCATCAGGGAGAAATTGCCGGCGGCAATAGCCAGATCCTT
>CATNDJ010000121.1 GCA_950097265.1 uncultured Oscillibacter sp.
CCCTGCTGAGCCACTACGAAAACGGCATCCGGGAGCCGGGCCTTCTGTTTGTGGTCAAGGCCTGCGACTACTACCACGTTTCCGCCGACTTCATCTTGGGCCGGACACTGTCCCGGGAGGGCAGCATGCTGACCTCCGAGGAGATCCTGAACGCCGCCGAGCCGGGGAACGTGCTCCAGGGCAGCATTCTGGCCACCCTCCAGAGCAAGCTGCTCTCCGGCGCCATCGGCGTGCTCTTCGGCCTTCTGGGCAAGCTGGGGGAGAAGACCGTCATCAACGCAGCGTCGGAGTATCTCTCCAGCGCCGTCTACCAGCTCTACCGCCACCTGTACCGCTCCGCCGGGGCCAACGAGGCCTACTTCTCCCTGGACCCCGCCGCCTGCACCATGGGGCTGGCCGGGGCGGACATGAAGCTGGCCGAGGCCCGGTACGCCCGGGCCCTGCGGGGCCAGGCGGCCCAGAAGGCGGAGTTTCCGGACCTCAGCAGCCAGGCCATCGCCGACGCCTATCCCGGCCGCTGCCAGAGCCTCACCCAGGTTCTCAGCGCCGCCGACGCCCGGCTCAGCGCCCTGTCTGAGACAAAGTCATGAGCTTTCAGTCACTGGGGTTTCTGGTGTTTCTGGCGGCGGTGGCGCTCGTTTGCCGGCTCCTCATCCGCCGGGGCGGCTCCGCCCGGGCCGTCACGGTCTCGCTGACGCTGTTCAGTCTGTTTTTCTACTGTCATGGCTGTGAAAGCCCCTGGGCGCTGCTGACCGCCGGTGGGGCGATGCTGGTGACCTGGCGGGCTGCCGCGTACATGCAGTCCGGCAAAAACGGGCGGCGGCTGGTGTTTGTCCTGGCGGTCTCCTGGCACGTTGCCGTACTGCTGGTCTACAAGTACACCGCCTTTTTCACCGGTGGGCGGCTCTCCGCCCCCGGGGCCCCGCTGGGCCTCAGCTTCTTTACCTTCCAGCAGCTGTGGCTGCTGAAGGAGGTCTATGACGGAACCTTCTCCCTGAGACGGGGGGGCGGCTGGGGATATGTGCTGTACTCTCTGTTCTTCCCCACCGCGGCCTCCGGCCCCATCTGGAACCCCCGGGAGTTCTTTCCCCAGCTGGAGGGAGCGGGGCCGCGGGCCGGCGGGGAGGATTTCGCCGCGGGACTCTACGCCATCTCCCTGGGAATGGCGAAAAAGGTGCTGCTGGCGGACCCCCTGGGCACGGTGGTCTCCAATGGCTGGGCTCTGGGGGAGAACCTGACGGCTCCCGCCGCCTGGGTGGTGATCCTGGGGTACAGCCTGCGGCTGTACCTGGACTTCTCAGGCTACTGCGACATCGCCTCCGGCTGCGCCCGGCTGCTGGGCGTCCGGGTGCCTGTGAACTTCGACTCCCCCTACCGCGCTCTCAGCGTGGGGGAGTTCTGGAAACGGTGGCACATGACGCTGACCGCCTTTCTCAGGGAGTGTGTCTACATCCCCCTGGGGGGCAGCCGCCGCGGCCCGGCCCGGACGTATCTCAACATTCTCATGGTGTATCTCATCAGCGGCCTGTGGCATGGGGCCGGGTGGACGTTTCTGGCCTGGGGGGCGCTCCACGGCGCGGCCCAAGTGCTGGAGCGCCTCTGGCCCGGGCGGGAGCGTCTGCCAAAGGCCCTGCGGTGGGCCATGACGTTCCTCTTTGTCAACCTGGCCTGGGTGTTCTTCCAGGCGCCCTCCCTGGCGGCGGCGGGGGCGCTGCTGCGCTCCGCGGCTGCGGGCGGGGGCGGATTGCCCCTGGAGCAGCTGGCGGCGGGAGCGCTGGACAGCGAGGCCACGGCGCTGCGGACCCTGCTGCCCTTTGCGGCTAA
>CATNDJ010000122.1 GCA_950097265.1 uncultured Oscillibacter sp.
CGGCCACAAAGGCCGGAGCCGGTGTGATTTTAATTCCCCGTGGCAATGAAGGGGCGGACCGCCCCTGCCACGCTGCTGATGGGCATGGTCTGGAGATAGACCCGGCCCGGGCCGGTGACAACGGTGCTGAAAAGCCCCTCGCCGCCGAAGACCATGTTTTTTACCCCGGGCACCGCCTGGATGTCCATGGAGCAGGTGGCGTCCATAGCCGCCAGGTATCCCGTGTCCACAATGATGGACTGCCCCGCCGCCAGATCGTATTCCATCACAAAGCCGTCAAACTCCGTAAAGACAATGCCCCGGCCGGAGAGCCTCTGCATAATGAAGCCCTCGCCGCCGAAGAGGCCCGCCCCCAGCCGCTTCTGGAAGAACACCGACAGCTCCACCGCTGCCTCGCCGGCCAGAAAACCGCTCTTTTGCACCACCAGCTCCCGGCCCGGTCCGATCTCAAAGGCCCGGATGTCTCCGGGAAAGCTGGAGGCAAAGGCGATCATGCCCGGGCCGCCCTGGGCGGTGTAGCGGTTTTGGAACATGGCCTCCCCGGCGAACATTCGCCCCAGAGCCTTGCCCAGTCCGCCGCCTGTGGTGGTCTCCATCTTCATGTTGGGGCTCATCCAGCTCATGCTGCCCCGCTCAGTGATCATGGTCTCTCCCGCGCTCAGCTGGCAGATGACCACGGGCAGGGGCTTTCCCTCAATCCGGTATTCCATCGCGTTTCTCCTCCGTCTGTTCACTGATATTTGGAGACTCCTCCGCCGGTTTGCGGAAGAGCCGGTAAAACCGTTCCATAAACTGAAAAGTAAACCCTCCGGGAAATATGCTGTTCACCGTCAGGGCCGTGACGACGCCGATGCCGGTGTCAAAAATGCGGTTCAGGGCGTAGGTGATGTAGCTATCCACCGGGGTGCTGAAGAGGATGATGCACAGCACCACGCCCCCGGGCTGGACGCCTCCCACCCAGAAGATCTGGCACAGGAGAATCAGCGCCACGGTGCCAACGAACACCAGCGGCACCAGCAGCAGCGTGTGTCCTCCGTTGGGATAGAAAATCAAGTAGATCCGGAAGAGGGCCATACCCAAAAGGCCGCCGATGGCGGTGCCGAAGAGGCGGTTTCCGCCGTGGAGCTTGGAGCTCTCCAGATCGCTGCCCATGCCGAAGATGGCGCCGATGCAGGCAAAGGCGGGGCTGCGGTTCCAGAAATAGTAAATCAGCGCGCAGAGGGCGGCGGCCAGGGCCGTCTTGATATTGCGCATGCCGATTCTAGGGAGGCGGCGGGAGGCCCGGCTGGTTTGGCTCATGGAAATCTCTCCTGACCCGCAGGCCGGTTTGGGGGAAGCCTGCTGATATGATTCGGCCGTGTTCAAAAAATGTCAAAACACCCAAAGAGCGGAGGGGCTCCGCGGCTCTGGGCTGTCGTTTCCCGCCGCTGAGCATTCCGCCGTTTACCAAACGAAATTCAGTATATCACGGCGGAGAGCCGATGAAAAGAGGGCTGCGCAAAAATTTGCGTACTTATGCAAAAATTTGCCGAAGGCCGGCGGGGCCCGAAGCGGCAAAAAAATCCCCGGCGCTCCGCGTGGCAGCGCGGAACGCCGGGGTTCGGATCAGGACGGGGCCTCAGGCCATTTTGGATACCAGCCGGTCCAGGCTCTTGGGGTCTACGCTGTCCTCGGTCACCACATTGACCCGCTTGCCGATCAAGGCGTACAGGCCCAGCAGAGAGCGGGCGTCCAGCATCAGCGTGTCGGTGC
>CATNDJ010000123.1 GCA_950097265.1 uncultured Oscillibacter sp.
ACAGGGTAGCCGCCGTCATGGACCCTACGATCAGCACGCCGCCCATGGTGGGCGTTCCCGCCTTGGCCCCGTGGAGTTCCGCCAGCTTGTGCACCTCTTCCGCCGTCCTGATGGGCTGGCCGATTTTCAGGGAAATCAGCGCCCGGATGACCCGCGGGGCGAATATCATGGTCAGGGCAAAGGAAACCAGGCAGGCCAGGAGGGCCCTCCCTGCCGGTTCTGCAAATGCCCCCGAGGGGCTGAACTGTTCAATAACGGAATGCATAAAATTTACTGTGGCGGAAAGGTGAGGTTCATGACTTGCTCCATCCGGGCGAGGCGGCTGCCTTTGAAGAGGACGATGTCTCCCGGCGCCGTATGGCTGCGGAGCCATTCTGCCGCTTCCTCCGCAGAGCCGAAATGCAGGCTTTGAGTGAAGGCGTTCGGAGAAATAGCGTCCGTAATCCGGGCGGCATCCGTTCCCACGCTGACGACGCAGTCAAGACGGAGCTCTTCCGCCGTGCGGCCCACCAGAACGTGCCCTTCCTTGGAAAATGCGCCCAGTTCCCCCATTCTGCCCAGCACCGCAAAGCGTCTGCCGGTGCAGGAAAGCCCCGCTACGGTATGCAGGGCGGCCTGCATGGAATCCGGGTTGGCATTGTAGGTGTCATCCACTACCAGAATGCCGTTGATCCGGGTGCAGTGAAGCCTGCCGCCCGTGAGCCGCGCCTGATTGAGTCCGGAGGCGATTTGCTCTTTCGCAAGACCTGCCGCCCAGCCGGCGGCGGCGGCCAGAAGCGCATAAAACGTCGTATGGATGGAACCTGTATATTTCATGGTGATTATCTTTTTAAAGCGTGAGACATCGAATTACTGCACTTTGACGCAGCGCACCGACAAAACGGTATGACGGTACTGGAGGTAACTGGTCTGAGAATGCTGGTTGTCGAAGTTGTACCCGTAGGCGCACTCCTCCTGCGAAATGCCGGGGCTCAGGTTTTCACCGGGAGTCGCCGCCCAATAGTAGCCGAACAGGCCCAGATAGCTCTGGCCGCTGGATTCGAGCAGACCGGCCGCGGGCCAGTAGCCCAGATCCTCCCAGATCACTCCGTTGAGCCACGGGATGCCGGCAGTAACACAATTGTACCACGGCGACAAGGTTCCGAAACCGGACACGGGAACCCGCCAGCCGCGGGGACAGGGATCGAACTCGGTTTTCGAGCCGTCGGCGGCGCACCAGCGGTTCTGCCCCTGTTTTTTCTCGGTAGCATACCAGTCGTAGGGAAGGCCGAGGCCCTTGATGAGCGCCAGCGGCTCGTTGATCGAAGCCACGAGGTTGTCGCGGATCACGGCCGAATTGGCCTTGGTCGAGAAACCGACCTTGACGCCCACGCCGTTCCACACGGGGCGCGTAGCGATGTCCTCCCATTTCGCAGGACACGGAACCGGGTCCTTGCGGCCCCACTGATACTGGAGTCCCAGCGCATCGATATTGCCGTATTCGGCGTTCATCGCACCGAGGTTGCGGTCCATGAAGGTCCGGCCGTTCTTCGATTTCTGCGCTTCGGGAGCGTTGGGATCGTAATCGGTGATCCAGAGGTGCCAGCTCCAGCGGATCTCGCCGCCGATCTCCAGCGCGAGCACCGCATTGCCGCAGGTCCGGGGCGTGGTGCGCACCTGAATAACGGCCTTCGAGCCGCTGCCCAGCACGGTGATCTGATCGTCGTTGAGCAGATAGCGCACGTCCTCCCAGACTACGCGGGCGCCCATGGC
>CATNDJ010000124.1 GCA_950097265.1 uncultured Oscillibacter sp.
AGGGCCACCAGGTCCTGGCGATCAACCGGGGGGAGAAGGAGGAAAAGCTCAAGGTCTCTGTGGAGCTGGACCGGGAGCTGGCCCTGCGGACCCTGCGCCGCCGGGTGGTGGTCCCGGGCACCCCGGCCATGGAGTTCGTCAAGGCCGCGGCGGAGGACGCCTATGACCGGCTCATCTTCCCCTCCCTGGAGCGGGAGGCCCGGTCGGCCCTCACCGAGCAGGCCGGCGAGGGGGCCATCGGCCAGTTTGCCCTGAATCTGAAGCCCCTTTTGATGCAGCCCCCGGTGAAGGGGAAGGTGACCATGGGCCTGGACCCGGGCTACCGCATGGGGTGCAAGGTGGCCGTGGTGGACGGCACGGGGAAGGTGCTGGACACCGCCGTGGTCTACCCCACTTACAACGAACGGAAGAAGGCCGAGGCCATCGCCGTCCTGGCGAAGCTCATCCGAAAACACGGCGTGGAGCACATTGCCATCGGCAACGGCACCGCCAGCCGGGAGACGGAGCAGATGGCCGTGGAGCTCATCCGCCAGGTGAACGCCGCCGGGGCGAAGGTCAGCTATATGATTGTCTCGGAGGCCGGGGCCTCCGTATACTCCGCCAGCCCCCTGGCGGCGGAGGAATTTCCCGAATACGACGTAAACCTGCGGTCCGCCGTCTCCATCGCCCGGCGGCTCCAGGACCCCCTGGCGGAGCTGGTGAAGATCGACCCCAAGGCCATCGGCGTGGGGCAGTACCAGCACGACTGTCCCCCCAAGCGGCTGGACGAGGCCCTGAACGGCGTGGTGGAGGACTGCGTGAACGCCGTGGGAGTGGACGTGAACACGGCCTCTCCCTCCCTGCTCCAGCGGGTCTCGGGGCTGACGGCGGCCACGGCGAAGAATATCGTGGCCTACCGGGAGGAAAACGGCCCCTTCACCGCCCGGAAGCAGATCCTGAAGGTCCCCAAGCTGGGGCCCAAAGCCTTCCAGCAGTGCGCGGGCTTCCTCCGGGTGCCGGAGAGCGCCTCCGTGCTGGACAACACCGCGGTACACCCGGAGAGCTACCAGGCGGCGGAAAAGCTGCTGGCCCTGACGGGCCACAGCCTGGCGGACGTGAAAGCGGGAACGCTCCAAAACCTCCCGGCCCAGGTGGCCGCCTATGGCGAGGAACGGGCGGCGGCGGACGCGGGCGTGGGCGTGCCCACCCTGCGGGACGTGGTGTCGGAGCTGATGAAGCCCGGCCGGGACGTCCGGGAGGACCTGCCCAAGCCCGTGCTCCGGACGGACGTGCTGGACATGAAGGACTTAAAGCCCGGCATGGTGCTGACGGGAACGGTGCGGAACGTCATCGACTTCGGGGCCTTCGTGGATATCGGCGTGCACCAGGACGGCCTGGTCCACATCTCCCAGGTGGCGGACCGCCGGGTAAAGCACCCCTCGGAGGTGGTGTCCGTGGGGGACGTGGTCAAGGTAATGGTCCTGGAGGTGGACGAGAAGAAGAAGCGGATTTCCCTGTCCATGAAACAGGCGAAGTAAGAAGCGCAGAAAAAAGGCCCCTTTTCAAAGGGGCCTTTTTTCATTTCATGCTGCTGGACGCAGGGGGCCGTCTTTACGGCCGGCGGCTCCCCCGCCTGCCGGAGCGGGCCTCCTGCCGGTAAGGCCTGGGGTCCTCCGTCAGCCCGAGCAAATAATCCACGCTGGTGCGATAAAACCCCGCCAGCGCGATCAGCGCCCCGCTGGGAATGTCCAGCCCCCCGCTC
>CATNDJ010000125.1 GCA_950097265.1 uncultured Oscillibacter sp.
CCCAGCGGGTGTACATGCGGTAGAGCATCTGGGCCCAGTCCTGGGCCTCGGTGCCTCCCGCCCCGGCCTGGAGGGAGACGATGGCGGCGGAACCGTCGTACTCCCCCGACAGCAGGGTGGACAGCCGGGCGGTCTCCATCTCCTTCACCAGCGCGTCAAACCCCGCCTCCACCTCGGGGACGAGGGATTCGTCCTCCTCCTCGTTGCCCATCTCGCACAGCACCATCAGGTCGTCCCAGGCGGACTGGCGCTTGGCCTGGGCGTTTACCTTGTCCTCCAGGCGGCTGATGCGCTGCTGAACCTTTTTCGCCTTGTCCACGTTGTCCCAGAACCCGTCGGCGGCGGACTGGGCGTGGAGCTCGTCCAGCTCCCGTTCGGCGGACTCCAGGTCCAGGGCCTTGCCCAGCTTGTCCAGGTCGGGCTTCAAATTGTTGAGCTTTACCCGGTATTCGTCAAATTGAAGCATTGCTTTTTCATCCTTCCGCGGCACTTGCCATGATATTCTGTCTCATTATATAAAACGCCGGGGCAAATGTAAAGGGAAAAAATGAGAAGTCCCGTTTGAGTAGAGTGCTGCTGGGATATAACTTCGGCGGTTTCTACAAAAGCGTGTTGACATCACAGGAGCCCTTTGTTATCATCAACTCAACAAAATAGAAAGGAGCTTTTCGATGAAATACAGGCAAATTTCTGCGCTTCTGTTGGCGCTGGCCCTGCTGCTGACCGGCTGTTCTCCCGCCGCCGGGGAGGGAGAGCCGTCCCCCGGCGAGTCGGAACCCGCCGTGACTGACACTGCTCCGGCGGAGCCCCCGGAATAACCGAACGAAACGCCGGGGGAACTCAGTCCATGGATGGGGGACTGAAACCAGATCTGGAAAACGCTGGAGGAAAATTACCCCTTTGAGGGCGTGCTGCGCCGCACAACCGGAAGAAGTTTGGAAGATTTGGAGCGGTCGTACCACAGTATGGCGCAGCAGGCGAAGTCGGCGGAAGACCTGCTGCGGGTGCTCCGAACGGTTTCAGACTGTTTTGAATATACCGGGCATATGATGGTGTACGATGCAGGTACATACGTATCCAGGTATAGAAACGCACTTCTTTGGGCTGAGGACAGCGTATTTCTCCAGTATCAGGCGGAGCTTCTGGGAAGCGAGCAGTCCAGAAGCGTCTATCATTGGTCAGAGGAAGATACGAAAACTTCCGCTTCCGGCACTAACTGCTCCAGTTCTAGGAGCGCGGTGACGCGTGATAATCTAGCCTTTGCCTACTATCCGGAGCAGAGCGCGGCCTATGTGGAGGTGCGGTCGATGTTGACTTCTGGAGAAGACTTCGACCGTGACCAGGAGCTTCTGCTGGATTTTTTCCAAACGATAGAAGCGGAGGGGTATGAGAACTGCATCATCGACATCAGGCGCAACGGCGGCGGGAGCGACCTGTATAGCAGGCGGCTGCTGCTCGCCCCGAACCTGACAGAGGCCATCGGTACGACGCATGTCGTGCTGGTCAAGGGCGGAACGGAAACACTGGATTACTACAATGCGAGGAAATATGATTCAATGTACTCCTCTGTGCCGGAACTGCATCCGATCGAGGAACTGGACCTGGACAACCTGCCGGATCTGGAACAGGAAGATTTGGAAGGAGTTGCATACGATACATCAGTGTATATTGGAGCACCGGTGGGCATGAACTATCCGGACCCCCCCGCGTTTTCAGGACAATTCTGGCTGT
>CATNDJ010000126.1 GCA_950097265.1 uncultured Oscillibacter sp.
TCACCTATTTCGGCTTGGACGAAGAGGCTCTTGCCTCCGCCGGCGTCCTGACCTACGGTTCCAACGTGAAGGAAGTGACCACCCAGGTGTCCGAGGGGACCGTGGACTGCGGAATTATTTACGCCACGGACGCGTTTTCCGCCGGGCTTACGGTGGCGGGCACCGCCGCGGCGGAGATGTGCGGGCAGGTGATCTACCCCGCCGCCGCCTTGAAAAACAGCGCGCACCCGGAGGAGGCTCAGGCGTTTTTGGACTACCTCCGCACCCCCGAGGCCGGGGCCGTGCTGGAAGCCGTGGGCTTCACTCCGCTGGGATGAAAACCGCGTAAGGAGGACCGCCATGGACTGGTTTCCCCTGTACAACTCCATCCGCATCGCCGCCGTGTCCACGGTGCTGGTGTTCTTCCTGGGCATTTTCGCCGCCCAGATCATCGCAAAGGCCCCCCGGCTGGTGAAGGGCGCGCTGGACGTGGCGCTGACCCTGCCCCTGGTGCTGCCGCCCACGGTGGTGGGCTGGCTGCTGCTTCTGGCCTTGGGGCCCCGGCGGCCTCTGGGAGGCTGGCTTCTGGAAACCTTCGGCCTCCGGCTGGCCATGACCTGGCAATCCGCCATTTTCGCCGCCGCTGCGGTGAGCTTCCCCCTGATGTACCGCACCGCCCGGGGGGCTTTCGAGTCCTTTGACCAGACCCTGGCCCAGGCGGGCCGGACCCTGGGGCTCAGCAATTCCTACATCTTCTGGCGCGTCCAAATGCCCTGCTGCCGCCAGGGCATCCTGGCGGGGACGGTGCTGGCCTTCGCCCGGGCCCTGGGGGAGTACGGGGCCACCTCCATGGTGGCGGGCTACACCCCCGGCCGCACCGCCACCGTCTCTACCACCGTCTACCAGCTCTGGCGCACCGGGCAGGACGGCCCGGCCCTCCGCTGGGTGCTGGTAAACTTGGGCATCTCCGCCGCCGTGCTGCTGGCGGTGAACCTGCTGGAGCGGAAGGAGGGGCGCTCATGGCCCTGACGGTCCAAATCCAAAAGCGCTATGGGAACTTCCTTCTGGACGTGGACTTTACGGCGGAGGACGGCGAGGTCCTGGCCCTGCTGGGGGCCTCCGGCTGCGGGAAGAGCGCAACTTTAAAATGCATCGCCGGGGTGGACAGGCCGGACGCGGGCCGGATTGAGCTGGACGGCCGGGTCCTCTTCGACAGCGAAAAAGGAATCAGCCTCCCACCCCAGCAGCGCCGGGCGGGCTTCCTCTTCCAGAGCTGCGCCCTGTTCCCCAACATGACGGTAGAAAAGAACATCGCCGCCTGCCTGGGCCGCCTGGACCGGCGGAAGCGGCGGGAGCGGACGGCGGAGCTTCTGGCCCTCCTCCGTCTGGAGGGACAGAGGGGCCTCTATCCCCGCCAGCTCTCCGGAGGCCAGCAGCAGCGGGCGGCCCTGGCCCGCATCCTGGCGGCGGAGCCCCGGGCGCTGCTCTTGGACGAGCCCTTTTCCGCCCTGGACAGCTTTTTGAAATGGAGCCTGGAGCAGGAGCTCCGGGAGGTGCTGGACCGCTTCCCCGGCCCGGCGGTCTGGGTCAGCCACGACCGGGGCGAGGTCTTCCGGAACTGCCCCCGGGTCTGCGTGCTGGACGCGGGGAGATCCTCTCCCGTCACGAGCATGGCGGAGCTGACGGCGAATCCCGGCACCGCCGCCGCCGCCCGGCTCTCCGGGTGCAAAAACGTCCTT
>CATNDJ010000127.1 GCA_950097265.1 uncultured Oscillibacter sp.
CCCATGGACACCCTGCGGGACTGGAACAAGGAGCGCAAGGCCAAAGCCTCTGCCAAGCAGGCGGAGTGGGAGGCACAGCCCAAGGAGATGTGTCCTTGGTGCGGAAAAGAGATGGAGCGGGGGTGCCTTGCGGGCAGCCGGGGCGTCTACTGGTTTCCCGGCAGATACACGGCCTCGGCGGCCTGGTGGGGGCCGAGGGCCATTGAGGATAGTTTTCAGGTGGACGATGAGGGCGATTTCCTGAAGGGCACTTTTAAGACCGCCTGGTACTGCCGGAGCTGCAAAAAGATGGTGTTTTCCACGGCGTCTGAGATCCCCGAGACGCTGCCGCCCCAGACCGGGGAGGCGTGTGCCGCGGAGCTAGAACGGTACGCAGAAGAGGCCGGGGAACGTGACGCAGACCGGTGAATACAGGTGCGGAGGAGGTAACCGCAAATGCCATTTTGGAAAAAGAGTGAGGACCCTTGGGACGTAGACCCTGCCAAGGAGCAGGTGAAGCAGGCGCGGGAGCCTCTGGAAAATCCCCTGAACGCCTTGAAGGACTGGAACGAGGAGCGCAAGGCCAAGGCCGCTGCTAAGCAGGCGGAGCTGGAGGCCCGGCCCAAGGAGGTCTGTCCCTGGTGCGGGAAGGAGATGGAGCGGGGCTATATGGTCTCCGGAAAGGGCGATTTGGTCTGGAGGCCGGGCTTCCTCACCGCCAGAGCCGCCTGGGTCGGTCCGCCCAAAGAGGTGCGGGAGCGCAGTCTGCGGGTGGACGACGAGGGGGACTTTATCTCCTATAAGACGGTCTGGTACTGCGGAGACTGCGAGAAAATGGTCATTGACGCCAAGGGGATGCGGCCGGTGAACGCGCCCTACGCCTGGCTGGAGTCCCCTGAGGCCAAGGAGCTGGAGGGCTATTTCCGGGACGCCAAGGGGCAGACAGAAGAGGAGGCGTCCCCATGATCTGCACCCTCTGCCCCCGGAACTGCGGCGCGGAGCGCACGGAGACCCTCTCCGGCGGCGTGTGCGCCATGCCCGCCCTCCCCGTGGCGGCCCGGGCCATGCTTCACCGGTGGGAGGAACCCTGCCTTACCGGGGAGCGCGGGGCCGGAACGGTGTTCTTCTCCGGCTGCAATCTCCGGTGCGTCTTCTGCCAGAACGCCCCCATCTCCCAGGGGGGCACGGGAAAGCCCTTGACAGTTCAGCGCCTGCGGGAGATCTTCCGGGAGCTCATCAGCCAGGGAGCGGCCTGCCTGGACCGGGTGACCCCCACCCACTTCACTCCCGCCATTTTGGAGGCTCTGGGAGAGGAGCCCTGGCCGGTGCCAGTGGTGTGGAACTCCGGCGGGTATGAAAAGCCGGAGACCCTGCGTCTGCTGGAGGGAAGGGCGCAGGTGTACCTGCCGGACCTGAAATACGCCCTGCCGGAGACGGCGGAGCGGTACTCCGCCGCGGCGGACTACTTCCAGTGGGCCAGCGCCGCCATTTTGGAGATGTTCCGCCAGACGGGGCCTTATCACATGGAGGATGGCCTTTTGAAATCCGGCGTGCTGATTCGCCACCTGATCCTCCCCGGGGAGCTGGAGAACACCCGGCGCTGTATCGACTGGGTGGCAAAGACCTTCCGCCCCGGGGAGGTGCTGTTCTCCCTCATGAGCCAGTACACGCCCCGGCCCGGGGCGGCGGGACGGCTTGCCCGCCATGTGACGAAGGGGGAGGACCGCGCGGCG
>CATNDJ010000128.1 GCA_950097265.1 uncultured Oscillibacter sp.
CAGTTCAGTATTCTATCAGAAAAAACTCAAAAATTCCAGTCTTTTTTCCTTCAATCACAAATTTTTTTCGGAACAAAGCCCAGATAGTCGGCGGAGATCAGGGAAAACTCCGTTTCCCCCCGCATTCCCTCCAGCCGCCGGCGGACGGCGTGGCCGTGAAGGTGACCGTAGCAGCACAGGGAAACATGGTATTTTTTCAGGGTTTCCAGGATTTCCGGGCACTCGTAGCCCTGATACAGGGGGGGATAGTGGAGGAAGCACAAAATGGGCTTCTCCCCCGCCGCCTTCAAAGAGGCTTCCAGCCGCCCCACCTCCCGGTTTAAGACCTTCACGTTGTGGGCGTCCTCCTCCAGAAACCATCCCCGGGTGCCGCAGACGGCCCAGTTTCCGTAGAAAAAGCAGTTGTTGTGCAGGATGTCCAGGGTATGAATCCCCTTTTCGTCGAAGAAGCGGTGGAGCTTGGCGGCGGTGGTCCACCAGTAGTCGTGGTTGCCCTTCACCAGGTACTTTTTGCAGGGAAACTGGTCTAAAAACTTGAAGTCGGCCTCCGTCTCCTCCAGGCTCATGCCCCAGGAGGTGTCCCCCGCCAGGACCAGCACATCCTCCGCCGTCAGGGCGGAAAGGCTCTCGGCGATGCGGTCCGTGTAGTTCTCCCAGGCGGGGCCGAAGACCTCCATGGGCTTGTCGGCCGTCAGGGAAAGATGCAGGTCCCCGATGGCGTAGAGGGCCATAGCAGCTCCCCCCTTTCCTCTTATTTCACCAGCTCGTCGTCGTAGACAAAGGGCTCGCCGCAGCAGGGACAGTAGCGCCGCTCCCCGGTTTTCCACTGCGGGGCGGCCATTCCCCGGCCGCAGTTGGGACACCGTAGGCAGTAATAGCGCACGGCCGTGACGGCGGCGATCCCTCCAAGTGCTCCGATGAGCCCAAGACGGCCCCAAACCGCCAAGTCGGCCTCCAAAAGCTCACACATCACCACGGGCAGGGCAATGAAACCAACTGTCAGGCCAAGAAGGACCACACATAACCGGGCCCATTTCCGTTTCAGCGTTTTGACCTCCATGCCTCCCGCCCCTTTTCTTATTTCAGGAAATCCAGCACCACGTCGTCCATCTCCGCCTTCTCCGCCGTCAGGTCGAAGCGGCGGGCCTTGCCCTTCAGGGCCGCCAAGCGGCGGGGCACGGCCACGCCGGAAACCGCGTTCAGCTGGTCCAGCAGCTCCACGCCGTCGCCCTTCGGCGTCTCGCCGACGGCCCTGAGGACGTTGTCGCAGAACTTATAGGGAGACGCGGTGGAGACGAAGACCGTCAGGGTCTCGTCCCCAGTCTCCTTCCGGTACTGTTCCAGCACCCCCGCCGCCACGGCGGTGTGGGTGTCGATGAGGTAGCCGTGTTCCTTATAGTATTTGGCAATGGTGGCGGAGGTCCCCTCCTCATCACAGAAGCCGCCCCAGAACTGCTCTTTCAAGGCCGCCTTGATTTTCTCGGAAACCTCGTACTTCCCGCCGGCGTTCAGGGCCTCCATGTAGCTCCGGACCTCCTCGTCGTTCTCCCCGGAGAGATCGAACAGCAGCCGCTCCAGGTTGCTGGACACCAGGATGTCCATGGAGGGGCTCATGGTGGTATGGAAGGGCCGGTTTTTGTCAT
>CATNDJ010000129.1 GCA_950097265.1 uncultured Oscillibacter sp.
CCCGGCGCGCTGTACGACATCCTCTCCAAGCTGGCGGCCCTGGACATCAACATGACCAAGCTGGAGTCCTGCCCTGTGGCGGGCAGCGACTTCGAGTTCATCTTCTTCATCGAGCTGGAGGCCAGCGTCCAGGACCCCAGCGTGCTGGCCATGCTGGAGGAGATGGAGCGCAGCTGCGCCCAGTTCCAGTTCCTGGGCAGCTACGCGGAAGTGTGATCCATGAGCGGGAAACTCTACGGCCTGCTGGGCCGAACACTGGGGCACAGCTGGTCCGCGCCCATCCACAAGTCTCTGGGCTGTGAGAACTACCGGTTTATTGAGCTGGAGCCGGAGCGGCTGGAGGACTTCCTCCGCCGGGAGAACATCGGCGGATTGAACGTCACCATCCCCTACAAGCGGGACGTGATGCAATTCTGCGACGTGATTGACCCGGCGGCGGAGGCCATCGGCAGCGTCAACACCCTGGTCCGCCGGGACGGAGGGCTGTACGGGTACAACACAGACATCGACGGCTTTCTCTACATGCTCCGCCGGGCGAAAATCTCTCTTGTGGGAAAGAAAGTGGTCATCCTGGGCAGCGGCGGGGCCTCCCTGACGGCCCAGGCCGCTGCCCGGCAGGAGGGGGCCCGGGAGATCACGGTGGTCTCCCGGACGGGCCCGGACAACTATGAAAACCTCCCCCAGCGCCACGCCGGCGCCGAGGTCCTCGTCAACACCACCCCCGTGGGCATGTGGCCCCATGTGGAGGGGCAGCCCGTGGACCTGCGGCTGCTGCCAAACATCTCGGCGGTCGCCGATGTCGTCTACAACCCCGGCCGGACAAATCTCCTGCTCCAGGCGGAGGAGCTGGACCGGGCAGAGGCGGATATGCTGGAGCCGCAGGGCTCCGGCATGCGGCGCGTCCGGTACACCGGCGGACTGTCTATGCTGGTCTCCCAGGCAAAGCGGGCGGAGGAGCTGTTCTTTGACAAAACCATCCCCGACAGCGAGACAGAGAACATTGTCACTCGCCTCTGGCAGGACCGGACCAACCTTGTACTGGTGGGGATGCCCGGCTGCGGCAAGACCACCGTGGGCCGGGCACTGGCCCAGCTGTCCGGCAAGCCCTTTGTGGACCTGGACGAGGAGATCGTCCGCCGGGCGGGCAGGCCCATTCCGTACATCTTCCAGGCCGAGGGCGAGGAGGCGTTCCGGGGACTGGAGGCCCGGGTCCTGGCCGAGGTCTGCGCCCAGAGCGGCCAGGTGGTCGCCACCGGCGGCGGGGCAGTGCTTCGGGCAGAAAACCGGGCCGCCATGCGCCGCACCGGACGGGTATACTTCCTTCGGCGCGCGCTGGAGGAACTGCCCACCGACGGCCGTCCCCTGTCTCAAAAGGGCGGCCTGGAGGAGATGTACCTGGTCCGAAAGCCGCTGTACAGCGCCGCCGCCGACGTGGTGATCGACAACAACGTGGCCCTGGAAGAAACTGCTGAGCTGATTTGGAGGGATTTCTGTGAACATTCTGGTGATTAACGGCCCGAATATGAATATGCTGGGTATCCGTCAGCCTGAAATTTATGGCAGAGCCACCTATGAGGACCTGAAAGCCATGATCTCCGCCGAGGCGGAGCGGCTGGGGGTGGCGGTGGACTTTTTCCAGT
>CATNDJ010000130.1 GCA_950097265.1 uncultured Oscillibacter sp.
CTGCTGGGAACTGACGGCGGCGAGGGAACGCTGCGGGTGCTGCTGGATTACTCGCCGCCCGCCTACCGCGACTGTTCCATTGGAGCCTATCTGTACTCCAAGCTGCCCGCCAAGGGCGTCCACACTCTGCTTTTCGCGGAAGAAGGCTCACAGGCCCATAGGGCTTATCTGGAAAAAATGGGGTTTGTCAAGGAGGACGGCGTTTACATAAAGAAGCTGGACGAACTGCCTGTTCGATGACACCGCGTTCACTGGTCCCCCGCTCCAGCATTTTCCGTCATCCCTTGTTTCAATGAACGCGCTTTTGTGCAGCGTATTTGTAGGTGTTTTCCAGGTTCCCATAATATGCCTCAATGTCGCGGCTGGCCGTGCCGGAGAACAGGATATCGATCAAGGTCAGCTGCGCGATACGCGACCCGGTGGCGCCGCTGCGGTAGACCGTTTCCGGCGAGGTGGTATACAGGACGATATCCGCCAACGCGGCCAGAGGGTTTCCGTCGCCATACTTGGTGAGCGCGATGACCACCGCGCCGCGCTCCTTGGCCACCGAAGCATTTTCGAGCGCATCTTTCGTCCTGCCCGAGTACGAAATGATAACCGCCGCATCCCCCTGGTGAAGACTGGAGGCCAGCGTCATCTGAATATGGGACTTCTGAGAGACATTGCAGATCTTACCAATCCGAATAAATTTTTGATGGGCATCCAGAGCCACGATTCCGGAGGCGCCGGAGCCAAAGAAATCAATCCTGGGTGCTTTGGCCAAAATATCAACGGCTCGCTCCAGCTCTTTTTCATCCAGAAGATCCCTTGTTTCACTAATTGAGCACATATTGTTGGCTGTAATGCGCTCCACAATGGACCCCATCGCCTCGTCGCCCGTCAAATCCGCCGTGATATAGGCGCTGGGGAGCGGCGGTTTCTGAGCCTGCTCTAAAATATCAGCTGTGAGCCGCCGGCGGAAATCCTTAAACCCCTCGCTGTCAAACAGCTTGCAAAAACGGACGACGGCCGCCTGACTGACGCCGCTTCCCTCCGCAACTTGGCTGATTGTGAGCCGGGGGACCTCCTGCTCACTGCGCAGAATAAATTCGGCGACAGCGCGGTCCTTTTCCCCCAGGTCCTGGTATCTCTCACGGAGTTTCAAAAGCAGATTTTCCATATGGATACCTTCTTCAATCAGTAATATCAGACCCGCTGCCGGGACCCAGGGGTCAGTTCCATCCGCCGCTTTACGTATATTGCAGCACAGCCAGATTGTGAAAAATATGCCGCGTTCGGAAAATCATGTCATTATCCCGTCTCGGATGGATTCGGTTGGTCAGCAGCACAGCGTACAGCCCAATTACCGGGTCCACCCAAAGGCTGGTCCCGGTAAAGCCCGTATGCCCGAAACTAGCCGCTGACATGAGATCCCCTGCCGGCGCGTCGGGTCCCGCCAGAATGAACCCCAGCCCCCTGTTCTGACCTTTTCCCGCGGTATAGTTGCGGGTCATTTTGTCCAGAACCGCCGGGTGGAAAAAGAGCTCCCCCGTCTCCCGGGCTGTTCCGTCCAGCATCACGCCTGCCGCCCTCGCGACATCGCCGGCGGTGGAAAACAGGCCCGCGTGACCACACACGCCCCCCATA
>CATNDJ010000131.1 GCA_950097265.1 uncultured Oscillibacter sp.
CCCCCGGGAGCGGCTGGAGAGGCTACGGGTGTACTGCGGCGAGTCCCGGGACGAGGCGCTGGACACGAAACGCTGCTACTACAGCTGGACGCCTGATCCGGAGACGGGGGAGACTCCCCGGTGCGCGGTGCGCTTCGCCTTCATCCCTGGGGAGGCGGTGGAGCTGGCCGCTGTTCACCAGTTTGTGGACATCCCCGTCCGGGCGGCGTTCCAGTGCGGCGACCCGCTGCTGGACAGGATCTGGTCGGTGGCGGCGCACACCTTCCGGCTGTGCGCCGGGATCTTTTTCATTGATGGGGTGAAGCGGGACAAGTGGATCTGGGCTGGGGACGCCTATCAAAGCCTGTTTGTCAACCGGTACCTGCTGGCCGACCCCGGCGTGGAGCAGCGCACCTTGCTGGCTCTCCGGGGGAACGACCCCATGACGGGCCACATCAACACCATCATGGACTACTCCCTGCTGTGGGTGCTGGGGGTGAAGGAGCACTTCGCCGCCTACGGCGGCATGGAGTTCCTGGAGTTGATCTGGCCCAAGGTGCGGTCCCTGCTGGCCTTCTGCGAAAAGCGGCTGGATGGGCGGGGCTTCCTCACCGCCCGGGAGGGGGACTGGGTGTTCATCGACTGGGCGGAGCTGGACAAGGACGGGCCCTTCGGCGCGGAGCAGATGCTGCTGTGCGCCTGCTGGCAGGCGGCGGCGGAGCTGTCCGGGGCCCTGGGCCTGGACGGCGGGGAATACCGCGCCCGCCGGGACGCCCTGGCCGCCCAGATCGACGCCTGCTACTGGGACGGGGAGCTGGGGGCCTACGTGGACTCCTTTACCTCCGGGCGGCGGCACGTGTCCCGTCAGACCAACCTGCTGGCGGTGCGGTGCGGGGTGGCGGACGGGGAGAAGCGGGCGCTGATTCTGAAAAACGTCATCGACAATCCGGCGGTTCCCCCCATCACCACCCCCTATTTCAACTTTTTCCAGCTGGACGTGCTGGCGGACTGCGGGCGGCTGGATGAGGTGATGGAGCGGCTGCGGAGCTACTGGGGCGGAATGCTGGACCGGGGGGCCGTCACCTTCTGGGAGGAGTTCGACCCTGCCGTGACGGGGCCCGCCCAGTACGACATGTACGGCGACCGGTTCGGCAAGAGCCTGTGCCACGCCTGGTCGGCCAGCCCCATCTACCTGCTGGGCCGGTATTTTGCGGGCCTGCGGCGGGAGGGGGAGGGCTTCGCGATAGCGCCCCGGCTGGACTACCTACCTGAACTAGACTGCGTCCTGCCGGTGGACGGCGGGGACGGCTTTGCCAGCCTGCGGGCGGAGGGGGGAGCCCTGACGGCCCATACCAACCGGCCCGGCGGCGTCCTGGAGTTGAACGGACGGCGGTTCCCGCTGCCCGTGGACGGGGACCTGACCGTAGAGCTGTGACAAAAGCCAGACTGTCGATCAAGTGCGCTGCGTGGTGCCATCGGGAAGGAAGATAGTGTGAAAGAAACCCAGGAGGGGTGTCTTTCACGGGTAATCAACGATTTTTTGAACATTACGGTGTTCAAAAAATCGCAGGCAGCTTGTCGAAAAGACTTTTTCGACAAGCTGAAGCGCCCCTGCCGGATAACGGCAGGGGCGCTTGATTGT
>CATNDJ010000132.1 GCA_950097265.1 uncultured Oscillibacter sp.
GGCGGCCGCCTCCGATTTAACGTTCAGCTTTTCCCTTAAATCCAGGTCCAGCCGCTGCGTCTCGGCAGTACGGAATTTTTCCAGCCGCAGCTCCTTGAGCTGGCGGTAAAAGTCCTCCTGCACACTGGTGCGGGCCACCCCCTCCGGCAGAAAGCCGATCTTTTTCCCGATTTCGGTGTCCGCCGCGGCCAGGGCCAGCTCGGAAAAGCTGCCGTGGCCCATGGTGGTGACGGAGGCGTCCCGCAGGTCGGACAGGGTGGGATACCCGCTCCCCCGCAGGCTGGCCAGGGTGTCCGCCAGCCGCACCGCCTCGATGACCTCGGCGGAGGACACCAGGTTGCCCGCCTTCCGGTGGGCGGCGGCCAGCCGGGTGAGGTAAAGATAGGCCGCGTCCTTGACCCCGCCGCCGTTGAGGGCGTCCCACAGCAGCTCGAAATAGGCCGGGGCCCGGTTCCCCGCCCCGTAGCCGGAGCGGGAGGACAGCCGGTAATAGGAGTAGGGCATGAGGGTGGCGCAGCAGTCCGCCCGGGGCAGGGTTTTCTCCTCCTCGCCGGTCATGGGAGCGTTCTCCTCCAGCCCCGCCACGTGGAAGGACCCGCACACGCAGAAGATCTTTTCCGGGGGAATGCCGGAGGCAACGGCCTGGGCGATGACCCGCTTCATGTACGCCTCCCGGACCACCGTCTCCGCCATGTCCCGGCGGCTGTCCGCGGCGGCGGCCCGCAGCTCCCGCCCGAAGGCGTTGTTGGCGGCCTGAAAGTCCGGGCTCTCCCCCAGCTGCTCAAAGTTCCGCTCCCAGAAGGTGTCGTGGTCCTCCCCCGTGAGGGTCTCCAGCCGCTGGTAGACGGACTCGGTGGTAAGGGTCCCTTCCTCCTCCGTGCCGGGGCGGTCACGGTCCGCCTCCACAGCTTCCTCCGCCTCCCGGAACCCCAAAAACACCGACGACGGCAGGTCCATAAACCGGCATTCCACCCCGTGCTCATGGGCCCACAGGATGGCCTGAATCTCCGGGGAGTAGACGGCGAAGGGCCACAAAATGGTGCGCACCGGGGGTTCCCTGGTATAGGCCAGGATGGCGGCGGGAAATTGGGCGTCCGGGTGGCAAAGCCACTGCATCTGGCCGTTCAGGTCGCTGGGGCCCTCCACCAGAACCAGCTCGGGCTTGGCCTGGTCTAGGGCTTTTCGCAGCCGGAACGCCGCCGCCGGGGACAGGTGGCGCACGCCAAATAAGATTGGGCCGCTCATCACCCGTTCAGCTCCCGGCAGGCCCGGTACAGGGGCAGCCACTCGTGGCCCCGCTTCTTCATCACGTTCTCCAGATACTCCTTCCAAGTGACCTTGTCCTGTTCCTCGTCCTTCACCACCGCCCCCTGAAGGGCGGCGGCCAGGTCGCCATCGGAGATGCGCCCGTCCCCGAAGCTCCCGGCCAGGGCCATGGAGTTGGCCAGGAGGGAGATAGCCTCGGCGGTGGACAGCACCCCGGAGGTGGTTTTCAGCTTCTGCTTGCCGTCCAGGGTGGCCCCGGCCCGCAGCTCCCGGAAGATGGTGACCACCTTCTCCACCGTGTCCCCGTCGGGCTGGCGCACGTCCAGGTCCAGTCCGGCGGACAGCTGCTCCA
>CATNDJ010000133.1 GCA_950097265.1 uncultured Oscillibacter sp.
CCTCGACGGGGGCGGAATTACAAAAAATCACAGGCCCCAAGGAGGCGAACAGGATGAAGTTCTCCAGCAAGTGCGAGGCGTGCAGCCTCTCCCCCATTCGGAAATTCCACCCCTACGTGGTGGCGGCGGAGGCAGCCGGGCGGCGCGTCCTCCATCTGAACATCGGCCAGCCCGACGTGGAAACCCCCCAGGCGTTCTTTGACGCCGTGCGGGCCTACGACAGCTCCGTCCTGGCCTACGCCCCTGCGGGCGGCGTGGAGGAATACGTGGAGGCCGTCCAAGGGTACTACCACAGCTTCGGCGTCTCCCTGGAGCCCGGCCACATTCTGGCCACCTTCGGCGGCAGCGAGGCCCTCCAGCTCACTGCGGCCTGCATCCTGGACGAGGGGGACGAGGTCCTCATTCCCGAGCCCTTCTACCCCAACTACGATACCTTTATCGGCGTAGCCGGGGGGAAAATCGTCCCCATCCCCACCACGGCGGAGGAGGGCTACCGCTTCGCCCGCCGGGAGAAGATCGAGCCCCTCATCACCCCCCGCACCAAGGCCATTATGGTCACCAACCCCGGCAACCCCACCGGCGCGGTGCTTACCCGCGAGGAACAGCGTCTCCTGGTGGATATCTGCAAAGAGCACAACCTCTTCCTGGTCAGCGACGAGGTCTACCGGGAAATCATCTACTCCGGGAAAAAGCTCAGCTCCCTGCTGGAGTTCGAGGACGCGGCGGAAAATATCATCGTCACCGACTCCATTTCCAAGCGCTTCTCCTCCTGCGGCGCCCGGGTGGGCGCGCTGATCTCCCGAAACCGGCGCTTCATGGAGCTGGCCATGAAGATCTGCCAGGGCCGCCTCTGCGCTGCCACTCTGGACCAGATCGGCGCCGCCGCCCTGTACCGGACGATGACCCCGGAGTATCTGGCCTCCGTCCGGGACGAGTACGGACGGCGGAAGGACGCCCTGGTGGAGGCCCTCTCCAAGCTCCCCGGCGTGTCCCACAGCTCCCCGGAGGGCGCGTTCTACGTCATGGCCACCCTGCCGGTGGACGACGCGGAGAAGCTCCAGTACTTCCTGCTTCAGGAGTTCGAGGACCGGGGCGAAACTGTCATGTACGCCCCCGGCGAGGGCTTCTACGGCACCCCCGGCAAGGGGAAAAACGAGGTCCGCATCGCCTACGTCACCCAGCCCAAGGAGCTGACCCGGGCCATCGAGCTGCTGGGCCTTGGCATCGAGGCGTACAACCGGAAGAACGGGAAATAAGGAGGGCCTATGATCCGTCACATCGTCATGTGGAAGTTCCGCCCCGGCACCGAGGCGGAGCAGGAACAGTTTCTAAACGGCCTCCGGGCTTTGCAGGGTGTCGTCCCCCAGCTTCTGCGCAGCGAGGTGGCCCGGAACATAGCCCCGGGAAACTACGACGCGGTGCTGGTCAGCGAGTTTCAAAGCCTGGAGGACCTGGACGCCTATAAGAACGACCCCCGGCACAAGGCGGTCTCCGCCCTGTGCAAATCCATCCGGGAGGACCGGGCGGCCGTGGATTACGAAGTTTTATAAAGTATCAATAAAAGCCGGAGCCCCGTGGGCTCCGGCTTTTTTATGCATTTTTCAGCCCCGCAGCAGG
>CATNDJ010000134.1 GCA_950097265.1 uncultured Oscillibacter sp.
CTACAACGTGCCGGAGGGGAGCTACTCCACCGACCCCGCCGACGGGGCCGCCCGCATCCGGGAGTGCAAGGAGATGATCCAGACCCTCCACCAAAACGGAATGCGGGTGGTGATGGACGTGGTGTACAACCACACCTACGCCTCCGACTCCTGGCTGGAGCGGTCAGCGCCGGGCTACTACTACCGCCACTGGGAGGACGGCAGCCTGTCCAACGGCTCGGGGTGCGGCAACGACATGGCGTCGGGCCGGGCCATGGTGGACAACTATATCCTCCACTCCGTGATGTACTGGGCCCGGGAGTACCACATCGACGGCTTCCGCTTCGACCTGATGGGCCTTTTGACGGTGGAGCTGATGAACCGCATCCGCTGGTCGCTGGACGCGGTCTTCGGCCCCGGGGAAAAGCTGGTGTACGGCGAGCCCTGGCGGGCGGCGGACTCCCCCATGGAGCCGGGCGCCGCCCCGGCTGTGCGGGGAAACGCGGCCCGGCTGGACCCGGAGATCGCCATGTTCTGCGACCTCACCCGGGACGCCATCAAGGGGGACTGCTTCCACGGGGAACAGCCCGGCTTTGTCAACGGCGGCTCGGGGCTGGGGGAGACCATATTGTGCGCGGCGGCCGGCTGGACGGGCGGAGTGGGGGATTTCCGCCCCCGGGCCTGCTCCCAGGTCATCAACTATATCTCCGCTCACGACAACTACACCCTGTGGGATAAGCTGGCGCTGTGCGCCGGGGGGACCCCCTCCTACCAGGAGTACCGGGACGATCTGGCGGCCCAGAACAAGCTGGCGGCGTTTATCATGTTCACCTGCCAGGGAAACGTGTTCTTCCAGGCGGGGGAGGAGTTCGGCCGCACCAAGCTGGGAGACGCCAACAGCTACCGGTCCTCGCCGGAGATCAATATGCTCAGCTGGGAGCGGGCCTGGCGGTTCGGCGGGCTGACGGACTACTACCGGCAGCTGATCCGGCTGCGCAAGGCCCTGCCCGGCCTGTGCGACCGGAGCCCGGAGGCGGGCAAGCGGATCAAAGAGGGCACCGTCCACCGGGACGGAGTGGTATCCTTCCAGGTGGAGGGCGGCGGCCCCTGCGGCCAGCTGCTCTTTGTGGTTTACAACGCCACCGGGCACGACTACGCCATCCAGCTGCCCCATGGCCGCTGGACGGTCCGAGCGGACGGCGCGGACGCCGACCAGCACCGGCCCTTCATCTCCCAGAACAACTGGGCCAATGTGCATCCCCGCAGCGGAATGCTGCTGATGCGGAGCGCCATCACGTAAAAGACCCGGCCCCCGCTGTGCGGGGGCCGGGCGTTTTTCATTGCGCGGGGCCGCGGCCCATCAGGTCGTCGTACATCTTCTCATACAGCCGCAGGAGCTGCTGGTTGGTGGTCTCCCGTCCCCGGATCATGCCGCCCAGGGCGTCGGCCTTGGCCTTGCCCAGGATATTGCCCGGGGAGTAGGACTCGCCGCTGTCCCCCTCGCCCATCTGGGCCAGCTGGGCGAGGCCGTCCTTCAGGTATTCGGTGCCGTCCTGGATGGCGGCGATCTGCTGGAGCAGCCAGCTCAGTTCCACTTTGTTGTCGTTCATG
>CATNDJ010000135.1 GCA_950097265.1 uncultured Oscillibacter sp.
TTTCATACCCGACGGCGTCTACGCATATCTTCCGGAAAATCTCATCTCTGCCCATCGTCACGTCCCCAGCAGGTCCAGCGCGCTCTGAATCATCACGGCGGCGCCGTGGTGCAGGTAGGTTTCATCCAGGAGGAAGTGGGGGTTGTGATGCATATTTGCCTCGGGAGCGGCTCCCTCGACCTTTGTTCCCAGGAAAAAGTATGTACCCGGAACCCTGTCCCAAAATTCAGCGGCGTCCTCGCCGATCATCAGCGTGCGGTCGGTCTGCTTCAGAAATTCAGGCGGAGTTACCTTTCTGGCGGCCGCCATGACGGCGTCCGTCACCGCCCGGTCGTTAATCACAGGGTTGACCGGCTCGTTGAATTCCATTTCACATGTACCGCCCATTGCCTCCGCCAGGGCGCTGGAAATCTCTTTTACGCTGTTGTAGATGAAATCCCTATCTTCATTTCTCTGCGCCCGAATGGTGCCGGTCATCCGCACGGTATCTCCAATGATATTGAACGCCCCGCTTCCCCCATTGATATTTGTAATGGAGAAAACGCCGGCCCTGTATGGGGGAAACTGCCTGCTGATGACGCTCTGGCATACTCCGAGGATGGATTGGGCTATATTGATGGGATCGACGGACTGATCGGGCTCCGCCCCATGAGAGCCTTTTCCATGTACGGTCAAGATTACTTCGTCGTAGGACGAGGCAAACACGGAGCCATGTCCGATGGCAATATCGCCGCTCGTCAAGTCCTTATGGAAGGTTCCGACGTGCAGAGCGATGATCGCGTCCACATGGGGATTTTCCAGCACCCCGTCCGCCGCCATAATCCTCGCGCCGCCGGTGCCCTCCTCCCCCGGCTGAAAGATCAGCTTGACCCGGCCGTTAAGCTCGTCTTCATGGGCTTTAAAGAATTTTGCGCACCCAAGGAGCAGCGCGGTGTGGGCGTCGTGCCCGCAGGCGTGCATATTTCCATTGCCTGAGGCGAACTCCAGCCCCGTGCGCTCCGCAACCGGCAGCGCGTCCATGTCGGCGCGGAGGCCGACAACCTTCCCTTCCCTTTTCCCGATAAGGGCCGCAATGCCGGAATTGCTTTCAAAGGTCTGGTACGCGATTCCCCACGCTTCCAGCTTGTCCTTTACATAAGCGGCGGTTTGGGGCAAATCGTTGCCAACCTCGGGAATGCGGTGCAGCTCGCGCCGCCACGACACAATTTCAGGATTCATATCCCGGCAAATTTTTGCAACGTCCATCATCATTCCTCCTTCGTATCATGAAATTCAGAGAATCTTCTCCGCGCTCTCCGTATCGCTGCGGCAAGCCCGGCCGGGTTCAGGCGTCCGGGCCTTTGGCGCTTACCGTTTTATCCAGCGCCCGCAGCAAATCGTCCACCAGGTCCCGGGCGTCCTCAACGCCACAGGAGATTCTCACGAAGCCGTCGGTGATTCCCAGCGTGTCCCGGATTTCTTGGGAGACGTCCCTGTGTCCGCTGGTGGCAGGGTGGCAGATGGTCGTCTTATATCCGCCCAGCGTATTTAGGCTCTACTCCGTAACCTCGGCAAAACGGCCAGCAGGCAT
>CATNDJ010000136.1 GCA_950097265.1 uncultured Oscillibacter sp.
AATTGCAGGGCGGCGTCTTCCGTCTGGAGGTGGACGGGGACCTGTTTAAAGCGGTGGTTTCCTTCCCCCAGGCAAAATAAAAGATGCGGTTTATAAACCGCGTCTTGATACAAAAAGGGAGGCATTGCGCGTTGCCGCAATGCCTCCCTTTTTTCGTCTTTAATCCAAAAACTGAATGGCCGCTCCCAATACGCCCTTACCGATATACACACTGAGGGTCCCGTCAATATGGGAGTCCCAGATGTGCCGGCAGCCGGGGATAGCCTCCATCAGATCCGCCTTCAGCTGCTTCATCTCCTCCTCGGCGCCGCCGTTGGCCACCAGAAGGTTAAAAGCCTTGTGGTCCCCCACCTGTTCCTTCACCAGCTCGATGAGCTTGCCCTGGACCTGCTTGCGGCCCCGGACCTTGGCCACGTTCACCAGCTGGCCGTCCTCGGCAAAGGTGAGGATGGGCTTGATGTTCAGTACCGTCCCCGCCAAAGCGGTGATTTTTCCGATACGCCCGCCCTTTTGCAGATATTCCAGCGTATCCACCGAAAAGAAGGCGTGGGTATTCCGCAGCAGATGCTCCACCCGCTGGCCCACCAGCTGTTCCCACTTCATCCCCCTCTGGATGTCCTCCCACAGCTGAAGGACCACCCCGCCGATGGGGATGGCGCCGCTGTATGTCTGGAACACGGCGGTCTCCAGATCCTCCCGCTCCTCACAGGCCAGGCGAAGCATATTGTGGGTGCCGGAAAGGCCGGAAGACAGGGGCAGGACGATAACCTTCTCGTAGCCGTCCTTCTTGATGTTCTCCAAGGTCCTGTCCACCCGCATCATGTCAGGCAGGGAGGTTTTGGGCAGCTCCCCCTTTTCCAGCCGCTTATAGATATCCTTGGCTGAAATATCCTCCCCATCATTGTAATCCTTATCCTTACAGGCGATGCGCAGGGGCACCACATAGACCGGCAGTCCCTTCCGGTGCCGGGGTTCCATCTCTGCGCAGGAGTCTACCAGAAAGGCGATCTTTTCAGGATTGATACTCAAGAAAACTCCTCCAATGCTTGACACACAAGGCCTGTCCAGTTATAATGGCCCTGTTGGATAACAAAGTTATGTGACTATTATAGTCACTCCAAACCCGACTGTCAAGGAGAGATTTTCATGGATTATCAAAGCCGCCGGCAGGTTCAGGGCGAGGCCACCCGGCTGGCCATTTTGGACGCCGCCATCCGATTGACCCGGCAGGTCGGCTTTGACAAAATGACCATCCGGGATATCTGCACCGCCGCCGGGGTCACAACGGGGGCCTTCTACCATCATTTCTCCTCCAAAGAAGATTTGGTGGCCCACGCCTTTTCCTCCCTGGACGGCTATATGGAAAAAGCCCTGGCCCCCTACCGGTCAGAGCCTGCCGCCCAGCAGCTGGACCGGCTGCTGCGCCTGCTGCGCGTGCTGGCGATCTACCAGCGCCGACTGGGCGAGCTGCTGACCCCGGCGCAGTGGCGGCAACGCCTGCTGTCGCTGCTGGATGCACTGCTGCCCACCGCGCCCAGTTCCCCCAACAGCC
>CATNDJ010000137.1:0-803 GCA_950097265.1 uncultured Oscillibacter sp.
AAAGTCTGCCGGTAGGCAGACTTTTTCGACAAGCTGGAGCGGGGCGGCTTTGCCGCCCCGCTCTTCACGATTCCTCCGAATGGGTCTTCTCATAGTCTCTCAGCAGCGCGGCAAAGCCCTGCCGCCGCTCGTCCCGGCTGCGGAGCTGAAGCTTGTCCAGCAGAGGCACCAGCGCGGCCAGCTCCGCCTCCTCAAGCTCCGATGTCAGCCAGCCAAAGTAAAAGGCCTCCGCCTCCACCTTGGCCTCCCGCAGGGCGTCCCCCTTCTCCGTGACGAAGAGCTCCTTGCGCCGCTTGTCCTCGGGGCTGGGGCGGCGGCGGATGTAGCCCGCCTCCTCCAGCTTCGCCGCCCGGCGGGCAATGGTGCTCTTGTCCAGGCAGTACAGCCGCCGCAGCTCCTCCTGGGTGATACCGGGCCGGTGGCGCACAGTGTGGATCATGTCGTAATCGCTGAGACTCAAGTCCGTGTTGCCCAGAGCCTGGGCCACAAACCGCTGGGCGTCC
This sequence comes from uncultured Oscillibacter sp., assembly GCA_950097265.1. GTDB lineage: Bacteria > Bacillota > Clostridia > Oscillospirales > Oscillospiraceae > Oscillibacter. The sequence goes on from CATNDJ010000137.1 coordinate 504, forward strand.
CGGTCGATCTTCCGGAAGCGTCTTTTAGTGGGGTCCATGCCGCCGCCTCCCTCCGTCCTCTTTTTTGTATCATAACAGCGCGGAGGCTGTCCGTCAATTCCGGCGGGACATTTTTGACGGTTTGCACAAATCGTTGCAATGCGCAACGATTTTGCTTGACTTCCCGGGGCGGGGCGGCTATGATAAATTTGTCGGGAGGAGTGGGAAGCCTCCCGCGCCACGGAAGTTTATAGAGTACACAAAGAGCGCGCCAGGGCTGATCACCCTGGCGCGCCTGATTTTTACTCAGCGGGAATGGGA
>CATNDJ010000137.1:844-1523 GCA_950097265.1 uncultured Oscillibacter sp.
TCCTCCATCACCTGGCCCTTGGAGCAGACGGTGGCTCCGTTTTCCGGCCGGAGGCTGCCGCCGGAGGTGCTGAGGTCCATGACCGTGCCGTCGGTTTTAGTCAGCAGAATCTCCACGTTTTCCAGATACCGCCGGGACTGGCGGGCGTCCTCGGGGTCCTGGCGGCCGCTTCCGCTGTTGGACCAGACCACCTCCTGGTCCACGGTGTAGTTCACCTTCACCGCGATGGGGGAGACGCTGACGCTGTCGATGGTGAAGGACAGCCCATCCTGGTTGAAGGTCTCACCGCCGCCCAGGCGGACAGAGCAGTCCTCGTAGTCCACCTCAAAGCGGAACTTCCACTTGCCCTCGTACAGCAGCTCGTCCCGCTCCGTCTCCGGGTCCCAATAGCGCAGGTCCTCAAACTCCGCCTTGGCGGTGCCCCGGGTCAAAGAGACGTCGGAGCTGGCGGTCTCCACATACTGGATCTGGTTGTCCTCCGGGTCCTGGTCCACAAACCAGGCGCCGCCGTGGGTGCCGCCCCTGGCCCAGCTGGCTCCGCCGCCGCCCATTATCAAATAGGTCTCATCCAGGCCCTGCCCCTCCGGCAGAAACCGCTCCCCGTCCTCCCGGGTGAGGGTGTAGACGATGACGGCGTTGTACTCGTCGCCCATAATGGCTTCGGCGGAGATGGTGATTC
>CATNDJ010000138.1 GCA_950097265.1 uncultured Oscillibacter sp.
TTTTAACCGCCCTTGGGGTGGAGCGCCGCAAAGCGGCGCGGGACCCAAAAAAGATGCACCGCGCAGCGGTGCATCTTTTTTGGCAGCGGGAGAAGGATTCGAACCCTCACATACGGAGTCAGAGTCCGCTGTGCTACCCTTACACAATCCCGCTTTGTTCCTGACGAACGATTCTATTATATCCATTTTCCGCAATTTGTCAAGGGCTTTTTTTCAAAAATGAAAAATTTCTTTCTAAGCGGCTCTTTCTACAAAAACTCCCGCAGGCTCCGCCGGATTCGACCGTCCAGGCCCGTTGTGGTCCCGGCGTGGTAGAGGGAGCTGACAATGGCCTCCTCCACCGCCTCGGCACTGAGGGCCAGAACAGGGTCGATGTGGTCGTCGGACATCATCTGCATCTCCACAAAGGCCCTGGGGCTGTCGTGGGGGACCCGGTTGGCGGTGGTGAAGGCAATGGCAATATCACCGCTGCCGCTGCCGTAATAGGACCCGGTTCGGGCCAGACCGGCCCCGGCCCGGCGGCAGAGCCGCTTCAGCTGCCGCTCGCTGAGGGGGATGTCCGTGGCCAGGAGCATGATAATGGAGCCCTTGTCCCCGGAGCCGCCGGCGCGGCCCTGGACCTCCCGGCCCACCTGGCGGCCATCAATCATCAGCCGCCCCGGCCCGCCGAAGTTGCTCAGCACCAGCGCGCCGACGGTGTACGTTCGCCCCTCCAGCGCCGCCGTCCGGCTGGCGGAGCCGACGCCGCCCTTGAAGCCCAGGCAGCTCATCCCGGTCCCCGCGCCCACCGCGCCCTCGGCGAAGTCCGGCCCGGCGGCGGCAATGGCCTGGAAAATATGCTCCTCCCGCACGTGGAGGCCCCGGATGTCGTTGAGAAAGCCGTCGTTGCACTCGCACACCAGCGGGTTGACCGTGCCCGTTGTGCGGCCAATGTCCGCATTCTGGGCCAGCATATACTTGACCAGCGCCGTGGCCGCGGTCCCCACGCTGAGGGTGTTGGTCAGCAGGATGGGCGTCTCAATGGTGCCCAGCTCCTCCACCTGCACCAGTCCGATGGTCTTGCCGAAGCCGTTGATGACCACGGACGCCGCCAGGACCTTGTCCCGGAACAGATTCCCGCCGTGGGGCAGGACCGCGGTGACGCCGGTGTTGACACCGGCGCCGTCCTGGATGGTGACGTGGCCTACGGTGACGCCGGGGACGTCTGAGATCAGATTCCGGGGGCCCGGCGTCCCCCTGCCCACTGTCAGTCCGCTTGCCTTTTCCAGACCCATTGCCATCTACCTCCCGTTTCTCCGCGCTGGGCGCGGGACTGCGTGCATTATATCATACCGGCCCGATTCCGGCAAGACCGCCGTCCGGACATTCTCAATCAATACGGTCATCCCTTCTGCGGCTCCGTATAGCCGGGAGCAAGGCCCCTGTCCGTCCGGATTTTCAGCACAACGGCAGCCGCAGCGGTCAACATCTGCGCCAGCGGCATGCTCCACCATACGCCGGCCTCCTCCCTGCCC
>CATNDJ010000139.1 GCA_950097265.1 uncultured Oscillibacter sp.
GAAACACCAAAATTACGCATAGGATATCCACTCTGACTCTCTGATACATATAAAAATTCTTTTGTTAGGTCTCCCTCCTGTTCGATTGCTCTATAGTTATACAATATCACCCCCATAAGCAAACATATACTCAGTCCTCCTCCAATCATAACTTTTTTCATCTTCATTTCCTCACTTTCAATTCCTCCTTCATAAAATTAGGCCCTGTTTGAAAAATTAGAGGAAAAATGAAAATTCATCCGGAAACGATCATCCCCGGCGTCTGCCGGTCCAGCAGATACAGCAGCAGGGCGTGTGCTCCGGCGCTGTCCAGCACGGCGGCCTCCTCCGCCCCGGCGCGCAGCGCATCGACACAGTCCCGGACTGCCCCCGTCAGATTTTCGGGGATACTGCCCGTCTCCAGCCGCTCCTCCGCCCGTTTCACATCCATGCGCTCCAGGCCGGTCAGTCCGGTGAGGGAGAACAGCACCAGCAGCTCCGCCCTGTCCTCCAGAGCCGCCTCCAGCCCCCCGCCGCACTCGCAGACCCGTACCCGGACGCCCAGCGCCCGCAAGGCGGACACGTCCTGCCAAATATCTGCTCCGGCCACGGCTTGGCACTGGACCACCGCCTTTTTACCCGCGTACCGCTCCAGCACAGGGAGGGCGGACAGCAGTCCCCGGACCTGCTCCATGCCGTCCAGGCCCCGGATCATGTCGTACTCCTGCAAAAAGCTGCGGACGTACTCCACATCGGTAGGGGTGTCGATATACTCCCGGCCCCGTTTCTGCCGGGTCTCCTCCCCCTTTCCGGTAATCAGCAGAACGGAGGGCTCCCGGCAGCTCAAAACCGCCTGGCGGATGGCCTCGCCCCGGTTTGGCTCGATGCGGTATTTACAACCCTGTTCCGCCACATGGGCGGCGATCTGCTCACAGATGGACAGGGTGTCCTCCTCTCCGCTGTCCTCCTCGGTGAGGACCACCAGGTCGGAGTACTTCCCCGATATTTCCCCCAGGTCCCGCCGCCGGTCCAGAGCCTTCAGGCCGGGACAGCCGAACACCGTCACGACGCGCCGGCCGGGGTACTCCGTCCGGGTGGAGTGGAACAGCGCCTCGAAGCTCATGCGGTTGTGGGCGTAGTCCACGATGGCGGTGACCGTCCCGCCGGCGCTGGTAAAAACCTCCATCCGGCCGGGGACTCTGGCCCGCTCCAGCCCCGCGTAGATAAACCGTGGCGGAACGTCCAGCCCCTCGCACACGGCGATGGCGGCCAGGGCGTTCTCCACGTTGAACAGCCCCGGCATGGTAAGCCGGAACTCCCGCTCATACCGCCGGGTGCGCACCTGGAACAGGATGTCCTCCCCCCGCTTGCGCACCCGGCCGGCGCACACGTCCGCAGATGGGTCCTTCTGGGAGAAGGTAATCAGAGGCTTTCCCGTCTCCCGGGCGGCGGCCAACACCCGTTCGGCGTGGTCGCAGTCCAGGTTGACGCAGTTGACCGCCCCCTGTCGGAAGATGCGCAGCTTCGAGGA